>JBNKDU010000168.1:0-26591 GCA_050288425.1 Desulfobacteraceae bacterium | reverse complement strand
GATAGGGAAATCCATGCCCCGGTACCTGAGGGGGGGAAAGTGAACTATAGTGATCTATAGTTACGAGTGATCTATAGTTGTGGTTCGCGCTACGCGCGGACCTGATTATAATAGGCAGAATTCCACAACTATAGCTCACTTCAGCTCACTATAGTTCACTCGAAACTAACCCAGCAAATACCACAGCAAGGAGGCAACACCATGGATGAGAAATTGAAAAAACACGGTTCCATCAGCTGGAGCGAACTGATGACCAGCGATGCCACGGGGGCCAAGAAGTTCTACGGGGAGATGTTCGGCTGGACATACGATGACATGGACATGGGGGACATGGTCTATTCGGTTTTCAAGGCCAACGACGACGAGGTCGGCGGGATCATGAATTTTCCGCCGGATACGCCTCCCATGCCGCCCAACTGGGGCCTGTACGTCACGGTGGACGACGTGGACGCCATGGCGGAGAAGGCCAAGGGCCTGGGCGCCACCATCGCCATGCCCCCCCGGGACATTCCCGACGTGGGCCGGTTCTGCGTCCTGCAGGATCCCCAGGGGGCCTTCATTTCCATGATCACCTACTTCAAGTAACGGATCCGCCCCCTGGAGGACGGCCGGGTTCCATGCTATAGATGGCCTCCGCCAGGGGGCTTTTGCCGGCGACGAATATCGATCCGTTCACAGGAAATGAAGCGCTATGCCCAGCCGAAAACAGACCGCCCGCAAGTCGCAAAATCTCGGCACCACCGCCGAACTGGATGTCATCGAGATCCGCGGCGCCCGGGAGCACAATCTCAAATCCATCGACGTCTCCCTGCCCAAGAAGCGGATGGTGGTGGTCACCGGGGTGTCGGGTTCGGGCAAATCGAGCCTGGCGTTCGACACCCTCTTCGCCGAGGGCCAGCGCCGCTATGTGGAATCGCTGTCCGCCTATGCCCGCCAGTTCATCGGCCAGATGGAGAAGCCCCGATACGACACCATCCGCGGGCTTTCGCCCACCATCTCCATCGAGCAGAAGGCCGCCAGCAAGAATCCCCGTTCCACCGTGGGCACCATCACCGAAGTGTACGACTACCTGCGGGTGCTGTTCGCCCGCATCGGCGAGCAGTTCTGCATCACCTGCGGCCGGCGGGTGGGCCACGGCAACGCCCAGGAGATGGTGGACCAGGTCGCCGGCCTGCCGGCCGGGACCCGGCTCATGCTGCTGGCCCCGGTGGTGGAAAACCGCAAGGGCGAACATCGCGACCGGCTCAAGGCCCTGATCAAGGAAGGCTACGCCCGGGTGCGCATCGACGGAGTGGTGCAGGCCATCGAGGATGTCCAGCGCCTGGCCAAGCACAAGAAACACACCATCGACGTGGTGGTGGACCGCCTGGTGGTCAAGGCGGACGCGGGCTTCCGCCGACGGCTGACCGATTCGGTGGAGACCACCCTCAAGCTGGGCCGGGGGCGCATGATCGTCCACGTCATGGACGGCGAGGAAATGAAGATGGACGAGGCCCGCTCCTGCTGCGGCATCGCCTACCCCGAGCCGGAACCGTCGCTCTTCTCCTTCAACTCCCCCCTGGGCATGTGCCCCGAATGCAACGGCATCGGCAGCCAGTTGAGCATGGACATCGATAAGATCGTCCCGGACAGGACCCTGTCCATCCGCCAGGGGGCCGTGGTGCCCTGGCGCAACTACTTTCATAAAGGCAAGGACACCAACGGATCCTGGGGCGGCCGCCAGATGCTGGCCATGGAGCAGCAGTGGGGCATCGACTTCGACACCCCCTGGGAGAAACTGCCCGCCCGGCAGCGCGACATCCTGCTGGAAGGGGCCGATGGACGGGAGCTGACCGTGGACTGGGATTCGGAAAGGGTCCAGGGCAAGGTCACCCTGGCCTGGGAAGGCCTGCTCCATACCTTGATGCGCCGGTATCGCCAGACCCAGTCGGACCACCAGAAGAAGTACTATGCCGGCTTCATGTCTTCCCAGCCCTGCGGCAGATGCCGGGGCCGCCGCCTGAAACCCGAAGTGCTGCACGTGCGCATCGGCGGCCAATCGATCATCGACGTCACCGAGATGACCATCGGCCAGGCCCACGCCTTTCTCCACGGGCTGCCCCTGGAAGGCAACCGCAAACTCATCGCCGCCGAGCTGATCAAGGAGATCGTCGGCCGCCTGGGATTTTTGATCAATGTGGGCCTCGACTACCTGACCCTCTCGCGCAAGGGTCCCACCCTCTCCGGCGGAGAATCCCAGCGCATCCGCCTGGCCTCCCAGGTGGGCTCGGAACTCACCGGCGTCCTATACATCCTGGACGAGCCCAGCATCGGCCTGCACCAGCGCGACAACATCAAATTGCTCAAGACCCTGCACCACCTGCGCGACATCGGCAACTCGCTGGTGGTCATCGAACACGACCGCGAAACCATGGAGGCGGCCGACTGGATCGTGGACATGGGACCCGGCGCGGGCCTGCTGGGCGGGGAAGTGGTCAGCCAGGGCACCTTCGATCAGATCTGCCGGGATCCCAAATCCCTCACCGGCCGCTATCTCAGCGGAAAGGAGACCATCCCCATTCCTACGGAACGCAGCACCCCCCGCCGGGCCGGCGACCGCTGGATCACCGTGAAAAAGGCCGCCGAGAACAACCTGGCCGATATCGACGTACGCATCCCCCTGGGACTGCTGGTGGCCGTTACCGGCGTGTCCGGGGCGGGCAAATCCACCCTGGTCAACCAGATCCTCTACCCGGCCCTGGCACGCCGGCTGCACGACAGCAACATCGAAGTGGGCCGCCACGGCGGCATCACGGGCCTGTCCCAACTGGACAAGGTGATCAATATCGACCAGAAGGCCATCGGCCGCACCCCCCGCAGCAACCCGGCCACCTACACCAAAGTCTTCGATCACATCCGCGACCTCTTCGCCCTGCTGCCCGAATCCAACATGCGCGGCTATCGCAAAGGCCGTTTCTCCTTCAACGTCAAGGGCGGACGCTGCGAAGCGTGTCACGGAGACGGCTACATCAAAGTGGAAATGCACTTTCTGGCCGACGTCTTCGTGCCCTGCGAAGCGTGCCGGGGCAAACGTTTCAACGACGCCACCCTGGAAGTCACCTTCAAGGGCCGCTCCATCGCCGAGGTTCTCGATCTCTCGGTGCGCCAGGCCCGGGAGCTCTTCGCCAACCACCGCAGAATCCGCGTCATCCTCGACACCCTCATGGACGTGGGCCTGGGCTACATCAAGCTGGGGCAGTCGGCAATCACCCTCTCCGGCGGCGAAGCCCAGCGCATCAAGCTGGCCCGCGAACTGGCCAAGACCGGTACCGGCCGCACCCTCTACATCCTGGACGAACCCACCACCGGCCTCCATTTCGCCGACATCCGCATGCTCCTCACCGTGCTCCAGCGCCTGAAGAAAGCGGGCAACACCGTCATCGTCATCGAGCACAACCTGGACGTCATCAAGACCGCCGACTGGATCATCGACCTGGGCCCCGAAGGCGGCCTGGGCGGCGGAACCATCGTGGCCCAGGGGCCGCCGGAAGAGATCGCCTACGACCCGGCCAGCCACACCGGACGATATCTCAAAGCACAATTAGCAATTAGGGGACGTAGCTAACTTATTAACTTAAACGGAGGATGGTTGCGCGGCATTGTCTTTCGCGGTTATCCGGAATGCCCAAGTTGCATGTAACTGCAAGTCTTTTGCTGCTATTTCATATCGTCAAATCGTTGAATCGTCGAATGGTCAAATGGCGAAAGGCATTTTGCCTTATTCAATATTGCTGCAATACCTAAATGATAGAATTCCACTCCCGATTTAACCATTCGACGATTTGACCAAATCAACTTTGCATAATTGGCACAGATTCGGGCTGCCTTCCCGCCAGCTTGAGCTTTGTGGATAAGCGCGTTGTCTTTTGTTGCATTTAAGTTAATAAGTTAGCTACGTCCCCTTGTTCTGCCGCCGCATTTGCCAAATAAATCTTGATCTTTGACCCAAAATCGAGTTGGGTGGAAACAGGAGCATTCCTGAAGATGGGCGCTCGTCGATTCACGATGTCCGCTTGATCCAAAAAGAGAAAAACGCCTGGTGTCGGTCACGCAGAAGGTAAACGTTTCGTTTGATCGGTCCCCCCCTTCGCCGGGACAGGAACAGGAGAGAAGACATGGCTCCGGATACCGAATTTCGGATAGTCCTATCGGGTGAAAACGTCGCGAGGGCGAACATGCTGGCCGCGGATCTTAAGCATTTCCTGGAGGATACATCCCCGGAGGTTAATGCAGAGCAGATTCGCGCCAACCCGGAAGATCAGGATTTTGGAACGATCCTGGGCATCGTTCTCGGATCGGCGGCGATAACCGCCGTCGCCAAAGGCATACGCGACTGGCTGGCACGCAACCAGGATGCCGAAATAGAATTTCGCACCAAGGATCACATCTTCATCGCCAAGAATCTTCGCGGCAAGGACGCCGTTCAATTGGCAAAGATTCTCACGGATCGGGATCTTTCATAGGGCCGACGCCATGGATGATTCAGGAGAAATCATCTCGCCCCGGAATATGCTTGCGATCCTGACCGGCGCCCATGAATGGCCGCGCAGCAATTTTGGCGCATCCCCCCAATTCCTTCGTTCCGCGAAGGCGATTCGCGACTATTTTCTGGCTGACGACGGGTTGGGCATGGCCGGCACACAGATGCTCGACCTTTTCGATTCCGATCTCGGCGCCGCGGAGCAGATCATCGAAATCGGCGAATTCATCGAATCCTATCGCAAGGCTGAAAATTCCATCGATGCCATTTTCGTGTACTATGTCGGCCACGGGGGATTCATGGGCCCCGACAACGACTATTTCCTGGCCCTTCGCGAAACGCGCAAGGACTATGAATACGCCACCGGCCTGCGGGTGAAAAACCTGGCCGATTGCCTGAAAGCAAAGGCCCGCCACGTTCGCCGCTATATCGTTCTCGACTGCTGTTTCTCCGGAACCGCCCAGGCCCTGTTCCAGTCGGAGCAGGCCCAGGCGGCGGCACGAAAAACCGCCGAGGCCATGCCCCGGCGGGGGACGGCGATCCTGTGTTCGTCCAGTTCCTACGATCCTTCCAAGGCCCCCCGCGATGCGGAAATGACCATGTTCTCGGGTGCCCTGCACGCCGCCTTGCGCCGGGGCTCGAGTCGAATCCGGTCCCTTCGGATGTCCTTTACCGATGTCTACGATCTTACCTGGGAATCGATCCGGGATACCCATGAAGACGAAGGCGTACGCCCCGAGCTGCATGTCCCGGATCAACGCTCCGGCAATATCGCGAACGTACCTTTTTTCCCCAACCCGGGCTATCGCCGGAGCCAGGTCGAGGACAAACCCGAGCAGGAGGACAGGAACGAAGATCGGGCGCCCTCGCCGGCCAAAAGAAAAAAGATTGAACCGGCCCCGGTCAAAATGGCGCTGCTGCTCTCTTCCAGGTCCGAAAAAGCAATTGTTGGCGAAAAGATCGATTTCATCGTGACCTTGCGCAATGATGGCGACCTGGAGCTGAACTATGTGGTCGTCACCCACGATCGTTCCTTATTGGAACCACCCTTCCGCATCGATCCCGGCCGAGGCCGGCGCTTCCGGTTTTCCAGGAACTGCGACCACGCAGGGGTGGAAGAGGTTACGGTCGAGGCCCACGCCGTCGCGTCCGACGGCCGGGAAATTCACAGTCGAGCGGAGAAAAAGATCGCCATTGAAGAATCGGGCAGGATGGTGGCCAAGTCCCGGTCGACGCAGCCCCCCGATCAATCCAAACCGGCGGCGGGGTCCGCAGAGGCTTCCCGCGATACAACCATCTCCACACGCCCTTCCCCGCCCGCTTCGGAACGCGATCGCCTGAAGGTGTTCATACAAGAGCATAGCCGGGAGGAAATGATTCCCTGCCCGCTGTGCAAGGAGTTCGTCAGGGCCGGCAAACTCTTGCTGCACTATGACCGGAAATGCCGTGCTAAATTCTTAGGGAACCGAACGGCTTCTCCAAGCTTCAAGAAAAAAACGAAACCCGATCCCCCGAAAGCTCGGTTCCCCGTATTACGGAAACCCGCAGAAAAGACCGCGCAGGCAACTTCGGAGCAAAATGGATCCATAAGGAAGCCTCCCCAACCGCAACCATCTTCCCAGCGCGATCAACTGAAAGCATTCCTCCAAAAGCACAGCCGCGACGAAATGATTGCCTGCCCGTTATGCAAGGTGTCCGTCAAAGCCGTCAACCTGTTGCAGCATTATGACCGGAAATGCACCGGCGATAAGACGAAAGAATTGAAAATTCCCTCCACGCACGCAAAATATACGTTAAAAGGACTTCCAGATTTCCTGTCATTCGACTTAGGAGAATCTTTATTGAAGTCGCCCCCGGCGACGTCGAAACCGGGCGGAGTATTGAAAACGCCCGTGAAGCCTCGAAGACCTGCAGCGCGGGAACCATTGAAAGCGTCAGTACAAAAGCGCAGCCCGGATGCAAGGATCTCGTGCCCCTTGTGCAAGGAATCGGTCAGTGATGGCGACCTTGTGCGGCATTATGTCCAGGAATGTACCGCCAATAAGTCAAAAGAACGGAAGATTTCTTCAACGCACGGTAACAAGGCGGGAGAAGATCTTTCCAAAGCCCAATTCCCCAAATTGAGCGAATTATTCCAATCGACCGCCCCTTCAACCCCGTGGCTGGGAGGTTTACTGAAAACGCCCGTCAAGTCCAAGCCCCCCACCGGACGCGATCAAATAAAAGCGCTTATGCAAAAGCACGACCGGGACGAAATGGTCCCATGCCCTCTTTGCAAAGCATCGGTCAGGGTGAACAATCTTTTGCTGCATTATGACTGGAAGTGTCCCGGCAAATGACGACACAAATAGGGGACGTAGCTAACTTATTAACTTAAATGGCGGATGGTTGCGCAGCATTACCTTTTGTTGCATTTAAGTTAATAAGTTAGCTACGTCCCCCTTATTCCCTTATTCCTTGTTCACGATTATACCATTTGACTCCGGTGAACGGGGTGTGTTACAAAACGAACTATATTGGACTTAAAAGGTCTTATTTATCCTATTACTAAATTTCGCCCTGTGCCCGGATTAAAGGCGGCAAAGGAACGGCAATGGGATTGAACCGCAAAATCGGGTCCGATGGCTTTGTCATCCTGGCCGAGCTCGATCCCCCCAAAGGCGTGGATGTCTCCAGAATGGTGCGGGATGCCACGCGGGTCAAAGGACGGGTGGACGCATTCGTGGTGCCGGAATCGAGCACGGCGGTCATGCGCATGAGCGCCCTGGGCGCTTCCATGATCCTGGAACGGGAAGGCATGGAGACCATCATGCAGGTCAATTGCCGGGACCGCAACCGGCTGGCGCTGCAGGCCGATCTGCTGTCCGCCTATGCGTGCGGCATCCGGAACCTGATGCTCGTGGACGGGGAGGAGCCCGGAATGGGCGACCACATCGGAACCAAACCGGTATACGATGTGGATATCCCGGAATTGCTCCGGACCATCGGAGCCCTCGAACGCGGGTGCGATATGGCCGGCGTCGAACTGGCCGGGTCCCCCTCCTATCTCGTCGGTGCTCGAGTCGATCCCGGCATCTACGGCCGGGACGCGGACGCCGAAATCGAACGCGCCGCCCGGATGAAGGCGGATGGCGCCAGGTACTTCATCACCCCCCCCGTTTTCGACGGGGAGCGCCTGAAGCGGCTCCGGGACCGCAGCGCGCGGCTGGATGTCCCCGTCATCCCCACGGTATTGCTGCTCAAGTCCGTCGGCATGGCGCGCTATATGGACCGCAACATGGCGCACGCCCATATCCCCGCGGATCTGATCGAACGCATTTCCAGGGCGCCCGACAGGGTGTCTGAATGTGTACGGATCGCCGCGGAACTGATCCGCGCCGTTCAGGACCAGGGTTTCGGCGGCGTGCTCATCTCGACCATGGGCTGGGAAGACAAACTGCCCGGGATCATGAACGCAACGGAGGCACCCTGAATGGCCGCGAAAGCAAATCAGATCGGATCGGTCCTGGTGATCGGCGGCGGCATCGCCGGGATTCAGGCGGCGCTGGACCTGGCCGATTCGGGATTCCAGGTCCGCCTGGTGGAGAAAAGGCCCTCCATCGGCGGGACCATGGTGCAATTGGACAAGACCTTTCCCACCAACGATTGCTCCATGTGAGTCGTCTCCCCCAGACTGGCCGAGGTCGGCCGGCATGCGAACATCGAAGTCATCGCCCCCGCGGAATTGATCCGCATCGAAGGCGAGAAAGGCAATTTCACCGCCCATGTGCGAAAGCACCCCCGCTATGTGAATCCCGGCAAATGCATCGCCTGCGGGATCTGCAGCGCAAAATGTCCGGCCAAGGCGCCGGACGCATACAACCGGGGACTGATCCGGCGCAAGGCGATTTATATTCCTTACCCCCAGGCCATCCCTTTCAAATATGTCATCGATCGGGATCGATGTCTCTTCTTCAGGAAGAAGGGACGCTGCCAGGCGTGCCGGAAGTACTGCCCGGCCGAGGCCATCGATTTCGGGGACCGGGAAGAAGAGATCGTGCTGAACGCCGGGGCGGTCATCATTTCGGCCGGCGCCGAACCATTCGATCCCGCAGGTCTGGAGGCCCGCTATCACTATAAAAGTCACCCCGATGTCGTCACCAGCCTGGAGTTCGAGCGCCTTCTCAGCGCTTCGGGCCCCACCCGGGGCAGGCTGCTGCGTCCCTCGAACAACGCCGAACCGCGCCGCATCGCATGGTTGCAGTGCATCGGCTCCCGGGATACGACGGGCTGCGGCAATGGGTATTGTTCTTCGGTCTGCTGCATGTCCGCCATCAAAGAGGCCATGATCGCCAAGGATCATGCCCACGGCGACCTGGAATGCACCCTCTTTTATATGGACATCCGCACCGTGGGCAAGAACTACGAGAAATACTACCTGCGGGCCCGGGATGCGGCCGGGGTCCGTTTCGTCAAATCGCGGATCCATGCCATCGATGCGGCCGCACCCGGAGACGAGATCCGCATCCGCTATGCCCGGGAGTCCGGGGGCATGGCAGAAGAACGTTTCGATCTGGTGGTCCTGTCGGTGGGCCTTGCGGCGCCTGCCGACATCCGCCGCCTGGCCGGGCGGTTGCGGATCGGGTTGAACTGCTACGATTTTGTCGCCACGGAGCCCTTCCGGCCCCAGGAGACCAGCCGGCCGGGGATCTATATCTGCGGCGGCCTCCAAGGCCCCAAGGACATCCCCGAATCCATCATCTCGGCGAGCGCGGCGGCATACATGGCCGGCGCCGGCCTGGCCCGGGCCCGGGGCACCCTGACCCGGCATGCGCCCGTCGCCGACGAGATCGACGTCAGCGCGCAATCCCCGCGCATCGGTGTTTTCGTCTGCTGCTGCGGGGTCAACATCGCCGGGACGGTGGACGTCGAAGCGCTGGCGGAGTATGCCGCCGGGCTTCCCCATGTGGTTCACTCGGACGTCGGCGTCTTCGCCTGTTCACAGGACGCCCAGCTGCTCATGCGGGAGGTCATCCGGGAAAAAGGGATCAACCGCGTGGTGGTGGCGGCCTGTTCCCCCAAGACCCATGGCGACATCTTCATGGACAACCTGAAAGCCGCCGGCTTGAACCGCTACCTGTTCGAGATGGCCAACATCCGCAACCAGGATTCCTGGGTGCACGCCGGCGATCCCGGGGAAGCCACCCGCAAGGCCGAAGAACTGGTGCGCATGGCCGTCTCCCGAAGCGCCACCCTGACCCCGCTGCGGGAGAAGCAAATCTCCATCCGTCAACGGGCCCTGGTGGTGGGCGGCGGCGTGGCCGGCATGAACGCCGCCCTGGGCCTGGCCGATCAAGGGTTCGAAACGGTCCTCATCGAGAAGGAAAAGCGGTTGGGGGGCCTGGCCGCCCGCATCCGCCGGACCATCGACGGCGCCGATGTGGGCCGGTACATCCGACGCCTCATCCGGAGGGTCGAGGAACATCCGGCCATTCAGGTCCTGACCCGCAGCCTGGTGGTCCAATTTTCCGGCTACAAAGGCAATTTCACCACCGAGTTGCTGGTGGGTCCGGGAATGTACCCGCGCGAAATCAGCCACGGCGTGGCCATTGTCGCCACCGGCGCCACCGAATACCGGCCGACGGAATATGCCTATGGCACCCATCCGGGTATCGTGACCCAGCTGGAACTCGATGCCTTCCTGGAAGCCGGCGGCGGCCGGCAATTGAGGCGGGTGGTGATGATTCAGTGCGTCGGCTCCCGCACCGATGCCCATCCGGACTGTTCCCGGGTCTGCTGCCAGACGGCGGTGAAGAACGCCCTGGCCTTGAAACGGAGGAATCCGGAGGTGGATATCTGCGTCCTGTACCGGGATGTGCGGACCTACGGCCTCTCGGAGGACTATTATGCCGAGGCACGGCGGTCGGGGGTCTACTTCGTGCGCTATGAACCCGACGCCCCGCCAATGGTGGCCCCCTCTTCGGGAGACGAGATCGAGGTCTCCTTCCGGAACCACGTGCTGGGCCGGCGCATCACGCTGCGCGCCGATCTGGTCGTCCTGAGCGCCGGCATGCAAGCGGCCGAAACCGGCGAGTTGTCCTCCATCATGAAATTGGGACGCAACGCCCAGGGCTACTTCACGGAGGCCCATGTAAAGCTCCGGCCGGTGGACATGCCCACGGAAGGACTGTTCGTGTGCGGGACCGCCCAGGGGCCCAAGACCATCTCCGAATCGATCTCCCAGGCCGGCGCGGCCGTCGCGCGGGCCACCACCTTTCTCTCCCGGCCCCATCTGACCCTGTCGGCCATCTTCGCCACGGTGGCTTCCGACCGGTGCGCCGCCTGTCTGATCTGCGTGCGTTGCTGTCCCTACCAGGTGCCGGTGATCGCCGCCGGGGGGGTCAGCGAAATCGACGAAGCGAAATGCCGCGGCTGCGGCGTGTGCGCCGCGGAGTGCCCGGCCAAGGCCATCGAGCTGAATTGGTATGAAGACAAACAATTGCTCAGCAAAGTCGACGCTTTGCTCCAAGGGGTTTTATGAATCGGGACTTCAAACCCATCATCATCGCGTTCTGCTGCAACTTCTGAGGATACAGTGCGGCGGACCTGGCAGGTTCGATGCGGCTGGCCTATTCACCGGGAATCAAAATCATCCTCGTCCCCTGCACGGGCAAGGTCGATGTGATCCACCTGTTGCGCGGATTCGAAAAGGGCGCCGACGGCGTCTATGTGCTGGGCTGCATCGAAGGGGATTGCCATTACAACAGCGGCAATTTGCGGGCCGGAAAGCGTGTGGCCCAGGCGGCCGCCCTTCTCGACAAGGTGGGCATCGGGGGGAATCGCGTGGCCATGTTCCATCTCTCCTCTTCCCAGGCGCCGCGATTCGTGGAAATCGCCGAAGAGATGACCGGGCGCATCGCGCGGCTGGGACCCAATCCCATCAAAACCGCCCGAAGAAAGGGAGTGGTCTAGAATGATTGTGGCAGACAGCAAACCCATCGAGGAGATTATCGAGGCGATCGCCCCTTTCGAGCAGATCCTCATCCTGGGATGCAACGAATGCGTCACGGTGTGCGAAGCCGGCGGCCGAAAGGAAGTCGAAATTCTCGCATCCGCCCTGCGGCTCTATTTCATGAACCGCGGCCGGGAAGTCGTCATCGAGGAGCAGACGATTCAGCGCCAATGCGATCACGAATACCTGGAAGTACTGCGCGGCACCATCGGACGATACCAGGCGGTGGTCTCCCTGGCCTGCGGGGTGGGGGTCCAGTTCCTGGCGGGCACGTACAAGAGCCTGGAAGTCTTCCCCGGCGTGAACACCTGTTTTCTGGGCGCCACCGAGTCCCGCGGGGTATGGGTCGAGTTGTGCCAGGCCTGCGGGACCTGCATCCTGGCGCGCACGGGCGGCATATGTCCGGTGGCCCGCTGCGCCAAACGGGTCATGAACGGCCCGTGCGGCGGCTCCTCCAAAGGGAAATGTGAAATCGACGAGGAGACCGATTGCGCCTGGCAGTTGATCCTGGACCGTCTGAAAGGCCTGGGAAGGATGGAGGATTATGAAAAGGTCGCTCCCATCAAGGACTGGTCGCGGGACAGGGCCGGCGGCCCGCGCAAGGTCATCCGGGAGGATGTGCGATGAGGAAGGTGGCCACGCCCAGCAGGCTCGAAAAGATCCTCTCCGCCGGACGGCTCGCCGTAACCTCGGAATGCGGACCGCCCCGGGGCAGCGACCCGGAGGTCATCCTCCGCAAGGCCGATCTGCTCAAGGATCATGTGGATGCCATCAACATCACGGACAACCAGACCTCGGTCACGCGGATGTGCAGCCTGGCGGCCTGTATCCGGCTGAAACTGATGGGGCTGGAACCGGTCCTGCAGATGGTCACCCGGGACCGCAACCGCATCGGCCTGCAAAGCGACATCCTGGGGGCCGCCTCGTTCGACATCCACAACATCCTCTGCCTCACCGGGGACCATCAAAGCTTCGGCGATTGCGCCGCCGGGCAGAACGTGCACGATCTGGATTCCATCCAGCTCATCCAGACGGTCCGTCACATGCGGGACGAACACCGGTTCCTGGGGGGCGATGCAATCGAGCGTCCTCCCAGGATGTTCGTGGGGGCCGCCGCCAATCCCTTTGCCGATCCCTTCGAAATCCGCGTTCCGCGGCTGGCCAAGAAAATCGCCGCCGGCGCCGAGTTTATCCAGACCCAGTGCGTCTATAACATCGACAGATTCGAACGGTGGATCCGGTCGGCCGGTGAACGGGGGCTGCTGGACAAGGTGTATATCCTGGCGGGGTTGACCCCCTTGAAATCGGCGGGCATGGCGCGCTTTTTAAATCGCCGGGTCCCGGGAATGGAGGTCCCGGAAGAAGTGGTCCAACGAATGGCAGGAGTCCCCGAAGAAAAACAGGCCGAGGAAGGAATTCGTATCTGCGTGGAATCGATCCAGCGCCTCAAGGAGGTCCAGGGCGTGCGGGGATTCCACCTGATGGCCATCGAATGGGAGGAAGCGGTCCCCGCCATCGTGGAAAAAGCCGGACTCTACCCACGGCCTGCCGTAGATGGGTAGTACTTCTTCCCCCAATAATACGTCCGGGCACCCCGGGCACAACTTCAACGCCCAATGGAGGAGAATCCCATGAGCGCAGCGAAGAGAATTCTGGTTGTGGATGATGAGGCCGATTATGCCGCCATCGTTCAGGACTGCATGGAGAAGGAGGGTTTCGCGGTGGAAGTCGCGTATGACGGGATGGAGGCCATGGAAAAGGTAAAAGCCAATCCGCCGGATGCCATCATCCTGGATGTCATGATGCCGGAAAAGGACGGGTATGCCGTGTGCGCCGAGTTGAAAGCCGATGCGCGGTACCGGGACATTCCCATCGTCATGTTGACGGCGGTGGCCGATCATGTGGGCTCGACGGGCTTCTCGCACAACGATGGATTGCGCATGGAGGCCGACGACTATCTGCCCAAGCCGGCTTCGGCGGAAGAGATTTCGGCGAGGGTGAAAGGCCTGCTGAACTAGCCGGGCCCGCGGCCCCGGATTGCACCGGAGGACAGGGGAGATGCTTTTTCGAATCAGTTTGTATCTGGCGATGGCGGTTTGCGGCTGCGGTCTTGCGTACAAGGCGACGACCTGGTTCCGGTACTGCCTGGATGCCGAACCGGAACACACCCCGGCCCGGCGGGCGGCGGCCTTCGTCAAGGGATGCCTGGCCGTCGTTTTCGGCAGGCGCCTGATCCCCCTGGGCAGGGCGGTGGTCCTCGATGTCCTGCTGCAGGTGCGGATCTGGCGGGAGGACCGGATCCGCTGGCTCATGCATTTCTGCCTGATGTACGGCTTCCTGGCGCTGCTCCTGTTGCATGCCCTGGAGGATTATACTTCCGAAAATCTCTTCACGGATTACTATTCCACCCGGGGTCCTTTCCTGTTGACCCGCGACCTGGCCTTCGTCCTGGTGATGGCGGGCGTGATCCTGGCGGTTTACCGAAGGTGGCGCCGGCCGATGCCGCGCCTGATGAACAGCCGCGCCGATGGTTTCGTGCTGATCGTCCTGGCCGCGGCCATGGTCTCCGGATTCTTGCTGGAAGGCAGCAAGATCCTGTCTTTCACCAGCTTTCAGGAGATGGTGACGGATTACGCCGAGCTGGATGATCCGGCGGAGGAGAAGGCCCTGGCAAGCTACTGGGCGGCCGATTTCGGCATCGCCGCCCCCGGCCTGGACGAACCGCCCGACGTGGCCGATCTGGCGGCGGGGGCCGGATTGCACGAAGATTATTGCGCCGGTTGTCACTCCCGGCCGCAATGGGCATTTGCCGGCTACGGCCTTTCCCGGCTGATGAAACCCGCGGCCCTGTTTCTGGAAAAGGCCGGTCTGCCGGCCATCCTGTGGCATGTGCATTATCTGGCCTGTTTTCTCGGGTTGGCGCTGGTGCCGTTCAGCAAATTCCTGCACATCTTCGCCACGCCCCTGAGCCTGATGGCCAACGCGGTGATGGAGGACGGCAGGTCGGACCGGGCCAATATCGAAACGCGGCGGATCATGGAGGCCGATGCCTGCACCCATTGCGGCGCCTGCACGAGGCACTGCGCGGTGGGCGTCATTTTTGAAGCCATCGCCAACGTCGCCATCCTGCCTTCGGAGAAGATCGCCCTCACCCGGCTGCTTTCCTCCGGGCAGCCCCTGGACGAGGCGCAGGCCCGGTCGCTGCAATCCGGATTGTACCTGTGCACCAATTGCCACCGTTGCACCGATGTCTGCCCGGCCGGCATCGATCTGCAGCAATTGTGGTTTCGGGCCAGGGAATCCATCTTGGGGAAAAGACTTCCCGATCCCGTCCTGCTGTCGCCGCTCTCCCACTACCGGGGGCTCATGGCGCCCCGTCTCTCCAGGGAGGCGTATGCACGGCCCCTCGAAGAGGTCAGGAAGCATGTGGCCGCGGGGTTCGCGTTCTCCGATCACGCCCATGACCTGGACCCGCAAGAGATGGACGAAGGTTTCCGGTCGGCGATGAAGAGATCCGGACGGAGCGCCGCTTTTTCGGCCTGCTTCACCTGTTCCACCTGCACTTCGGTTTGCCCGGTGGTGACGTCTTGCGAAACTCCCCGGGCAGAGCTCGATTTGATGCCGCACCAGATCATGCATGCCGCCGCCATCGGCCTGGGCCGGATGGTCTTCAGCTCCCGCATGCTGTGGAGCTGTCTGGGCTGCTACCAGTGCCAGGAAGCGTGTCCCCAGGGGGTGGAGGTGACCGATGCGCTGGCTGAGTTCAGAGTGCTGGCCCGCGACTTTTTCATTCGGCAGCCCAAGGCCGCCTGAAGGATAGATCCAATGAAGTATGCCATCTTTCGCTGCTGTCCCACATCGCAGTTCTTGAAATACTACGAGACTTCGACCAATGCGGTTTTGTCGAAACTGGGCGTCTCGTTCGTCGATGTCAAGGAGTTCAACTGCTGCGGATACCCCCTGAAGAGTATCGACCGGTTGGCGTATTCACTGGCCGCGGTCCGCAACCTGGCCCTGGCCGCCCGCAAAGGCCTCGATTTGATCACCCTGTGCAATTGCTGCTTCCAGAGCCTCAAACAGGCAAAAGCCATCATGGACGGCGACGCGTCCATGCGTGGGCGCATATCCGACGCGCTGTGGAAAGAAGGCCTCGCCTATGGCGAGGAGATTCGGATCCGGCATGTCTTCGAAGTGCTGCTGGAAGATATCGGGATCGATGGAATCGAGAACCGGCTCATCGGCCGCTATGAGGGACTCAAAATCGCGACCCACTACGGTTGCCACCTGCTGCGCCCGAGCAAGGTAGTGCAGTTCGATGACCCGCTGGCGCCGAAACGCTTTGACGACCTGGTCCGCCTCACCGGGGCGCAAAGCGTTCCCTGGAAGTCCAGGCTGGAGTGCTGCGGTGCTCCCGCCTGGGGGGTGGATGACACGCTCTCGACCCGCCTGACGAGACAGAAGATAGAAGACGCCCGCGCCGGCGGCGCCGATTTCCTTTGCGTGGCCTGCGTCTATTGTCAGCTGCAATTCGACCGCGTCCAGCACATGCATCCGGCCCCACCGGCCGACGGAGGCGGCCTGGCGACGATCCTCTATACCCAGTTGCTGGGCCTCGCCCTCGGCATCGATGCGGAGATATTGGGCCTGGACCGGCACCGGGTGGATGCCTCGGGACTTCCCGCCTTCTTGCTTAGGGCTCGTACAAAAAGTAACTGAGGGATCGGAGAGTTTTTCACCCGAAGCCGACGCCGGAGGATGGGAGTATTTCGGGGCTGTTCCGCTCCCGGCCTGGTAATTTCAACCGGTTGTCCACGGGGGCATTCAACGCCCCCTCCCCTGTCGGCGCCTTTGGGCGCCGCAGGGGTCTCCCCCATGGATAACCGGTTGAAATTACGAAGGCCTCCCGCTCATGCAGCCCCGAAATACTCCCATCCTCCGGCTTATACCAAAAACAAGGAAAACTTCCCGATCCCTCAATTATTTTACATTTTTGGGTGTTGAGGCGCCAGGTTGGCAACACAGCCAGGCAGGATGCATCGGCGCATAAAAATGTGAAGTTATTTCTGCATGGGCGCTAAATGACTTCGCCGCCCTTTTCGGTGGGAAGATCCACGATGAAGGTCGATCCCCGGCCGGGGGTGCTTTCCACGCGGATCGAGCCCCCAAGTGAGTTCACCAGCCCGTTTACGATGGGCAGCCCCAGTCCGGTGCCGATGATGAATCTCGTATGTTCGTTCTTGACGCGGTAGAAGCGGTGGAAGATCTTCTCTAGATCCTTGGCGTCGATGCCGTAGCCGTTATCTTCGACGGCGACCCGGCACTGCCTGCCGGCGACTTCGGCCCTGACGGCGATCCGGCCTCCGTCCGGTGTATATTTGATGGCGTTGGTGATCAGGTTTCCGAAAATGCTTTCCAGAACCATGGGGTCGGTGTTGAGGGTGGGCAGCGGTTCGCCGGGCAGCACCAGGTCGAGGCGCTGATCTTTGTCCCGGGCCTGGGCATCCAGGAAATCGACGATGTCTTTCAGCAGGGTCTCCAACCGCACCTGTTTGGATGCCAGTGCGGCCGTCCCGGATTCGATGCGCGACAGATCGAGCAGGTCCCCGATCAATGTGATCAGCCCGCGGGTCTTCTCCTTGGCGCGGGAGAGCAGTCTGTGGTCCCGGCCTGCATCGTCTTCCATCAGTTCGTTGATGGCCGCAGTCAGCTGCGCGTGGATGGTCGAAAGGGGCGACCGCAATTCATGGCTCACCCGGGCCACGAACTCCGTCTTCATCTGGTCCATCATCCGCATGGAGGTGATGTCCATCAGGTTGATCACCGCCCCCAGGCAGTCGTGTTGCTCCCCGATCACCGGTTGCCCCTTGGCCAGAAGAACTTTCTCGCCGCCGTGATGGAATTCATGGGTGGGGATATCCTGGAAATCAGCGAATCCGCCGCCGGACAGGTTCTTGACCAGGCGGCAGAAGCCTTGGTCGGGAACATAGGCATCGATGGGGCGGCCGGTATCCATGCCGGGGTCCAGGTCCAGGAGATTGCGCAGGGCCGGGTTCATCAGGACGACCCGGCCACGGGTGTCGGTGACCACCACGCCGCCGGGGAAGGAATTCAGGATGGTGTGGATCCGGCTTTTTTCGGTATCCAGATCGGCCAGGGTACGCCGGCGCTCTTCTTCGAGTCGTTCGCGCTCCCGCTTCAGCCGCAGGGTGTCACAGGCCCTGTTGACCACGATCCTCAGTTGATCGGGTTCGAAGGGTTTGGGGATGAAGTCGTAGGCGCCGTTCTTCATGGCCTCGATGGCGGTTTCGATGGTGGCGAAGCCGGTGATCACGATGACGATCACCCACGGGAACCTGTCGCGGATGCGTCCGAGGAGCTCCATTCCGCCGATGCCGGGCATTTTCATGTCGAGAAGCACGATGGCCGGTTTTTCGCGGTCCAGGATGGCAAGCCCCTCGTCCCCCCGTGAGGCAAGATGCACCTGGAAGCCCATGCGGTTCAGGATCCGCCGGGATCCTTCCCGCATGCTTTCTTCGTCATCCACCACCAGAACCCGGACGGGCTCCGAATCCGGCGCCATTTTACGCCCCCTTCCCGACCGGCAGCT
The DNA here is from genome assembly GCA_050288425.1 of Desulfobacteraceae bacterium. GTDB lineage: Bacteria > Desulfobacterota > Desulfobacteria > Desulfobacterales > Desulfosarcinaceae > JARRKU01. Next base: position 8,474 of record JBNKDU010000168.1, on the reverse strand, counting down.
CGATGATGAACACGGTCCCGCGGTCCGGCCGATTGACGGCTTTGATCCTGCCCTTATGGGTCTTCACGATGCCGTAGACGATGCTGAGCCCCAACCCGGTCCCCTCCCCCTGTTCCTTGGTGGTGAAAAAAGGATCGAAGATCATGGGCAGGACGGCTTCGGGGATGCCGGGACCGGTATCCTCGATTTCGATGCGGACGCAATCCTTGTCCCGGATCAAGGCGGATCTGAGAATCAATTCTCCCCTGCCCTGCATGGCCTGGGCCGCGTTCAGGATGATATTCATGAACAGATGGTTCATCTGCCGGGCATCCATGTAAATCAAGGGCAAATCTTCGGCCAGCCGGTCCCGGGTCTCGATATTCTGAAACAGGGGCTGGTTTTCCAGGAGGAACAGGGTCCTCCGGATGATCTTGTTGATATCGTGGGGACGCACGAAGTAATCGGTCTGGCGGGCGAATTCCAGCAGCTCCTTGACGGTGTCGCGGCATCTCTCCGCCTCCTTGAGGATGCGACGGATATCTTCCCGGGCGCCCTCTTCCAGATCGTGTTCTTCCAGCAGCAGGCCGGCGAACAAGGTGATTCCGCCGATGGGATTGTTGAGCTGATGCGCCACGCCGGCCGCCAGTTTGCCCAGCGAGGACATCTTCTCGGCCTGCAGCAGCTGGACTTGCGCCTTCTCGAGTTCGGCCTTCATCCGCAACTCCTCCCGCAAATCGTGGAAGATGCCGATGGAGGCGACCTCCCTGCCTTTTTCATACACGATGGCGGCATCCAGGCTGATGGGGATGAGGTCGCCGCGTTTGGAAACCACGTCGACCTGGCAGGATCTCAGTTTGCCCCGGCCGCCGAATTCGTCGGACCGCAGCTTGCGCATTACTTCGCGGGCGATCTTGTCCGGGTAGAGCTGACGAATGTGAAGCCGCGTCATGGCTTCCTCGGTGCTGAAGCCGGTGATCTGGGCCGCCGCGTCATTGAACATCAGTATTTTACCGGTCATATCGGCGGAAATGACGCCGTCCAGCGCGCTCTGGATCAGGTTCCGGAGAAACGCATGCGAGCGCTCCAGTTTCTTGGCCATCCCTTCGAGGATGGGTGCATCGTAGCCGATGACGGCGATGGCGCCATCGCCTTCGCCGGCTTCCTCATCCTGGAAGACCGGATAGGCGTAAAAGCAGGCATTATCGGAATATTCCTGCAGCCCGTCCGATTCCGGCCGCATGGCCGGCCGTCCGGTCTTGCGTACCTCCACGGCCGGACAGGCCTCGCAGGAAACCGGGCGATGGAAGAGCGCTTCATGGCACAATCGCCCCACCAGGGTGTGATCGTCGTTCCGGCCATCGGCATCGTCCCTGGAAGCCAGAATCATAAAAGACGGCGAAATCACGATCATTTGACGTTTGATCGCCTTGATGGCTCTCAGCAGATACGTCTGGGGCGGATTCATCTTCGTCACTCCGTGAACCATTGAGGATTCGGAATCAAGGAGAATATAAGTTTATTTTCTTGCAAATGCCTCTCTTTTGCAAGCCGCATTATCCGGAGGCATAATTAACGAGATCCTGCCTTCTTTCTCGACGTCGGTGGGGGCTGCTCACGGAGGAGACTACGAGGCGACCTTGTCTATTGAAACGTACCATGATAGTCAAAATTGAATGGCGGGCGCGTTCTACTTACACCCGAAAAAAGGAAAATGGAGAATGCAGCAGACGACCCCCCCGCGGCGGGGCAGGCCGATGTATCTGCCGCCCATTTACGTGTTCATCCTGGGCCTGATCTCCATCGGCATGCTGACCTGGACCAATCGCATCAGCGAAACCCAGTTGAAGGACTTTGCACTGGCGGACGCCTTGATGGATGCACAGATATTGACCACCACGTCCCACCTTTGGCTGGAGGAATCCCTCGGTGGAGACATGGATACGGATATTGAAAAGGTCTGGTCGGACTTTCATATGGCAAAAAGGCTTATCCAGGCGATCATCAAGGGCGGCGAAACCGAGCATGGCCTGGCATTGGAGCCATTGCGGGCTTCGGACCTGAGGCCAATCGCCCAGGAGGCCTATGATTCCCTCCTGGAACTCCACGCCATTGCGATTCAGCGTCAGGATAATCCCAAAGAGGCCTCCATCGGCACGGCGCTGGATCGACGCTATGACAGCGTATTCAAGAAGTTCCAGGATCAGGCTTCCAGCTTGGAAGATTTGGTGGAAGCCAGTCAGCTCCGCATTCGAAATCAATCCAAACGACTATTCTTCAGCATCCTCGCCATATGGACCCTGATCCTGGGCGCGGCCATATCGATGCTGTGGCGGTTCGAAAACAGGCGCCGAACCATGGAGAAGTCCCTGCAATCGGCAAATAATCGGTTAAGCGCGCAAACCGAAGAGTTGAGAAGCCACCGCGAGCATCTCGCCAACATGGTCAAGGAACGCACGGTAGACCTGGAATCCAAGAACCTGCAACTGCAAAAGGAAATCGTCGAACGCCGGTTGGCCGAAAAAAGTATTCGGCTTTATGAGAAAGTCATCAATAACATGCCCATCGGCCTGCATGTCTGGCAGACGGAACATGTGGAAGATATTCCTTCCTATCGACTCGCCGCCGTCAATCCGGCGGCGGCGCAATTCATGAATACAGAGCCCCGGGATATTCTGGGTGGACGGTTGGAAGATATTTTTCCCCGCTGGGAGGAGACCGGAATCCCGCAACAATTCAGAGAGGTCATGACCACCGGCGAGATGAAGCCCATCGGCGAATTGCGATATCGCGATGATCATGGATCGGAAAGAATTCTGGCCGTAAAAGCATTTCCCCTGCCCCATACCTCCATCGCCGTATTAATGGAGAATATTACCGAGCGTCTGAAGATGGATGCCGCCCTGTCCAAAAGCAAGAACCGGTTTCAGAAGCTTTTTACCGAGTTTTACACGCTCTCGGAGGCCATCACCTATCCCCTGGCACTGATATCCGCCGACCATAGGATTCTGTGGTCCAACAGCAGGCCCGGCCCCTGCCACCGGCCCGGAGCAGACGAAGCAGGCCATGGCACATGTTGTGAATTGTCTCCCCAGTGCGCCGGATCTCGCGAGGAATGTCCGGTCGCCGGCAGCTTTGTATCGGGAAACGAGGAAACCAGCCAGATCGAAAGCGACGACGGCAGGATCTGGGAAGTCAGATCCTATCCGGTGAAAAACGAAACCGGCAACGTCATGAGTGTCCTGACCGTTTCCATCGATATTACGGACAAATTGAAATTACAGGCCGAAACCATTCGTGCGGGCCATCTGGCGTCCTTGGGCGAACTGGCGGCCGGGGTCGCCCACGAAATCAACAATCCGGTCAACGGCGTGATAAACTACGCCCAGATCCTGATCGATGAAGGCAAAAAAACGCAAAAAGACTGTTCCATCGAAAACCGTATTCGCGAAGAGGGCCGTCGCATCGCCAGGATCGTAAAAAGCCTGCTCTCGTTTGCCAGGGAAGGCAAGGACGAACGGGAGTCGGTCAGCGCACATGCCATACTTCAGGACACCCTCGACCTGTCCAGCGCCCAATTGAGGAAAGACGGTGTACGACTGGAGGTGGATGTGCCCCGGGACTTGCCGGTCATACAGGCCCAGAAGCAGCAGATCCAACAGGTATTTCTCAACCTGATCAACAACGCCCGCGACGCATTGAATCAGAAATTTAAAGGCAAAGATGCAGACAAACTCCTGTCCATCACCGGAAGAACCACCGTCAATAACGGGAATCGCAAGGTCAAAATCACTTTTTTCGACCAAGGCACCGGCATGTCAGACGAGATTGTCCACAAAATAATCCGCCCCTTTTTCACAACCAAACCGGCAGGTGCGGGAACCGGATTGGGGTTGAGCATCAGCCATGGCATCATCGTGAGCCACGGCGGCGACCTGATCATCGCAAGCGTTCCGGGGGAGAGCACCACCGTGGATGTCTTGCTGCCGGCGGAATCGACAAATGACTGAAAAAATACTGCTGATCGACGACGAGGAGAACGTACGCTATACGTTCCGCAAATTTCTGGGCGATGCCGGCTACCAGGTGCAAACGGCCGGGAATTACCATGAGGCCGCCACCCTGATCGATGCGGACCAATACGATATCATCTTCGCCGATATCGTCCTGGGCGATAAATCCGGCATCGATATCCTGCGCAGAATCAAAAGCAAAAAATGGTCATGCCCGGTCATTCTGATCACCGGATATCCGGATATCGATACGGCGGCGGACGCCGTTCGCCTGGGGGCCTTCGACTATCTCCACAAGCCGATGGAAAAAGGAACGCTGCTCCGTGCCGCCGATCTGGCGTTACGGCATAAAGCCTTGATCGATGAGAATGAACGCTACCGGCGCAATCTCGAGGCGATCTTCAGGAGTATCAAAGATGCGATCATCACCGTGGATTGCGATTCGACCATTCTGGAGATCAACGAAGCCGCCGAGCAGCTTCTGGAATTGAACCGCGACGTCATCGGAAAACCCTTTGGCGGCCTGCCCATGAATTGCGTACGCGAATGCCTGCAATCCCTGGATCAAGCCATCCGGTCCAAACGCAGCCATGAACTCTATCGGCTTGAATCCCGCAGGACGGACGGCAGGAATCTGGTGTTGAACGTCACGGCATCTCCTCTTGTCGACCGCCGGGGAGGCTGTCTCGGCGCGGTCATCGTATTGAAGGACGATACCCGCACGGCCAGGTTGGAGCACGATCTCAAGGAACGGCGGCAGTTCCGGAATATCATCGGCACCAGCGAAAAAATGCAGGCGGTTTTCTCCCTGATCGAGTATGTTCGCGATCTTCAATCCACCGTGCTGATCACAGGCGAAAGCGGCACCGGCAAGGAACTCGTTGCCGATGCCATCCATTATAGCGGCAACCGCAAGGATAAGCCGCTGGTCAAGGTGAACTTGTCGGCGATTTCAGAATCCCTGCTCGAATCCGAGATGTTCGGCCATGTCAAAGGCGCCTTCACCGGAGCGGACAACAACCGTCCGGGTCGTTTCCAACTGGCCCACGGCGGATCTTTATTCCTGGACGAAATCGGCGACATTACCCCCAGGATGCAATTGAGCCTGCTGCGGGTGCTCCAGGAGGGAACCATCGAGCGGTTGGGCGATTCGACGCCGGTGGAAGTGGATGTTCGCATCATCGCCGCCACCAATCAAAACCTTCGCGAAAAAGTCCAGCGGGGTGAATTCAGGGCCGATCTGTATTACCGCCTGAAAATCGTGGAAATCGGTTTGCCGCCGCTCAGAGAACGGAAGGAGGACATCCCCCTTTTGGTGGACCATTTCGTCGGCAAATTGAAGAAAAAAATGGATAAGGCCATCCACGGCGTGGCGGATGAGGTTTTGACGCCGTTCATGAACCACCATTGGCCGGGAAACGTGAGAGAGCTGGAGCATACCCTCGAACATGCCTTCATCGTCTGCCGGCAGGACATCATCGCCAGAAATCATCTTCCGCCCGATTTTACCGCGTCCGTCGGCACCATCGATCCCGCCGGATCCTGTCATCGGCGGCAATCGGAACGCGATATGATATTGGCGGCTCTCCAAATGACCGATTGGAACAAGGCCAAGGCCGCGCGGATGCTTGGAATGGGACGGCGGACCATCTATCGGAAAATAATCAGATACAATTTGCAAAATCATTAAGTTTTCGAACCGCGCCAAAGTAAACTTACATTTTTATGTACCGGCACATAGTTGTGCCGGCACGTATGTGTGTCGTTTTTTTCCTGCTCATCCATCCATGGCCCGGGCATTTGCGCACTTCTGTAGGCAACTATCTGTTATCATACTTAATTAAGCTTTATTGCCGTTTCGCCTGGTTGTCTGCCCGGCAACAGAATCGGACGGTATGAAGTTTGCTTGGAACAGAGAAGGTTCGCAATGATCTCAAAAGCTGGATTGCAATGCGCATAATCCTTGATCCACGCCCCGTTCCAACTTCCTTGATGCTCAGCGAATCTTCCATATCTTGAGCTTTCCAAACCGATAGAACCATCGCTTCGGCCGCCTTGCGTCTCTATTTGTCAAAAACGGTCTTGCGCATGGCAATCAACGGGTAGTTTTTGGGCGAGGATGTATGACCCGGAATCAGGAGAATACGGACAAACCGACCCGACCCGCCACAGATAAATTTTGTCCGTTGGTCAAGAACCCTCGGGACGACTGTCTATGCGTCGAAATGGACAGTCAGAAAGCCATGGAAGTACTTCACTATTGCCAGGGCAACTATACCGAATGCGAAATATATCGGAAGCACCATCCGGTCCGACGGGATGCACCTCGAAGACCGGCGAACAGCAAAGGCGAAAACAAATAGAAAGAGGAGGAATGTTATGAAGCTTCGCATTGGCAAGGCAACACTGATATTGTTCACCATTGCAATTGGCCTGGTCATGTGGACCGGTGCGGGAGCCCAGGAAGAAGAAGGCCTGGATCCGGCATCGATAAGGGCCGTCGCCAGGGATGCCGGTCTCAAGTCACTTGCCGAGGTGCCGATCCCCAAGGTGGAAAACCTGCATGAATTCGTCAATCGCGGCAGATTGGCCAGAAGCGCCTTGGTGATATTGGGCAAATCCCTGTTCTGGGATATGCAGGTGGGCAGCGACGGGCAGGCCTGCGCCACTTGTCACTTCCACGCCGGTGCCGACAGCCGGTCGAAGAACCAGCTCAGCCCGGGATTGAAAAACACCGATCCCAACCTTCAGGGGATATTCGACCCGACAGGTTCGGGTGGCAACGGCGGGCCGAACTACACATTGGAAGAGGATGATTTCCCGTTTCACCGTCTGGCGGAACCGGAAGATCGGACTTCCGCCGTCTTATTCGACACCGATGATGTGACTTCGTCACAGGGAGCTTTCGCCGCCGATTTCCTGGGTATTGTCCGCGGCGACCCGAACGATGTCGGGGCGCCCTTTCTCGACACGGTATTCAATGTGGAAGGGATCAACGTACGGCGCGTGGAGCCGCGCAATACGCCTACGATGATCAATGCGGTATTCAATTTCTCCAATTTCTGGGACGGCCGGGCGCACAATGAATTCAATGGTCGCAGCGTGATCGGACCTTTGGATCCCGAGGCTGAAATCTGGGTGTGGAAACCCTTTCAAGGCCTGGTGGCCGAAAGTGTGCGCATCCCCAACTCCAGCCTGGCTTCCCAGGCCGTGGGGCCTCCGGAAAGCAATCTGGAAATGTCGTTCTTCGACCGGCCGTTCCCGTTGATCGGCCGCAAGCTTCTCAGCCTCCGTCCCCTGGGCCTGCAACGGGTGCATCCCCAGGACAGTATCCTGGGTTTCTTGTCCAGGGCCAGACTCCGTCACGGCGAGGTCGTGGGCCGCAACGGCCTGCGCGTCTCCTACGCCACCCTGATCAAGATCGCCTTCCGCCCCAAATACTGGATCTCCCGAAAAAAGATCGACGGATTCTCCCAGTTGGAGAAAAACTTCAGCCTTTTCTTCGGCCTCGCGGTACAGGAATATGAATCCACCCTGGTGTCGGACCGTTCGCCCTTCGACAAGTTTATGGAAGGGGATGACGGCGCCCTGGACGATGAAGAACTCCGCGGGCTCCTGGCCTTTATCAACACCGGTGAGAAGGCTGCCGGGGAGGGCGGAACCGATCCGGACATTTTCGTGGACAACATGATCGGCGCCGGAAACTGCATCTCCTGTCACGGTGGACCCGAATTCACCGACCACGGCTTTACGTCGCTGGCCGCGGACGCGCCGGACGAGTTGGAACTGGCCGAGGTCGAAGAGACCCCGGAACTCATCGGTGGAGAAATCGTGGTCGGGGAGGAAGAAGCCCTGCTCGACAATGGTTTTTCCAATATCGGCGTGCGCAATACCGGAGAAGATCTGGGACGCGGCGGCATGGAAGGCGGCTTTCCGCTGGCCTTCGTTCGGCAGGTTTTCATCGACGCGGAACTCTTGCCCGAAGACTTTGAGCTGGAGTGCCTCGATACAGGCGATTGTCCGGAGAGGGATCAAGTGGACGGCGCGTTCAAGGTGCCCGACTTGAGAAACGTGGAACTGACCGGGCCCTATTTTCACAACGGCGGCGAGGCCACATTGGAACAGGTGCTTGAGTTCTATAACCGCCAGGGTAATTTCAGCAATGAAAATATAGAGAATCTTGACCGCAACATGGCTTTCATCGATTTTGAACGCAATGGGGCCGTCGAGGAGGAGTTGGAAGAAGACCTGATTCGATTCCTGCTGGCTCTCACCGATGAGCGGGTCAGCCTCGAAAAGGCGCCCTTCGATCATCCGCAGCTTTTCGTGCCCAACGGACATCCGGGGGATGAAATGACTCTGTCATTCGCCGACTGCGTGGCCGCCAATGATTTCCAGGCTTGCGACGACCTGATGGAAGTCCCGCCCATCGGCAGGAACGGCCGCCTGGCGGCCGGACTGGAGCCGCTGGAAACCTTCCTG
>JBNKDU010000167.1:0-64202 GCA_050288425.1 Desulfobacteraceae bacterium | reverse complement strand
TCGGCGGTGATGGGGATGTAGTAGGCCAGCAGCAGCTTGACGGTCAGGATGCCGCCGACCAGGGTTTTGAAATGGTTTTCGATCTTCGCCATGGGATATCACCGTCGGTCAGTGCAGGGTCCGGATGCGGAACAATTCCTGGAACACGAAGAGCGATTTTCTCAGGTTGTCGTATTGGATCCGCGAATCTTCCATGTGGGTCCATTGGACCGGGAACTGCCCCACGCGGCAGCCGGCCCGTTTGGCCAGCCACAGGATTTCGGGATCGAAGATCACGCTGTGCAGCCGCTGCCGCCGGAACAGGCGCCGGGCGACGGAACGCCGGAAGAGTTTGAATCCGCATTGGGTATCGGGATAGGAGATGCCCAGATAGAGGCTCTGCACCAGGGTGTAGATCCTGGCGGAGAGCTCGCGGGCCCGGTTCTGGTGATGGTCGATGCGCGATCCTTCCAGGGCCCGGGAGGCGATGGCGATATCGAACCCCTTCTCCAGCAGGGCCAGGCCCGCCTCCACTTCCTCCATGGGCACGGAGTAGTCGGCGTCCATGAACATCACCACCGCGGCCTCGCCCCGCAGCATGCCGTAGCGCACGGCGTATCCCTTGCCCCGGTTGGGGTGGTATTGGTGAAAATGCAGCCGGACGTTGGCCGGGGTCTGCATCGCCCGCACCACCTGTCCGGTGCGGTCGCGGCTGCCGTCGCTGACCACGCGGATTTCGGCGCGATAGGGCTGGCGGGCCAGGTAGGCCAGGGTTTCCTCGAGGGTCCGGACGATTCGGTCTTCTTCGTTGTATGCCGGAATGATGATGCTCAGTTTCATGGATTCGCGTTCGCTTCGGTTCTAGAGGTTATCGATCCTGGTCAGCACGATGCCGTATTTTTGATAGATGACGCTGTGCGCTTTTACGTCGTCGAGCTTGTCCGCCTTGGTGATCACGGTATCGCCGGGTTTCGGATTCCCCCGCCGGGCCGGCCGACCGTAGTAGACATGGAAAGAGGGGTAGTTCATGCGCCACATCACCACGTCGAGGTTCTGCTTCCTGGCCGCCAGGGCGATGGTCTTCACCGGTCCCTGGAGGATGTCGGCCACCCGCGGCAGCACCACGCCGGAGACGAGCAGGAAGAAGAGGCCGCCCATGGCCAGGGTCTTGGCGGGAGTCGGCCAGCGCCGGAGGGCGGCCACGGCCGCCAGGCCGGCCATGGTCAGCGCCACCGCCAGGTGGTAGCCCATGCCGAAAGTCGGCAACGCTTCGGCGGCCACCATCTGGGCGAAGCGGTCCTCCACTCGTGGAATCCACCATCGGCCCAGGTCGGGCAGCAGCAACAGCAGGGCCAGGAAGAGCAGGGCCGGAAAGACCAGCAGCCAGTCGCTGCGGGGTTCTTCCCGGTCCGCCGCCCGGGCCATGAAGATGACCAGGGGGATATACCCGTACACCAGGTAGTGGTGCAATTTGGTGCCCGCAACCGAGAAAAAGACAAACACGAAGGCGAACCAGAGCCACAGGAACCGGTCCAGCGGTTGCGAGAAGGCGGAGCGAATCCCGGCACATGCCCGCACCAACAGTGTGGAAAAGGGCAGGAGCCCCACCAGGATAACGGGAACATAGTAGAATATCGAGCCGGAGTGGCCTTCCATGGGGCTGCGAAAGCGTCCCAGGTTGTGGACCAGGAAGATCTCGCGGATGAAGTGCCATCCATACTGCCGGACCAGCAGCAGATACCAGGGCAGGGCGATGACCAGGAAGATCGCCCAGCCGGCCGGGTGAAACATGAGCCGGCACCAGGTTTTCATCTCCCTGCGGCTGAGGAAGTAGAGCAGACTCACCATCACCGGGATGGCCACGGCGATGGGACCCTTGGTCATGAACCCCAGGCCCATTCCCACATAGGCGGCAACCACGTATTTCTTCTGTGGCGACAGGGAGTAGGTATAGACGGCGAACATGGTCAGGGTGATGAACAGGTTCAGCAGGGCATCGGCGATGGCCGAACGGGTGATCAGGCTGGTCTGCAGGGCGGTGACCAGGATGAAAACCGCCAGTCCCGCCGTCCGGTGGTTGACGTGACGGCGCACGAACCAGAAGAGCAGGACCCCCCAGGCCAGCGAGGCCAGCACCGACGGCAGGCGAAAGGCGAGTTCCCGGGGCCCCAGGAGGGAGACGCAGATCGCCTGGGTCCAATAGATCATCGGCGGTTTGTGAAAGAAGGGTTCGCCGCCCAGTCGCGGAGTGACCAGGTCTCCGCTGTGCAGCATCTCCTGGGTCACCTGGGCATAGGCCCCCTCATCCTCGTCGAACAGCGGGATCGTGCCGGTGTGGTAGAAGAGGCAGAAGACGACAACGGCCGCGAGAAGCAGCAGGCTGCGCCTATCCTGGAACAGGGTCTGGGTCATGGCCGGGAAGTACTCCTCGGCAGGACGGCTTCTTCATTGGCCTGCCAGACGCGGTAAAGGATTTCTGTCGATCGGCGCCGGGCAAACCAGAGCGCAGCCAAGCCGGCCGGAAGCAGCGCCAGCAGTCCCCAGCCGGTTTGCAGCAGCAGCGCCCGCAGGGCCAGCGCCAGGCCCATCAGCCCCAGGATGCCGATCAGCCAATGGGTACAGAGGACGATTTCCCATGCCGCCGGAAGTCGGGGCGGCTGTCCATGGCGAACCACGAACCGATGTTGATCCGGCACCCGCAGCACGTGGTGGTAAAGGAGATGCATCAGGATCCAGCCGCCCAGGATGGAGCCCAGCACGTCGGTGAGCCAGTGGCTGAGGCTCATGCAGCGGGCCAGTCCCATGGCAAGGCTGGCGGTCAACGCAACCGCGCCCCACAGCCAGCCGGCCAGGCGCACCCCCGCGGACCGGCCGGGATCGCCGGCCAGGACGTAGGCCAGCGCCATCAACAGGAACATCTGGGCGGTGTGGCCGCTGGGAAAGGATCCGGAATAGATTCCCCGGGTGACGAAGTGGGGGCCGAAGGCGAACCAGTGGCTGAAGGCCAGGCCTTTTTCGATGACCAGTTCGGGCCGGGCCCGCCCCATGATCCATTTGAGGCTGTGGACGAAATAGACGCCGATGACCAGGCCCGAGACCAGGATGAATCCCGCCTGGGGGCGCCAGGCGGCCCGGCGCCGGTTCGCGGGCCGGCGGCAGGCGAGGCAGTAGACGCCGATGGCGGACAGCAGCATCAGCAACGCGAGGTCGTTGATTCCCAAACCTTCCCCTTCGAATATGGAACGGCCCATGATCTCCTCGAAACCGGGGCGGACGATCCCGCCCAGCGCCCGGGTCCATGACCGGTCCACCCAGGCGGCCGCCGTCATGAGGATCGCCGAGAGGAGGACCAGCGCGGTCAGTCCCGGATTGGATTTGATTTTCGTCCACATGGCAGGGACCCGGCTTCAGTTGGGCGCATCGGCGGCGGCGGCGCCCGGATCCTGGGCGGTCAGCTGCATGTTGTGCAGCTTCGCATATTCGCCGCCCCGCGCCAGCAGTTCTTCGTGGGTGCCTTCCTCCACTACCCGGCCGGACACCAGGACGACGATCTTGTCGGCCTTGGCCACGGTGGAGAGCCGATGGGCGATCACCAGGGTGGTGCGCCCGCGCATGAGGTTTTCCAGGGCCTGCTGCACCAGGGATTCCGATTCGGTATCCAGGGAGGAGGTGGCCTCGTCCAGGACCAGGATGGGCGTGTCCTTGAGCAGGGCCCGGGCGATGCACAGGCGTTGTTTCTCCCCCCCGGAGAGCCGTCCGCCCAACTCGCCGATGGGGGTGTCGTACCCCTGGGGCAGGCGCTGGATGAAGTCATGGGCGTAAGCGGCCTTGGCGGCACGGACGATGGCCTCTTCCGGGGCTTTGGAATTGCCGTAGGCGATGTTGTCGCGCACGGTTTCGTTGAACAAGATCGGCTCCTGGGTCACCATGGCCACCTGCCGACGCAGATCGGCCACCCGGAAGTTGCGGATGTCGGTGCCGTTGATGGTCACCCGGCCGCGGTCGACGTCGAAAAAGCGGGGGATCAGGTTCACCAGCGTGGATTTGCCGCCGCCGCTCATGCCCACCAGGGCCAGCACCTGCCCCTGGTGGATATCGATCCGGATCTCCCGGAGGACCGGTTTGTCGCCGTAGCCGAACTCGACATCCTCGAAGCGGATGGCGTCGATGCCTTCCGGAATGGGCAGCGGCTCCTTCGGATCCTCGATATCGGACTCGGTTTCCAATACGGCGTAGATGCGGTCCACCGCCGCCAGACCCTGCTGTATGGAATTGTTCAGGTTGCTCAGTTTTTTTACCGGCTCGTAGAGCAGCATGACGCAGGTCAGGAAGCTGATGAAGGTTCCCGGGGTGGTATTGCCCCGGATCACCTCCCAGCCTCCGTACCAGATCACGAAGGCGATCCCCAACCCGCCCAGAAATTCCATGATCGGAGAAGAGAGCGAACGCACGAGGACCTCTTTGATTTCCATCCGGAACAGGTGTTCCGATTTGTCGTCGAAGCGCCGCTTCTCATATTCTTCCATGCCGAAGGCCTTGATGATCTTGTTGCCCGAAAGGGTCTCGTGCAGGAAGGCGCTCATTTCTCCGGTGGCCTCCTGGCAGCCGGTCCGCACTTTACGTACGCGGCGGCCGATGCTGAAAATGGGAAAGAAGGCCAAGGGCAGGATCAGGAAGGCAAGGATGGCCATGCGCCAGTTCTGGTAGAAAATCACCGCGGTCAGGCCGACGATGGAGGAGGCGTCCCGCAAGGCACCGTTGACCGTGTTGGAAACCATGTTTTTGAGGATGTTCACGTCATTCATGATCCGCGACATGAGTACCCCCGTGCGTTCGCGCTGGTAAAAGGAGATGGGCAGGTCCTGAATCCGGCTGTAGAGCTGGTTGCGCAGGCGCCGGATAATGTCCTCGCCCACATAGGTCAGGTGGTAATCCTGGCCGTAGCGGCCGATGCCCTTGATCAGGAAGACGCCGATGACCAGCAAGGGAAAGAACATCAGGCCGGTGGTATCCTGGTTGACGAAGATGTCGTCGATCACCGGTTTGATCAGATAGCCCATGGTGGTGGTGGCCGCCGAGATCATCAGGCTGCAGAGGCCGGCGATGATCAACCGCTTGCGGTTGTCCAGGATATGTTTCAACACGCGGCGATGGCGTGTTCTGAATTCGAATCGGGGGAGACCAATCAATGCCGAGTTCCTTTGTGCTTTCATTACCTATATATACAATCCGCGACCCGGCCGCGGGCCGCCCAGTATGTAACGTAAGTCATCCCTTTTGTAAATGATTCGGGGATTTCGACCCGGCCCCGCATTTTTGTGGGAGATTTCGGCCGGGAAATGGTCTTCGCAGGGCGGGCCTCCGTGCCCGCCGCGTTTGGAATCCGGCCCGCCGATGGATCTCCGAACCGGCCGGCGCAGAGGCCGACCCTACATTTCAAGGGCATGTCGGGCGCCAAATTGAGCCTTGGCTTTTGAATGGTGATTGGGTATAGGTGCCCCATTATCAACCGGAAACCGAAATCGACCCATGCCCTACGATGAAATCGATTTGAAGGCGGTGAGGACCCACCAGGCCCGGGACCGCGCATCCAAGGTGACCGCCGATCTGGAGGGAAAGCCTCCCCGGCCGGGCATCTCATTCCGCGAATTCCTCGATACCTGGCCCGCCGTGCTGCGGGCCGACGATTTCAAGGCCGTGGCCCGGGCCATCGTGCGGGCCAGACGTCTCGGTAAACCGGTGATCGCCATGCTGGGCGGTCATGTCATCAAGACCGGCTGCAGCCCCATTCTCGCCGACATGGCGGCCAGGGGGTTTATCCACCACTTCGCCTCCAACGGCAGCGCTGCGGTGCATGATACCGAGCTGGCCGTCTGCGGCCACACCTCCGAGGATGTGGCCGCGCACCTGAACGACGGCAGTTTCGGCATGGCCGCCGACACCGCCGAACTGATCAACACCGCCGCCGGTGAGGCCGCTGCCGGCGACGCCGGATTCGGCGAGACCGTGGGCAACCTGCTGATCCGGCGGAAGGCCCGGCACCGGCAGCGGGCCTTGCTGGCCCGGTGTGCCGAGCTGAAGGTTCCCTATACCCTGCACGTGGCCCTGGGCACCGATATCGTGCACCAGCATCCCACAGCGGACGGGGCCGCCATCGGGACGGCCTCCCTCCGCGATTTCCGCATTCTGGCCCATACGGTGTCCCGGTTGGGGGGTGGGGGGGTGGTGCTCAACCTGGGCAGCGCCGTGATCATGCCGGAGGTATTTCTCAAAGTCTTGGCCGTCAGCCGCAACCTGGGCCACCGGGTGTCCGATTTCACCACCGCCAACTTCGATATGATTCAACACTACCGGCCCCGGGTGAACGTGGTCCAGCGACCCGTTCTCGAAGGGGGCCGCGGCTACGCCATCACCGGCCATCACGAGATCATGATTCCTCTGCTGGCGGCCGCGGTGTATGAATACGACGCGGATCCATTCATTAGGTGAGATCATGTTCATCGACTTTCTCCATGAACACATCGGTATCGTCACCCGCCTGAGCTTACTGGCCGAAGAGATCGAATCCGCCGGCCGGCGGCTGGCGGACGCCGTCGCGGCCCATGGCAAGGTGCTGATCTGCGGCAACGGGGGCTCGGCCGCCGATGCCCAGCATTTCGCCGCCGAACTGGTGGGCCGGTTCGAACGGGAGCGTCGGCCCTGGCCGGCCATTGCCCTGACCACCGATACCTCGATCCTCACCGCCGTGGGCAACGACTACGGTTTTGCCGAGGTTTTTTCCCGGCAGGTGCAGGCCCTGGGACATGCCGGCGATGTCTTCATCGGCGTCTCCACTTCCGGCAATTCGGAAAATGTATTGCGGGCCGTGGACGTCGCCCGGGGGCAGGGGTTGACCACTCTCGGCCTGCTGGGCGGCGACGGCGGGCGGCTGAAAGATGCCGTGGAGTGCGCCATCGTGGTGGAGGGTTCCCGCACGGCGCATATCCAGGAGGTCCACATCCTGATCCTGCACTTCTGGGCCGGTATGATGGAAGCCCGCCTGTCCAAGGGCGCGAACACTCCGGAGACGATATGAAGGACCTGTCCCTGCCATTCGAGGAATGCAAGATCCTGGTGGTCGGCGATATCATGCTGGATCGCTATTTATGGGGCCAGGTGCGGCGGATTTCGCCGGAGGCGCCCGTGCCGGTGGTGAAGTTGAGACGCACCACCGAAGCCCTGGGGGGCGCGGGCAACGTGGCCAACAACCTGGCCGGCCTGGGATGCCGGGTGACGGTGATCGGGCTCTGCGGCCGGGACGAAACGGCCGCGTCGCTGAAACGGCTTCTCGACGAAAAGGGCATCCGCCACGAATTGACCGTGGACGGCTCGCGACCCACCATCACCAAGACCCGCATCATGGCCCAAAAGCAGCAGGTGCTGCGACTGGACGAGGAACACGGGCATGGCCCGGACGAAGGGGTGCTGGCCGCACTGAAGAAGTCCGCGCTGGATGCCCTGTCCCGCAGCGATGCCGTCATCCTCTCCGATTACGGCAAGGGAATCTTCCATTCCGCGGCTTTGGCCCAGGATCTCATCCAGGCGGCCGGAGCGGAGGGGGTGCCGGTGCTGGTGGACCCCAAGGGCGTCCAGTGGGAACGCTATGCCGGGGCCACCTGCGTTACGCCCAATACCGCGGAGCTGGAGGCCTGTGCCGGCCAATACCTGGAAAATGATCCGGCGCTCCTCGCCACGGAGGCCGAAGCCATCCGCCGGCGGTACACCCTGGCGTCGATGCTGGTCACCCGGGGGGAACATGGCATGTGCCTGATTCGCGAGGGGGAGGCGCCGGAGATGATTTCCGCCCGGGCGCTGGAGGTCTACGATGTCTCCGGCGCCGGCGATACCGTCATCGCCACCCTGGCGGCCTGCCTGGCCGTCGGCCTGCCCATGGACCGGGCGGCGGCCGTCGCCAACCATGCCGCCGGAGTCGTCGTCGGCAAGCTGGGCACCCAGCCGATTCTCAAATCGGAGCTTCTCACAGCGCTGCAATTCAATGACCGCAAGCGCTTCTATCCCTATGCCGCCGCCAAGATGACCGATCTCCCCGCGGCCCTGGCCAGGGTGCAGGAGTGGCGCGCCGCCGGGGATGCGGTGGTCTTCACCAACGGATGCTTCGACCTTTTGCATCCCGGTCACATCAGCCTGTTGTACCAGGCGCGGTCGTTGGGGGCGCGACTGGTGGTGGGTTTGAACAGCGACGATTCGGTTCGCCGTCTCAAGGGGCCCCAGCGACCGATTCTGGCGGGGCAGGACCGTGCCGCCATGCTCAGCGCGCTGGCCTGCGTGGACCTGGTGGTCCAGTTCGACGAGGACACCCCCATGGAATTGATCCGGGCGCTGAAACCCGATGTCCTGGTGAAGGGGGCTGACTACCGGCGGGACCAGGTGGTGGGCGGGGACGTCGTGGAGTCTTACGGCGGCCGGGTCGAACTGGTGCAATTGGTCGAAGGGTACAGCACCACCGGCATCACGCAAAAGATGCGCGCGGAGAATAAATCCCGTCCCGCCGAATAGAAGTTTCCGCCACTACGCCGTGGGCGTCAATTGCCGGAAATAGGCGATGGTTTTTTTCAGACCGTGTTCCAGCGAGATATTGGGTTCCCACCGGAGTTTGTTTTGGGCCAGGTGGATATTCGGCTGGCGCTGGCGGGGATCGTCCTGGGGCAGGGGGCGGTGGACGATTTCGGATTTCGAGCCGGTGAGCTGGATGATTTTCTCGGCCAGCTCCAGGATGGTGAATTCGCCGGGATTGCCCAGGTTCACCGGCCCGGTGAAATCATCGTCGGTGTTCATCAGCCGGATCAGGCCCTCCACCAGGTCGTCCACGTAGCAGAAGGATCGGGTCTGGGCGCCGTCGCCGTAGATGGTGATGGGATTGCCCTGCAACGCCTGGATGATGAAGTTGGAGACCACCCGCCCGTCGTTGGGATGCATGCGCGGGCCGTAGGTGTTGAAGATGCGGGCGACCTTGATCTTCAATCCGTGCTGGCGGTGGTAGTCGAAGAACAGGGTTTCGGCACAACGCTTGCCTTCGTCGTAACAGGCCCGCAGACCGATGGGGTTGACCCGCCCCCAATAGGCTTCCGTCTGGGGGTGAACCTCGGGGTCGCCGTATACCTCACTGGTGGATGCCTGCAAGATGGTGGCTCTGATCCGCTTGGCCAGGCCGAGCATGTTGATGGCGCCGTGCACGCTGGTCTTGGTGGTTTGCACCGGGTCGAATTGATAGTGGATCGGCGATGCCGGGCAGGCCAGGTTATAGATCTGGTCCGCCTCCAGGTAGAGGGGAAAGGTGATGTCGTGGCGGATGAATTCGAATCGGGGATCGTTCAGCAAATGGCGGATGTGGCGTTTGGTGCCGGTGAAACAATTGTCGACGCACAATACTTCGTGTCCCTGATCCAGAAGTCGTTCGCACAGGTGGGATCCCAGGAATCCGCAACCGCCGGTGACGATGATGCGTTTGTTTAGATGCATGCCGAACCTTTCCGTGGGCGCCGTGGGTTGTTTGGCGAATCTGTAACGTAAATCACCAATCATGTCCAATGTTTTGAATCAGTCCGGGCCGCTTTTCCTCCGCTGCATCCAACGGGCACTAAGACGCAATTGCTCACGTGGCGCCCACCGCCCACCCGCACAAGCCCTGGTTGTTGTGGCGCCGCAAGAAGATATTTTGAACTCATGGCATATGAGACACAGTGAATCGAATCCAGTTCGAATTGCCGGCGGAATTGCTTGGCGAGACCAATAAAGGTGCGGTGCCGATCCTTGCTCGGTGGTTTTTACCTGCGATTGCCTGGTCCCCCTCCGAAGGGCAGTTGCACTTTGAAGGGAATTGTGGCTAAAAGCATGGACTCCGGGTCGGATGCGGCGCCCAGGACCCGGTGGCCGGATTCGAATTCCGGCCGGTTCATGAGCTGATTCTACACCGGCCGGCACCGCCAATGGTCATAGGAGGCCCAATGTCTGTCAATCAGAACCTTCTGGATATTCTCGTTTGTCCGAAATGCAAAGGCGAGCTGAAGCTCACCCCCCAAGAGGACGGTCTCGATTGCCGTGCCTGCCGCCTTCAGTATGAGATCCGCGACGATATCCCCAATATGCTCATCGAGGAAGCACGTCCCCTGTCCGATGAAAAGGTGTAGGCGCCGGCCCGGGCAGCCGATTCCGGGAAATTCGCGGGAAACTACACCGGAGGGATCGCCGTGAGTCATCCCAAGTCGCCGCAGCCGGCCAAGCTGGTCATCGGAGTGCTCCTGGCGGACCGGACTCTGCTGCCGGCGATAACCGATGAATTGGATCGGCTTTACGGACCCGTGGATCTGGTCAGCCCCTGGTTGGATTTCGACTTTACCGACTACTACCGTTCCGAGATGGGAGCGCCCTTGTACCGGCGAATGCTGGTCTATCGACGGCTCATCCACCAGGATCGGCTGGCGGCGGTCAAGCTGGCCACCAACCAATTGGAGCAGGTGTATGCCGTCGAGGGCGGCCGTCGTCGGGTGAATATCGATCCCGGCTATCTGCTGCTGGAACGCTTTGTCCTGGCAACGGGAAAGAATTACAGTCACCGGATCTATATCGGCGGGCGGATCTATGCGGATCTGACCCTGATCTACCGCGATGGCGCCTATCGACCGTTGCCCTGGACCTATCCCGACTATGCCGGGGAGGCCATGCGCGCCTTCCTGCAGCAGGTGCGGCAAATCTATGCGATGGATCTGAAACGCGCGTGTCCGGGGGAATCCTGCGGCGACTTCCGCGAAGAATAGCCATACGGCCAAGTACCGGGCTTGTACTGCCGCCGCGGCGATGCAGCCCTGCCTTTAAAGGAAAGGAAAGTTTACCCTATGGTGAAGAGCATGACGGCCTACGCCAGCGTCGAGTCCATGGAACAGGATGTTTGCACCAGTGTGGAGATTCGTTCCTACAACAGCCGCCATCTGGATCTGGTGCTGCGGCTGCCGACTGCCTGTACCGAATTCGAAGAACGCATCAAGAAGCAGGTGGCGGCCACCTACGTGCGGGGCAGGGTGGAGGTCCGGATCAAGGTGAAGGATCTTTCCGGGACGGCTTGCGCATATGAGATCGACCTGCCGGGAGCCCGGGCCTATCTGGCCGCCATCCGGCAATTGGAAAAGGAGTTGAACCTCGCATCCGAAACACCCATGACGCATCTGCTCAATCTGCCCGGGCTGATGACGCCCACCGAGTGCCGTGATGCCCAGGGGTACTGGCCCGCCATCTCCGCAGGGTTGCAACAGGCCCTGGAATCCGTGGAGCAAATGCGTCGCAACGAAGGCGAATTCCTGGAAGGCGACTTGGGCCAGCGGCTCGACTTCATCGAAGCCCAACTGATCCGGATCGAAGGGGCGACCCGGGGGCTGCTGCCGATCTACCGAGACAAGCTGCAATCGAGGATCGAAGCCCTGACCCAGGGGCTGGTGGAACTCGATTCCGCTCGTATCGCCCAGGAGGCCGCCATGCTGGCCGACCGTTCCGATATCTCCGAGGAAATCGTGCGGGCCCGCAGCCATATTCAGCAGTTTCGCGACATCCTGGGGGCGGACGAGCCGGCCGGTCGCAAGCTGAATTTTTTGTTGCAGGAATTCAATCGGGAGTTTAATACCATGGGATCGAAAATGGGCCAGGCCGACGCCGCCCACATCATCGTGGCCGTCAAAGCCGAAATCGAGAAACTTCGCGAGCAGGTTCAAAATATCGAGTAAGGATTGCAAAGGTGCGGCATGGAAAAAAATCTCCTCAACATCGGCTTCGGCAACACCGTGGTGGCCGAGCGGGTGGTGGCCATCGTATCGCCCAATTCGGCGCCCATGAAACGGCTCAAGGATGAGGCCCGGGACGAAAAGCACCTGGTGGACGCCACCCACGGCCGCCGCACCCGTTCCATCATCATCATGGACAGCAACCACGTCGTGCTGTCGGCCATTCAGGCGGAAACCATCTCCCAACGGTTCGAGACGCTCAAGGAACCCCAAGACTGACCCATGACCGCAGACGAGAGGGCCGCTCCCCATACCAGATTGTCTGAATCGGCCGGTGAGTCCACCGGCCGTCTTTTTATCGTCTCGGCGCCGTCCGGCGCCGGCAAGAGCACCCTGTGCCGTGCCGTCCGCCGGCAAACGCCCGGTTTGGCCTATTCGATCTCCTTCACCACCCGTCCACCGCGTCCGGGGGAACTCGACGGCCGCGACTATCATTTTATCTCCGTTGCGCAGTTCGAGCTGGGCATCGCGGACGGCCGCTGGGCGGAATGGGCCCGGGTGCACGGCAACTATTACGGTTCGTCGGCCCGGTGGATTCAACGGACCCTCTCCCGGGGGCGGGATATCCTGATGGATATCGATGTCCAGGGGGCCCGTCAGATCGTACGCCGCTTTCCCCGGGCGGTCACCATCTTCGTCATGGCGCCGAACCTCGCGATTCTCGAGGAGCGGCTGAAGGCCCGGGGGACGGACGATGCGGCCGCCATTCGCCTGCGGTTGGCCAATGCCAGAGAGGAGCTGGCCCAAAGAGAGCGCTACACCCACATCGTGATCAACGACGACCTGTCCACGGCGACGCAGACCATGATCGATCTGATCGCCGGTTACCGGGGCGTCGACAAGGAGCGCTGATGGCCGGACGTCTCCTGCTGTGGGGCTATCATCCGGTGGCCGAAGCCCTGCGGGCCGGCCGGCGCGAGATCCGTGCCCTGTATGTCATCGAGGACCAGCACAGCAGGCGCCTGGAGGGCCTGGCGGCGCTGGCGGTCGAGGCCGGTGTCGTCCTGCGCACCGCCGATGCGATTACCCTGACGGCGATGGCGGGACACCGCCACCACCAGGGGGTGGTGGCGGAGGTGGGGCCGTACCCGCCCAGTTCGGTGGAGGCCATCTTGAATGCCGCCGGGAAGGCCGGCGAAGCGCCCTTCGTACTGGTGCTGGATCAAATCGTGGATCCCCAGAACCTGGGGGCCATAACGCGAACCGCCCATTGCGTCGGCTTGCAGGGCATCATCCTGCCCAAGAATCGCTCGGCGCCCCCTACGGCGGCGGCCAGCAAGGCATCCGCCGGGGCCCTGGAGCACATGCGTCTGGCCTATGTGACCAACCTGGTTCAGACAATCAATCGACTCAAGTCCGCGGGGCTCTGGATCGCGGGGGCGGATCAACGTGCCGACCAAAGCCTGTACGATGCGGAATTGACCGGGGCGCTGGCGTTGGTGATCGGCGGCGAGGAAAAAGGGATACGCCCCCTGGTGAAGAAACATTGCGACTACACCATCGCCATTCCCCAGACCGGCCCGGTGGGATCGCTGAATGCGTCGGCCGCGGCGGCGGTGGTCATGTACGAGGCGTTCCGGCAGCGGCGGATCTGAACCGGCCGGTGGCTGCGGTCCCGCCTCGGGGCCGGCGCTGCAGACACTCCGGATGATGCTTATGGTGGGATGGCATCGGTGCCCCGCACAAACGGGCCGTCACGCCAAAGGACTGGAATCCATAGACAGCCGGGTCGACGCGAGATTTATGGAACGACCATTGGGAGGAGACGAGACATTATGACCACGCAACAACCCGAAAAGATCACCCTCACGGAACAAGGACGATTGCAGGTACCGGATCGGCCCATTATTCCCTTCATCGAAGGCGACGGAATCGGCCGCGATATCTGGCCGGCCACCCGACTGGTGCTGGATCGGGCGGTGGATGTCGCTTATGACGGTCAACGCCGAATCGAATGGCTGGAATTGTTGGTGGGCGAGAAAGGCTATGCCCAGACCGGTGACTGGCTTTCCGAGGAGGCCCTGGATACCATCCGGGAACATGTCGTGGCCATCAAGGGCCCCATGACCACGCCGGTGGGTACCGGCATCCGCAGTCTCAACGTGGCCATCCGCCAACGGCTCGATCTGTATGCCTGCGTACGGCCCGTCCGCTATATCGATCCGGTACCCAGCCCCATGAAAGACCCCCAGAAGATCGACATGGTGATCTTCCGGGAAAACACCGAGGATACCTATCTGGGCGTGGAATGGCAGGCCGGCAGCGCCGCTGCAGTCAAGGTGATCGATTTTCTCAACCGCGAGATGGGCACCGAACTGGACGAACAGACCGGCATCGGGGTCAAGCCCATCAGCGAGACCAAGACCAAGCGGTTGGTTGCCCGGGCCATCGCCTTTGCCATCGCCATGCAGCGTCCCAGCGTCACCCTGATGCACAAGGGAAATATCATGAAGTTCACCGAGGGTGCCTTCCGCCAATGGGGCTACGAGGTGGCCCGGGAGCGCTTCGGCGATCAGACCATCACCGAGGCGGACCTTTACGAGAAGTACGACGGCAAGGCTCCCACCGGCCAGGTGGTGATCAAGGACCGCATCGCCGATATGCTGTTCCAGCAGGTATTGCTGCGTCCGGAAGAATTCTCCGTCATCGCCACCCCCAATCTCAACGGCGACTATATTTCCGATGCCCTGGCCGCCCAGGTCGGCGGATTGGGCATGGCGCCGGGTGCCAATATCGGCGATGCCTGCGCCGTCTTCGAGGCCACCCACGGCACCGCTCCCAAGTATGCCGGCCTGGACAAGGTCAATCCCAGTTCTCTGATCTTGTCGGGGGCCATGATGCTCGATCATCTGGGGTGGACCGAGGCGGCCGATAAGCTGCGGCTGGCGTTGCAGGCCACGGTCAGGGACGGGGTGGTGACCTACGATTTGGCGCGTCAGATCGACGGCGCCCGGGAGGTGAAATGTTCCGCATTCGCCCAGGCCATTGCCGATCGGCTGTAGCCTGGCATCGGCTCCAGGAGGCCGACGGGCTCCTGACGCCGCCGGCAGGTCGTCGGTGTTGAGCCGCCGCTGGACGAGGCTGGCCGCGCTCATCCGGGACGCAGTCTTCCCCCCGCGGTGCCATGGGTGCCGCCGGCTCTTTCGGCCCGATCCAGGGGTGGCGCTGAGCGTGTCCACCGATTCCCTGGATTCCCTGTTCGCCGATGGTGCGGCCGCCGGTTTCTGCCGCTCCTGTTCGCGGACCGAGTGGGTGCGCGGGCCCATGTGCACCCGTTGCGGCCTGCCCTTTGCTTCGGATCAGGGAGTGGATCATCTGTGTCCGCATTGCTTGGCCAAGCCGCCGGCCTTCGACGCCGCGCGGTCGGCCGGCCTGTACCAGGACGCCTTGCGGGTTCAGGTCCAGGATCTGAAATACCGCGGCCTGGAGTGCCTGGCCGAACCCCTGGGACGGTTGCTCTGGGCCGCCTTTCGCCAGCATTGGGATCCGGACGATTTCGACTGGTTCGTGCCGGTGCCGCTCCATCTTCGTCGTTTGCTGCTGCGCGGATTCAATCAGGCCGAATTGCTGCTCAACGCCTGGCCCGGGGCGGCGCGGAGGGCCGGCGAGTCCTTCGACCGGCGCCGGATCGCGACGCGGCTGCTGGTGCGCAGACGGCATACCCCTTCCCAGACCGGCCTGAACCGCCGCCAACGCAGGGCCAACCTGCGGCAGGCGTTCGAGGTCGACGGTGTCCACCGGGTTCGCGATGGTCATGTGCTGCTGGTGGATGACGTGTTGACCACCGGTGCCACGGCGGATGCCTGCAGCCGGGCACTCAAGAAGGCGGGGGCCGCCTCGGTCAAGGTGTTGACCCTGGCGCGGGCCGTTTAAGGAAAGGAGGCATCGTTGCGCTGGGACCATTCCGGGGGGTTGTGGCGACTCTGTTTCCCGGCCATCGAGGAGATACCGGGGATCTTCCACGGCATTTTCGCACGCTGGTTGCCTTCCGGGCAAAAAGGGACGGAGCCGTTCAACCTGGGATTGGGCTGCGGGTCTTCCGATTCGAGGGTATGGCGCAACCGGCGGCGCCTGCTGGCATCTTTCGGTGTCGATATCCAAGGGATCTTTGCACGGCAGGTTCACGGCCGGGAGGTGGCCGTCTGGGAAGACGGCCCCGGGAAGGAAGATTCGGCTCCCTGCCTGCCGGGCGATGCCTTGACGACGGCGGCGACCCGCCGCGGATTGGTGATCCTGGTGGCCGATTGCCAGCCCGTGATCCTGGTGGATCCCGTGCGGCGCGCGGTGGCCAATGTGCATTCGGGATGGAGAGGCAGCGTCCAGAACATCATTGGTGCCGCCGTGGAGCGGATGGCCAGGGAGTACGGATGCCGGCCGGCCGACCTGATCTGCGGTATCGGCCCCTCCCTGGGGCCTTGTTGCGCGGAATTCATCAACTATACCCGCGAGCTGCCGCAATGGATGTGGGACTATCGGAGAAACGGGGACCGGTTCGATTTCTGGCGCATCAGCCGGGAGCAGTTGCTGGCTGCCGGTGTAAGACCCGGACGGATCCACGTCAGCAGGATCTGCACGCGGTGCAACCAGCACCTCTTTTTCTCTTATCGCGGGGAGCGCTCCACCGGCCGCTTCGCCGCCGTGGTGGGCCTCGAAGGGTAGGTGTCATGATCCAGCAAACGGCGACCATTCTATGGAACCGGCCCATGGGGGCGGATTGCCGCCACATGGCCTTGTCCGTGGAAAGACCCCTGATTCAAGCAGTACCCGGGCAGTTCGTCATGGTGCAGGCAGGCGGATCTCCTTCCCTGTTGCTGCGACGGCCTTTTTCCATCGCCGGGGCAGCCGACGATCCCGTCCACGGACCGATCATCGAATTGTTGATCAAGGTGGTGGGGTCGGGAACCCGCCTGCTGGCCGATATGCGTGCCGGCGAGCCGCTGGATCTCATCGGACCCCTGGGCCATGGTTTCAGAATCCATCCTTCCGACGGACGCATCTTCCTGGCGGCAGGCGGTATCGGAGTGGCCCCCATCCGCTTTCTGGCCCACCACCTGATCACAAGCCGCGGGGTCGACCCGGGTTCATGTCATCTCTTCCTGGGCGGTCGAAGCCAGGCCGATTTGCTCTGCCGGGAAGATTTTCAGGCCCTGGGCATCGGCATCACGGTGACCACGGACGATGGCAGCGACGGCAATCAATGTCTGATCACCGATCCCCTCGAATCGGCCGTCGCCGATACCGCGCCCGATCGTCTCTATGTCTGCGGCCCCCATGGCATGCTGGTCTGTGTGGCCGGAATCGTGGAACGCTTCCGGGTCGCATGCCAGGTTTCCATCGAAACCCGCATGGCCTGCGGGCTGGGGGTTTGCCTGGGCTGCGCCGTCGCCAGCCGGCGACAGACCGATTCCTATCTGCATGCCTGCATCCACGGCCCGGTCTTCGATGCCGCCGAAATCGAGTTGGATCCGGCCTGAATGGCCGTCAGGAAAAGGGAATTGGCCAATTCTGACGAAATCCGATTCACCGCATTCCGCAAGACTCACGGGATCCGATAGAAACTATTTTCGCTAACAGCGATGGCAGCCAGGCCTTGAGCGGGCAGGCGGTGGGCGCCACGTGAGCAATTGCGCTTAGTGCCCGTTGGATGCAGCGTAGGATAAGCGGCCCGGACTGTTTGAGCGCAGCGAGTTTCCGGGCCGCCCGGAGCGCATCCTACGGGCACTTGGCGCTGTTGCGTGTGGTGACCACCGCCTGCCCGCTCGCAAAAGGCCGGGTCTTTTGAACCATGCTCTGTTGGTATCGCTGAAAGGAGTCAATTTCCATTGACTTGGCCTGGTTCCTATGGTAGTCCTGCCATCTTCTGCCCGCGGTGGACCGGCTCGGAAAAGGGATCATCGGCGGGTCATGCACAATGCTAATTTGAAGCGGTTTTGAAAAAGAAAGACTGGCGTTATATCAAGGATCTGGCCTATTTCGGCAGCGTCGGGCTCCAGGTGGCCCTTTCGATATTCATCGGCTACGGAGTTGGCAGATACCTCGACGCCAGATACGACACGGGCCCCTGGTTGACCAGAATCGGCTTTTTACTCGGCATTGCCGCGGCAATCAAGAATTTCGGGCTGGTCATCCGGAAACTGAGAAACTATTAGGCTGAGCGAAGAGAGCGCGTGATACCCCAGCAGCGAATCTTGACCGTCGTCGTCCATTCCAATTGGCTCCTGCTGGTTGTCGCCAGCATGGTCGGCTTCCTCTGCTTCGCCCCCCGTGTCGGAATCGGTATCGCCGCCGGCGGCCTGATCGTCACCATCAACTTCCAACTGCTGGCCAAAACCCTCAAGAAGGCCCTCACCCCGCCGCATATCGCCTCGATCAAAGGCGTTATATTGAAGTACTATATTCGGTTCATCATAACGGGCATCATCATCTTCGTCCTCATGAGGTACAAACTGGTCGATCCCATCGGTCTGATCGTCGGTTTGTCCGTCGTGGTGGCGAGCCTGTTCATTGCCACTTTAAATGAACTGCGACAATTCATCGTGAAGGAGGCTGGTTAAGGATGGAGCATCCCTATCTATTTCTGGTCAAATTGTTCGAGGCCATCGGGCTGGGAGAATTCGCCCATGTAGGCACCCATATCATCTACTCCTGGTTCGTGATGCTGCTGCTCATCGTCGTCGGCATCATGGCCGTCAAAGGAATCCGCCTGGTTCCCTCCAAACTGCAAAACCTGATGGAGATCATCGTCAGCGGCATGGAGGAGTTCATGGTGGAGATCGTCGGTGAAGAGGGCCGCTGGCTCTTTCCCCTGGCCGGTACCCTGTTTCTCTATATCTTCGTGAGCAATCTGATCGGCATCTTCCCTGGTCTCTATCCGCCCACCGCCAACCTCAACACCACACTGAGCTGCGCCCTGGTGGTTTTCTGCTTCACCCATTACCTCGGGGTCAAGTATCACGGCGTGAAATACATCAAGCATTTCCTGGGACCGGTTTGGTGGCTGGCCCCCCTGATTTTCATCATCGAGGTGATCGGACATTTCGCCCGGATCCTGTCCCTGTCCTTCCGTCTATTCGGCAACATGATGGGACACGAACTCGTCCTGAGCATCCTCTTCGCTCTGGCCGGCCTGTTCCTGGTGCCCCTGCCCATCATGGCGCTGGGCATTTTCGTGGCCCTCGTCCAGGCCTTCGTTTTCTTTTTGCTTACCATCATTTACTTCAGCGGCGCCATGGAGCACGCACACTAATCTCGTGTTGGATGATCAGCTCTGTTTGAGCGGACATGATAAGGATGTCAAGGAAGAAGCCGATTTATTACCCTATTAGAAGGAGGAAGCATTAATGAGTATTATTGAAATTTTTATTGCATGTGCGACGGCTGCCGGGTTTGGTATCGCGATTGCAGCTCTCGGTTGTGGTATCGGACAAGGTCTCGGCCTGAAGGGCGCTGTCGAGGGAATTGCCCGCAATCCGGAGTCTTCCGGTAAGGTTACCGTAACCATGCTCATCGGTCTGGCCATGATCGAGTCTTTGTGTATTTACGCGCTGGTTATCGCGCTGATGCTGATCGGCAGACTCCCGGCCTTGGAAGAAATCATGAAGCTGGCCGGATAAGCTCCCGGTCCACCGACCGACGAAACATTCGGATTTCGAAAAGGCCGCCGCTCCCTGCAGAGCGACGGCCTTTTTGCGTGTCGGCCGATGGCCAGACGCCCTGCGATGACCCGGCCGGATGAGGGCTTCACCAGCGCCCGGGGGTTCGCTCGCTCCGCAGTGGGATGCGACCCGCTTCGGCGTCTGTCCAGATGGAATGGGCATATCCCTTCCATATGAAACAAGATCGCCACGGCAGGCACCCGGGAATTTTTTTGTTCGCTTCACGGGTTCTTTAAAAGCAAAAATGGTAGTAAATCAGCGAAAATCGGCGATCTGATGCCAAAGAAGTTTTTCGATAAGTTGTTGATAACTATGGATCTGCTTAAAATATTTAAAAAAATACCCAGGGCGCCAATGCAGCGACTATGCGGCAACCGGCGTGTCAAATTAAAATATAATTAAAGATATCCAAAAGTTATATATACATCACGAAATGGTTGAATTCTAGGAGCAGAATAGGCTTTGTTCGGATTGACATCTAGACGGGCCTCCCATACAAGTGCACCATACTTTTCGAGTCGCTTTCGGCATTGTTGCCTAATCCCAAAATATTCTTGAAAATGCGTTAAAAGTTCCGTTGGAGCGTGCCGGCGACACTTTGCGATAGATAATTGGCGGACGGATAGGGCGTTGATACATGGACAGAATCTGGGATGATGTGAAGACGGTACTGGCCCAGCGGGTTCCCGAGCATACCTTCCAAATGTGGATCGAACCCCTGACACTGTGCGGGGTGGACAACGGCAGGATCGAACTGCTTTGCCCGAACCGATTTTCCCGCAAACGGATAATGGACAATTACGGCCGGTTGATTCTCGATGAAATCGCTCGCCTGACCGGGAGCCAGTTGAAGCTGGACATCAAGATTGCACCGAGCGACAGCTCTCCGGCGGAAGCGGAGAGAATCTGTCCCCAGGATCAACTGCCGCTGCCGGCCGCGACCATTCAGCCGCACAACGGCCGGCTGCTGCGGCAGGAATATACCTTCGACCAATTCGTCGTCGGCAAGAACAACGATTTCGCCTATTCGGCGGCCCTGTCCTTGGCGGCACGCAGCAATCTGCAACAGCAATCCCTCTTCCTGCTCTCCAAGACGGGCATGGGCAAAAGCCATCTGTCCCAGGCCATCGGGCACCATATTTTGAAGGAGAATCCCACCGACCGGGTTTACTACATGACCGCCGAAGACTTCGCCAGCGAGATGGTGACCTCCTTTAAAACCAATTCGGTCAATGCATTCAAGGACAAGTATCACAAGAATTGCGACGTGCTGCTGCTGGAGGATATCCACTACCTCAGCGGCAAGGACCGCACCCAGATCGAACTGGCCCATACCCTGGACTCGATGTACAACGACAACAAGAAGATCATTTTTTCGAGTTGCTGCCGGCCATTGGAGATTCCCAAGCTGAATGAGAACCTGCGTTCCCGGCTGACCAGCGGATTGATTTCCAGCATCGAGCCGCCCGAATTCCGCACACGGGTCAAGATTCTGAAAAAGTTTGCGGTTTCGAACAGGTGGTCGGTTCCCATTGAGGTATTGGAATATCTTGCCACCGAATTGACCCAGGATGTGCGCCAGCTCAAGAGCGGCCTGATGGGCGTGATGACCAAGGCATCGCTGATGGGGCATCCCCTCGATTTGCGGCTGGCTTCCAGCGTGGTGAAGATCATGGTTCGCCACACCCGCGATATCACCATCGGCAACATCAAGAAACTGGTCTGCAAGTACTATAACGTCACCCCCAAAGAACTGGTGTCGCGGTCGCGAAAGCAGGCCGTCGTCCGTCCGCGCCAGATCGCCATGTACCTGTCGCGTCGCTATACCGATCAGCCCCTCCAGTCCATTGGCAAGAGTTTCAATCGCTACCATGCCACGGCATTGCACGCCATCAGCAAAGTGGAAAAAGGAATCCGGGAAGGCGGGACCATCCAGGGACATGTGGAATACTTGACCCAGAAGCTGGAATCCGGCGATTATTGACGGCGGTCCGCCTAAAGGAAGGTTCCTTCCCCGGGGTCAAACGATCCACTAACGTTCTGGGATGCAGGGCAGGTGGCCACGTTTCGGCGCCGCCGGATGCCGGGACGCCGGAGGACCGAAGGAGATGGGCTATTGAATCCTGGTGAGGCCGTTTTCGTTCGCAACCAGTTGCTCCAGTATTTCCGTGCGGATATTCTGGTCCTGCTCGATCACACAGCGGAGTCGCAGGGCACAGTACTTGGCGCACAACGGATCGTTCTTGTTAAAGTCCCCAAAGCAATCTACCTGCTCTCCGGATGAGATGACGGCATAGATACTCTCGTTCATGTTGATTCCTCGATTGTCAGCAGGGAGATCATATCTGCATGGATTTCACGGTTGGTGGCCAAAATCTGTTTCTTGTCCATATGAAACGGAGTTCCGCCGAAATCAGTCACTTTTCCGCCGGCTTCTTCGACGATTAAGGCGCCGGCGGCCGTATCCCAGGGGTTCAGGTTTTCTTCCCAGAACCCATCGAATCGACCACAGGCAACATAGCACAGATCCAGGGCGGCCGACCCCAGGCGTCTGACGCCCTGCGCCGCCTCCAGGCAATTTTCGAAGCGGCGCAGCAACCCGTCGTGGCGGCGCTGGATTTCATAGGGAAAGCCGGTCACCAGGAGGCTCTCCCGGACCGTCGATTGGCCGGATACCCGGATGGGGTCATTGTTCAACAAGGCTTCCCCGTCTTTGATGGCGAGGAACAATTCGCCGTTGATGGGATTGAAAATCAGTCCCATCAGCGTTTCGTCTTCGTCGGCGAAGGCGATGGAAACGGCGAAAAGGCTCAGGTTGTGCGCGAAATTGGTGGTGCCGTCCAACGGATCGATGATCCAGCGGGTCGCCGGGTTGCCGTCCAGGGCGCCGCTCTCCTCCGCCAGGATGGCATGATCGGGATATCGTTCCCGAATGGTTTCGACGATGGCCTTTTCCGACTCGATATCGGCGACCGTCACCAGATCGATGGCGCCCTTCTTGGAGATGGAAGTGAGTCGGCCGAAGTGACTTCTCAGGATTTCGCCGGCCCGATAAGCGGCGCGAATGGCCACTTGCTTGATTGGTTCGATATCCATAAGAAAACGAGAATACGCAGGCAGACGGTCAATGTCAAGGAACAATGACGGTTGCCCCCGGGGCAATCTACTTGCGACTGTCCTGATGGCCGTCCGTCGACGTAATTGCCTCGATCCGCTGGGCCAGGTGTTCGATCAGCGGGCCCAGGGTCTCGGCTTTCCGGGCGCTGATGGGGATGCCGTCGAGCTTTTCCACCTGGTGCCGTACCTGGTCGGGGGACAACCGGTCGATCTTGTTGAGCACTTTGATCTGGACGATATTCTGAAGTTCCAGATCCACCAGAATGCGCTCCACGGCCCGAATCTGTTCCAGGTGGCGCGGATTGGCGACATCGATCACGTGCAGCAGGACATCGGCTTCGGCCAGTGCTTCCAGGGTCGCCCGGAAGGCCACCACCAGATCCTGGGGCAGGTTGTGGATGAAACCCACGGTATCGGTGATGATTACCTCGACATCCCGGGGGAACCGCAAGCGTCTGCTCGAAGGGTCCAGTGTGGCGAAGAGACGGTTTTCTTCCAATACCTGGCTGTGGGTCAGGGTGTTGAGCAGGGTCGATTTGCCGGCATTGGTATACCCGATGATGGAGATGGTCGGGACCCCCTTCTGCTCCCGCTTATGGCGCTGTTGGCGCCGCTGTTTCTGCACCTGTCGCAGACTTTCTTCAAGACGCCGGATCCGGTCCCGGGCCCGGCGACGGCTGATTTCCAACTTGGTTTCGCCGGGTCCGCGGCCGCCGATGCCGCCGGTCAGGCGTGACATGGCAGTGTTTTTGGTGACCAGGCGCGGCAACAGGTACCTGAGCTGGGCCAGTTCCACCTGGAGTTTGCCCTCCCGGCTCTGGGCGCGCTGAGCGAAGATATCGAGAATCAACTGGGTGCGGTCGATGACCTTGAGCTCGATCTGATCGGTGATCGATTTGATCTGGGACGGGTTCAGCTCCTGGTCGAAGACCAGCAGGCCGACGCCGAGCTGCATGGCCTGAATGGCGATCTCCTGCAATTTGCCCCGTCCGATCAGGAAACGGGTATCTGCCTTGCGCCGCATCTGCAACACGATGTCGGCCACATCGATGCCGCCGGTGCGGCACAACTCGGCCAACTCGGCGAGGGAGTTCAGGGCGGCCTTGCGGGGGGCGGCGGTGATGCTGACCAGAAGTGCCCGTTCCAGGCTCCCATCGGCCGTCGCGGCGGATTTGACCTGGGCCAGTTCCTGTTCAACGGCCAGGATCAACTCTTCGCAATCGATGGAGAGTTCGTGGGGACGCAGCACTTCCCGTATCTGATAGGGGGCGATGTGGGAACCGCCGGGCAAAATATGGGCCCAGTGGATTTGACGAGGATAGCCCTGATCCGTCAGGGTGACGGCCGCCATGACATCCAGGCGCAGCAGGGCCAGGTCGTTGAGGTCGTCCCGGGTCAGGGTTTCGTTTTTCAGATGGGTGTGGACGCAGCGTACGCCCCGCAGACGGCCCGGCGCCATGCGAAATGCTTCCAGCGAAGGAATGAGTATGCCCTGGGCATCTCCGATGATCACCGTAACGATCCGGCCGCGCCGGTTGATCAGCAGCCCGACCTGGCGTTGGAGGGAGTGGGAGAGCCGTCCCATGTCGCGGGCCAGTTCCGGCGAGATGAGGTCCCGGGGTTGAACCCGGCGCCGATGGAGGTTCTCCAGTTGCCGCAGTTGGGCCTGTTTGAGCCCTTTGGTGTTGCCCCAAATCGGTTTCATGCAGGATTTTCAAACCGCGTGTATTGACCCAGGAAGGTCAGTGGAATCACACCGGTGGGACCATTGCGCTGTTTGGCGATGATAATTTCGGCGGTGCCTTTGTTGGGATTGTTTTCGTCCCGATTGTAGACTTCGTCGCGGTAGATGAACATGACCACATCGGCGTCCTGCTCCAAGGCGCCCGATTCCCGCAAGTCGGACAACTTGGGTCGCTTGTCGTTGCGCTCTTCCAGCTTGCGGTTCAGCTGGGAAAGCGCGACCACCGGCACGTTGAGCTCCTTGGCCAGGAGCTTCAGGGACCGGGATATTTCCGATACTTCCAGATCGCGCCGTTCGGATGACCCCTGGCCTCTCATGAGCTGGATGTAATCGATGATGACCATCCCCAGGCCCCGGTCCATTTTCAGCCGCCGGGACTTGGTGCGGATGGTGACCGCCGAGATATCCGGAGAGTCGTCGATGTAAATCGGCGCTTCGGAAAGAACGCTGGCCGCGTCGGTGATGCGGTTCCAGTCATCCGGGTTGAGGAACCCGCCCCGCAGGCGATTGGAATCCACTGCCGCTTCGGCGCACAACATCCGCTCGGACAGGGATTCCTTGGACATTTCCAGGGAGAAGACGGCCACGGGAATGCCGGCCTCGATGGCGGCATTGCGGGCGATGTTCAGGGCCAGGGCGGTCTTGCCCATGCTGGGACGGGCCGCCAGAATGATGAGATCCGAGGCCTGCAATCCGGCGGTCTTGTGGTCCAACTGGGTGAAACCGGTGGGCGCTCCGGTGACCAGGGCCTGATTGCCCTGGCGTTCTTCCAAGGCCAGAATATTGACGTCGATGATTTTGCTGATGGGGTAAAAGGCGGCTTGATGTTTGTCTTCCGAGATTTCGAAGACGGCACTCTCGGCGAAATCGAGCACCTGGTCCAGGTCGCCTCCGTCTTCGTAGCAATGCCGGGTGATTTCATTTGCCTTGGTGATCAGGCGCCGCAGGGAGGACTTGTCGCGCACGATGCGGGCGTAATGCTGGACATTGATCGCCGAAGGCACCGTGTCCACGAGTCTTGCCAGAGAGGCCGCTCCGCCGACTTCTTCCAATTGGTTCTTGTCCCGCAGCAGATTGGTCAGCGTGACCAGATCCACAGGTTCGGCTTTGGAGAAGAGTTCGGAGATGGCGGCGAAGATGATCTGGTGGGCGGTGCGGTAGAAATTCTCCGGAACGAGAATTTCCAACACATCCAACAGGGTGCTGTTGTCCAGCAAGATGGCGCTGAGGATCGACTCTTCGGCCTCGATGCTCTGCGGTGGAAGCTTTTGCAGCGTCGGGTCCTGGACCGATTTTTCCTTCGGGTTCAGCGCCATTGCCCTTGCACAATCGACCGGGGGGCTGCCGACGGAGCCACCGTCTGCATCCTGCCCCAGCCTTATTCGGGAACGATGTTGACGGTGATCTCCGGTTCCACTTCCTTATACACCCGGATGGGCACCTTGTAGCTGCCGATGGCCTTGATGGGTTCCTTGAGCAGCACCATCCGTTTTTCCATCTGGATATCCTGTTTTTTCAGGGCATCGACGATATCGCGGACCGTCACCGAGCCATAGAGGCGTTCTCCCTCGTGCACCTTGGCGGCGATTTCGCAGGCAACGGTTTCCAGCCGCTGGGCCATCTCTTCGGCAAAGGCCTTTTCCTTGGCGATCTGGAGCTCGACTTTGGCTTTTTCATGTTCCAGCATGCGTCGGTATTTGTCCGTGGCGGGAACGGCCTTGCCCTGGGGCAGCAGGTAATTGCGGGCATAGCCGTCGGCAACTGTCACTTCGCTGCCGATAATGCCCAACGAGTCAATGGTCTCTCTGAGAATAACCTTCATGAAACAACCTCCGTTGTCGTCCTTACGGGGAGGAGATTTAGATGATCGGCAGCAAGTCCAAGGCTACCGGAGATTGCCCGTCCCCGGTCCGGCCAACCGGCCGAAAACACAGATTTGGGCCGCAAGATGCCATTTCCGGATGGATACTAGCTCATGGACCCCACGAAGGGCAATAATGCAATGGCCCGTGCCCGTTTGATGGCCAGGGTGAGTGCCCGCTGATGCTTGGCGCACGATCCGGAGATGCGACGGGGGATGATCTTGCCCCGTTCGGTGATGAAATATTTCAGGGACCGGCTGTCCTTGTAGTCGATCACGAGGCTGCTGTCCGCACAAAAACGGCAAACCTTGCGCCGATGGTAGACTCTGCGTCGTTTTCTTTCCGGTGGTTTTTTCGCAGGGCGAGCAGACATGGTTTACTCCTTTTCGCTGGTTTCTGTCGTTGTTTCAGTTGGTTGTGCCTCGGTTGCTTCGGCGGCTTCCGGGGCCGGAGCCTCGGCGGGCGCCACCGGTGCGGTCTCCGCCGGCGTGTCCGCTTCCGGTTCGTCCGGAGTCTTGGCCGCCGCCAAATCCGCCTGGATCCGGGCGACATCGGCATCGGCATCCAACTGGACGGTCAGGTATTTCATGACCCGATCATCGATGCGGAAAAAACGTTCCAGCTCGTCGACCACGGCTCCCATGCCGCAATAATCGAAACGAACATAAAAGCCGCGGGGTTTTTTCTTGATGGGGTAGGCCAGCTTCTTGGTGCCCCAGACATCTTCTTCAATCAGGACACCTTCTTGCTGGGGAATGATCTCTTTGATGCGGTCAGAAAGGGATGTACGATCGTCTTCGGCCAGATCCGGGTCGAAGATCACGATGGTTTCATACCGTCGCATAACGCCTCCTTGTGGTTAATAAAGCCCCGATTCGAGACCGGAGCAAGGATACACGGCTAATTTGTCAAAAATCGATCTATTAGCATCCGGTATCATGGCATGTCAAGGAATAAGCGCGGAAGCGGAACAAAAAGGGGAGCCGCATCGGGCTCCCCCTTGGGTGGATTGGATTGGTGGGCCGTGAAGGAATCGAACCTTCAACCTACTGATTAAGAGTCAGGTGCTCTGCCTGGTTGAGCTAACGGCCCGTCAAATCGATGGCTTGCCTAACAACTTTTACCTGCCTTGTCAATTGATTTTAGGTCCGGTTTTCCCGAAGGGGATTTCCGGTTCCCCATCGCGTGGAGGGTCTTTTACGTACGTCCGCTGGAGGCGCGTTTCAGCACGGCTTGTGCGTCACCGCTGCTGGCGCAATTTATGCCGGCGCTCCTCACGTCGCGCTTTTTTCCAATCGTCCCTCTTGCGTTTCCCCGTACCGGTCCGTTTGCCACCTGGATTCCGCAGCACTTCCGGATCGGGATAGTAGCTACCCGGTGTCTTGGCTGCCGCCGGTTCTTTCTCGGCAGGCTTGTTTTCCGCGTGTGGCTTTTCCTTGGGCAGGGCCGGTCCGCTGAAGGTGCCTGGAACCAGGGTATCGGTGAGAAAGAGATGTCCGCCGTACCGGCGATATCGGCTGCCCCGGGCCATGGCCGCGGCCACCTGAACCGTCAGGATCACCGGAGCATTGTCGATGCGATGACCCAGGCGGCGGGCCATGGCCTGATCCGAAGATAGGACCAGGCGACGCGGGGGAGATGTCCGCATTCCCTTCTCCCGGACGGTGGCATAGGCGCGCCTGCGGATGGCCAGGTAGAGCAGTTTGGGCGGGGTTTCCGGCACGACGGGTTGCGGCAGTCCGCTCCGGTCCGCTGCCCGGATTCTCCCCTGGTGAATTTCCACGGGCGCCGGGAACATGGTGGTGACCAGTTCGTTCAGATTGCCCAGGCGCAAATGGCGCCAACCCTCCTCCTCGTGCAGGGCCTGCAGGAGTGTCTTGATTTCGACGAATCCATCTGCATCCGGAACGAGACCGAACTCATCCGGCCGGCAGCCCAGCACGTATGTCATCATCTTGGCCAGTTTCTGCAATTTCGCGGCCGGTTTCATATCGGTAGGATCCTTGCCATATCCTTATTGGTGTCGGGCACAGGCCATATGCCCGCTTGCCTGGCCTTTGCTGGTTGCGATTGCCCTGGGACGCCGCCGGCCGCGTCTTGACCCGGTTGTTGGAGTCTGGTATTTTTCCGCGTCCGTCTCGTGCGATAGACTCCCATCCTCTTTCCGGAAAGGATCATAAATCCATGAACCGCGATAAATCAAAGGCTTTATTTGCCCGCGCCCAAGAACTGATCCCCGGTGGGGTCAACAGTCCGGTGAGGGCCTGCCGTTCCGTGGGCAGCGATCCACTTTTTATCGAACGGGCATCCGGTTGTCATGTCTACGATGCGGACGGCAACGAATATATCGATTATATCGGATCCTGGGGGCCCATGATCCTGGGGCACCGCCATCCGGCCGTGATCGAAGCCCTGGAGAAGACCCTGCATCAGGGCACCAGTTTCGGCGCCCCCACTGAAATGGAGCTCGAACTGGCCCAGTTGATCATCGATGCGGTGCCGGCGGTGGAAATGGTGCGCATGGTCAACTCCGGAACCGAGGCGACGATGAGCGCCATTCGCCTGGCCCGGGGGGTGACCGGCCGGGATGTGATCATCAAATTCGACGGCTGCTACCATGGCCATGCCGATACCTTGCTCGTGGATGCCGGTTCGGGCGTGGCCACCCTGGCCATTCCCGGCAGTCCGGGGGTACCACCGGCATTCGTCGAGAAGACCCTTTCCTTGCCCTACAACGATCTTGAGGCGGTGGAGGCGGTGATGGCGGAAAGAGGGGACGCCGTCGCCGCAATTATCGTCGAGCCGGTGGCCGGCAACATGGGCCTGGTGACCCCCAAGGAGGGCTTTCTGACCGGTTTGCGGCAGATATGTGACCGACATGGAAGTCTGCTGATTTTCGATGAGGTCATGACCGGCTTCCGGGTGGCCCTGGGCGGAGCCCAGACCCTTTTCGACATCGCCCCGGATCTTTCCTGTTTCGGCAAAATCATCGGCGGCGGGTTGCCGGTGGGGGCCTATGGCGGAACACGGAAGGTCATGTCCTCGGTGGCGCCCCAGGGACCGGTCTACCAGGCCGGCACCCTTTCCGGCAATCCTCTGGCCATGGCCGCCGGCATCGCCACCCTCAAAGAAATCGGTCGACCCGGCTTTTACGAATCACTGGATGCCGTCTCCGGGAAGCTGCTGGCCGGATTGGTCGACGCCGCCCGTACCGCGGGGGTGACGGTATGGGCCGATGGGGTCGGCTCCATGATGGGGCTCTTTTTTGCCGAAGGTCCCGTATCCAATTTCGACCAGGCCAAGCAATCCAACCTCGACCGGTTCGGCCGATACTATCGCGGCATGCTCATGGAGGGCGTTTACCTGGCGCCATCTCAATTCGAGGCCGTATTCGTCTCTGCGGCCCATGATACGGCTGCCATCGAGAGGACCCTCCAGGCCGCGCGGAAAGTAATGGCCACCCTCGCCTGAAAAACAAGAAGCCCGACGCCGGGGAACCCGGGTCGGGCATTCACTTTTCTTTCGCGGGTTCAGCGGCTAGAAATGGTACCGGCAGAGCAGCCAAGGTGCCATGGGAGTCGTATCGGGCCTTCCATCGAAATCGGAGTCCAACGTGGAATAGGCGTCTGCATCCACATCGGTGTTCCACAGCCATTCGAAGTCGAACTGGAGGCTGTAGCGGTCGGAGATCCGGAATCCCAGGCTGTCATCCATGGGCTCCTCCAGGGTGACGACGTATTCCCAAAGTTCGTCATCCATGCCTTGAATCTGAATCCGGGTGACCCTTGGCGTGGAGATGAAGACGGAACATCCGGCCAGCATCGCGATCAGACATATGGCCAGGATCAAATAGCCATATTTTTTATACTTGCCATCCATTTGCTTGGTTCTCATTGGGTTCGAAATGGATTTTAAGGGACTTTTTGGCGTCGCTCGGCTATACTTTTTAAGACACCCCGTTCTCCATCCGTATACATCGGCGCTCGGAACAGCGGCACCGATGGGTCAATCCAGAATATATTGCATCGGGTCCACCGGCACACCGTTGAGCCTCACCTCATAATGCAGATGGGGACCGGTGCTGCGTCCGGTGTTGCCCACCAGGGCCAATACCTCGCCCCGTTTGACGCGATCACCCTTCTTCTTCATGAATTTCTCAATATGCCCATAGCGGGTGATCGTGCCATAGCCGTGGTCGAGCTTGATCATGTTGCCGATCCGCCATTTTTTCCCCGCGAAGAGGATCACCCCGTCGGCCGGGGCGATGATGGGGGTTCCTTCGGGCGCGGCGATATCCAGCCCTTTGTGAACCTCTTTGCGTCCGGTGAACGGGGATACCCGCTTGCCGAACGTGGAAGAGATCCAGCCCCGGACGGGTCGCAGGGAAGGTGTCGCCGCCAGCAGGTTGCGCTTGTCGCCCAGCGATTTCAACAGCGAGGATAGGCTGTCGTGTTGGAGGGTCGTGACTTGTTCCACCTGGTCCAGCTGATCGTGCATATCGCGCACCAGCCGGTCGTGATCCTGGTCCAGGGGCAGTTCGGCGTCCAGATCCTCGGGCATCGAGCCGCCCACGGCCAGAAAATAGCCCGAGTCCGGTTTATGCTCCAGGTTGGCCATGATCCGGATCTTGTTCTCGAATTCGCTCAACGAAAGGATTGTAGACTTCAATGCATTGATATCTTTTGCAAAAGATTGGATCTGATTTCGCTGGCCGGTGATGACGCCGGCCTGTTGGTCGATCCTGGCCAGCAGATCGGCCCGATCGGCCAATGTTTGTCGCATTTGCAGATATTGGTAAGTGCCCGCACCTGCCACGGCGATGCAAATGATGGCCAGGGTCACCAGGATATGAATGGATCGCTTGGAAACCAGACTTTCGCGAACCGGATTGCCTTTGTCGTCGATGCACAGGACGGTGAAATGTTTGGACATGATGGCGTATATTACCCTTGAATCACGTTTGCGTTCATATTTGCGGCATTAATTATTGGCCACTTTTCCGGAGACGATGGCCAATTCGATGCGCCAATGCCCCCGGAAACGACCCTGGGTTTCGTCTGTCATCCGATGGATGCGCGTATTATGTACCTCGATATGACGAACGGCATCCTCGCGATAGTATTTCATCGGCAGAACCTGCCCCTCCTTTAGCACCGGCAGTACGGCTGAGTTCCGCTTGGCCAGCATGAACATCGATTTAGGATCCGGATGCCACAATTTGAACTGATACACCGGATAGGAATTGTCCAAAGCGAATTCCACGCTGTGGTAGTTCGGCGGCGCTGAGGCTGCCGGGTGAGCCGTTGCATCTCGTGGAGGGTATGGATACATGGTCTCCTGTTCCTGAATTGAGGTTCAGTCAATTTGCGATCATCGGCGTGATGATTCCTGCAATTATGGTGCCATCTTAAACCGGGGCGGGCTTGGTCCGACAAGAGGATTTTCGCATATGCCGAACGGATGGATCGATAAACAAGAACTATATAACAAGTTGAATTATTAACATTTATTTTAAATAGGGGGCTTTCGCTGCACAGATGCCGTTACAGGGAGGCGCGTCATCCGGAAGTTCGATCTTCCGGGTGACAAAATGCGTCAAAACCACTGACGCAGGGCGTCATTCCGATGGAGTTTCCGGGAGGATGGAATGGGGGAAGGGCGTATGCGCTCAGATTCCCTTCAGATCAAATTTGGAGATCAGCCGGGAGAGGTAGGTACGCTGGATGTCCATCACTTTGGCGGCTTTGCTGCGATTGCCGCCGGTATGCCTGAGGTTGAGAACGATGAACTCGCGCTTGAACTGGTTCAGGGCTTCCTCCAGGGTCAGGCCCACCTGCAGCCCAGGGTAGTTTGGACGTACGCTGCTGATGGGCAGGTCTTCCGGCAGGATCTCCTTGCCGTTGCCCATGACCACCGCACGTTCGATGGCATTGCGCAGTTCCCGGATGTTGCCGGGCCAATTGTATTGGACCATCTTGTCCATGGCGGCCTTGGAGATGGTCAGGTTGGGCATCACCATCTCTTCCTTGAAGATGTTCAGGAAGTGTTCGGCCAGCAAAGGGATGTCCTCCAGTCGTTCCCGCAAGGTGGGCATGTTGATCTGGACCACGTTCAGACGGTAATAGAGATCCTCGCGAAACCGGGAGGCGGCCACCTCTTCATCGAGTTTTTTATTGGTGGCCGATAACACGCGAACATCCACCGAAATGGGGATATTGCCGCCCACGCGGTAAAAGTTGCCCTCCTGCAGTACACGCAGCAACTTGGCCTGCATGCCCGGTGTCATCTCGCCGATCTCGTCGAGAAAAAGCGTGCCTTCGTGGGCCACCTCGAATTTGCCGATCTTCTTGCCCACGGCCCCGGTGAACGCGCCTTTTTCGTGTCCGAAGAGCTCGTCCTCGAGGAGTGTTTCCGGCATGGCGGCACAATTGAGCACCACCAGGGGCTTTTCCTTGCGCGGGCCGGTGCGGTGGATCAGGCGGGCCAGCAGTTCCTTGCCGGTGCCGCTCTCTCCCAGGATGAGGGCACTCGCCTTGGAGTTGGCCACCTTCAGCCCATCGGCGATGACCTTTTCCAATGCCTGGCTCTCGCCGATCAATTGATGCCTGATGTGCAACTCTTCCTTGAGATCGCGGATCTCCCGTTTGGCATCCTGGATATTGCGGGCATGACCGATGGCCTTGGCCGCCAGGGAGGCAAATTCATCCAGCAAGGCCGTATCCGTCTCTTCAAATGGTCGGCCGTCCAGTTTGTCGATGATCTGCACCACACCGATGGTTTCATCGTGGAGTTTCAGGGGCACGCAGGCGATGGACCGGGTCTTGAAACGGATCGATTCGCTGATTTCCTTGTACCAGCGCGGATCGTTGGCCACATCGGCAATCAAGAGGGGTTCCCCGGTTTCCGCCACATGGCCGGCGATGCCTTGCCCCATCTTGACGCGATATTCCTTGACCTTTTCGCTTTTATCGCCGGTGGCGACCTGGAAATAGAGCGTCTTGGTCTGTTTTTCCACCATGAGCAGCGAGGCGGCCTTGGCCTGTACGACCCGGGCGGCGGATTCGATGATCAGCTCCAGCAATTGATCGAGGTCCTGAACGGAGGAAACCCAGGTGGAAATCTCTTTCAGATGGTGGATCAGGGAGGCGTCGCCGGATGATATATTTTTGGACATTTTATTCTCTTCTAAACGCCCTGGAATCCATCGATGATGGAGGCGTGGCTTGGGCGATATGCTTGTACAAGGGTCTGAGAATCACGGTCTTGAAAACAGGCACATCATAACCAAGATCGATAGTGGTGTCAAATCAAACAATGGAAATCACATGTTAAAATGGCTATTGGCGCTGTGACCGTTCTCTTCTTTCGGCAATGCCGACATGGCATATGCATCCCTTGCGAGGGGCGATCCGGACCTGTTCATTCGAGCCGGCGGCCGGGGTTCAGGAAGGATACAGTGGTCAGGATTATAAAAAGTCGATTCCCACAGGGTCGATGGCTTCCATGGGGTTGTGCATCGACTTTGACTTCTATAGTATATGGGACAACGTGTTTGCGACCTCGGCTCAGGGAAAGGGAATCAAGATGACCAATTTGGATTTGAATCGCATTCCATCCCAGGTCTCCACCATCCATTTGATCGCCATCTGCGGAACCGCCATGGGTGCCCTGGCATGCATGCTGAAAGATCTGGGGTATCGCGTAACCGGTTCGGACCAACATGTCTATCCTCCCATGAGCGACTTTCTGAAATCGCGGGGGGTACCCATATGGGAAGGTTTTCGACCGGGTAACCTGCAACATGCCCCGGACCTGGTGGTGGTGGGCAATGCCATATCCAAGGACAATCCCGAGGTAGTGGAAATGCATGCCCGGAACCTGGCCTTCTGCTCCATGCCCCAGGCCATCAACCACTTTGCGGCGGCAGGCAAGCGCCAGGTGGTCGTCACCGGCACCCACGGCAAGACCACCACGGCCTCCTTTATCGCCTGGATGCTGCATTGCGCCCAATTGGACCCATCGTTTCTGATCGGCGGAATCGTATCCAATTTCGACAGCAATTTTCATGTGGGGCAAGGGCAATGGATGGTATTGGAGGGCGACGAGTATGACACGGCCTATTTCGACAAAGGGCCGAAGTTCCTGCACTACACGCCGGACGTGACGGTGTTGACCAGTGTGGAATTCGATCATGCCGATATCTTCGCCGACCTGGACCAGGTCAAAGGGGCCTTCCGCCGGCTGATCGCGGGCCTGCCGGCCTCCTCCCTGCTGCTGGCCTGCGACCAGGACGCCAATATCGATGCGTTGACCGCCGACACCCCTTGCCGTTTGGCACGCTACGGCCGGGATCCCGCCGCGTCCTGGGCACTGGGAAAGGTCGCCATCGAACCGCCGGTGACCCGCTTTGAAGTCCTCCATCGAGGGAAATCATGGGGACGGTTCGAAACGCGGCTCATGGGCGCCCACAACCTGAGCAACCTGTTGTCCGCCATCGCCGTGGGTCAGGCCATCGGCGTCTCCCAGGATCAGATGGCCATGGCCCTGGAGACCTTTCGGGGAGTGCGCCGGCGCCAGGAGATCCGGGGAATCAAGAACGGAGTGGTGGTGATCGACGATTTCGCCCACCATCCCACGGCGGTGCGCGAGACCGTACGGGCGGCCAAAGCCCATTACCGGGACAACCGCCTCATCGCCGTTTTCGAGCCTCGCACCAACTCCAGCCGGCGGAATGTGTTTCAATCGGTCTATGCAGACGCTTTTCACGCGGCCGATCTGGTCTGTGTCCGCCAGGCGCCGCTGCTGGAAAAAATACCCCCGGACCAACGCTTCTCGTCCGCCCGATTGGTGGAAGACTTGAAGCAACAGGGCATGGCCGCCCATTTTTTTGAAGACACCGATGCGATCATCGATTTCCTGGTCCGGGAAGTCGGGCCCGGGGATGTTTGTCTGATCATGTCCAACGGCGGATTCGACAACATCCATACGCGTCTGCTGGAACGATTGTAATCCGGCCGGGATGCATCGGGCGTTGCAGAATCATGCCTGGTCAGTTCCGGGCGAACGAGTGGGAGGCGCCGCCGGAACTCCCCGTGGTCTAAAAATGGCTTGACATCCCCCGGGGTATTCAATAGACAAATCAGCTTGGCGTTGCACCCATTGATTGTTATAAGAATATTTAATTCAACAACTTACGGATTTCTGCATCCATGACTTATGCCGCTAAGATCACCGGAACCGGTTCGGCATTCCCCGACCAGGTCGTGACCAATGCCGAGTTGGCCGACCGACTGGGCCGAACCGGGATCGAAACCAATGATCAATGGATTCGCGAACGCACCGGGATCCAGCAGCGGCGGTATGCCGACTTGCTGGCAAACCGGACCCCCAATGCCGCGTTGGCGTCCGCCGCTGCGGCAGAGGCGCTGGCCATGGCCGACAAGTCGGCCAGGGAAATCGACCAGATCATTGTCGCTACCTGCTCACCGGACACCTTCATTCCCTCCACGGCCTGCTGGCTGCAACAGAACATCGGTGCCACCAATGCCTGGGCCATGGACATCAATGCCGCCTGTACCGGTTTCGTCTATGGTGCGGCCATCGCCGGACAATTCATCGCCAGTGGTCAGAATCGCACGGCCCTGGTCGTGGGTACCGAAGTCCTGCACCCCCACTTGGATTGGAACGACCGCGGATCCTGTATCCTTTTCGGCGACGGCGCCGGTGCCGCCGTTATCGAACAGGTTCCAGAAGACAGCCCGAGCCGAATTCTCTCCTGGCAGTTGAGCTCCGATGGCATGTTCGGCGATCTGCTCTATATCCCGGCCTATGATGTCGATGCCCACGGCAATGCCGA
Source organism: Desulfobacteraceae bacterium (assembly GCA_050288425.1). GTDB lineage: Bacteria > Desulfobacterota > Desulfobacteria > Desulfobacterales > Desulfosarcinaceae > JARRKU01. The sequence continues at coordinate 28,161 of JBNKDU010000167.1, read as the reverse complement.
CAAGGGTGGTCCCAATACCAAGATGGTGATGAACGGACGCGAAATCTTCAAGGTCGCCGTGCGTACCCTCACCGGCTATGCACAAAAAGCATTGGCCGCCAATGGGTTTACCGTCGATGACGTGGACTGGTTCGTGCCCCACCAGGCCAATCAGCGGATCCTGGAAGCGGTGGCCAACCGATTGAACATGCCATGGGAAAAGGTTCTGATCAACGTGGACCGCTACGGCAATACATCCGCGGCCACCATCCCGACCATCCTGGATGAAGCCGTACGCGACGGCCGGATTCAAAAAGGCCAGCTCTTGCTTCTGGACGCCTTCGGCGCGGGATTCACATACGGCACCATGCTCCTGCGCTGGTAATTTCTTCGCAAGTTGCCCGGGAGCTCCTTTCGCCGCCGGAATTATCGCCGGCGCAGCTGCGAGGATTGAAAAAAGTAGCCCCGGAGGTCATTTTTTATTGACAAGACCAGCCTTTGGGGGTAACTACGCCTTTTCCGCGTGGGCCGTTAACTCAGTCGGTAGAGTATCTGCCTTTTAAGCAGAGAGTCGCTGGTTCGAGCCCAGCACGGCCCACCAGCCAGACAATCGAGTTTAAGGTTTTCGTCCCCATCGTCTAGCCTGGCCCAGGACACCGGCCTTTCACGCCGGCGACAGGGGTTCAAATCCCCTTGGGGACGCCAACTTCCTTTGCAAAGGGTTGCTGATTTCAGCAGCCCTTTTTTGTTGGTGTCGATCGTGGCGAAAATTGCAAAACGGTTGCAAATTTCCCTTTGATCAAGCCATAAAGAGAGGATGGATCCGCGGTGGATCCGTAATGGGACTTCCCCTCATACCAGCGGGCAGGCGGGCATGGTCGAAATTATCGCACTGGAGGAGTACCGGCAGCGAAGCCTGGTGACAGCAGGATTCAAACGCTGGCGCAGCCGATACGATCAGTCCTTCCATGTTCGGACCGGCCTCAGGGACCTGGTGCCTGCCACCTTGTTTCGACTTTCCACCCCCGGGGGAGAAGCCGTTACCGACCTCTATTCCCTGATTATCGGATTCCTGGGCCATGGATCGCAAGTCGAATTCGACGATCTCGATTCCGAAGGGCAGACGCGGGTACTGGATATTCATCTCTTCCTGTCCGATCAGATCCGATTCGAAATGATGCAGAGACTGGGATGGCTGGAGCGATTTGCGGGCAACCGGTTTCCCTTGCTGGAGATGGTTACCGATTTCGAACGGGTCAAGCAGTCCTGCCTGCGCCGGCCGCCGGCCCTCGCCAGGGATCATCCCGGTTACCTGACCTATTGTCCTCTGTACGCTCTCGATCAACAGGTTTTCCTGCGGCGTCTCTTTCCCTCTGCACTGGAAGCCTTCCGAACCGAGTACAATCTGTAATCCGGCAGGCAGGGAATCGTCTTGGGAATTATCGGACCAGCGGTTGCCGGCTCTCTGAAACCACGACGCTTCCGGTCCGTTAGAATGCGAGGGGGGTACCATGTCTACTGGAATGGACGAGATCAGGTCTTTGGTGGAGGAGATCTACGGACCGGAAGACGGTCGCCGGGCCTTCGGACGCATCGCAGAGATGATCGCGCGGGAAGAGCCGCGAACCGATGGGGATGGGGATCGCTTCGACCAGTCGGATGTCATCCTCATCACCTATGGCGACACGCTTTCGCTTCCGGGCAAGCCGCCGCTGCAGGCGTTACATGGATTTGCCCGCAGGTATTTGAGGCCGGGGTTTTCCGGCATCCATTTCCTGCCCTTTTTCCCTTACTCCTCCGATGACGGCTTCGCCGTGATCGATTTCCTCAAGATCAATCCCGATCTGGGAACGTGGGAGGATGTCGAACGATTCCGAACGGATTTCGATCCGATGTTCGATTATGTCTTGAACCATATCTCGGCCCGCAGTCCATGGTTCGATCATTATCTTGCGCTGGCGCCGGGCTACGAGGATCTGGCCATCGAAGTCCCCCCCCACACCGATCTGTCCAAGGTGACCCGGCCGCGAACCCTGCCCCTGCTGACTCCTTTTCAAAGGAAAGATGGCACCAGGGTCTGGGTATGGACCACCTTCAGCGCGGACCAGGTGGACTTGAACTATCGAAGCGTGGACGTGTTGTGCAACATGGTGGCGGTACTGCTCATGTACGTGCGAAAAGGCGCCCGGCTGATCCGCATGGATGCGGTGGCCTATTTATGGAAGGAGATCGGAACTCCCTGCATCCATCTACCCGGAACCCATGCCGTGCTGCGGTTGTTGCGCCGGATCCTGGACCAGGTGGATCCCGCCGTCATGATCATTACCGAAACCAATGTGCCCCACGAGGAGAACATCGGCTATTTCGGCAACGGGTATGACGAGGCCCAGTTGGTGTACAATTTCTCATTACCGCCCTTGCTGCTGCATACGCTGGCCACCAAGGACGCCAGCCTGCTGATGCAATGGGCGGAGGGGTTGATCACGCCCTCGGAGCAGACTACCTTCTTCAATTTTACGGCATCCCACGACGGCATCGGGGTGCGCCCCCTGGAAGGCCTGCTGCCCGGCCCCCAGATTGAAGCGCTGGCCGGACTGGCCGTCCGGAGCGGCGGCCGGGTCTCCTACAAGCAGAACAGCGACGGATCTCGAAGCCCGTATGAACTCAACGTCACCTACCTGGATGCCATGGACGCCGATCCGGCGAAGTTTCTGGCCTCCCAGGCCATTGCCCTGGTGCTGCCCGGCGTGCCGGCCGTCTATATCCACAGCCTCCTGGGGTCGCGCAACTGGCACGAGGGCGTGGCCCTTACCGGGCGGGCCCGTTCCATCAACCGGGCCCGGCTATCCTTGGATGCCCTGGTGGCGGAACTGGAAGACGGTGACAGCTTCCGGGCGTCCATCTTCCATCCCTATCTCCATTTGTTGAAAGTGCGGCGGGCGCAACCGGCGTTTCATCCCAACGCCGGATTCAGAATCGTCCAGCAGGACAGTCGCGTGTTCGGCATCGAGCGACGCGGAAGGGGGCAGCGGATCCTATCATTGACCAATATCAGCCCCCAGGCCGTCGACTATCCGTTGCATAACGAATCGCGCAACCCCCGTCTGCGGGACCTGATCTCGGGCAGGTTCGTCGATACGCAAGGACTGCGTCTGCGACCCTATGAATGCCTCTGGCTGGTGGAATGAGTGGTTATTCGGACCGGTTGATCTTGTCCCTCAGTTTCCCTGAGCATTTGAAGGTCACGACTCTCCTGGCCCGAAGCCTCAGATCCTCTCCCGTGGCCGGGTTGCGGCCTCGGCGGGAACCCTTCTCGCGGATGCAGAACTTGCCGAAGCCGGATACGAGGACATCATCACCATCGGCCAAAGCGCTCTTGATGATCTCCAGAATCGACTCGATGACCTTGGTCGACCGTTGCTTGGTGAATCCCAGTTCATGCACCTTGGCGATGATCTCATATTTGGTCAGTGCCATAAACTTCCCTTCATCCAAATCCTTCGGGTTACGGGGTGCCCTCGGATTGAAAACGGTATACCGCGGCAATGCCTCAATCCGGAGTCGGTTCGATCTCGTCGTCGTCTCGGGCGACTTCCTCTATCTTCTGTACGATGGCGTCGATTTTATTGGAGATTTCATCAATTTGGGCTTTGATTTCCAAGTCGTCCATCTCTTGCATGTCGCATCTCTCCTCGTCGACCATTGGATGGCAGGTGGCTGCCGGCTGCGCGCCGGAATGTCGGGGATTTATCGTTCCGGTCATGGCCGGTGTGTATCCCCCAATTATCCAGACAATGGCAGGGACAGGTCGGTTAGAATGGATTGGAAATCGTCGGCGTTGTCCATGGCATGATCCCCATGCTGCGCCTGACGATACGCGTTACGGTTCCTTCGGTGAACTGAAAGGGGCTCCCGGCATGGGGAGCCCTGCGATTTTTTTGCTGGAGCCGGCGAGCGGACTTGAACCGCTGACCTGCTGATTACGAATCAGCTGCTCTACCAACTGAGCTACGCCGGCAAACAAGCGAAAACTCACATATCACGCACACTTAAGAGCGGTCAAGGCCATTTCCGATCTTATCCGGATCGTCCCACCGGGAGGGACCTTTCCGGATTACCGTCGCTGAAAGATCCGGGTATGCACGAGAACGGATTCCCACGCTCCCATGACGATACATCCTGCCTCGCTGCGTTGCCAAGAGCTCGAAAACCATGTATGGGACGGTAAAAATTTTTAATTTCGCTTTCGTGATGATGCACCGAGATCCAGACAAGTCATTTTGGCAGCCGCTGCTCGACCGGCTGCCGGCCAGGGGAGAGATTCTCACGGTCTGCGGAGTGGAGGACCCGGCCGTGGCCTTTACCGTGGGCCAGGTCGCCCGTCGGCAATCCACTCCCATGGTCGTGGTGGTCGAGGATGCCAAAACCGCCGAACGGCTTATCGCATCGCTCTCCTTTCTCAATGGCCGGACCCATCGATCGACCCTGTTTTTCCCCTCCTACAACATCCTGGCTTACAAGCGCATGGCCTTTCACAACGAGACGGCGGCCCGCCGGATCCGGACCCTCTATCAGATGATCGAGGGAATCCGGGCGCCGTTGACGGTGACGACCACGGCGGCCCTGATGCAGAAACTGGTGCCCAAGGAAATGCTGATCGACTTCAGCGAGCTGATCATGGCGGGGGAGGAGGTGGACCGCGACCGGCTGGTCCGCAAACTGGTCGCCGGCGGCTATACCCGTTCGGTGATCGTCGAGGAGTATGGCGACTTCAGCCTGCGGGGGGGCATTCTCGATGTCTATTCCCCGTTGTACGAGGATCCCCTGCGGGTGGAGTTTTTCGGTGACATGGTGGAGTCGATCCGGCACTTTTCCGCGGATACCCAGCGTAGCCTGGGCCAGATGGACGAGGCGGTGATCCTGCCGGCCCGCGAGGCCATACTTCGGCGCAGCGAACTCAAGGCCGTTTCCGGGCGTATCCGCAAATTGGCATCCCAGCGGGAGATGCCCGTTACCCAGGTGCGGCGGATCATCGGACGAATCAAGGAGGAGGGGATCTTCCCGGGGATGGAAAGCCTCATTCCGCTGATCTATCCCCGGCTCGATACCTTCTTCGACTATGCGGCCGCCGATTCGCTGGTGATCCTCTGCGAACCGGCCCGGTTGGAGGCGGCGGCCAAGCGGATCCAGGCCCAGATCCAAGACAGCTACGAGACCGCCTGCGACCAGAAACAGCTCTGCGTCGCCCCCCACACCCTCTACCTGGACTGGGATCAACTGGCATCCGGGGTTTCGCCCTATTCCCGGCTGGAGTTCAAGTCCCTGGCGGCGCTGACGCCCGCGTCCGACGCGGCCTCACAGATCGAAACCCGTGTCCACGATTGCGACGATGTGCGCCAGGCCATCAGGTTGGCGCAAACTTCGCATCACCCCCTGCAGCCCCTGGCGGAATGGATCGAGGAACAACGCACCACCGGACTCACCGTGTTTCTCGTCTGCCGGCGTCCCTCCAACCTGGAGCGACTGGAGGAACTGCTGGCCGCCTACGACATCCGCCCCGCACGACTGGAATATTTAAAGGACGCCCTCCTGGGTCAGGGAAGGATCTACCTGCTGCACGGCGATCCGGGGGCCGGATTCCGCTGGCCCGACGCCGGGATGGCCCTGATCACCGACGAAGAGATCTTCGGCACCCATTTTCGTGCGCGCAAAAAGGCGCCGCGTCCCAAGGTCACGGACTTGCTCAATTTCGAGGATCTGAAACAGGGGGACTGGGTGGTTCACACCGAGCATGGGATCGGTCGCTACGCTGGCCTGGCCAAGCTCGACTTAGAAGGGACGGTGAACGATTTTCTGCTCGTTGTCTACCGTGATGACGACAAGCTCTACCTGCCCGTGGAACGCATGAGCCAGGTGCAGAAATACATGGGGGTGGAAGGCGTTGCCCCGGTGCTGGACAAGATGGGCGGAAAGAACTGGGAACGGGTCAAGGGCAAGGTCAAGAAAACCACCGAGAAGATTGCCGGCCAACTATTGAAGCTGTACGCCACCCGCAAAATCCAGGAAGGGCATGCCTTCGGGAGCACGGATACCTATTTTCACGATTTCGAAAGCGGATTTCCTTTCGAGGAGACCGCCGATCAGGAGAAGGCCATCACGGACGTCCTCGAGGACATGCGCCGGCCGCAACCCATGGACCGGCTTGTGTGCGGTGACGTCGGCTACGGAAAAACCGAAGTCGCCCTGCGGGCGGCCTTTCTGGCTGTGAGCGAGGCCAAACAGGTGGCCATGCTGGTCCCCACCACCGTGCTGGCCGAACAGCACCATGCCTCGTTCCGGGCGCGGTTCGAACACTATCCCGTGAAGGTCGCCTGCCTCAGCCGATTTCGTCCGGCCCGGGAGCAGCGCGCCATCGTCGATGGCCTAAAAAGCGGTGACATCGATATCGTGGTGGGCACCCATCGGCTGTTGCAGAAGGATATCGTCTTCCAGGATCTGGGGCTGCTGGTGCTCGACGAGGAGCAACGCTTCGGCGTGCGCCACAAGGAAAAGATCAAGCGCATGCGCAAGACCGTCGATGTCCTGACCCTTACCGCGACCCCGATACCGCGTACCCTGCACCTGTCGTTGCTCGGCGTTCGCGATATCAGCGTAATCAATACGCCGCCCGAACAACGCCGGCCCATCATCACCTATGTCTCCCAGTTGGAAGACACTATCATCACCGAGGCCGTGCGCAAGGAAATGGCCCGCGGCGGGCAGGTCTTTTTCGTTCACAACCACGTCCAGAGCATTCAGCGGATGGCCGACCATCTGCAATCGCTGCTTCCCGAAGTCCGGCTGGCCGTCGCCCATGGCCAGATGGCCGAAGAAGAGCTGGAACGGGTGATGTACGATTTCATGCAGCACAAGATCGATATGCTGGTATGCACCACCATCATCGAGTCCGGATTGGACGTGGCTTCGGCCAATACCATGCTGGTCAACCGCGCCGACCGGTTCGGGCTGGCCCAGATCTATCAGCTGCGGGGCAGGGTGGGGCGGTCGGATGAACAGGCCTATGCCTATTTGTTCATTCCAGATGAAAGCGCGCTGGGCAAGACCGCCCAGAAACGGCTCAAGATCCTGATGGAGTACAGCGACCTGGGGTCAGGATTCCAGATCGCCATGAACGATTTGAAGATCCGCGGTGGCGGCACCATCCTGGGGGCATCCCAATCGGGACATATCGCCGCGGTGGGATACGATATGTTCCTCAAGCTCATGGAAACTTCCATGGCCCAGGTCAAGGGCGAGCCGTTGCAGGAGGATCTGGAGCCGGAAATCAATCTGCCCTTGTCGGCGTTTTTGCCGGAGACCTATGTCAAGGACATCGACCAGCGCCTCTCGCTCTATCGACGCCTGGCCAAGATGACCGACCTGAAGTCCATCAGCGCCTTGAAGGAGGAAATCATCGATCGCTTCGGTCCCCTGCCCGAAGAGGCCGGCAACCTGTTGTTGAAAATCATGCTCAAGGTGCTGGCGGTACGAGCCGGCTGCAAACGACTCGACCTGGTGGGACGGCAGCTTCGGCTCCAGTTTTCCGAAGCGCACCAGAGTCGTCCTTTCGGAATCGTGGATATGGTCAACCAGATGTCTCAAGAATACCGGTTTTCCCCCGACCATATTTTCAGCGCCCCCCTCTCGCCTGCCGCTCCCAAGGCCGTCCTCGGGCAGGTCAAAAACATCTTGATAGAAATAGCACGCCATGTTAACGATTAATTTTTTTAAGAATATGGATGGTTTGGCCGTACACCCCCTCCGCTCCGATGACGACGGCGAGGGGATCGGAACTCCGGGGAATGCTGCAATCCAACCGGGTGTCCAGTCTGGGCAACATTACAGAACGCCTTGCGAGGTAAACCGTGGCGCACTCCAAATCCATAACATCCGATGACAGTCGAATGCGACGATCCGGAAAATGGAACCGCATGGGTTCCCGTCATGGGGCGGGGTGGTGCATGCTGGCCGCAGTCCTATGCCTTATGCTGCTGTCGTGGGGTTGCGAGACCAAGGTTTCCGATGACGACTACCTGATCCGCGTGGGGGAGGATGTGGCAACGGTGGCGGAGTTCAAGGCCCGTGTGGATGCGGCCGGTGTGGAAGCCTTTCCCGGCGAGGCGAAGGTTCAACCGGCCGCCCTCAACGACCTGCGGATCCGCACGTTGAATCAGATGACCGAAGAGCTGCTCATCCGCGCACGGTCCCGGGAACTGGGGATCCAGGTCTCGGATGCCGAATTGCAGCAGTCCATCGATGCCATCAAGGCCGACTATCCGGATGACACCTTTGAAAAGACCTTGCTGGACAATGCGATTTCATTCACTACCTGGAAGAAGAACATGGCCATTCGCATTCTGGTGAACAAGGTCATCGCCAGGGAACTGATCGACAAGGTCGAGATCACTTCCAGCGACGTGGACGCCTACTTTCAGGTCCACTATCCCGATGGCGCCCCCGAGGGCGAAGACCTCGACCAGATCAACCGTAAGATTGTACGCCATCTGCGTCAGCAGAAGGCCGAAAAGATGTACCCGGACTGGATGCAATCCTTGAAAAGCATGTATCCGACCCGGGTCAACCAGGCGCAGTGGAATGCGCTGACGGGTGATGGATCTTAGACCGCGACCCGTTTCCATGGAGTGAGAAGAACTCGTGAAACTTATTCCGCACCGTATCCGATGCCGTCTGTACCGGGGCATCGTTCTGGTCATGATGGGCCTGCTGTTGCCTCTGGCGGCACGCGGCGAGTTGGTGGATCGAATCGTCGCCGTGGTCAATGACGATATTATCCTGCTGTCGGAATTGGAAGAAGCAGAGCAACTGGTACGGGCCTCGCTGGAGCAGCAGGGGTACACCCAGGCGCAACAGGACCAGATTCTCCATGAGCAACGGTCCAATATCCTGCAGCGGATGGTGGACGACAAGCTGACGGACCAGCAGGTGGTCCGGCACAACATCCGGATCGACGATGCCGAAGAAGAGGCCACCATCCAGAGAATCATGGCGGTCAACCACATGACGGAAGCCGATTTGAAGCGGCAATTGCAACTCACCGGCACCAGCTACGAAGATTATCGCAAGGAGATCCGGAACCGGATCCTGCGGGCCCGGTTGTTGAGCCGGGAGGTCCAGTCCAAGATCGTGATAACCGATTCGGACATCAAATCCTATTATGACAGCCACCCGGATCAGTATGCCAGCATCATCAAGTACGATCTGCGCCACATCCTGCTGCATGTCTCTCCGGGCATGGGACAATTGGAGAAGGCGCGGATCTTTCAGCAGGCCCATGAGTTGCATGGACGGCTGGAGAATGGGGAATCCTTCGAACAGCTGGCGCGTCTCTATTCCCAGGCCGGCAGTGCCTCCAAGGGCGGACACTTGGGGGTTTACGGCGCCTCCGTCCTGACGGCCCGGGTACGCGAAGCCCTCAAGGGACTCGGGGAAAAGCAATTTACGGATGTACTGGAGACCGAGCAGGGATATCAGATCTTCTACATCGAACAGATCCTGAAGTCCGGCGGCAAGAGCATCGAGGAGGCCACGCCCGAGATTCAAGAGAAGCTGTACGCCGATGTGGTGGATGCAAAGTTCCGGTCCTGGTTGGAGGAGTTGCGCAACCGGTCCCACATCGAAATCATGCAATAGGAAGTGCCGGAGGGGACTCGCGGCAGTGAGAGCATAGCGGCCGATGGACAGCGATCAGAACAGAATCCTGGTAGACAGCATCAAACACCTGGTGGGCGCTTTCGTCACCACCTCCATCGACATCATCAGCGCCTTTTTCTATTTCACCATTGCCACCATTTCAGTTGAGCCCTGAGGCCCATGGGCAGTGCCACCACCACGGGGATCGTGCTTCGGCGCCGCGAATACGGCGACTACGACCTCATCGTGACCCTGCTCACCAGCGATCAGGGAAAGCGTACACTGATCGCCAAGGCGGCCAAGAAAAGCACCAAGCGGTTTCCGGGGATCCTGGAACCCTTTAACCACCTGCAGATCACCTATCGCGAGGGGCGCCGCAAGGGCATGCCCGTCCTGGAGGAGGCCACCCTGGTGCATGCCCTGGGGGACGTCCGCTCCGATTTCGTCAAGACGGCCTATGCCAGTTACTGGTCGGAGTGCGTGGCCGTATGGATGGAGGAGGAGCGGGTGCGCCCCGATATTTACGGCCTCTTGGCCTTCGTCCTGCGGGCGTTGACCGACGACCGCGTGCCGGCGTCTCTGGTGAATATTCTTTTTCAGATGCGCTTCATCGGCCACGAAGGGTTCCGTCCCGTTTTAGAGAGCTGTTCCTGTTGTCAATCCCGGATCGATGGCATGACCCAGACGGATTTCTGCGTCGATTTGAGCAAGGGCGGGGTGGTTTGCGACCGGTGCCCTCCGGGAAAACATGGGCACCTGCATCTGACCAAAGGCACGCTGAAACAACTGCTCTGGATCGCGGATGGCGACTTGGAAAAAGCGCAACGGGCGAGATTTTCCGCCCGGACCATGGCCGAAGCCACCGCCTTCCTGGAGGCGTTCGTGCCCTACCATCTGGGACGCAAGCTCAAGAGCCTCGCCTATCTGCAGCAGATCCGATCGTAACCGCGCCCAAGAGATACCACGGGGCCGTCGCAGGAGGAATCACCATGAATGAATATGCGGAAATCCTGGCCCGGGAATCCGTCGAGGCATCGGCACCCTGCCGTATCGATATGGGGGGGACCCTCGACCTGAGCACCTTTTTCCTGCCGCTCCATCACCTGGAGCCTTGCACGTTCAATGCGGCCCTGGACATGCGGACCCATGTGCGGCTGGCCCCCTGGAAGGCAGGGCGCCTGAAGATCAGCTCCCGGGGGTTCGAGAGCCTCGACGTCGAAGCGGCCCATGCCCCCTTTGCCCATCCCCTGGGCCTGATGATGGCTGTCTGCGCATATTATCAAGTCGATGGCGTGCATATCCATATCGAATCGACCTCACCGCCGCGAAGCGCGCTGGGAGGTTCTTCGGTGGCCGCCGCGGCCCTGATCTGGGCGCTGTCCAAGGTGCGGGCCCACACCGGTGCGCCCATGCCCGGACGGAGCGGCGTGGCCTTGTTGGCCCATGCCATCGAACAGAGCGTGGCCGGGGTTCCCTGCGGCCTGCAGGATCAGCTGGCGGCGGTGTTCGGCGGTGTCAATGCCTGGTATTGGCGGGCCGATCCAGCCCAAGCGCCGTATCGCCGCGTGGAATTGCTTCCTCCCGAAAATGTCCGGCGACTGGCGGACAGGGTCTTGCTGGCCTATTGCGGCGCCCCCCATGAATCCAAGGATATCAATTCGACCTGGGTGCGCCAATTCGTGACCGGCCAAGAGCGGGCGGCCTGGAAGGAGATTGCCCAATGCGGCCACGATTTCGTTGCCGCCCTGGCATCCGATGACCTGGCCGTGGCCATCGAGACGATGAACCGGGAGACGGACATGCGCATCCGGTTGACCCCCGAAGTGCTGGACGAGACCGGCAAGGCGCTGGTGACGGCGGCCCGGGAGAACGATTGCGCGGCCCGGTTCACCGGCGCCGGCGGCGGAGGCTGCGTCTGGGCGCTGGGACCGTCGACGCGATTGGCCGTGTTGAAGTCGTCGTGGGAGCGGATTCTGGCGGCGCAGCCATCCGCCCGACTCCTGCCGGTGGGGATCGACACGGACGGTCTCTTGTGATTGTTTTCGGCGGAAACGCGTGCTATAGACGCCCCAAAAACCGTGTCCATGCAGTGTAATCCCATTTTGCCAAGCAGATACGAGGTTGATCCGATGCACTTTCAAGACGTCATCATGGCTTTGCACAAATTCTGGGCCCGCAAGGGTTGCCTCCTGGTCCAGCCTTGTGACCTGGAGGTCGGTGCCGGGACCTTTCATCATCACACCGTGCTGCGGTCGCTCGGTCCCGAGCCCTTTCACGTGGCCTATGTCCAGCCCTCCCGCCGTCCCACGGACGGCCGGTACGGTGAAAATCCAAATCGCCTGCAGCACTATTATCAATATCAAGTGATCATGAAGCCCTCTCCCGACGATATCCAGCAACTCTACCTGGCCTCGTTGAAGGCGTTGGGCATCGATCCGCTGTCCCATGATATCCGTTTCGTGGAAGACGACTGGGAGTCGCCGACCCTGGGGGCATCCGGACTGGGGTGGGAAGTGTGGCTCGACGGCATGGAGATTACCCAGTTTACCTATTTTCAGCATGCCGGCAGCATCGAGCTGTCACCCATTCCGGTGGAACTGACCTATGGCCTGGAACGGATTGCCATGTACCTGCAGGGAGTGGACAACGTCTACGACCTGCAGTGGAACGAATCGCTGACCTATGGGGATGTCCACCATCAGCAGGAGGTGGAGCAGTCGACCTACAATTTCGAAAAGGCCGATGTGGAGATGCTGCTCCAATTGTTTGACCTCTACGAGCGTGAATCGCAACGCTGCGCCGCCGATGACCTGGTGCTGCCGGCCTACGAGTATTGCCTGAAATGTTCCCATACCTTCAACCTGCTGGACGCCCGGGGGGCCATCAGCGTCACCGAGCGTACCGGCTACATCGGCCGGATTCGCAACCTGGCCCGCGCAGCCGCGGAGGCCTACGTGCAGCAGCGCGAGGCCATGGGCTTCCCCTTGCTGAAACAATAGCGGCACCCATGACATCGTGCGGCGCACCGCCGTGAACCCATAGAGGTGGATATGGATCAATTGCTCCTTGAAATCGGTACCGAAGAGATACCCGCAGGCTATATTCAACCGGCCCTGGAAGCCCTGGCCGACAACCTCACCACCCAGTTGGCCAAGGCCAGAATCGACCATGGCAGGGTGACGACCCACGGAACGCCCCGCCGCCTCGCGGTGATCATCGATGCCGTGGCGCCCCGGCAACGCGCCGTAACCGAAGAGGTGTCCGGACCGCCCGAACGCATCGCCTTCGACGATCTGGGGCAACCCACCGTTCCGGCCCGCAAGTTCGCCGAAAAGGTCGGGATTGCCGTCCATCGGCTCAAGGTGATCGAGACCGAAAAGGGTCGCTACCTGGCCGCCACGGTGACCGACAAGGGGACTGCGAGCAAATCGGTGCTGCAACACCTGCTTCCCGAGGTGATTCTGGCGACTCCGTTTCCGAAAACCATGCGCTGGTCCACTTTCGAGATCCACTTCGCGCGCCCCATCCAGAGCGTGACGGCCCTGCTGGGCAAGACGGTGATCCCCTTCGCCCTCGACGACAGATTGAAAAGCGGCCGCTACACCTGGGGCCATATGTTCATGCAGCGCAAACGGATCAAAATCCAGCACGCGCAGGACTATGTCGGCATGTTGCGCGATGCCCAGGTGATCGTCGATATCGCCGACCGGCGGGCCATGGTTCGAGAGCAGATCGAAGCCGCCGCACAGGCCCTGGGCGGAAGGATTCTGCCCGATGAAGACCTGCTCGATACGGTAACCAACCTGGTGGAGATTCCCATCGCCACCGGCGGAAGGTTCGATGACGATTTTCTCGAACTGCCCCGTGAGATCCTGATTACGTCCATGCGCGAACACCAGAAGTACTTCGCCGTCGTCGATGCCGACGAGCGACTCCTGCCCTGCTTCGTGGCCGTCAACAATACGCGGGTCAAGGATCCGGATCTGGTGTCCAGGGGCCATGAGCGGGTCCTGCGGGCGCGGTTGTCGGATGCCCGCTTTTTCTTCCACAGCGATATCAAGGAGTCCATGGACGACTGGCATGGCCGGCTCAAGGGGGTGCAGTTCCAGGCCAAGCTCGGCAGCATGCATGCCAAGGTACGGCGCGTGGAGCAATTGGGCGCCCATCTGGCTGCTGCGGAATCCAGTGAGATCCGGCAGACCGTGGCACGGTCGGCCCAGCTATGCAAGGCCGACCTGGTGAGCCAGGTAGTGGGGGAGTTCGCCAAGCTGCAGGGCATCATGGGGCGGATCTATGCTTCCCGGGCCGGCGAGACCCAGGAAGTGGCCGCCGCCATCGAGGAGCATTACCGCCCGGTCTTCTCCGGCGGCGCATTGCCGGAGACGCGCGGCGGCGCCTTGCTGGCCATCGCCGACAAGCTGGACACCATCTGCGGCTGCTTTTCCGTCGGGCTGACCCCCACCGGCGCTTCGGACCCCTACGCGTTGCGCCGGCAGGGCATCGGCATCGTGCAGATCATGCTATCCCATAAGCTGCAATTTTCGCTCCGGGCGGCCGTCGACGCCGGCTTGCGACCTTACGACCACGACGACCGGATGTCCGTGGCCGGGAGCGTATGCGGCTTCATCGAAAACCGCGTCGCCCGCATCTTGACCGCGGAGGGCAACGACAAGGATGTGGTGGCCGCCGTGATCGGCGCCTCCATCGACAACATCCCCGATGTATGGCAACGTACCGCCGCCCTGCAACGCCTCAAGGGGCAGCCGGATTTCGAGCCGCTGGCCTCTGCGTTCAAGCGGGTGGTGAACATTCTGCGCAAGACCACGGTGGATGACACGCGGACACCGGACCCCGGTCTGTTCACGACTGACGCGGAAAATTCGCTTTACGACGCCTATGGACGAATCAAGGTCCAGGTGGACCGGAGCATCGAAGCGGGCGATGCGACCCAGGCGTTGCGGATGATCGCCACCCTGCGGGAACCCGTGGACCGATTTTTCGAAGATGTGATGGTGATGGCCGACGATCCGGCCCAACGGACCAACCGGCTGGCATTGCTCAACACGTTGGCGGCCCTGTTTACGCGCATGGCCGATTTTTCGAAGATCGCCGCCTGATGGAAGGAATACGGCACGGCCGTATCGCATGTAAACCCGAAAAGGAAAGACAGGTGAGGGAGGTATCATGCCCTACGATAAGAGTCTGGATGAGACGCTGAAACAATGGCGCTGTGAAGAGACCGGACTGATGGTTTCGATCATGCGCTACAACCAGGGCGAGGCCAAGGTGCAGATCGGGCCGCGCATTCTGCTCAAGAAGGACGGCAGCGAGCGGGCGCCGGTCAAGGCCGGTCGTTTGAACATCGAAGATCTGCTGTGGTTCTATGATATCATCGATGAAGTGAAAGAAGAGTTGAGCGCATTGTCCGGTCCCCAATGAACGACATCGACCATCTCGTCGCCCAACTGGAAACTTACAACCAGGCCTACCGCAGCGGAGAGCCGTTGATCGGCGACGCGGCGTACGATGAACTGGTGGAGCGGCTGCGGCGACTCGATCCCCGGCACCCCTTCCTGCATGCGGTGGAACCGGAGCGGTTCGCCGGCCGCCGGGAGATTCGTCACCCGCAGCCCATGCTTTCCATCGAAAAGGTCTACCTCGAAAAGGCAGAAGACCTGAAACGGCTCGAACGGTTTGTCGCCCAGGCGCAAAAAGAGGCCGGGGAAATGGGCATCGACGACTTGCAGTTCGAGATGACGGCCAAGCTGGACGGTCTCGCCGGCCGGGACGACGGCACGGTATTCGCGAGCCGGGGCAACGGTCTGGTGGGGTACGAAATCAGCAGCGCCTTCGACAAAGGCGTGGTGCCCCAGGGCGGACGGGGACAAGGCCTGGGGGAGATCGTGGTGGTGCAGTCCTACTTTCGATCCCACCTGGCCGATAAGTTCGAGCATCCACGCAACATGGTGGTGGGCATCGTCTCATCGGATACCCTGAACGAGGATGCCGCCGAGGCCCTCACGGCCGGTATGGTCCATTTCGTGCCCTACCGCCAGTTGCCCGCGAAACGGGTGGATGGCGAAACCCTGCTGCGGGATCTGGAGGCATTGATGGACGACCTGATCGCCGCCAGCGACTATCCCCTGGACGGCGCCGTGATATCGGTGGCTCCCGAGGCGTTGCGCCGGCGCCTGGGCGCGACGGCCCACCACTACCGATGGCAGATCGCGGTGAAACGGAAGGGGGAGACCGCCGCGACGACGGTGGAATCGATCCAGTGGCAGGTGGGCCGTACCGGCAATGTGACGCCGGTGCTGGAGGTGGCCGCCGTCAATCTTTCGGGTGCCACCATCCGCCGCGTCACCGCCCACCATGCCGGCATGGTGACCAAACACCGGATCGGTCCGGGGTCGAAAATCGAGATCATCCGCAGCGGGGAGGTGATTCCCAAGCTGGAGCAGGTGCTCGCACCGGCGGAGCACATCACCGTGCCGGAACGATGTCCCGCCTGCCAGAGCTTGTTGCGCTGGAAAGGCGATTTTCTGCGCTGCCGTGCCGCGGACTGCCCGGCGCAGATCGAACAGCGCATCAGTCATTGGTTCCGTACGCTGGGCAGTGCCGACTGGTTCGGCATCAAATCGATCCAGAAACTGGTGGCCCGGGGGTATGACCGTCTGGAGAAAATCTACGCCATGGACCGGGAGGACTTCGTTGCCGCAGGTTTCGGTCCGGTGCAATCGCGCAACCTGGCGGACGCCCTGACCACCAGCCGCACCAAGGCGGTGGAGGACTGGCGCTTTCTTGCGGCCTTCGGTATTCCCGACCTCGGCGTGGGCGACAGCCGCAATATTCTTCAGCATGTGGCCTTGGAAGAAGTCCTGGACGTCGACCAGGCGACCCTGGAGAGCATCAAGGGGTTCGGCAGGGAGAAGAGTATCTCCATCCCCCGCGGGGTGGCGGCCATCCAGGACCTGATCCGGCATATGCTGGCGCTCGATTTCAATATCCTGGCCACGCCCAAAACAGGCGGGGACGCGGCGGAGGGAGACAGCCCCATCGCCGGCATGAAAATTGTTTTCAGCGGCAAGATGGCGGCCGGCAGCCGGGGGGAAATGGAGGACCAGGCCCGGAAAATGGGCGCCCGGGTGCAATCGGCGGTCAGCGGCGCCACCGAACTGCTGGTGTGCGGAACCAACGTCGGCGCCGCCAAACTGGAGAAAGCATCCCGGCTGGGCATTCGCATGGTCTCCGAAGCGGACTACTTTCTCCTCATCGGCCGCTGACCGATTCCCTTGGAAGTGTCCAGCTAAAACGGGTCAAACAGTAAGCTTGGGTCCGCTGCGGCGATCATCGGATGAGAATCCATTGAGGAACGGCGTTGTCATTCCTGCGCCGGGGTCCCGGGGGATGGGCAGAAAGGCAGGTATGCATGGATACAACCGTCAGAGCGCACGTGATCATCTCCGGTCGCGTCCAGGGAGTCTACTTCCGGGTGGAGACCCAAAGGGCCGTAGAGGCCATCGGCGGGATCAGCGGCTGGGTCCGCAACCGGCCGGAGGGAACGGTGGAGGCCGTATTCGAAGGCGATAAAGCCCAGGTCGAACGGGCCCTGGCCTGGTGTCGCCAAGGATCGCCCCATTCACAGGTCGACGATGTCCGGGTCACATGGCAGGAACCCACCGGCGAGTACAGCACCTTTTCGATCACCTACTAGAAGAGAGCCTCGACGAATTGAACCGGGTCGAAGGGCTGCAGGTCTTCGATTCCTTCGCCGACGCCGATATAGTGCAGCGGAATATTCAGCGATTGACAGATGCTGATCACGATCCCTCCCTTGGCCGTCCCGTCGAGCTTGGTCAGGACCAGGCCGGTGATGCCCATGGCCTCGTTGAATAATTTGGCCTGGGACAAAGCGTTCTGGCCTGTGGTGGCGTCCAGGACCAGCAGCACTTCGTGGGGAGCGTCCGGACATTTTTTGGCGATGGTGCGCTGAATCTTCTTGAGCTCTTCCATCAGGTTGACCTTGGTGTGCAGCCGGCCGGCCGTATCCACGAACACCGTGTCCATCTCCCGGGCCATGGCCGCCTCCATGCCATCGAAGGCCACGGCGGCCGGATCGGCGTTCTCCTTGTGCCTGACCAGATCAGCTCCGGCACGTTCCGCCCAGATGGCCAATTGCTCCACGGCGGCGGCACGGAAGGTGTCGGCGGCGGCAATCAACACCCGCTGCCCCTTCCCGGTGCACCGCGAGGCCAGCTTGCCGATGGTGGTCGTCTTGCCCACGCCGTTCACCCCGATGACCATCACCACATGGGGCCGGCCGGCCCTTTCCGGTTCCTCGGCGGCAATCCCCTCCAGCAGTTTCAGGATCTCCTCTTTGAGCACCGCCTTCAATTCGTCCGGACCGCCGATCTTCGCGGCCTTCTTTCTGATGATCTTCATCAGGTCCATGGAGGTCTGAACCCCCATGTCCGATGTAATCAACAATTCTTCCAACTCCTCCAGAAGATCCTCGTCCACTTCGTGCTTGCCGCCGAAGAGATCTTCGATATCGGTGGTCAGGATATCGCGGGTCTTGGAAAGCCCCCGCTTGAGTCGTTGCAGAAGCCCCCGCTTCTTGGGGGGCGACTTGTCTTCCTCCTCCACCGGGATTTCCGGCAGGTCTTCCGTGGGTGTCTCCTCCACATCGGTGCCGGCGGTGTCCGGCTCGTCTTCGGGAAGTTCGTGTTCCGGCTCCATATCTTCCACGGAGGGCGGAGAAGACTCCCGGACGTCCGGTTCCGTCGCCAGGTTGTCTCCGGCGGAATCCCGGGTCGCAGGGGTTTCCGGGTCTTTCTTCTTTTTCTTAAACCATTTGAATGCCATTGATCTGTATTCTGTCCGCGCTTACGCGTTTCCTTCGTTGAGGTTGACGGATACGACCTTGGAGATCCCTTTTTGTTCCATGGTGACGCCGAACAGGGTTTCGGCGAATTCCATGGAGCGCTTGTTGTGGGTGATCATCACGATTTGCGATTTTCGGCCGATGACCTGCATCAGATTGTTGAAGCGAATGATATTGGCTTCATCGAGGGGGGCATCGATTTCATCGAGAAGACAGAAGGACGCCGGACGAATCAGGAAGATGGCGAAGATAAAGGCGATGGCCGAGAGTGCTTTTTCGCCACCGGATAGCAGGCTCATGCGGGTCAGTTTCTTGCCCGGCGGATGCACCAGGTACTCCACCCCGGTCTCCAGCGGTTTATCCGGTTCGCTCAGTTCGAGGCGCGCGGATCCGCCCTCGAACAACTTGGGGAATACCTCGGCCAGTTTTGCGTTCACCTTGTCGAAGGTCTCGATGAAACGGCGTTGGGTGATGCGGTTGATCTTGCGGATCACCTTGTGCAGATCTTCGATGGCCTTTTCGAGGTCGCCGCGTTGTTCACTGAGGAAATCGAAGCGTTCCTTCAACTCCTGGTACTCCTGGATGGCGCCCAGGTTGACATCCCCGATGCGTGCCAGTTTGTTGCGGTACCGCTCCAGTTCGGCCTTCATCTCTTCCACCGACATCTGGAGCTGATCTTCCTTCTGGTCCCCCTGTGCCCGCAATTCGACGATGGAGGCATGGTAGCGTTCCCGGCACTTGCCGGCGATATTGTCGCGCATGATCCGTTGTTCGGAGGATTCCAACTCCAGGAGGCGGATTTTTTCCAGGGTCTTCTGGCGATCCGACTGGATGGTGGCGGCTTCCCCATCGTTTTGCTGCAGGCAGGCATCGATGGCATCGTATTCCGATTCGTTGGCCGACAGGTCGGCGTCCAGATGCTGGAACTGGGCGTACATCTGCTGCAGGAGTTTCTCCTTGTCCGCCACCTGGGATTGGGAAGCGGACAGCATCTGCTTTTTCTGGAGGATCTCCTTGCCCAACTGCTCCAGTCGGAGCCGACTGTCCCGTTCGTAATCGGTCAGACGCTTGAGGGTCTGGGCTCCGTTTTCCAGCTTCGTGTTCAGGGCGGTCGATTCCAATTTCAGGTCGACGATCTGTTGATTGTACTTTTCCAATTCGGAAGACAGGCGACGGATCTGTTCGGTGGCCTCGGTGGTTTGTGCCTGCGCGGTTTCCACCTCCGCCGTGATCCTGGCCAGGGCCTCATGATATTCCGCCAGTTCATCATTCAGATCGCTCTCTTCGCCCATCAACTGTTCTTCTTCCAGCACCACGATTTCGAGATTCCGATTGGCGTTTTTCAGGTCTTCGCCGATGCGGTAGAGGGCTTTTTCGATTTCGATCCGTTCGTCCACGGCGGAATTTTTTTCGGCGATGGTCTGCTGCAGCCGCGTTTCCAGGTCGCGGACGTTTTTCTCCAGTGCGCGCTGGCGGTCCTGGGCGGCCGCGTGTTCCTCGCCGAGGCGGATGCAGGTTTGCTCCAGGGCCTTGAGTTCCTGTTTCTTGGCCAGAATTCCGGTGAGTCGTTCCTGACTGCCGCCGGTGAGGATTCCCTGGTGGGATATCACGTCTCCCGAGCGGGTCACGATGGTCTGCACCCGACCGTTGTCGTTGAACAGACCCATGGCGTCGTCCAGGGTATCCACGACGGCCACATGTCCCAACAGGGCTTCGGCGATGGAAGAATAGGCCGTGTCCAGGGCCACATGGTCCAGCAGGCGGTGCCGGGGAGAGAGCCGTTGGGGGTCGGCGCCGGCAAGGGGTTTTACCGTCTGCAGCGGTATGAAACCGCTGCGTCCGCCGTTGCTGGTCTGCAGGTAGTCGATGGCATCGGCACCCGAACGCTGGTCCTGAACCAGGATGTATTGCAGCGACTCGCCCAGAGCCGCTTCCACGGCCGTTTCGTAGCCCTGCGCCGGTTCGATCACATCGGCCAGCAGGCCGACGACGCCGGCCAATGGCTTTTTCCGTCTGTCTCCGGATGAATCGGTCTCCTCCCTGGCCTGCATCACCGCCTTGACGCCATCGCGATACCAGTCATAATTGGCGTCCATCTTCTCCAGGGTGGCCAATTGAGATCGGGCCTGGTTGCGCTCCAATTCCAGGGTCTGGGTCTTTTTGACCTGGGCGCCCAGTCGGCCCGATTCTCCATCCAGATTTTCCTTGAGCCGGGCAATCCGGGATTCGTGGTCGCGAATTTGTAATTGAATCTCCTCGTATTCCCGTTGCCTGCTTTCTTCTTCGGTCTTGACGTCGGCGACTTTCTTCTTCGCCAGGGCCACCTCTTCGTTGATGCGCACCAGGCGGCGTTCCAGGGAATCCTTGTTGTTGGCTGTATTCTGGTAAATGTTCTTGTAACGGGCCTCGTCGGCCACCAGCTTCATGAGGCCGCTTTTGCGCGCTTCGAGGACCTGGTTCTGTCTGTTGAGCTGTTCCTGCAACCCCTGGGAACCGCCGCGGTGACGGGCAATTTGTGCCTGGATTTCATCGCAGTGGGCCTGCAGCGATTTGTTCTGTTCCTCCACCTGGGCCACTTCGGATGCCATGGATTCGGTCTTGGCGGCCAGGTCCAGGCGTGCCTGCTCCAATTCGGTGATTTCGGATCCCAGGCGTTGGATCTCATTTCTCAAGTGGGCCTGGTCGGCCTCGGCGCGGTCCAATTTTCGCTGGGTTTCGAACTTGTCCGATTTTTGCGCCGCGATCTCCTGGTCTTTCTGCTGGCGTTTCAGTTTGATCTCTTCGATGGCGGCATCGATTTTCTGCAACCGGGTGACGTGATCGATGTCGATGTCTTTCAGTTCCCTGAGCATCGACTGGGTCTTCTCCAACTGCCGGGTGTAGCTGTCGTAGTCATGCAGCAGCAGATGGGTATCGATGACCTGGGCTCGTTGCTGGTAGACCTTGAAGCGTTCGGCTTTCTTCGCCTGGCGTCTGAGGCCGGCCATCTGGCGGTTGACTTCCGAGATGATGTCGTTGATTCGCAGCAGATTGTTGCCGGTGGCCTTGACCTTGCGCAAGGCTTCGTTTTTGCGAAATTTGTAGCGCGTCACGCCGGCGGCTTCTTCGATAAACAGCCGCCGCTCGTCGGGCCCGGCGTCGATGATGGCGCCGATGTTGCCCTGCTGAATGATGGAAAAGGTGCGGGTGCCCACGCCGCTGCCCATGAAGAGATTGAAAATATCCTTCAGGCGGCACGGCTGGCGGTTGATCAGGTAGGCGCTTTCGCCGGAACGGAACAGGCGCCGGGTGACGCTGATTTCGGAATAGTCCCTGAACTCCTCGGGAGCGCTGCCATTGTCGTTGGCCAGGGTCAGGGTCACTTCGGCCATGTTGAGGGGCGGCTTGCCGTTGGAGCCCGCGAAAATGATATCTTCCATGCTCTTGCCGCGCAATTGCTTGACGCTTTGCTCACCCATCACCCAACGAAGGGCATCGAGCACATTGCTCTTGCCGCAACCATTGGGTCCCACGATGGCCGATATCCCCGCGGGAAAGGCGATGCTGGCTTTTTCCAGGAAGGATTTGAATCCCGATATCTCTAGTTTTTTGATCTTCATGGGTCAGGCCTCCTTGCCGGACTCATTTTGCGATTATCCTACATATCAGGGGCCCGGTGGGTTGTAAAGCGAAAAGCACAAGGTGGCGTATGGATATCTGTTTATGGCTACCATATATGGTATCACTCTCAAATTTCAAGAAAATGCGGCGCAACGGGCGCCATCGCCTCGCAGACGCCTTACTCCCGCGGCTCCAGAGGGGAACAGGGGTCCAGCACCCTGCCAAATTGCTTGACTTGGCGACCCACGGGCCGATATGACAAATCCACCGATGGAATCATCCTTCCACATTCGGCCCCGCTTGCGGGGCATTCCCAAATTTGACCGAAACCAATACGGAGGCGCTTGTGGCCCAAAAATCAGATCTTGATATGCATGCCTTTCTCAAGAATCCCGCGGTCGAGGAGGTGGTGGCGACCACGAACCAGGTGGTGGAGGCCCGGCGCAGGTTCAAGCCCATGGTATGCGAGGTTTTCCAGCATCCCGCCACCCGGCTGGAGGAGCGCCGGGATTTCCGCTTCGATATCGATCCGGCCTCCGAAAAACTTCTGGCCAAAATTATCCATAATCCAGTGCAGGCCGTCATGCCGGCCGATGGGGGTTTCGACGCCGCCGCCTATTCCCGGTCCCGCAGGATCGGCATCGTTTTTTCGGGCGGACCGGCCCCCGGGGGACACAATGTGATCGCCGGGCTCTATGATGCCGCCAAACAGGCCAATTCCCAAAGCCGGGTCTTTGGATTCCTGGTGGGGCCGGACGGCATCATCGAGGGCGAGTACGTGGAATTGACCGATGCCCTGGTGGACCGCTATCGCAACCTGGGCGGATTCACCATGATCAAGACCGGCCGTACCAAGATCGATACTCCCAGGAAAATGGCCCTCTCCAAGGAGACCATCCACGCGCTGAAACTCGATGCCCTGGTGGTGGTGGGGGGCGATGATTCCAATACCAATGCCGCGTTTCTGGCCCAGGAACTATACGAAGACGGCGTGCAGGTGATCGGCGTTCCCAAGACCATCGACGGCGATATCCAGGTGCGGGATGCAGACGGACGGGTTTTGTGCGCCATGTCCTTCGGGTTCCACTCGGCTGCCCGTGCCTTCTCCCTGGCGATCAGCAATTTGTCCACCGACTGCAGTTCGGACATCAAGTACTGGCACGTGTGCAAGGTCATGGGGCGGGTCGCCAGCCACCTGGCTTTGGAAGTGGGCCTGCAGACCCATGCCAACATCACCCTGATCGGTGAGGATCTGGCCGACTATGTGGATGTCCAGCGCCTCGAGCGGGCCGCCGACGATGGAACGGTGGACTACACGGCCTACGGCATGACCTTGCGGCATTTGTCACGGGTGATCTGCGATGCCATTGTCCGCCGGGCGGCGGCAGGCAAGAATTACGGTGTCATGGTCGTCCCCGAAGGAATTCTTGAATTCATAAATGAGATTGAAGTCTTCATCATCAAATTGAACACGATCATCGCCGAATTCAACCGGAGACATGACAGGGATTTTCATGCCAATTTTACGCTGCTGGAGAACAAGTTGGATTACCTGCGGCGGTTGGTGCACGATAAACCCGCAGGATTGGCCGACAACATCTGGAATCCCCGGGATGATGAATTGTTCAACAACCTGCCGGCCTTTTTCCAGGAGGGGCTGCTGACCGAGCGGGACAGCCACGGCAATTTCCAGTTTTCCCTGGTGCCCACCGAGCAAGTGCTCTTGGACCTGGTGAAGGAGTATCTGGATATTCTCAAGGATCAGGGCAAGTACAAGATCGGCCTCGATCGGGCCTATTTCAGCAAGACACTGGCCAAGGCGGGACTGGATGCGGACTATTTCGGCCCGCTGCTGTTCGAGAACTACAATGGAAACGATCATCTGCTGATCAAGGACAATATCATCTCCCTGCGAACCCTGAAGTCTGAGCTGATCGATGCCGGTGCCATGGATGCCGGGGAGATCCTCCATCCGGCCATCGAAAAGATCTACAAGACCACCGTGCCCAAGTTCAAGACCCAGACCCATTTTTACGGTTATGACGGACGGGGCAGCGACCCCACGCAATTCGACTGTATCTATACGTACAACCTGGGCCTGACCGTATTCAGCCTGGTGGCCAACGGCGCCACCGGTCAAATGGCCGCCATCCGCAACCTGGAGCATGGGTTTGCCCAATGGGAGCCCGTGGGGCTGCCCATCGCCCCCTTGATGCATCTGGAGGAACGCAAGGGAAAGTTGACCCTGGTCCTCGAAAAAAGCATTGTCGACGTCAACCGGCCCGCGTTCCGGGTCGTAAAAGCCTTCCGTGAAAAATGGCTGGCCGCGACCCCAGGGGATGATGAGTACCGACGTCCCGGGCAGCTACGCCTGAACAGCGAGACCGAGGAAGATCGCCCGCTGACCCTGAAGCTCAACTCCCTGGGGGATCGCTTTGTTTCCGGCGGGGGCACGAAATAACGAACCGTCCGTCTTCTCTCCGCAAGCAACCGCTGCAGCCGGTTCCCATCGGGATATCCCGATGACCTGCAGCGATTGAGACGGGCTGAAAAGGAGACCCGGGTGCCGGGATCGAGCACGCCCTATTCCAGAACCACTTTGCCCGGAAAGTCAGCCGGAATCGGTTTTCAGCGGCAAGCCGTCGCCGCGAGGGCTTCCGACGCCATCCGGACCTTGACATCCCAATACCGAAGACTGGAAATGGAGTACGCTCTTCTCCGGCAGGAGATGCGGCGAATGCGCGACCGGGATCACGGCTGGAAAATCCAGCGGGCACAATATTCCGGCCTGGCCGCCTGTACACGGGACCACATCTTCATGCTCGACCTGCATGGACGCTATCTGTTCAGCAACGACCAGGTCGAACAATTCGGCCTGCAGCATGGAAAGGATCTCGTCGGCCGCCGACTCCAGGATGTCTATTCCCGCGACATGTATGGCCTCTACCGCGACAAATTGAAGGAGGTCACCCAGACCCAAAAACCGATCTCCTTCCACCACCAGAAGATGACGCCCGAGGGCGTGGAGTATCATCTCGACCGGCTGTATCCCATCGAATGGGACGGCCAACTGAGAGCCATCGGAGGGATCTGCTGCAATATTTCCGAGCAGAAGAAAATCGAAAAGCAGTTGTTTCAATCCCAGAAGATGGAGGCCATGGGCACCCTGGTGGCCGGCGTGGCCCATGAGATCAACAACCCCATCAACCTGATTCTGTTCAATCTGCCCCTTCTGGAAAAGATGTGGCGGGATTTGTTGCCGGTTCTCGATACCCACGCCATCCAGATGCCCGATAAAAAGATCGGCGGATTGAGTCCGGAATTCGTAAAACAGAATCTTCCCCGGCTGATAAATGACATGGAAATGGCCGCCAACCGGGTGGCCCGGATCGTGTCCGGATTGAAAGGCTTCGCCCGAAAAAGCAACCCCGCCGACAAGTGGGATGTGCAGATCAATACGGCCGTGGAGAATGCCGTGCGACTGGCCCAGGCCACCGTGAAGAAGTTCCAGACGGTGTTGGAGACCGACCTGGATCCCACGTTGCCCTATTTGCGGGCCAACCTGCAAAACATAGAACAGGTGGTGTTGAATCTGATCATAAACGCGCTCGAGTCCATCGATCATGATCACGGCAAGGTGCGTATCATAACCAGAATGAGGCAGAAGGAGCAGTGCATCACCATCGGAGTGCAGGACAACGGCCGCGGCATAAACCCGGCTGTGGCCGAGAATATCTTCGATCCCTTCGTGACCGACCGGCAGGCCGCCGGGGGGACGGGGCTGGGATTGTCGGTGACGTACAATCTGGTGAGGGCGCACAAAGGCGAAATTGCCTTTCACGCCAATCCGGGTGAGGGAACGACATTTACGGTAAGATTGCCGGTGGATCCCAAGCGCAAGCCCTTGCGCATCATGGTGGTGGATGACGACCATGACTTCCGGGGTATGATTACCCGGGCCCTGCGGCGCAATACCTCATTCGTGGTGGAGAACTATGCCAATGGGGCCGAGGCGTTGATCCGCATGGGCAGCCATCCGCCCGACCTGCTGATCCTGGATATGTTCATGCCGGAGATGGACGGCCTGGGAGTCTGCCGGGCGATCAAAAACGAATTGGGTCTCGAGCTGATGAAAGTGATCATCGTGACCGGCTTCCCCGACCATCCGAATCTGTACGAAGCGGCTCGGATGGGGTTCTCCCAGATCCTGTCCAAGCCTCTGGTCATCGAAGAATTTTTCAAAGTCGTGCGGGAAAACCTCAATGAACGCAGTATCGACTAATTCCCCCATCCTGATCGTGGATGACGATGAAGGCCTGCTCTTCAGCATGCGCACGGCCTTGCTCAGCGCAGGCCTGCCGGATCCGGTCATGGTGTCCGATCCCCGCCAGGTGCTGGGACTCGTGCGCGAGAATGTGTTTCAATTGGCCCTGCTGGATTTGATCATGCCCCATCTGGACGGGATGGAAATTCTCAAGCAGATCAAGCAGGAGTCTCCGGCGACCCAATGCATCATCTTGACGGCGGTGGACGACGTGGCCACCGCCGTCAAAGCCATGCGGATGGGTGCCTATGATTATCTGGTCAAACCGCTGCAGGTCAAACGTACCGTAATCGCCGTGCGCCACGCCCTGGAACGCTATCAACTGCGTCAGGGAATGGCCCTTTTCGAAAGACCGCAATCCTTTGCCGATTTACAGCATCCCGACTCCTTCGCCAAGATGGTTGCGGAAGATGACAGTATGGCCCTGGTGTTCCATCAGGCCGAAGCCTGTGCCGAGACGGAATACAACGTCATGATCACCGGCGAGACAGGTGTGGGCAAGGGGATGTTGGCGCGCATCATCCACAATCTCAGCCGCCGCTCTTCCGGACCCTTCGTGGCCGTGAACATGCCCGCCTTCAGCCAGAATCTATTCGAAGACGATTTCTTCGGCCATATACGAGGGGCGTATACCGGAGCCATCGAGAACAAACGGGGGTTTTTCGAGACCGCCCAGGGTGGGACCCTTTTCCTGGACGAGATCACCGAACTGGCGTCCAATATGCAGGGCAAGCTGCTGCAAGTCATCGAAGAAAAGGAGTTCTATCGGCTGGGGAGTACTGAAATCATCAATGTCGATTTGAGAATCCTGTCGGCTTCCAATCGCGACCTCGAAAAGACCGTGGGTTCAGGGGATTTCCGGGGCGACCTGTACTTCCGGTTGAATGAATACCACATCCATATTCCCCCCCTGCGAAAGCGCAAACGGGATATCCTTCCGCTGGCCTACCATTTTCTTCGGACCCACGCCAAGAAAAACCAAAAATCCATCGGCCGCATATCGACTTCCCTGGCCGAGGCCTTGCAGAAATATGAATTCCCGGGCAATGTCCGTGAGTTGGAAAACATCATTTCATCCGGTGTCCTGGCCCATACCGGCACGTCCCGGGAATTGAGCAGCGTTCCCAAGTTCCGTCAACGGCTGCCGGAGTCGCAACAATGGCTCGCGGATCGATTCCCGACCTTGACCGAGATTCAAAACCTGCACATCCAAAAAGCGCTGCGCCTGACCAGCGGCAACCGAACCAAGGCCGCCAGATTGTTGGGGATCGGATTGCGTACCCTGCAACGCAAGCTGAAATCGATGCCGCAGTCCAACGACACCACGTCAACTTGACATTGACCGCGTCATAATGGCGTTGCAAGTAACAAATTGAAAATACATGTATTATTTCCAATTTGTTTCTTATGATGTCAATCTGGCACGATTCTGTAACCGGCGGTTCGGGTTCGATGGTGGAGAGTGCAGCTAACCCGCTTTTATCATTATTAAAATAAAATGTCTTCTCTTGCGGTCAATGGCATGCTGCATGCATCCTTATTTTATGTCAGAAATCAGCGGTATTGGATTTTCTGCAATACTATCCATTAATTGGGGTTCGAGCGGAAACGCTTGCGATAATTTGACCTGCGGGATGGGATCTCCAGTGAATAACATGGATGGGTGTGAAGCATGGGTGCGCTT
>JBNKDU010000166.1:0-17350 GCA_050288425.1 Desulfobacteraceae bacterium | reverse complement strand
CAACCGGTTATCCACGGGGGCATTCCTGCCCCCTCCCTGGTCGCCGCCTATGGCGGCGCCGTGGGTCTCCCCCATGGATAACCGGTTGAAATCACGAAGGCCTCCCGCTGATGCATCCCCGAAAAGCCTCCATCCTCAGGCTTATGCCAAAAACAATGAAAGCTCCCGTACTCTGAACTAAGTCAACCCAGATTATGGTAGTCGGCGGGGAGACGCAAGTCCGTCAGGTAATTGAATCGATGGCGGGATCGGTGCCGGGTTCGGTTCCATTCCCGGAAACGGCCGATAATCGGCGGGCGTAGGTCATCACCCGTTGGACGTATTGGCGGGTCTCCGCATAAGGAACCCGGCCGTTGAAGCGGGCGACGGTGCCCGGCCCGGCATTGTAGGCCTTGAGGGCCAATTCGAGATCGCCTTGGAAACGGTTCAGCATAGACCGCAGATAGCGTGCCCCCCCATGGATATTCTGGTCGATATCGAAGGGATCCGACACCCCCAACTCCTTGGCGGTGGCCGGCATGAGTTGCATCAATCCCTGGGCGCCGGCCGGCGATACCGCCCGGACGTCGTAGTCCGATTCCGCCTGGACCACGGCCTCGATGAGTGTCGGCGGCAGGCGGTAGCGTTCGGCCGCTCTCCGGATGCTGGCCCGGATCCGGCTCTTCTGGTCATCACCCATTCCTTGTGGTTCCTTGGCCTCATGGGAGAGTTCCGTGGCCGTGGAGGGCAGACCGGCGACCGGTTCCCCGGCCCGGGTCGAGCCGGACCGTACGGGCGGCGGCAACGGGGTTCGGGACGTCGGGGGGTCGACCGGGGCGAAGTGGCGTCGCGGAACCGGGCGGGCCCGGTAATCTCGAATGGTCCATCCCCGCGGCGCATCGTCGGAGGTCACCCGGGAGTGGGCCAATATCTCGGCAAACGGCCGTTGCGCAGCGCCTCCGGTCTCGGAGGTGGACGTGTCGGTTTCCCTGCGGGCCCGACCCACGCCGCCCTGCCGGAAATAATCCTGGATGGTCAAATGGGTGTCGGTGCGCATGGGCCTCCAATGGATGTCGAAACGAGATGGCTTGTCCACCGGAACTTCATAGCAATTCTTGTTCCAGTGAATTCGGAAGGAGATTTGGAAAATTGAGAGAGGGGACGGATAGGGGCGCAATTACAGGCCCGGCCGGCCATTCCACGCCCGAGGCCTGGTTTCAACGGAAAGTCCGTGCGTAAACCCGAGGCGGAATGGGCAAAATCTGCCCACTCGACGACAAGAAAATGACGCCCCGGACGGACCGGAACCTGCACAACCATAGGGTCGACAAACTGGCGGTCGGGCCTGCAGTGAGACCCGCCCCGGAACGCATCGGAATCAGACCAAGCGATCGACAACGGCCTGGTAGACCGGCATCAATTCCGCGTACAGCGCCGCGATCTCATCTGCCAGATCCTTGCCGCGGGCCACCGCGTCGATCTTGTCGATCCGCTTGGCGACCTCCACCTGAAGCGGACCCGTGGGGGGCAATTGGGAAATGAATTCGAAGGCTTTTTTGTATTGCACATCGTCCGCCCGCCATCCATCGTCCTGGGGCAGCAGGACGGTCTTGGACGACGTGGTCCGCTCATAGAGCGTCAGGTCCTGGGCCAGCGCCAGCTCACGGAGCAACTTTTCCGATTCGTCATGGTCGATCCACTTGGTGAAGGTGTCCCAATCCTGGGAGACACCGTCCCGGCCGTCCGGGCGGATGATTGCGAAACCATAGTAGAGCGACATGCGATCCACCCGGGTCACGAATCGGATGCCGTTGTCTTCGCCTTCGCGCTGCTGGTGTTTCATGTCGAGCCAGTGCAGTTCGGGTTTGTTGCCAAGCGCCCAGGAGTTGAACCGGTACCGATCGGCGGGCAATTTTCGGGTAACGGCGCCGCCCAGTTGGGCACGGCCGCGCCATCGGGTGCCGCTGGCGCTGTTCTTGAAATCGGCGGCCTGAAAGCCATCGAACTCCGGCCTGGCTTTCGAGCCGGCCTTGACCCCGCCGCTTTTGGCGGCCTTGGCTTCGTTTTCCACTTGAAGCTCTTCCCACAGCCGCCGGGCCTGGATATTGCGCTGCAGTTCGATATCCGTGCTGATCTCCTCACCGCTTTCCCAGCGAATCACCATCTCATTGCGACCCATGGATACCACGGTAAAGATACCCTTTTCATTTTCATAGTTTTCACCCACAACAAATTCCAATTCTGCCGCTGCAGCCATATTTCCTCCTGATGTTTTCGATACTGGCTTTTCTTGCCTATTCCTGAACCCGGAATCAATCGTTCCGATAATTTGCCTCGGCGGCGGCCCCATACGCATTGACATCGCCGGCGACAGGCGCCTTATGAATGGCGTCGATAAAGGTGCAATCGGAAATCAACGAAACATATTCGAGGCGGTTGAATGTCTTGCCGTGGACGGATACCGCGCACACCGATCAATCCGGGATTATGACCTTCATTTGCAAGGCATTGATCTATTTTGATAATATAACCACGAATCGAGCGGATGCTCAAACTTTTTTATTTGGGTCACCCTGGCGGTGAGTCTGCAGTCCCATCATAGGCAACCGCGAGAGTCGATGCAACCCCCATGGCGGAAGGGACAGGGTGTCCGGGAAAGAGGATATGCCGAACCAGAGTTTAAAAGACCTGAAGGTCCTGGCCATCGACTGCCAGACCACCGGCAACAATGCCCGGCGCCACCATCTGGTGGAAATCGGCTGGCAAACCGTATGGCCACGGGATGCCCGAACGGCAAACGCCGGCGCTCCGGTCACCCATATCGTACGGCAACCCGATGACAACGAACTCCCGGATAGAATTCAGCGTCTGACCGGTATTCGGTCCCGCCATTTTTCCCAGGCGGTTCACGGCCGCATCGCCTGGCGGGCGCTGACAGCCGATGCCGCCTCACTGGCCACCGCCCGACACCTGGCTCGCTGCCCGGCGGTCATCCATTTCGCCCGTTTTGAATTGGCGTTTCTGCGACAGTTGCACCATGCAGACAGTTCCGACCGGGCCTTCCCCCTGGATGTCATCTGCACCCACCAGCTGGCGTCCAGGATATGGCCGCAATTGCCGCGCAAGGGGTTGCGGGCGGTGGCCGGCTACCTGGGGCATGGCGTGGCCCCCCTCAAACGCTGCCGCCACCACCTGGCGGCCACGGCCCTGATCTGGTGCCGGATCGTAGACCAACTGGACTGTCGTTTCGGCGTAACCACCTGGAAGGAACTGCATTCGTGGCTGCGGCAGGATGTTTCCGGGCGCTCCCCATCCCGGGTGTTCCCCATGCCGGAACACCGGCGCCGCTCGGCCCCGGATCTGCCCGGAGTCTACCGATTCAGGCGTTCCAACGCCGATTTGCTCTATGTCGGCAAGGCCAGATCGCTCAAACAGCGGGTCAACAGCTATTTTCAAGCCAGCCGCCGCCACTCGGAACCCCATCTGGAGATGCTCACCCAGGCCGTGGACCTGGATTTCACCCCCACTGCCACGGCTCTGGAAGCCGCCCTGCTGGAATCCGACGAGATCAAACGGCATCACCCGCCGTACAACACGGCCCTGACCGTCGGCGGGCGGGAACTGTATTTTCTCGCCAGAGATTTTCAGACCCACGCCCTGGATTGGGAGCCGCGCTGCCCGCTGGGGCCGGTTCCGGCGTTGAAACGGTTCACCGCCCTGCATGCCCTGGGCAAAGCGCTTCGACGAATCGGACAGCCTGAATTTGAAATCGATCCGGGGATTCTCCTGAATATGCCGGACCATCTGCAGCCCGGGGCGGATTGCTGCCGAAAGGGTCTGAGACATTTCCGGAACGAGTTTGCGGCGGATCTGCGCCCGGGCGTGCCGTGGCCGGCCTTGCTGCGTATCGGCCGCCGTTCCTGGCAACAAAAGTCCATGCAGGTGGAAGCCACGGAAGATTCGACCGATGAACCCGAAGCGGAGGATCGCGACCGGCCTTTGGAGTGGACACCCCAGTCCGTTTCCAAGGCACTGGAGTCCAATCTGCGGCATTGCGGATATCTGCTGCGTCGGTCCCGCTGGCTGGCCATGCTCAGCGAAGCCAGCATCGTCTGGCGACCGTACGACGGAAACCGGAATGAGCGCCGAATCCTGGTGCTCCAGGGCGGCGAAATCCTCGATCGCGACAGTATCGGGGCCGCGGCACCGGTGCCGGCGCCTTCCGATGGGCGGGTGGCAATTCACCGCCGCCGCAGGCACCTGGATCTGCCCACCTATGATCGTCTGCGCGTCCTGACCACCGAACTGCGCCGGCTGGTTGCCGAGGGCCGGCCGACGGCCGTCCATCTCAACGAACGGGTGGCGCTGGACAACCGCCGACTGCGAATGCTGTTCGGCTGGATATGAAGGTGCGGGCGCAGTCGCCGATGGAACCCCGCCGAAAACAATGACTTTGGGATTGTAAACTCGAAACCACTGCGATACGTCAATGAAGATATGAATTCAAAAACATCAAATCCCATGGCAGACAGTAAGCGCTTCATGAGCAAAACCTTTGGAAAATCGATCCAGGTCCTGCTTTTGGCCGCCATGATCCTGGTCATGGGCCGGGGGCAAGGATCCGCCCAGACCGATCCGGTCCCCTTCCAGGTGGGAGAGAAACTTCGCTATGTCCTGCGTTGGGGGATGATCTCCGCCGGAGAAGCCAAAATGGAGATCCGGCCGTCCAAGCAGATGGACGGCGTGGATGTCTACCATTTCGTAATGACCACCAAAACCAAAGGTTTCGTGGACGTCTTCTTCAAGCTGCGTGAGCGCGTCGACGCCTGGGCGGAAACCGGTCTGAAACGATCGATGGGGTACAAAAAGCGCCAGACCGAAGGGGAACACAAACGCGACGAAGAAATTGTATTCGATTGGAAGAACGGCAAAGCCCATTATTCCAATTTCGGCAAGTCCCGACCTCCCATCGACCTCGAACCCGGAAGTCTCGATCCGCTGTCGGTGATCTACTACACCCGCATGGCCCTTTTCTCCAACCGCATGGAAATCAAGCGCCCGGTCACCGACGGCAAGAAGACCTTCTTCGGCAAGGCCACCATGGTCCGCCGGGAGAAAGTCACCCTGAGCGATGGGAAGACGTACGATACCTTCTGCGTGATACCGGCCATGAGCGACATCGGCGGTGCATTCGAAGATGAAAAGGACGCCAAGATCTATCTCTGGGTCACGACCGATGAAGCCTGCATTCCGGTGAAAATCAAGAGCAAGCTGGCCATCGGCCACTTCATCGGCGAATTGGTATCGGCCGAAGGCATACGCAGCGTCGAAAAGAAGTGACCCCGGCCGGAACCGCCCGACGGGAGACGAAAAGCCGCCCCCGCCGGGAGGGCGGCGGCATCCGGCCTGCAGCCCTTTCGACCCGACCCGCAAGCGGATTCGACCGCGATTCTATATTCCTATCGGGTATCGGTCTGTTGCCGTCCTGCCGATCCAACCTTAAGGTGTACGTAAACCCCAATTACGCTTCATAACCCGCGGGGACGCCATGCCGCTACTGGAAGCCAGCCACATCCATAAAACCTATCATGTCGATCACCGCGCCATCACCGTGCTGGACGACATCTCCCTGGCGGTGGAGGCGGGTGACTTCCTGGTGATCAGCGGGAGCAGCGGCAGCGGCAAGACCACCTTGCTCTCCGTGCTGTCCGGTCTGGATCAGCCGTCGGCCGGGCGGGTGATCATCGACGGCCGGGACATCACCGCGGCTTCGGAGTCGCAACTGGCGCCGTTGCGCAACCAGACCATCGGCTTCGTGTTCCAGTCCTTTCACCTGGTCCCGTCCATGACGGCCCTGGAAAACATCATGTTTCCGGCCGAGTTGCGCGGTGATGCCCAGGCCGGCGGGCGCGCCCGGCAATTGTTGGAAAGGGTGGGACTGGCCCACCGGGCGGACAACCTGCCCAGCCAGCTGTCGGGAGGCGAAAAACAGCGCGTCGCCATTTGCCGGGCCATGGTCAATCGTCCCAAATTGCTCTTCGCCGACGAGCCCACCGGAAATCTCGACTCGAAAAACGGACGCAAGATACTGGAGCAGCTCATGGTCCTGCAGGCCGAACAGGATGCCACCCTGATCATGGTCACGCACAACCCCGAAATCGCCCGGGCGGCCGGTCACGTGCTCACCCTGGTGGACGGCCGGCTGACAGGATAAGGCGCATGCGGCATTTCCCCATCATCCTGCGCCAATTGCGCCGCTCTTCCAACCAGGCGATCCTGTTCATCCTGTGCGTGGCCCTCTCGCTCACCACCCTGACGGCGTTCAGCGGATTCGCCCGCAGCGTCGGCCGTACCCTGCTCCAGGATGCCCGCCGGCTGCATACCGCCGACATCCTGATTCGATCCTACGACCCCATCTCGGCACCCATGGAACAGGCCTTGAACCACCTGACCTCGGAAGGAGCGGTGGAACGGGTCAATATTCATCGTTTCTACAGCGTGGTCCGGGCGGAAACCGGCGATGCATCGGTCCTCGCCGCCCTCAAGGTCGTGGAAGGCGGATATCCCTTCTATGGCGAGGTGGTCCTGGCCTCGGGCCGTAGATTTCAGGAGACCCTTGCCAAAGGGACCTGCATCGTCGAACGGGCCCTGCTGGACCGCATCGGCCTGGCCGTGGGGGATTTCCTGCGGGTGGGTTTCACGCGTCTCAGAATCGTCGACGTCGTCACCGCCGAACCCGACCGCCCCCTGCAGTTCTTCACCCTGGGCCCCCGCGTCTTCATAAATGCCGCCGATCTCGATGCCCTCGGGCTGGTGGCCACCGGCGCGCGCATCCGACGCGTGGTGCTGCTAAAGGTGGCCGATGCCGGGCAGGTCGATGCCATCGCCGAACGATTGCGCAGTCTCTCTCCGGAAAACCAGGAGCGGGTGACCACGTATCGAACCTCCCGATCGCGGGTCCAGCGGTTTCTGGACAACCTGCTCTTCTTCCTGAAACTCGTCGGGCTGTTCATCCTGATGCTGGCCGGCCTTGGCATCCAGGGCACCCTTTCGGCCCTGCTCAATGAAAAGCAGCACACGGTGGCGATCATGAAGACGGTGGGCGCCCCCAACGCCGTCGTGATCACCCATTTCCTGTCCCTGGTCCTACTGCTGGGCGCCGCCGGCACCCTGCTCGGCATCGCGGCCGGGTGGAGCCTGCAGATTCTGTTGGGTTCGATGCTGGCGCCGCTGATGACCGCCGGCCTGGAGCCGGCGATCTCCTGGTCGGGCGTCATGGAAGGCATATTGCTGGGTCTGGGGGTGGTATTGCTCTTCTCTTTTCTGCCCCTTTTCCGGCTTCGCACCTTGCGGCCCATGATGATCTTCCGGCAAGAAGACGCCGTCCGCCCCCAAAAATGGCCCTACCTGGTCTTCGGGATTCTCTTCCTGGTATTCTTCTCCGGAATGGTGTTGTGGCACATGCGCGATCCACGATTCGGATTCTATTTCATCGGCGGCTCCATCGCCCTGGTGGCCACGGCGGCCGTACTGACCCAACTCGTTCTGTGGGGCCTCAAACACCTGCGATTCGGAACGCTGACGATCCGCCAGGCGGTCAAGGGGCTCTTCCGGCGCCACAACGCCACGCGTGCCGTGGTCATCACCCTGACGGCTTCCCTGGGCGTCATCTTCACCAACTACCTCATCGAAAAGAATCTCGACGCCGCCTTCGTCAAATCCTACCCCCAGGACGCCCCCAACGCCTACTTCATCGACATTCAAAGACAACAACAGAAGAAATTCGCCGAACTGTTGGGCAACGAGGTTCGATTCTACCCCATTGTGCGGGCGCGCGTCACCGCCATCAACCGGGAGGCCATCGACCATGAAAAGGAGCGCCGCAAGCGCAGGGACAATTTCTCCCGGGTGTTCAACCTTACCTACCGCCCGGAATTGCTGGAAGACGAGTCGCTGTTGCAGGGAAAGGCCCTTTTTCGTACGGACTGGACCGACATCCAGGTTTCCATTCTCGACACGGTGGCCGGGATGGCGCCCCTGAAGATCGGCGACACGATGACCTTCAAAATCCAGGGGGTGCCGCTGACGGCCCGCATCGCCAGCATCCGCACCCGCGACAAATCGGCATTCGGCCCCTTCTTCTACTTTGTCTTCCAGGAGAAAGCATTGGCCCGGGCCCCCCAGACCCTGTTCGCCGCCCTGCGGGTGCCGCCGGGAAGACTGCCGGATCTGCAGAACCGTATCGTGGCCCGTTTTCCCAATATCAGCGTCTTCGACATGACCCAGACCATCAATGTCCTCGCGGAGCTGATGGGGCGCCTCTCCGCCATCATCCGGTTTTTCAGCCTCTTCTCCATCGGCGCCGGGCTGCTGATCCTGGTGAGCGCGGTCTTCGCCACAAGGGCCGAACGAATGATCGAATCGGTGTATTACAAGATCCTCGGGGCCGAACAAGGCTTCGTCTACCGTGTATTTGCATTGGAAAACATGCTCATCGGACTGTTCAGCAGCACCCTGGCCGTGCTCATCGCCCACATGGCGGCGTATTATGTCTGCACGATGCGGCTGGAAATCGCCTACCGGCCGTTCGTCCCGGACACGCTGGTGCTGATCGCGATGTCCCTGGTCATCGTTACCGGGGTGGGCATGACGGCGTCGCGCTCCATCATGCGCAAACGCCCCATTCACTTTCTGCGGGAGCAGCCCGATGGATAGAAAAATCAGGAGAAATCGCCGCCGGCCCCATTGGATCGTGTACCTGTTGTGCCTGGCATCGGCATTGGCGATTGGATGCGACACCGAGCCGCCGGCTGACGAATCGTCAAAGGTGGTCACGGCGGCGCCGTCCGCCGGGGAGCCCCATCTCGGCACCATCGTGGCGGTGGGAGACAGCTTGACCGCCGGGCTGGGCGTGCCGGAAGAAGACGCCTACCCCGCGCAACTGGGGCGCAAGCTCGCCGCGGACGGCTACGACTTCAAGATGGTCAACGCCGGCGTCAGCGGAGAAACCAGTTCCGGCACCCTGGCCCGCATCGATTGGGTCATCGCGTCCTTACGGCCCGATATCATCATCCTGGAAACCGGGGCCAACGACGGCCTGCGGGGCCTCGATCCCGGGCAGTTGGAACGCAATCTGGACGCCGTGGTGGCCACGGTCAAGGACAAGGGGATCCAGGTCCTGCTGGCCGGCATGCGCATGCTGCCCAACCTGGGGCCCGAATACACCGAGGCCTTCGCCGCGGTCTACCCCCGGGTGGCCCTTCGCCACGGGGTCCGCCTGATCCCCTTCTTTCTGGAAGGCGTGGCCGGCGATCCGCGCTACAACCAGTCGGACCGGCTGCACCCCACCAGAGAAGGCTACCGCATCATCGTGTCCAATATTTATGACGATGTCGTCGAAGCGATAGAGGCGCATCGGCAGAAAAATCGGTGATTCGGAAATCCGACCTCCCGGGGGATCTCGCCGATCATTCCCCCTCGTCCTGCACCGATCCGGGACCGGCCAGGGGACGGAAGCATTTTTTGCCCGCGCCGCAGACCGGGCAGCGCCAGTCGTCGGGGGCTTCTTCGAACCTGGTTCCTTTGGGAATCTTGCCTTTGCGATCGCCGCGGTCGGGATCGTAGATGCAGCCGCAATTTGCGGTCTGGCACTGGTACATCTCTTCGGGTCTGGACATGAATCTCCTCCTCCCGGGTCGGCTACTGGCCCCGCCAATGTTCGAGTTTTCCGCCGATGAACCGGATCACCGCCTGATGCTCCTGGGCGCCCCGGCCCGCAACCGGCAAGGGGGGGCCGAAGGCGAAGCGCACTTTCCGTCTGGAGTCGATGCGACCGAATTCCTTGACCAGGCGGCCGTTTCTCCAGGCATCGGTCATCAGGGCCAGGGGGACGGCCGGCACCTTGGCCCGGGCGGCCAGCTTGACACCCAGCGAATTGAACAGCTCGGGATCGAAAAATTCGGCCCGGGTGGTTTGGGGGAAGACGATCACGGAAATCCCCTGTTGCAACAATTCGGTTCCTCTCTGCATGACCGTCTTGAGATCCTGGCGGGGATTCACCCGGTTGACCACGATGGGCTGCCGGGTGGCCAGGACATGCCTGAACACGGGGTAGCGCATCAGACTGTCTTTGACGACGAAGGTAACCCGGCGATACGGCATGATAATGGCGGGCAGGACCACCGTCTCCATGACGCTCATGTGGTTGGCCACCACGACGCAGGGCCCGTCCAGCCGCTTGAGATGTTCCAGGCCGGTTATCTCCAGCCGTACGCCGATGGCTTCCAGGGCGCGTATGATATCGAGACTGCTGCGGGAAAAGGCGGCATCATCGTATTTTCCCCGTTTGGCGACGGCACTGGCATGGAAGACCACGCGCAAGAAACGCAAATAGAAGGTCAGGGCCGGAAAAATGCGATTGAGCACGGAAATGGAGCCGGGCGCGGTATGATATTCCTTTTCAAGAGGCAGCCATTGATCGACGATACGTTCCACTGCAAAAACTCCACGAATTTGGGGTTGTTTTCGGGCGTATGGTTCACACCTTATACTCGTTGAAACCTGATTTCGCCAGTACAAATTCATAATCCGGCCGTCTGTCGCCCCGTTCCGGGCGGGAGGCCGGGGAGGTGGATCCGCCATCGGAAATCGTGCGACCGCCCGGAGCAGCGATGCAATTGACCCCATCTATGATCTCGGATATAGGAAAAACCAGCCGAATAACCGCCGCCGTGCCGACTGCCCGTGCAGGCCATTGAAAAGAGAGAAAGCAAGCGATGGAAAAAACATACGATCTGAGAGTCGTCAAGCGCAATCCGATCATTACCCCGGACCAACTGCGCCGGGAGCTGCCTGTCACGGAGAGAGCCACCCGAACGGTCCTTAACAGCCGCAAGGAGATTCAAGAGATTCTGTCGGACAAAGATGACCGGATGCTGGTCATCACCGGTCCCTGTTCCATCATCAGCGAACGCCAGGCCATGAAATACGGTGAACTGATGGCGACCCTGCAGGAGAAGGTCGACGACAAGATCAAATTGGTGATGCGGGTCTATTTCGAGAAACCCAGGACCAACGTGGGCTTCAAGGGGTTGATCTCCGATCCCTATATCGACAAGACCACCTTCGACATCGACGATGGATTGCGCAAGGCCCGTAAAATCCTCATCGCCTTGAACGAGATGGGCGTGGCCACGGGCACCGAAATTCTCACCCAGACTTCGGCAGAACGGCTCAGCGGACTCATCGCATGGGCCTGCATCGGCGCACGCACCACGGAATCGCAGAACCACCGGGAGTGGGCCAGCGCCTTCTCCATGCCGGTGGGATTCAAGAACAGCACCGACGGAAACCTGGACACGGCCATCAACGCCTTGCTGGCGGCCTCGACCTCTCAAGTGTTCATCGGCAACGATCCGTACGGGGTCACCTCGCGGGTATTCTCGGCGGGCAATCCCTTCTGTCACATCGTCCTGCGTGGCGGCCGCCGGCCCAACTACGATCCGGTGAGCATCGGCGAGGCCCGCGAACTCCTGGGAAGGCATCCTTCTTTGCTCCAGTCGTTGATCATCGATTGCTCCCACAAGAATTCGGGCAAGGATTACCGCAAACAGGGCGAGGTCTTCAACCACGTACTGATCCAGCGCCTGGGCCACACCGGCGGCGTCTATATCAAACCCAACCTGGCCATCAAAGGCATGATGTTGGAAAGCAATGTCGAGGCCGGCAGTCAGGAATTCGTCTACGGCGAAACCCGCAAGGAAGATTTGAACCCCTATGTCTCCATCACGGACGCCTGCATCGGATGGGAAGAAACCGAAGAACTGCTTCTCTCGGCATATGCCCAACTATAGAACAGCGTCGTTATCGGTATAGACCAGCAGGGCTGTGCCCGCCATACGCTTCTCGCGGGCCGTTCCGGCCGATACACGGACAGGTGGGGCCATTGGGTCGTCCCCTCCGTCATCCCAGGATATCCCGCAGTGCGCGGGCACAATCCTCTTTGGATTCGTCAGGACCTTCCAGGTGGATCACTTTCTCGTGGAAATCGATATCCGCCAGATGGCATCCCTGCTCGGTCACGACCTCGGCCACCAGGGCCACGAATTGTGTGTCGCTGAGCTCCGCCATCGTTCCCCTCCGGATCGCTGGGGGTGGAAATTGATTCATAAGCCTCGGTTGAACGCCGGTGAGCAAATGTGTGAGAGTCGAAATACTGCACGGCGAGAAGCAAACGAAGATCCGTTGGAATACCCCGCAAAGATTCACAAGGCGCTTTTAGAGAGAGGATAAGGACCGATTGTCCCCGCGTCAAACCTTGCCCGATGGTTGTTTTCTTGGGGTGCGGCAGGCGAGGCGATACGATGCCCGCCGGGCATCCGGAGGGCCTTGCCGCGACCCCTATGCGCCGCAACACTTCTTGAATTTCTTCCTGCTGCCGCAGGGGCATGGGTCATTGCGTCCGACTTTGGGGTTCGGGCGGATCACCTGGGCCTGTTCGGGAGCCTTGCCGTCCATGAAATACCAGCGACCCTCTTCCTGCTTGAACTCGGCCACTTCATTGTGCTGGCGCATCCGTCCCTTGTCGCGGAATCGGACCACGAACTCCACCAGCCCATCCTCGTCTTGCGGACCGCCGTTTTCGGTGTGCACGATCTGGAGGGTTTCCCATTGCGCCTTCCTGGACCAGGCTTCACTCTCTTTGCGATTGAATTGATCGCGCCGGCTGGCATGCGTGGTTTCTTCGATGTATCCGATATTGGACATCACATACGCCGTGTATCGGGAACGCATCAAGGCTTCGGCGGTGGGCGCCGGCCGGTCTCCTTCCAGATAGGGTCGACAGCAATCGTCGAAAGGCTGTCCGCTGCCGCAGGGGCACGATTCCATGCGTTTTCTCCTTGCAGGATTGGTTTTGATGGCCAGAAGGCTATATCCCATCTATCCACCAAAATTCAACCCAAGGGTTGCATAAAAAAGTAGGCGGAACGACCCGGGCCTCAGCAGGAGGTTTCGATGACCTTGCCCATGGCGTCGGTCAGGCGTCGCAATTGCGCCTCGGAGATGATGAACGGGGGCATCACGTAGACCAGGCGGCCGAAGGGACGGATCCAGACGCCCTCTTCCACGAAGCGTCGCTGGACCACGGCCATATCCACCGGCCGTTTGAGTTCCACCACCCCGATGGCACCCAGCACGCGTACGTCTTCCACCGGTTCCAGGGCTTCCAGCGGGGTCAGATCCCTGACCAGTTGCGCCTCGATGGCGCTCACCCGCTGCTGCCAGGGCGAGGCCAGCAGCAGGTCGATGCTGGCAATGGCCGCCCGACAGGCCAGCGGGTTGCCCATGAAAGTGGGGCCGTGCATCAGCACGCCGCTGCCGTCCGCGGCCAGGCCGTGGGCCACCTCGGCGCTGGTCAGCGTGGCCGCCAGTGTCATGTAGCCCCCGGTGAGCGATTTTCCCAGGCAGAGGATATCGGGTTCGACGCGGGTGTGGTCGGTGGCGAACAATTTCCCGGTGCGCCCGAACCCCGTGGCGATCTCATCGAAAATCACCAGGATGTCGTAGCCATCGCAGAGTTCCCTGGCCCGGTCCAGGTACCGCGGTGAGTAAAACCGCATCCCGCCGGCTCCCTGAACCACCGGTTCGAGGATCAGGGCGGCGATCTCGTGGTGATGCGACGCCAGCAAATCCGCCAGGCCCTGGATATGGGCCTCGTTCCAGGGTGCATCGAACCGGCAGTCGGGGGCGTCGGCGAAAAAATGGGGGGTCAGGACATTGGTGAACATCCGGTGCATGCCGGTGACCGGATCGCATACGGCCATGGCTCCGAAGGTGTCGCCGTGGTACCCCGAACGAATGGTGACCAGACGGTTCTTTTCCGGCCTCCCCTGGGCGTACCAGTATTGAAAGGCCATCTTGATGGCCACTTCCACGGACACCGAACCGGAATCGCACAAGAACACCTTGTCCAGGGAAGGCGGGGTCAATTTCACCAGCCGTCGCGCCAGGTCCACCGCCGGGCGGTGGGTCAGCCCGCCGAACATCACGTGCGCCATGCGTCCGAGTTGGTCCTCGATGGCCGCATTGATCTGCGGGACGTCGTACCCGTGGATGGCCGCCCACCAGGAGGACATGCCGTCGATCAATTGGCGACCGTCCTCCAGATGGAGAACGGCGCCCGACGCCCCGGCCACCGGGTAGACCGGCAGGGGGTTGGTCAAGGAAGTGTAGGGGTGCCAGAGGTGGTCACGGTCGAAGGCGGCCAAGGCATCGCCGAAGGTATCGGTTCCCATGGAAATCTGCTCCTGGATTCGATTCTGCTTCGTTGCTTCCGAGAACCGGCATCCTACCAGATAACGTCCCGTTCGCCAACACGCCCCGCAGAGGAATTCGGGGCAGCGGCGCCCTGCCCGGTCAGAGCCGCCGGCCGGATCCATCCGCCTTGACGTCCGGTTCTTTTCAGCCCATATTCTGGGAACCTATTTGCCGGCACCCTCCAGCGGCACCAATCCAAGGACAGGCACCATGACCCTGCTCGATCCGAAACTCCCCGCCGACTTCCAACACGACCTCCAGAAGATCCGCACCGCCGTCGCGGCCCGTTTCCAATCGTCCGACGAGATGATCTCCCTGGCCAACCGCCTGTTGGCCAGGCTCGACCATTGGCTGCTGGACGACGAGCAGCGGCAGGCCCTGGAGGAAGCGCCGATGCAAGGTTTCTGCCTGCACGCCGGAGCATACCTCGCCGGTGCCACCGTAGGGTCCGCGGCCGCCGACCGACCGTCATGGGGCCTTGAAAATCGAAAACGGATCGAAATCCTGCGGCAATTCCAGCGGCAGATCTCGATGCCCGTGGCGCACGACCCGGAGAGCGTCCGGAGCGACACAACAGATGTCGACCTCGGGCTTCCGGCCGCCTGCATCCGATTGTCCCGCGCTTTGGAATTAAAGGCGCCCGTCACCCTGGAAGAGATCGCCGGCCTGTGGCCGCCGGACGGCGAACGCATCCGGGAGGGGTGGCCGCAACACTTCGATCTGCTCGATGCCGGTCCCCATCCCCACCTGCCGGCCACCATTCGCGTACGCATCGCGTGCCGCCATGGTGAAGTGCATCGTGCGCTCAAGCACCACGAGCGCCGGGTCCAGGCGCTGCTGCATCACTTCAACGAGCGTGTCCGGCCGCGATTCCTCTACTCCGATGTGATTTACGAAATCGAACCCTCCGGCTACCGGCCCATGGATCTGAAATTCAGCGTCGACTCATCGGCCGCCCTGCAATTGTTCATGGGCCGGCGCCTGTATACCGACAAACGGGTCTTCCTGCGGGAATTGATCCAGAATGCCGTGGATGCCTGCAGCCTGCGCCGGCTCGCCGAGCCTGCCCATGAATCCCGCATCGAGCTGGCCTTCAACGAAGACATCAGCGTCATCACCATCCGCGACAACGGCATCGGCATGGACCGCCAGTGGGTGGAGAAGTACTTTCTCTCCATCGGTATTTCTTTCTACAAATCGGACCGCATTCAGGACATCAACCGCGACGGAGGCATCGACATCGGTTTTATCAGCCAGTTCGGCATCGGCTTCCTGTCCAGCTTCCTGGTGGCGGAGAAGATCGTCATCAAGACCCGCAAGGCCGGCGATCCGGGTCTGAAGATCACCATCGCCGGATTGAAGGACTATTTCGATGTCCGCCCCCTGGAGGAAACCCTTCCCGTCGGCACGGAAGTGGAACTGCACCTGAAGAAATCGAAGATCAATCTTGCCCGCGGCCTGGAATACCCCGGCTATCTCAAAACCAATATCCGCTTCTTGCAGGTGCCGGTGGAGTTCACCGACGAACACGGCCGCACCGTCACCATCGGCCGGTCACCGCTGGCCTATTCGGCCGTCAAGAAAGCGCCGACCGATTTCACCGCGGCCCTGGAGTTCGAACACTCCGAAGGGTACCTCTACCTGGGAACCATGATGCATTCAGACCAGATCTTCGCCCTGGGGTCGGCCAAGGGCGGCATCTCCCTTTTTCAGGACGGCATCTTCATCGCCCACGACGACGGCCTGCTGCCCGAGGCGGCCCGGCAGAATGTGATCGGCCGGATCAATCTGCGGGGCGCCGATAAATGCGAATTGAGCATGGACCGCAACCGGATCTTCTGGAGCAGCCATCAGAAAAAGCATATCCGCAGGCTCATCGGCCGGGCGCTGGCCGGGCTGGCCAACCAGGTGATCACCGCCATGGATCACCAGGGCGTCACCGGCAACGACCGCGACAGCGTGATCAACCACCTGGCGATCTTCTTCGACTTCGGCGAAGTGGACGACCAGGTCCACCAGGCGCTGGCCCCGCCGCTGCAACGGATCGTCGAAAAA
This sequence comes from Desulfobacteraceae bacterium, assembly GCA_050288425.1. GTDB lineage: Bacteria > Desulfobacterota > Desulfobacteria > Desulfobacterales > Desulfosarcinaceae > JARRKU01. Next base: position 1,000 of record JBNKDU010000166.1, on the reverse strand, counting down.
CGGTTCCGGGATTTCATCCGCATCCACTTCGCCCACACCCTGCGCAGCGAAGGCATCCCCGAGGCCGACGGCTACAACGAACCATGGCAGCGGCGGATCCTGGAATCGTTCAACCGAAAAAACTGATTTTCAGATCCGCTGGGAGTCCATCCTGGAAGTCGAGGAAACCATTCCCGACATCTGGGCCAAAAGGTATCGGGCGCAGGCGGAAGCAGAGGAAATCGAAGACACCGCGACAAGCTCCGCAAGGTTAGCCAATGAGGGTACGCCATGATGCCTTAGTTCACGAAAATTTCGGCCATGGAGATCCTCGACTCGCGGGGCAACCCCACCGTTCGGATGTTTTGCCATTTGGACAACGGTATTCGTGCGTCCGCCGCAGTGCCCCCGGACGCTTCGACCGGTGAAAACGAGGCGGTCGAGCTGCGTGATGGCGACCAGAAACATCACAATGGATCCGCCTGATAAATTTTCTGTATGAGTCGAGCCGGTTTTTACGAAATGCCGCATAGGAAACGGTCGCTTCGATCCCGATCGTCGGAAAAAACTTGTATGCTTGCCCAATCCATGCCAGCTATATCCATCGCATTGGAGGCAAAGCCATGAACGTAAATCCGGCCTATATCGAAGCGCTCAAAACCATCGTCAATGAAAGCCCCTTCCCCGAACACCTGATCATGACCCTGGATCACATCGAATTGGATGCCGCGCAGGTGGTCATCGAATTGTCGAAACGTCACCTGCAACTCTTCGGCATCGTGCACGGCGGCGTATTGGCCACCGCCATCGACACCGCCACATTCTGGGCCGCCTATCTGAGGCTGCCCGAAGATGCAGGCCTGGTCAATGTTGACCTGAAGCTCAATTACCTGCGACCCGTTGTCCGCGGCAGATTGACGGCCGAAGCCGCCTGCCTGCGGCCCGGCCGAACCATTTGCTATTCGGAAGCAAGCGTGTTGGATGAAAACCGGAACCTCGTCGCCCACGGCACATCGACCCT
>JBNKDU010000165.1:0-6738 GCA_050288425.1 Desulfobacteraceae bacterium | reverse complement strand
ATTTGAAAACAAGGTTGACACCTGCCCCCTGTCAGTCATCTTTCGATATAGACTATCTGAGAATGGATTTTGCCCGACTGAAGGAAACCAAAGTCATCTTCGAGGAAATATATTTTTAAGCGAAGAGGCTGAATTTCTTATTTATTCAACATGACAGCCAGTTCGTTGCTGATGTCTTCCAACTGGAAAGGTTTGGCCAGGGCCCCCACAAAACCGTATTCCTGGAAGTGGGCCATGACCGGATCGGTGGAATAGCCGCTGGCGACGATCAGCCGGGCTCGGGGATCGATATCGAGGATGGCCCGGGCCGCCTCCAGCCCGCCCATACCGCCCCGGATGGTCAGATCGACGATCATCACGTCCGGGGCACGCCCCTGGCCGGTATGGTCCCGATAGATACGGATAAGTTCCTCTCCGCGACTGCAGGCTTCGGCTTCGTATCCCATGTGGGTGAGCATATCGATCAGCATTTCACGGATATAATCTTCGTCGTCCATCACCAGGACAAAGCCCTTGCCCTTGGCAACCGGTTGGGGGACAGGCGATTTTTCATCCCCGGCCGGCTCCCGGACGGACGGCAGGAACAACTCGAAGGCCGTGCCCCCGTCAGGCGGTGACGAGACACGGATGTCCCCGCCATGCTTCTTGATGATGGAATAAGCCGAGGTGAGGCCCAGCCCGGTACCGGAAGCCTTGGTGGTAAAGTAGGGGTCGAAAACCTTTTCCAGGTGCTCCGGCGCAATCCCCTCTCCCTGATCCCGGATGACGATGTCCACATACCCACCCTCGGCCAGGGTCGCGACCTCCTGCCGGCCGATTTTTCGATTCTGCGCCTCCACCCGCACCACGCCTCCCCGGGGCATGGCCTGGGAGGCATTGATCAGCAGGTTGTTGAGCACCTGGCCGATCTGGCTCTCGTCGGCTTCCACGGCCCGGAGATCCTCTGCAATGGCAAGCTCGGCGACGATCTTCGAGCCGGTGAGGGCAAAGGAGACCGCATCTTCGATCACCGGTTTCATTTCGATTGTCTTTTTCACCGGGTCCCCGCCCTTTGCAAAGGTCAACAATTGACTGGTCAGTCCTCGGGCCCGGGAGACGGCCTGCTCACACACTTCGATACGCTGACGGGCCTCGTGGGTCTCGGAAACCTGCATCCGGAGAATGGAAAGATTTCCGAGGATGCCGGTGAGGATGTTGTTGAAATCATGGGCGATGCCGCCGGCCAGGACGCCGAGGCTCTCCAGTTTGCCGGCGTGCAGCAATTTCCTTTCCAGCTCGATCCGCTGGGCGTCCGCCTCGACCTGGTCGGAGATGTCCCGGCCGATTTCGATGACCTTGACGATCCGGTCGTCGTCATCGCGCACCGGCACGGAGCGCAGTTCGTAGGTGCGCCGGGTGGGCTGGGAGACGATGACTTTTTCCAGGGCTTTTCCGCCGGCAACGGTATTGCGGACGATGCAATCCCCGCAACGTGTCCTGTTTTTGTGCCGCACCTCGTAACAATGCTTGCCGATCATCTCCGCCGGCTCCAGGGCCACGGCATGGGCCGCGGCCGGATTGGCCCAGAGGATCGAAAGGTCGGGGGAGAGCAGGGTGAGCGCGTCCGGAATCCCGTTCAGCAGGGCCTGGAATTCCAGGAAAAGGGCGCGGTAGCGGGCCTCACTCTCCTTCAGGGCGTCTTCCATGGCCTTGCGCTCGGTAATGTCGAAAAAGTAGCCGCAGCTGTACTCACGGTCGTTGTGCACCAACAGGCTGGCGGTCACCTCCACCGGCACCAGCCGGCCCGAGGCGACCCGGTGGATGGTCTCGAACCGTACGGGTTGGCCGCTGCGCATCTCCCTGGCCATGGTACCGAGGCGGTTCATGTCGAAGGCGGGGTCCCAATCGGGGATGCTCATGGATGCAAGTTGCTCCCGGTCGTAGCCGAAATGTTCGCAGACCGCCCGGTTGGCATATACCATCCGGAAGCCTTCCCTCGGACTGAGGACGTAGAACGGGTCGCGGGTGTATTCGATCAGGGACCTGAAGAAGGCGGCCTCCTGCTCGGCCTCGGTGCGTTCGGTGATGTCCCGGACCACGGTGCAATAGTATTCTTCTCCATCGAATCGAATGAAGTTGGCGTTGATTTCCACGGGAATGATGCTTCCGTCCCGGGCCTTGTGAGTTCTCGTGAGGTACACGCTTCCCTTTTGCCGGACCCGCTCGAGATGGAATCGCCATTCCTCCGGTGAAATATGGGGGTCGATGTCCTGGATCGACAGGGACAGATACTCGTCGCGGCGGTAGCACAGCATGCGGCAGGCCGCCTGGTTGACGTTCCAGAAGCGGCCATCCTTGGTGATCCAGTGGATGGCATCCGATATGTTATTCATTGAAATGTCAGTCAATTGCAACTTTTGCTGGGCCGTCCGGAGGTCTTCGATGCTGGTTGCGAGCCGGCGGGTGACCGTCGATATGCGGCGGACATGGGCGTCGATGAGAAAGAAGAGCATCAGGGCGGTGACCAGGATGAACGCCAGCCCCTTGAAGACCGAGATGCGCTGCAGGAGTTCCGGGTCTTGGGTGAGATACCCCATCAGGGTATCCGAAAAGAGGATCCACAAGCTGCCCGACAGAAAATAGATGCCCACAATTCCCAGGGTGGCCACTTTATCCTTCTGTAATAATTTCATTTTTACTCTTCCGAACCGGATTGCCCTTCCGGCCGCCGATCCGCTTCGGGGCCGCAGGTCACGCACTGGGAGTACTATCGGGTATCGCCGGTGAAACTTGAAACCGGAAAACATTTGCGGAAGCCGCTCTCCTCTCTCGGGAGAGGGTTGGGGAGATGGAGCAAATCCCATTGGGACCGGTCGCAGTGGTACATTGTCCCCCAGCCGCGGCATCAGGGTTTGCGTTTGTCCTTGAAGTAGGGCCGGCCTCTGTGCCGGCCGGTCCGGAGGATTGACGGCAGGCCGAAATTTCAAACGAGGCCGGCGCGGAGGCCGGCCCTACTTTTCAAGAGCGTTTTCCAGGGGCCACCAGGTGGTGTCGTGGTCAGGAGGGACCGGTCCCAGGGGTGCGTTTTCCCCCTGCTGCGGCATCAGGGTTTGCGTTTGTCCTTGAAAACATGATTGCTGATGACGATCCGCTGGATCTCCGAGGTGCCTTCGTAGATGGTGAACACCCGTGCGTCGCGGTAGTAGCGCTCCACCGGGTACTCCTTGGTGTATCCGTAGCCGCCGTGGAGCTGCAGGGCCTTGGCGGTCACCCGGTTGACCATCTCCGAGGCGTACAGCTTGGCCATGGAGGCCTGTTGGGTGAAGCTCTCGCCGCGGTCCTTCATGGCGGCGGCCGAGAAGGTCAACTGGCGCGCGGCCTCCAGTTCGGTGACCATGTCGGCGACCATCCAGCGCAGCCCCTGGAATTTGGAGATTTTGCGGCCGAACTGCTCGCGCTCCCTGGCGTAGGCCACCACGGCATCGATGGCGGCCCGGGCCACGCCGATGGACTGGGCGGCGATGCCGATGCGCCCGCCGTCCAGCCCCTTCATGGCCAGGGAGAATCCCTGGCCCTCGGCGCCCAGCAGGCGGTCGGCCGGCACGCGGCAGTCGTCGAACATCAGGTCGGTGGTGTCCGACGCGCAGAGGCCCAGCTTGTCTTCGTGGCGGCCGGCGAGAATGCCGGGGTCGTCCTTGGTGACGATGAAGGCGGAGATGCCCTTGTGTTTGCGGGCCGGGTCGGTATGGGCGGTAACCAGCACGATCTTCGCGTTCTCGCCGGAAGTGATGAAGCGTTTGGTTCCGTCGATGATGTAGTGGTCGCCCTGTTTCACCGCCCGGGCCTTCTGGCTCACCGGATCGGAGCCGGCCTCGGGTTCGGTGAGGGCGAAGGCACCGATCACCCGGCCCTCGGCCAGGGGGATCAGGAACCGCTTTTTCTGCTCTTCGGTGCCGAAGCGGTAAATGCTTTCGCAGACGATGGAGTTCTGCACCGACATGACCACGGCGGTGGAGGCACAGGCCGCGGCGATCTCGGAAAGGGCCAGCACGTAGGAGACGGTGTCGGCGCCGCTGCCCCCGTACTCGGGCGGGATCATCATGCCCATCAGGCCCAGTTCACCCATCTGGCGGAAGATTTTACCGGGAAATTGCCGGGTGCGGTCGCGTTCGGCGGCACCGGGGGCCACGACGTCCCGGGCGAACTCGCGCACCAGGGTTCGAATCATCTTCTGTTCATCGTTGAGCGGAATGGTCATTTCAATGCTCCGAAATAGGCCCACCGGCAGACAGCGCCCGGCTGAAATTGCGAAATGGTTCCCCTAACGTTGCAAAAGTCAGGGAGTGTACACCACCACCAGCAATTCGGCATCCTCGTCGCTCACGTTGCGCATGTGGTGCTGGACGCCGGAGTTGAAATGCACCGACTCGGTGGGCCCCAGCAGGTTGACGTGGTCCCCTACGGAGACCTCCACCCGGCCGGTGAGCACATAGACGAACTCTTCTCCCTCGTGCTGATAGCCGACCCCCTTGTGGTCCTTGCGGGCATCGATGCTCACCCGGAAGGCCTTGAGGTGCTTCTTCTCGGCGCCCGGCGTCAGGATCGAGTAGGCGTAGTTCTCGGTGCGCTTGGTGTAGGCCTCGGTGCGGGCCTCCAGGGTCTCCTCCTGCTCCCGGAGCAGCACGCCGGAATCGATCCCCAGCGCGCGGGAGATGCCCAGCAGGGTCCCCACCGGCGGCATCTCCCTGCCCGCCTCCATCTTCTTCAGGTAGTCGACGCTGCAACCGGTTTCGTTGGCCACCTCATCGAGGGTCATCTTCTTCTCGAGGCGCACCTTCTTGATCTTCCTGCCCACCGGCGTCGGTTTTTTCCTGCGAGGCATGACCGCTCCAATTGGTTTTGATTTTCAGGGTTGGTTTAGAGCATATATCGGCTACATCCAGTAGAACATAATCCTCATTTCAGCCGGTATCCATGGGTTTGCCGGTTTGCCGGTTTGCCGGTTTGCCGGTTTGCCGGTTTGCCGATTGGCCAGTCTACTTCGGCTGTGTCAAATACTTTCTTACTTTTGTTTTTCGAATTATCGCTTGCCCCTAAACCGGTCAACGGGCCAACCGGAAAACCGGCCAACTGAATAACCGGCCAACCATACGGAAGGGAAAGCGAAAATCGAGGCCGGCCCATGGCCGGACTCATCTCTCTTCCCTGCCGCTACCCGTATTCGTAGAATCCCCTTCCGGTCTTGCGGCCCAGCCAGCCGGCTTCCACGTATTTGCGCAGCAGCGGGCAGGGCCGGTATTTGGAATCCTTGAAGCCGTCGTAGAGGGTCTCCATGATCGCCAGGCAAGTGTCGAGTCCGATGAGGTCGGCCAGGGCCAGGGGGCCCATGGGATGGTTCATGCCCAGCTTCATCACCGTGTCGATGGCTTCGCGCTGCCCCACGCCGTGGTAGAGGGCGAAGACCGCCTCGTTGATCATGGGCATGAGGATGCGGTTGGCGATGAAGCCGGGGAAGTCATTGGCCTCGGCCGGTACCTTGCCGAACTTCTCCGACAGGTCCCAGGTGATCCGGAAGGTCTCGTCGGATGTGGCGATGCCGCGAATGACCTCCACCAGTTTCATCAGCGGCACCGGATTCATGAAGTGCATGCCGATGACCTTGTCCTGGCGTTGGGTGACGGCGGCGATGCGGCCGATGGGAATGGAGGATGTGTTGGTGCTGAGGATGACCTCCGGCCGGCACAGGCCGTCCAGGGTCTTGAAGATCTCCAGCTTGAGGGGTTCGTTCTCCGTGGCGGCCTCCACCACGAAGTCCGCCTCGGCCAGCTTGTCCAGCCCGACGCAGGTGGTGATGCGGCCCAGGACGGCGTCCTTTTCGTCGGCGGTCATCTTGCCCTTTTCCACGCCTTTGCCCAGGAACCGGTCGATGCCGGCGAGTCCGCGCTGGACGATCTCTTCACTGATGTCGCTCATGATCACGTTCAAACCGCTCTGGGCGGCCACCTGGACGATGCCGGCGCCCATCTGCCCCGCGCCCACGACACCGAATGTCTTGATATCCATTTTCATCTCTCCTCTGGTTGAATGTATATGGGCCGGTTGGCCGGTTGGCCGGTTGGCCGGTTGGCCGGTTGGCCGGTTGGCCGGTTGGCCGGTTGGCCGGGAAAAACCGGACCCACTTTACTCCTATCGTGTCAAATACTCTCTTTCTTTTCTTTTACGAGATATCGCCTGCCCCCTTAACCGGCAAACGGGCCAACCGGAAAACCGGTCAACCCGCCCCACCCTCTTCTATCTCTTGACCACCAGGGCCACGGCCTCGCCGCCGCCCAGACACAAAGAAGCCAGCCCGGTTTGCTTGTCTTCCCGGATCATGTTGTGGATCAGGGTCACCAGCACGCGGCAGCCGCTGGCCCCGATGGGATGGCCCAGGGCCACGCTGCCGCCGGCGACGTTGGTCTTGTCCGGATCGAGGCCCAGTTCGTTGATCACCGCGCAGGTGGAGCCGGAGAAGGCCTCGTTGATTTCGAACAGGTCCACGTCGTCCAGGCCGATGCCCTCTTTCTTCAACACCTTGGGCACCGCCCAGATGGGCGCCACCAGGACGTATTTCATATCGATGCCGGCGGAGGCCTGGGCGCCGATGGTGGCCATGATGTCGCAGCCCAGGGCTTCGGCCTTTTCCCGGGCCATGACCACGACGGCGGCGGCGCCGTCACTGATGATGGAGGCGTTGCCCGCGGTGGTTACCCCGCCTTT
>JBNKDU010000164.1:0-23019 GCA_050288425.1 Desulfobacteraceae bacterium | reverse complement strand
CTGTCCAGGGCCACCAGCGAAAGGACCTCTTGAGGCAGGTAGTGCTGCAAAAAGCTCCTGGCCGTATCCAGATCGCTCCAGGTCTGGCGGAACAACTTGTCGTGCGGATTGACAATTTCGTCCATCAACGCCCCTTGGTTGCCTAAACTTCGGTTATACCCGGATCCTGTCGTACAGTCGTTAAATATCATGACCGTTTGGCCAGGTGCAAGCCATCTGGGAAAATCAGACGCCCAACTACCAGTGGGGCCCCTGACCCTCCTTCAGGTAAGAGGTCAGGTGGGCGCCTTCTTTCATCTTGCTTTTTAGGTCATTTTCCATTCACAATTTTACACGATCCCAAAGATTTCGTTGATTCCAGGTTTGTCCGAGAAATATGACGGCTTAAGGCTGAAAAATGTCGCGGATAGTATTTTGAATCGATCTGTTTCGCGATGCCGAGTATCAATGCCCTCCTGTTGTGGGGATGTTTGAAAATTTCTTCGGCAAAATGTTCAACGACCGATTTAAATTGTTTCGGCCGGACCAAATTTACAAGGCAAAGGGCGACTCCCCTTATAACCGTAACGCTGATAAATCTTCTTTTCAGCAGCCGGCGATACTCTTCCAAGGCAAATTGGTACAAGTGCAGGCCCAACAGGGTCTGGGCGCTCGCCAAACGCTCTTCATCCGTTGCCTGACCCTGCCAGCCTTTCTTTATCAGGATGATCTCCACGTCGGACATGAGCTCGGCCTCGTCCTGGTGACCTTTCCGGGCGTCGGACCTGATGCGGTAAATGGATTGGAGAATGTCAGACTTGACGGATGGCTGGAGATCTCTGGCTTCGGCAAGGAATTTTTCAAAGACCACCAAGGCTTCCTGGTGCAGCCCCTGGGAAAGATAGGTCTCTGCTTCATGCTTAACTTGCAATATTCTATACAAACTAGACATGGAAATTGCTCCAAAGGATCCCAGGTGTAGAGGCCGTCCTCCTTTGATTTCCGCTTTGAGATTCTTCCTGATTTTTATGGACGTGCTCAATGGCTCAAATAATCGCCGTCCACCAGCGCGGTTTTCAGCATCAGCCGGTTGACGCCATCGTCGTCAACCACCAGGATTTGGCTACCATCATGTGAATTGTTTGCCGATCAGGACCCACATCGGCCCAACAGCGAAAAGACAGGGACAGGTATCTTCTTTTTGCGGTTGCGCAGTATGCCAAGCCCGTGCTTGTGTGTCAAATTGAATGTCGATACAGCATGCTGAATATAATCAGGTGGCCGCGTCCACCCCATCCGGGCATCGACGGCCTGCGATCCGGGCGCCGCGATGCCGAGGGCGACTGCCATGCTCCTTGGTATGTTTCTTGCTGATCTTCCAATCCATTTATGCAAACCGGTTCCATAATGAGGAAAATGATAAATTCGCCGGCAGCGGCAGGGCGGATGGTTCCGGCTGCCGAAGGGCATCTCGAATGTGAGGCGCGTTGCCGGGGGGATGACTTCCCGTTTATCTGAAGATACGGTTGGTGTCGACATTTGGCCGAATTTCGGCACCGTGTGCCCCGAAAATTGTTTCGGCGGACTTCCGATCATCGAATATGTAACCTCCACAGGAGTATCGAATGGACCTGCGGTCCCCTGAGAAATGGCCTCCCGACCCATCTCCCGGTCCCCACACCCCCTGGTATGTGCACCTGTTGTGCGGGTATGCCCTGACCGGCGCGTTCTGCTGGCTATTGGTCGCCGGTATGTGCCGGCGCAACGGGCAGCGAAGGACGGCGGGGGTCATCGTCGGGATCAATGCCTTGCTATTGTCCGCCATGATCTGGTCGGCCATCCGGCTGGAGATGGCGTGGTGGCGTCTGGACAGTCTCATCATCGCGTTGAACCTTGTTTGGGCCTTGTCGGCGTGGGGGATGCAATACGTCCGGTTCGGCCCTACCCGTCGCCGCTATCGACCAGCCGAATGGCGTCGCTGGATGAGCCCCGTGTGCATCGGCGTCCTTCTGGGCCTGGGATTCGCTGTCAGCACGGCCGTTATGCCGGCCATCGGCGAACGTGTTCTCGCGATGCGGGAAGGCGCAGCGGCCATGCGCAGCGTGGTCTTGTTGGATTTCTTCAGGAATCTCGTCCCGGGGCTCGCGGTGGGATTTCTGGCCGGGGCCTGGTGGGCCGGGGAAGGTCGCTTTACCGTCAGCCACGTCGTCAGTTTCCTGATGGGGGTCGTCCTGGTTTTCGCCACCGAGTCCCTGATTTTCGGACTTGCCGCCCTGCTCATCAACGGCGGCGACGGCGCAAGCCTGAAATTGTTTGCAAGCGGTGCCTGGGCCCTGATTCCCGGCCGTCTGCATGGGTGGCAACGTTTCATCAATACCATCGAAACCTTTGATTATTTGGCCTTCATCCCCATCGGGATGCTTTTCGGAGCCCCCGGCCGTATTCGGGATTTCCTGAAACGATCCGCCGTGATCGTGCCGTTGATGGCGCTGCTGGCAATCTCTTTCTCTTTTGCTTCGCGAGCCGGATGGATGATGCTTCAGGGACCCATCCTCCATCAAACGGCATCCGCCGATGATCCGGCGCGTGCCGCCGCCTACCACCGGCTGGGACGGATGTTGGCCCGCTATCCCGATCATGCCCAATGGCCTTATCTGGCCGCCCGGCTGGCCGACTTCCATTATTCCCGGGGCGATTTCGAAATCTCGGGCAAACTTTACCGGCAGATCATCGACCGGTTTTCCGATTCCAACCAATGGAAGGCCCAGGTATCCATGTCGCGGGCCATCCTGGCGGAGCCCATGTTCGGCAAGTCGTCCCAAGGCGCCCGGTTATCCATCCCCATGGTCGACTACCAGGACTATCTGAGCCAGAACTGGATGGCCTTGCTGGCAACGGTGCGCTACTGGCAAACCGAAGAGATACCGGTCTCGGAGCTGTTCATTCACCTGCGGGACGTCTCCAGGAACGATTCCGCCATTCAACTGCCTGAACTGACCGGCCTGGCCGAACTGGACGATGCAACCGCGGCCCTGGGGTACGAACTGACCCTCCTGCCCGCCGACGCCGCCGCCGCCAAGGCTCTCCTGGAAGCCGGCTTTCCGGTCATCCTGCCCGTATACCGGACATTTTACCTGCTCTATGGTTTCGATGAGAGCCGCGGGGTGATCCGAGCCCTGTGTTTCGGCCAGCTGTCGGGAAAAACCAAGTCCCAGGCCGTCGGGGAGGCCCAGGAAGTCCTGATGCTGGAAGCCGAAGGCCATGGGCGGACCAAGGATCGAATGACGCGCATCCGCCAAGAGGCCGACACCATGTGGCACCTGGAACAGTGGCGCCGGGGGCGGCTCAACGATGCGGCCCCCTGGATGGCGATCGTCCATCCGGATCAGGCGCATCCCGGAATAGCTGCCGCGCTGGGACGGGACGAAGAGGATCTCCACCGGACCCACCGTGGGCTGCTGGCGGCCATGATCGCGCTGACCTATTTCGATAACGCCGACCCCATGAACTGCATCCGATGGGCCCGAATCGCCGGACGCCACGTCGATGCACCCATTGTCCAACACGCCGCCCACCTGGGAGCCGAACTCTGGCGTCATCGCACCGAGCGCATCGGCACGGCGTTTCGACTGGAGGAAAAGTTCGCGGCGCTCGATGAGGTCAACCGGTATCTGCAGACCGCCGACGTCCGGAAATTTGTGCAGGCTGCCGATGCGCGGTTCAAGGCGGATCAGGACGCCGGCCGGCTCGGCTGGCCGATCCGCCGGCGCCTGTTGTGGCTGCTGGACCGCAACGATCCCCGACAGCGCGCCCAAATGGAGCCGCTGCTCCGGGAAAACCTGGCCACCAACCCCGCGGATGCGGCCCAGTGGCGCCGGTTGGCGGACCTCTATGCCATGGATGAGAATCCGGCCGACCGCGCCTGGGCGTTGTCACAAGCCTCGTCGGCCGATCCGCGCGATGCCGACATCGCCCTGGCATGGGCCAGGGCGTGCATCCGCCTGAACGATCCGGAGCAAGCCGAGGGGATTCTCGCCAATATCGACACGGCCAGGGTACGCCGGAAGGCGGACTATCCTTTTTGCCTCGGGGTGGTCGCCGAGTGGCGGCGGCAACCGCGCAAGGCACTGCGGTACTATGCCCGGGCCATCGATATGTGCCGCTACCGTCCGGAGTATTTTCTGCGCTACGGCCGGCTGCTCATGACCCTGGGCGAAGAAGCCGCCGCCGAGAAGGCCCTGACCTGGGCCGCCCGCATCGATGGCGGCCATCAGGTACGGCAAGAGGTGAACCGTGTGCTCCCAGAAAAGACGCCGTCCCCCGGGACGGTATCCGCTGAACCGCGATCGTGAGCGGAATTTTTCTTCCGCCCTGGAAAACAATTTGTCCGCGAACCCGTTTGGATGGAAGATATGACCACTGCCGGAAATGAGATTCTGACGTCGACCCATCACCAGGCCCCCGTGTCCGAACCCGTGCCGGTGCGCCCCATGGACAGCTCGGAAGTGCTGGGCCCCGTCTTTATCGCCATCATCTCCCTGCTGGCCGGTCCCATGGTTTCCGGTCCTTTGGCCGGCTGGCATCTTCGGCGAATGGGCCGCCGCCTCCTTGGCTGGATGGTGGGGATCGGCTTGGGGCTGGCCGGGTTGGCGCTGAACGCCGGTCTGCTGCTGTGGCCCGTCGAACAACGGTGGACCACGCTTTCCCTGCTGCTGGTGCATCTGGCCTGCGCCGGTGGGCTTCTCTTCGGCCTGGCAGGGACGTTCAAGCGCCACCCCTTCACCGGATCCCCCACACCCCCCCGACGGGGAACCTACCGTCACATTCTCACGGGCCTGATCTGCGGCGGCCTGCTGGGCGCATTGTGGAGCGTGGCCGCGGCATCGCTCTATATGCTGGCCAGCGACCGGCTGCTGTCCACCCTGATGCCGGTGGCCTTCGACGACGGGCTCAGCCTCTTCATGCTCGGCATGACGGTGTTTCCCATGGGGATCGTCAGCCTGATCGCCGGCGGCCTGCTGGGCTGGCTCTATCCCCAGGCCAGGCCGGCGCAGGTGCTGGGCTGGGCCCTGGCGCTGTTGTGGACCCAACTGACATGGCTGGCCGCCCTGCAACTCACCATCGCGATACCGGGTTTTCAGGCCAATGCCGCCACCGACCAGGGCTGGGCCGCCATCACGCTTCCCTTCACCTTCGGTCAGACCCTGGTGGGCATCGGCTGGTCCATCGCCATGCTGCTGTTTATGGCCCGGCCAAAGGCGGCGAAGACCAGATGCCGGCGCGTCCTGTGGGTGCCGGCAATCAACCTGTGTGCCGCAGTCGCACTGGCCATCGCCATGGGATATCCGGCCGACATGTTCCTGGCGCTCGGGCGGCACCAGGAACGCAAAGCCCATATATCGAAGGCCTTGTGGTGTTACCAGGAAGGGCTGCGCAAAAACCCGGACGGCCAGATCGCCTCTTATCTCCAATACCGCGCGGCCCTGATTCATCACAAGCTCGGACACCGCGACAAGGCCCGCGACGGATTCCGCCGCGTGGTGACCAAATACAACCAGCGGCCGGCCCTGGCGCTGAAAGCCGACCGCTTCCTGGACAACCTGCAAAATTCCCCTTCAGACGGCCGGCGGGTGGTCCTGCCCGGGGTGGAGACCCGGACCCGATACAAGGGCGCCTATTGCGTCCCCAACTCCCTGGCCCTTGCCATGCGCTTCTGGGGGGCCAAGGTGGACGCCCGCGACATCGGCACGCGGATCACCGGACTGAACACGGGCACTTACGTGGTCGATCAAAGCTGGTATGCCCAGCAGCACGATTTCCGGCACGATTTTCTGCCCATGGCCGGCCTGGAAGACATCAAGGCATGCATCGACGCGGGTTTCCCGGTGCTCGTGTATGTGCCGGCCCACGTCTTCGCCATCTTCGGCTATGACGACGTCCTGAAAACTTTCGTCACCTACGATGTGGCCACCCGGGACCTGTGGACGGAATACCTGCAGGAGGATTTCATCAAGGCCTGGAAAAAGCAGGCCACCACCCTGGCGCTGGCCTACCCCGGCGAAAAGGCGGCCCTCCTGCCGGAGACCATCCGGGACAGGCTGCAGCGCGGCAGCGAGAACTATCTCCATTTTCAGTTGCACTACCTGGACACACGCATCGATTCGCCGAGCATCGCGCACCTGGAAAGAGCGGCCGGCGACAAAGGCGCCTTCTTCTTTCCCTTGACGATCCTGTACACCGAGTTTCCCAGCCTGCGGTCCACCCTGAATGCTACCTACGACGCGGACCGGATCACCGACGAGATCGTCGCCTATTTCGGCAACAATTTCGACGAAGGAATTCACCTTGCCGGCCAGTACAACGATGACGGCACGCCCATGCCGGACTGGGCCCTGAAAACCAGCGTGGAATACCTTATCGGCCAACGCCGTTTCGAGCAGATCGAGAAATTATTGGCCCGTGTGGATTCCAAAGGACAGCTCAGCGGGCAGATGCAATACTACAATGGCATGGTGGCCCTGTCCCAGGGCCGCTATGCCGATGGACTGGATCGCTTCAGCCGGGCCGCCGGGGAGGGCAAGGATTTTTATGCCGCCCTGGCCAGCCTGGAGATGAATGACCGCTCCCATGCCTTGCAAGGTCTGGTGGAAACGCTGGACGGGTGCTTGTGACGGTATCGCCGGGAGTCGGTCGACTCCCCCGCCATCTTCTGGAACGCCGGCCGTATCGCCGCAACCGACAAGAAATCCATCGACAAGAAGGAAATCCTCGATCTCGACGATTTCGGTTTCTCCGTGGTGTCGCTGGCCAACCGGATCTTGCTGCAGCAGGACGAGTTCGGTGAAAGCCGCGAAGCCTTGGAAGAGAACTGGCAGACATGGATCCATCACAACCCCTTCGATGCCCCGGTGGCCCGGCGGCTGAGTGAACTCTACCGCCGCCATCTCGGCCAGCTCGACCCCCAATCGGATTCAGGCGCCGTGCAGCGGCTTGAACGCAAACTCCGCCAGACCGAAGAGCGCGCCGGCCGATATGCGGCCGCGGCGTTTGAACGCTGACATCCGGCCTCCGGCCGGAATCGCCTTGCTTGAAGCCCCTGTTTTCCTTTTCCGTTGTTTTGCGCGAACCCTTACTCCCTGCGAGAAGACGATTGAGCCGATGGATTATGTCGGCCAAGGGCAAGGCAGGTCTGGACAAGGTTCGAGCGTCATGGGTCAACAAGGAAGAAAGGAGATCGCATGGTCAACTCTTCACAGGCATTTCGAGTGGTATCGGCCTTACAGGCGTTTCAGCACGCGTTCGGCCAGCGCCTTGGCATCCTCCTGCGCACTTTCCTCTCCGACGAAGTCCGGTTGCACACTGATGACGTCGGTGGCTCCGGCGCCGTCGGCCTTGAACACGACCAACTGTGCAACGTTGAGGAACGTCTCCCAGAATGCACGGTCGCCGACCCCGGAGACGGGGGTGGCAACGTAGTCTTTGGCATCCTCGCCGAGCCCGTTGGTCATGCCGGCCCGATACTGCCGTACCTCCTCCTCGAGCGGAATATCGTGGTGCAGATGTTGTACATACCAGTTATATTTCGGCAGATCGAACTGGCCCTGTTTCTCGACGCTGGCGAAGTTGCAGGAAATATCGTGCTTCTCTTCGCCGGATTCCATGGCATGTCCGGTAACCTCCTGAATATCCTCGGCAGTCAGCAATTCGCAGGGCTTTGCCTGCCGGAGTGTATTCACCGCCGACTGCGGGTCACTCTTGCTGCAGGCACCAACCAGAAGGACCAGCATCAGGAATAAAAAGGTGTGATATCTTCGCATCGGGTTTCTCCTAAATTGACGATAACCAAGCGGTTTCGCCGCCTGTTTCGACGTGATGGTTTTTGTATGTCACGACGGACACGGTAGTGACGAAAGGATAAGATTTACTTTTCTGGCGGTTCAATATGTCAGATTGATGCTTGTGCGTCAATGTCCACCGGCATACCGACGGCACTGCCCTCATCGCGGTAAATCCGCTCGCAATGCGACGGTTGGAGCCTCTATTTTTCCATTCCGTCGCTTAATTTCTGCAAGGAGACCGTTGAGTCGATAACCTCTGCCGTCAATGGGCAAGTTTGGCTTGGACAAGATTCAAGCGTCATGGGACGGCAAAGAAGAAAGGAGATATCATGGGGAAATTGCTGGTGGATCAACGCGATCAGAAGTTTGTGTTGCACGAGATGCTCGATATGGAGGCGCTATTCAGGACATCCCGCTATGGGCATCTTTCCGCGGGGATGATCGATGCGGCCCGGGGCGAGGCGCTCCGGCTGGCGGAGAATGAATCCTATCCCGTCATGGCGGAGGCGGACCGCGACGGATGCCGGTTCGAAAACGGCAGGGTACGCTCGCCCCGATGCTACCATCGCCTGAAGGAATTCTTTGATGAAGGGGGTTGGCCCTCCGTTTACACCCGACGGGAATACGGCGGCCAGGGGTTGCCGTTGACGCTCTGGGCCTCCCTCTATGAGGGGTTCGTGCACAACGCCTCCTTCATCTGGATCTGGTCGACCCCCTTTTCCGCCACCTACCTCATCGAGATGTTCGGCTCCGAGGAACAAAAGACCAAGTACCTGCCCAAGCTTGCCTCGGGAAAATGGGGCTCGGCCCTGGCGGTCCATGAAGATGGCTGCGGAAGCGACCTCGGCATGCAGACCACTGTCGCCGTCCGGCAGTCCGACGGTACATTCCGGCTCAAGGGCCGCAAGGCCCCCATCACGGCCGGGGACTCGGATCTGTTCGAGAACGTGGTCCATCTGGTCGCCGCGCGCATCGAAGGGGACCCCGATAACGAGACCGGCATCTCCATGTTTCTCGTTCCCAAGCACCGGGTGAGCGCGGACGGATCCCTGGGACAGGAAAACGATGTGTCCGTCGTGGGGATCGAGAAGAAAATAGCAATCCGGGCCAACCCCACCTGCGATATGGCCTTCGGGGACAACGGCGACTGCCGGGCGGAACTGCTGGGCGAAGAACGACAGGGAATGGCCATGGTGTTCCAGGTTTTGCAAACCAGCGAGGCGGTGGAGGGCACCCTGGCCACGGGCCTTTCCTCCGCGGCCTACCTCCATGCGCTGGATCACGCCAGGAAGCGTATCCAGGGTCCCCACATCTCCCAGGCGCAGGATCCGGACGCCCCCCGGGTACCCATCATCGCGCATCCCGATGTCCGGCGGATGTTGCTGGGAATGAAGTGCCGGGTGGAGGGGATGCGGGCGTTGCTCTATTACGGATGTCTCTGCAAGGACAAGGCCCAGGCCCTTGCGGATCCGGAGGAGCGGGAAAAATGGGAAGGTCTCTCGGAATTGCTCCTGCCCATCTTCCGGATTTACGCCGCGGAAACCGGAATCGATGTGGTCAAGGAGTCCATCAAGGTACACGGTCGCTACGGTGTCTTCAGCGATTCGCCCGTCCAGCAGTTCTACCGGGACATCACTTTGCCCACCATCGGCGCCGTCACCGTCGGGATCTCCGCGCTTCTCTTCATCGCCCGGTGCCTGGGACGACGGGAGGGCAAAGACTTCGCCAACCTCATGGGAGAGATGGGCGCCACAATCGAAACCTACAAGGATGTGATCGGCATTGAGGACCTCGTCGGTGACGTTCGACGCTGCATCGGCGTGCTGGGCGAGACGGCCGGCTATTTCGCCGCCTGCGGCCAGGGAGGAAACCCCCTGGTGCCCGTATGTTGTGCGACGCCGTTCGCCCACCTCATGGGAACCGTCTGCCTGGGCTGGCTCCTGTTCCAGCAGGCGGGCATCGCCGCTCAGAAGATCTCGCTCCTCTTCAAGGAGAACGCCGTCGATCCGGGGGATGCGGCCCAACTGAACCAATTCCTGGATCGAAGCGGGGAAGCCGCCTTCTATTACGGGAAGCTCAACGGCGCCAGATACTTCATAAAGAACGTGCTGCCCCGGGTGGACAGCCTCGCCGCCGCCATCCGAAGCGAGGATATGTCCATCATGGCCATCCACGACAACGCATTTTAACCCTCCTTCCTGAAAGTCCGCCGGATGCCGGTGTCATACCGGCTCCGGCGGCAGTCCTGTCGCTTCAGGTTCCGCCTGGTCATCGAGAGCGGAAATTTTCAATTGCAGGCGTAGTGGTATCGGATGGGACCGAGATCCCGACAAGCAGAAAGGCGATAGAATTCTGAATCGGGGGTATCTTTGTTCGCTAGTGGCAATACTCTTCTTGTCTGTTTGACTTCCTGCAGGTGACCCAGCCGGGTCCCAATAATATGGCCGCAACCATGTTCCGGTTGCGGCCTTTTTGGTCCCGGGGTTTCGAAGAGAAGAACGATTTTCCTAAGGTTGGGATTCCGCCTGCCGGATCATCTCCTTTGCCTGCTGCTGGATGTCGAGCAGGCTTTTCTGCAATCCCGCCTGGCCTTCGGTGACGTAGACGGGGTTCTGGTGAAATGCGGCGTGAACGGTTACGCCGCGCTCCACGATGAGCATGTGGTAGAGCTCCTGCTCGATGGGAGTTGGGGCTTCGTACAACAGACCGATGTTGGGGTAGCTCATCTGCCCCTCGTCGGCCCGGAGGATGCCGCGGCGGTAGAGGTCGGCCACGGTTTCGATGGCCTGGGCCACCTTCCCGTCGGCCTCCTTGAGCAGTCGATCGGTGTTTTGCAGGTGCGTTTTGGCAAAGGTGCGGCCGTGGCATCGGGTGCAGGTAACGGTCATCTTTTCACGCTCGGCCGCCCATTGCTCCGGCGAACTGCGCATCATCTTGGCGGCCAGTACCCCATCGAGTCCGGGGGTCGGGTGGCCTTGGGGATCATAGGCGTGCAGGTATTTGAAGATGGCTTCGCGGTATCCGGCCCATTCCGGGTCATGATTGTCGATGAGGAGCGCCAGTTCGCCCCAGGCGGTGATCACGGAATGATCGCCCTGTTGCATATGACAGGTCTGGCAGGTGGGGGCCCGGCCGCTGTCGCCCTCTATGGCGTAAATGACGCCGTGTTTCGATTTGGACCAGGCCTCCCACTGGATATAGCTCGCCGCCTGGTGACAGGGATTGCAGGACCGGGGGCGCCGGGCTTCGGCCTTGGAGAACTTGTGGCGCGTATGGCATGAATTGCATCCCATCCCGTACCGGGACTGCACGGGGGATTTCGGGTCCTGAATGCCCACCTTGTGGCAACCGCCGCAGCCTTTCAGCCCCTCGATGGCCGCCTTGGGCTGCATGGCGGTTACGGGCAGGGCGGCCATGGCGGCCCAGCCCAGGGCATGCTTGCCGCCCATGAATTGTTCGGTCTGTTCGGGATGGCATTTGCCGCAGGTTTGCACGCCGGGAAGCTGCGCCTTGTCCGATGAAGCGGCGTCCGTGTGTCCGGAACCGTGGCATGCGGCGCAATCGACACCGGCCATGCCCATCCGGCTGTCCAGGTGGTCTTTCACGAGTCCCGGGTTGGCCTCCTTGTGGCAGCCCACACATGGACTCTTTGCGGCCGATGTCGGTGCGCTCATGGTGTTCAACCCGCAGCCCCAGACCGTGAGCAACCCGGCAGCCAGCAACATCGACGATAAGACGGCAAATCTTCTCATGTACACCTCCGTATCGTTCCCCCTGCAGGAACGAGTCTCCCACATGGGATGGGGTGAAATAGTACGTCTCGATTTGATTTCAGTAAGGAATACTATACTTTAATAGTCTGAATTAATTATATAATACGATTGGTCATTGCTTCAAGAAGATGCGACGAAATGGAAAAAAAAAGGTATGAAGTGACAGGACGGTTTTCATCATTTCATTTACTTCAAGGTCAATGAATGTTATCCAGAATTGTTGGAACGGCCCTTATGGGAATTAGGTATCCGGAATTACTATGAATTCTCCAGGTGTGCGCTAGGCGCCGGAACCTGTTAAAGTGGCGGACCACATCACCTGCCGACCATCGAAGGAATGATTTCCATGAAATTTAAAGTGAATCAGTCAGTTTTCATCTTTATTCTGGTGGCACTCACAGGCTGCAGTTCCGCCTTTTACGGTGCCATGGAAAAGCTGGGCGTGCACAAGCGCGACATCATGATGGACCGTGTGAAAGCGGCCCGCGATACCCAGCAGGACACCAAGAAGCAGTTCCTCAGCGCCATGGAGCAATTCAAGAGCGTGGTCAACTTCAAGGGCGGCGACCTGGAAAAGGAGTACGAAAAGCTTAAGGATACCCTGGAAGAGAGTGAGGACAAGGCCGAAGAGGTCAGGGACCGCATCAACTCCGTGGAGGATGTCTCCGAAGCCCTGTTCGGCGAGTGGCGCGAGGAAATCAAGCAATACAGCAGCGCATCCCTGCGCCGCTCGAGCCAGAAGAAGTACGATCTTTCCCGGAAACGGTACACGTCGCTGCTTTCTGCCATGAAACGGGCGGAGAGCAAACTGGAGCCCGCCCTGGTGCCGTTGCGGGATCAAGTCCTCTACTTGAAACATAACCTGAATGCCAGGGCCATCGCCGGCCTCGGTGAGGAATTGGTCGGGGTGCAGGCCAATGTGGACGACCTGGTACGCGACATGGAACAAGCCATCGCCAGGGCGGACGCGTTTATTGCAACCCTGCAGGAAGAGTAGGGAACGAGCAAAATTCTTCCTGCTGCATATGGCACCGCGGATCTTGTATAATATTGCCAGCGATGTTGACCGGATACAGTCGGTTTGTTCTTGATTTGGGCCCGGTTTTGCGACTGCTGGTTTGGGGTTGCATCCCCAGGTGGGGTTTTGTAAGATCTACGAAGCGATACGAATCCGCGATCGCGATGCAAGGAGATGAGGCATGCTCACGCGTTTGAAACACTATATCTTGATTGCCCTGGCCATCGGCGCCTTTTATTTCCTGCTGAACCACCACATCATCGTCTTTTCGTATAAGGATTTTGAGGTGCTGAAGAAATCCGAACCCACCCTGGCGTATACATTCTACAGCCTGAAGCAAAATCCGCCCAGAGTCGTATTGCGCATCGACCCGTTGCGGGAGGCCGGCATCGAAGAGATCATGCTGGAGCGGGGGATGATCACCGAATCAAAGTTGGATGACCTTCTCAAGTTGATCGACGAGGAAAAAGCCCGCCGGCGGCAGTAAATTTCTTGAGGATCCTCTAAACAGGGTTCAAGGGGCCGGCGGCGGTTGGGTGCCGGCTTCGCTGGGGGGCGACGGGACCGGGCCTGCGCCGTACTGCATCCCCCGGGTTTTTTCCAGGTAGGCCGATACCAGGAAGACGGTGGCGAAGGGCAGGGTGAACAGGATGCCGACGAATACGGAGGTCCCGATGGACACCAGGCCGATGTACAGGATCACGACGACGAAATGATCGGCCACACTTTCCCGGAAGGCCATGTCCCAACTGGTCTTAATCGCGTTGATCAGATCCATCCGCCGATCCACCATCAAGGGAAGCATATAGAGGCATCCGAAGGTGAGGGCCACCACGATGGCCAGGCCGGGCAGGATGAACAGCGAAAACCCCACCAAGGTGGCGATGATGGTGACGATGGAGAAAGCCAGCAAGGGCAGGAAAAGCTTCATCTGGGAGAACAGGTCTTCTATGCGCGGTTCGCGTCCGTCGCGCATCATCTGGATAATTGCCCGAATGTAGCCGGCAAACACCACCGGTGTCAGAATCCCCAGGGTAAGCCCACTGACAATCAGCATGATCAGGGTCATGATCAGCAGCATGGCGATGTGCTTGAGTGTGGTGTTCCAGGCCGTTTCCAAGTGATATTTGAAATCCATGCACAATCTCCCTTCCGGGCCGCTCCGGTTTTCCCAAACGGCACATCGCCCGCACAATTCGTCCCTTTCCCAAGCCGTCCTTCGCGCGAAATGCCCTGGAGTGATTCTTCTTCTGTAACACAAAGCCAAACCCCGGAAAAGGACCATTCCCGGGATGAGCCCGCATCCCGGACATCCGGAGGCCGGCCTCCCGGCGTCGCCGTCCGGAGCAACTGGTCAGCGACTCTGGATTGTGTTAGTAAGAAATGATTGTAAACACTGCGGCTTATTTCCTTTCCGGGTGACCGCCTCCCGAGGGAACGGGCGGCAGCAGGAACATCGCACCACCATTTCCGTACCCGCATCATTTTCGACGGTGTCGCCATGAAACTGGAATGCCGCCATATCCAATATCTCTATCCCGGCGCCAGCGCTCCGGTGCTCCAGGATCTCTCCTTTGCCATCGAAGAACCCGGATTCCATGCCTTGTTCGGCCCCTCCGGGGTGGGCAAGACCTCCCTGGCCCGCTTGCTGGCGGGGCTCGAGCCGCCCACCGCGGGCGAGATCGTCACCCGGGGGTTGTCCCATATTTATTACACCCACAACCTGGAACGGCTGCCGGGATGGAGCAGCGTCGGACGCCACCTGGACCGGATCACGCCGCCGGGCCGGGCCGGGCTGAAATCCTCGCTGCTGGAGATGTTCGCGCTTACGCCCCTGCTGGGCCACCGCTTTTCCCAACTCTCCCTCGGACAGCAGAACAGGGTCAACCTGGTACGCTATCTGGTGCAGGATTTTCAGGCCCTGATCATGGATGAGAGCCTGGCCAATGTGGATGAACAGACCCGCGGCAGGATCCTGTTGGCCATCAAGGAGACGTTTCCCCGGGCCCTGTTCCTGTATATCAGCCACAATGTGGTGGAGGTGGCCACCTATTGCCGGCAAGTCTGGGTCCTGCGGGATGCCAGGCGGTTGCCGCGTATGACCCGGGTGGTCGGCCTGGACTCCCGGGATGGTGGGGATGCGGAATCCGATCCGCTGAAACGGGCCATGTTGGAGATGATGAGTGCTGCTTAGACGCATCTATCAATTTCTGATGATCTATGGAATCGGATTGGGCCTGCTCCTGGTTCTCAAGTACGGCCTGGGCCTTTCGGACTATGTCATCCCGGGTTTCGACCTGATCTGGCAAACCGGCCGGGACGAGATGCACCGCTACGCCGCCGATGTCACCGATACCCTCTCGGTGGCCATGGTGGGGCAACTGCTGTCGATTTTCATGGCGCTGGTGGTGGGCATCGCCGGCCGCCAGGCATCGTGGTTCGGCTCATTCATCAAGGTGGCGGCCTACAACATCCAGGCCTATCCCATCGTGGCCATCGCGCCGATCATCTTCATCCTGCTGGGAGACGGTTTTTTCACGCGGCTGCTCATCGCCGCCATGATCTGCTACTTTCCCCTGTTGCTGTCGGTCCTGGGGGTGATGTCCGAGCCGATCCACGACATCGAACATTTCTATCGCCAGAGCGGGCGCATGCGCTGGCAGCTGGAAGTCAAGATCCGCGCCTTCGAAAACATCGGCAAGTTGACCACGGTGGTCACCGGCAGCACCACTTTGTCCATGGCCGGCACCATCGTGGCCGAGTTCATCGCCGCCAATGCCGGCATCGGCTACAGCATTCGCATCGCCCTGTACCAGAGCGATCTGGCCAAGATCCTGGTGGCCTTGTTCATTATCGGCATCACCATGTCGGTCTACCAGGGCCTCCTCGAATGGAGCGGGACTTTCATTCGCAATCGCTGGGCCGGACCCGGCGCTGTGGTATAGACGCGACTTTTGCCATTTCCAGGCATTCGGATGGGACCATGGAGCGCGCCCGCCGATGCCCAGAGGGGTATCAGGAGGAATCATGACACCGAAACGCGTTGTTCTGTTCACCTTGTGGATCTGGATCGCCGGTATCTGCACGGCCCAGTGCGGATGGGCGCAGACCCCGGTGGTCTACCGGCTCAAATGGCTGCTGAACATGTCCACGGTCGGCGATCTGTATGCCGACGCCGGCGGATATTTCAAGGCCCGGGAACTGGCGGTGGAGATCAAGCCGGGCGGACCGGAACGGGACGCCATCCGCGAACTGGAACTGGGCCAGGCCCAGTTCGGCGTCGCCTCCGCCGATCAGGTGATCCGCGCCCTGGCCAAAGGGTCGCCCATCCGGGTGATTGCCCAATTGTTCCAGGACAACCCGCTGCACTGGATCTTCCGCCAGGATCGAATCCGCCTGGATCGGCTCGGGGACCTGCGCAACCGGACCATCGGCGTCACCTTCGGCAAGAACGACGAGATCATCATGCGCACGCTGCTGGCCAAGGCCGGCCTGACGGAATCCGACGTCCGTCTCTACAGTGTCCGTCTCGATTATGGGCCTTTTTTCAAAGGAGAGGTCGATCTCTGGCCGGTCTATATCAACACCCAGGGTATCGAGATCGGCGGCAGACTGACCCGCGCCGGCGAGAAGATCGCCTTTTTCAACCCCTCGCGGCACGGCGTTCGTTTCGTGGCCAACTCGGTGGTCACTTCCGCGAAGATGGTGCGGGAACGACCGCAACTGGTCAGGCGTTTCCGGGAGGCCTTACTGGAGGGATGGCGCCAGGCCATGGACCGGTCCAATGCCCATCGGGCCGTGGCCATGGTGCAGGCGGTGGATCGCGACACCCGGCCGGAGGTGCTCCGGGAACAATTGGACGCCACGCGACAGCTTGTCGCGCCGACACCCGATGCCGTCATCGGCCACATCGACACCGCGGCCTGGCGGCAGACCGAGACGATCATGATGACCCATGGACAGATCCGCAAGCCGGTGAAGGTGGAGGAGGTCCTCTGGGAGGAGATCGGACCGCGTTAATGACGCGCCGGGTCTTCGGCGTTACTCGGGATAGCGTTGCTTGACCGCCAGGTCCAGGTCCCTGGACCGCATCCAGAAAAGGCCGGTGTTCAAGTCCGTGTCGAACTCCAGCAGGCGGTCGGTGGTCTTTTCCAGCCAGACATGGCGCTCCAGGCCGGATTTGTTCGGCCGGCCCGTGCCGTAGCGTTGGAACACGGCCCGTCGCAGTCGCTCGTAGGCGGGTTTGCCATCCACCCAGATGGTGATGGTGTAGAGGCGATTCCGCCAGAAGCCGAACACCAGGCCGTTCAGCAATGCCTCCCCCAGTCGCAAACGACCTTCGGGCCGGGAATATTGCTCGATGCCGCCGTAGGCAGGGTCGGTCTTGATTTTCTCGATCCCCGGGATTTCGTCGGGTCGCATCTGCCATCGGATCCCGTCGATGCCGATGCCGCCGACAACCGCCTGCTTCCCCGCCTGGGGTGGGGA
Source organism: Desulfobacteraceae bacterium (assembly GCA_050288425.1). Taxonomy (GTDB): domain Bacteria; phylum Desulfobacterota; class Desulfobacteria; order Desulfobacterales; family Desulfosarcinaceae; genus JARRKU01. The sequence continues at coordinate 5,923 of JBNKDU010000164.1, read as the reverse complement.
TCGGTGGGCCGCGGGAGAGGATTGCCCCTGGATCGTCCCCTGGGGAGCCGGCGTGGACGGCGAATTTGCTTCTTCCCCACGGGACGGGGATGGGGTCGTCCGCGAGGCTGTGTCACGGATGATGTTGGTCACCTCGTCCGGATTCACGCTGACGACGAGACCGTGCATATTGAACCGGATCTTACCGTTTTCTTTCCAAATCCGGTCGGATGAAAAACGTTCGCCGCTGTCGAGGACGATTTCATCTGCCAGGCATGGGCGCCATGGCCACCAGCAGTACAAGATGGCGAGGAGACAGCAAATCAGTCGATGCATGGTGTGATGGTTTTCGGTTTCGGGTTGCAATCAGTTCACCTGCGCGCGCTTGCTGATGGCGACCCTGACGATATTGCCCTCCAGCCGGGCCCGGACCGCACCCGGACGGGCTGTGATGGGCAATTGCACATATCGATGGACCATTGGGCCCTGGGTATCGCTCTTCCGGCCCTGCCCCTGGGCAGGGGCTTCGATGATCCGTTCCCCGCGGATGATGAGCAGGTCGCCCGATATTTCCAGGTAGAGGCTGTCGGCCTTGATCTTGGGCATCTCCACTTCCACCAGGATGCGCTCGGCGGTCTCGTGAATCCGGGTGCCGGGCGGTTGGCCGGGTTGCGCGGCCCCCGGGGCCGGTGTGGGGCGCCGGGCATTGTCCGGGACGGCCATGGGCCTTGCATCGGAAACCGGTCGCCAGCCCATGAGGCTTTCATGCCGATAGAGGCCGGGGGCCGGGCCGAAGGCGGCATCGAAGAGTTGATCGACGCTGATGGATTGATGAGTCGCACTGCTGCGTAAATGGCGCGCTCTGGATGCCATGGGCATGCTCCTGTATTGAGGCCGTCGTGACCGGCCGGACATTATTTACCCTACAGGTAAGATCGACCCGGCATCGTCAAACTTGAGCCGTATTTCGGCTTCGCCCGCCGGATGCCGGAAAGACGGCAAGTGGGTCGAACCAATGCCCACTGGATGGATCGATACTACCTCTTATGGAATCTTTGTACAGAATTCCGGTAACTTATGTGCTTGTTATGCGGCTGGTGCATTCCCGCCGGTTGACCGTCGGCAGGCCGGGAAGGTTTCGATTGGAAGCGGGCTGGTATGGGAACGTGGGCGGCACATCCGGCCCGGGAGGTATCGGGGCGCGCCTGGAGCGCCACCTGCGGCGGGACAAGTCTTCCCACTGGCAAATCGACTATCTGCGCCCCGCCACGGAGTCGGATCAGTAATCGATCATTCCGGTATAGTTGTGCGGCGTGACCTTGGACAATTCGGCCTTGATCTCCTCGCCCACATCCAGGCCGGCGATGAAATCGGCAATGGCCTGGGCGTCGATGCGTGCATGGGTGCGGGTCAGGGCCAGCAGGGCTTCATAGGGTTCGGGGTATCCTTCACGCCGCAGGATGGTCTGCAGGGCCTCGGCCACCACGGCCCAGTTTCGTTCCAGGTCGTTGCCGATGGATTCCTCATTGAGCAGCAGCTTGCCCAGTCCCCGGAGCAGGGAATGGTAGGCGATCATGGTGTGGGCCAGCGGCACTCCCAGGTTGCGGGTCACCGTGGAGTCGGTGAGGTCGCGCTGCAGGCGGGAGATGGGCAGCTTGGCGGCCAGGTGGTGGAAGAGTGCGTTGGCCATTCCCAGGTTGCCCTCGGCATTTTCGAAATCGATGGGATTGACCTTGTGGGGCATGGCCGAGGAACCGATCTCGCCGGCTTTGATCCGTTGTTTGAAATAGTCCATGGAGATATAGGTCCAGATGTCCCGGCACAGATCGATCAGAATGGTGTTGGTGCGCCTGATCCCGTCGCAGAAGGCCGCCAGGTGGTCGTAGGGTTCGATTTGGGTGGTCACCCGGCTGCGCTGCAGTCCCAGGGTGTCGTTGACCAGGTCGTTTCCGAAAGCGATCCAGTCGATTTGGGGATACGCCACCTGATGGGCATTGAAATTGCCGGTGGCGCCGCCGAACTTGGCGGCAAAGGGGACGGCCTTCAACAATGTATATTGCCCGTTGAGGCGATCCACGAAAACATAGAGCTCCTTGCCCAGCCGCGTGGGGGATGCCGGCTGGCCATGGGTGCGCGCCAGCATGGGAACCGCCTTCCACTCCTGGGCCAGGCCGGCCAGGGTGGCCACCATCTTCTGGAACAGCGGGCGGACCACGCCGGTCCAGGCCTCCTTCAGCGCCAGGGGCATGGCGGTGTTGTTGATGTCCTGGCTGGTGAGGCCGAAATGGATAAACTCCTTGTAAGCGGACAGGCCCAGTTCCTCGAATTTCTCCTTGAGGAAGTACTCCACGGCCTTGACATCGTGGTTGGTGGTCTTCTCGATGGTCTTGACCCGGTGGGCGTCTTCCAGGCCGAAATCTTGCCAGACCGCATCCAGGGTTTCGAATGCCTCCGGATCGACCCCCTCGAGCTGGGGCAACGGCAGCCGGCAGAGGGCGATGAAATAGGCCACTTCCACCCGTACGCGGTATTTGATCAGGGCCCCCTCGCTGAAATAGTCCGCCAACGGGGCGGCGACCCGGCGATAGCGCCCATCCACCGGAGAAACCGCTTCCAGAGAATCGAAGTTCATTGAATTGCCTTTCCTGGTGAAGTTGTCTTCTTAAAACGGAATTGTGATATGCGTCTTGGCTGCGCCTCCGCTCTTCGCAAGTGCAGATGATGTCTTCGATGCGGGAGTGCCATCTGCCCGCACCATTGCGAATTCCGGTTGTGATCGAACTGCCGCGAAGGGCCCGAGGACTATAGGACGGCGTCTTCGCGGATGTCAAGACGGCCCCGTCGGCGACATCGCCGCCTGCAGCCGATGCGCCAGACGCGTGTAGCGTTTGCGCGGCGCATTGTTCCGGACGGCCATGGCCAGGGCGCGTTTGGACCCCACCAGGACCACCAGCCGCCGGGCACGGGTAATGGCCGTGTAGATCAGGTTGCGCTGCAGCAGCAGGTAGTGTTGGGTGGTGACGGGGATCACCACCGCCGGAAATTCCGATCCCTGGGATTTGTGCACGGAGACGGCATAGGCCAGCGAGATTTCGTCCAGCTCTTCGAAATCGTAATCCACCGTCCGCCGGTCGTGTTGAATGGCCACGGAGCGCCGGTGGGGATCGATGTCGAGGATGCGTCCGATGTCTCCGTTGAAGACCTGTTTGTCATAGTTGTTGCGCAATTGCATGACCTTGTCGTGGGCGCCGAAACGGTGTTCCCCCCGCGACACCACGGCCTCCTGGGGGTTGAGCGCCTCCTGCAGCCGGGTATTCAGGTTGCGGGCGCCCACCACGCCGCGGTGCATAGGGGTGAGCACCTGGACCTCTTCCACGGGGTCGAAATGAAACCGTCGGGGAATGCGTTCACTGACCAGGGTGATGATGGTGCCCAGGATCTTCTCGGGGTCCTCCTGTTCGATGAAGTAGAAATCGGTAACCGTGTCCTGGGCCGGAGGCGTCAGATCGGGCATCTTGCCGTCATTGATGCGATGGGCATTGGTGACGATCCGGCTCCGGCGGGCCTGGCGGAAAATCTGTCTCAGTCTCACCAGCGGAATGGTCCGCGAACGCAGGATGTCTTCCAGCAGGCTGCCCGGGCCCACGGACGGCAATTGATTGACATCGCCCACCAGGATCAGCGTGGTAGGATCGGGCACGGCCTGCAGCAGGTGATACATGAGAACCGTATCGATCATGGAAACTTCGTCGATCACCAGCAGATCGGCGTCCAGGGGGTTGTGCCGGTTGCGCTGAAAGCCCCCCTCCCGCGGGTTGTACTCCAGCAGGCGGTGAATGGTGCTGGCGCTGCGACCGGTGGTGTCGCCCAGTTGCTTGGCGGCCCGGCCGGTGGGCGCCGCAAGCAGGATGCGGGCCATGCGATGGGCGTAAATGCGGGTGATGGCCTGGACGATGGTGGTTTTGCCCGTGCCGGGACCGCCGGTGATCACCAGGACCTTTTGGACCAGCGCACCCTCCACGGCTTCCCGCTGGTGGGGATCCAGTTCCAATCCCAGTCGCGCCTGCACCCAATCCAGGGCCCGCGCGGGGTCCGCGAAGGTGCGAGACTTGGCAGTCGTGCACAATTGCCGCAACCGGCCGGCGATGAGGGTTTCGCAGGCATGGTACATGGACAGAAAGACGGCCTTGCCGGCCTCGTCATGGTCCGGGCTTTGGTCGTCCAGCCTCTCGATGACGATCAGGCGCTCCCGGGCCAGGGCGGCGATGGCATCGGCCACGGCGCCCCCATCGGCCCGCAGCAGATCAGCGGCTTGGGTCACCAGGGATTCGTACGGGCAATACAGATGTCCTGCGTCGGCCAACCGCTGGAGGGTGTAGCGGATCCCGGCCTGCAGCCGCCGGGGGGAGTCCTTGGCCAGCCCCAGCTTGGCGGCGATGGCATCTGCGATCAGGAAACCGATGCCGAAAATATCATCCGCCAGGGCGTACGGGTTGTCCTTGACCACCCGGATGGTGTCGGGGCCGTACTGCCGGAGAATCTTGGCGGCATAGGTGCTGCTGACGCCATGGCTCTGCAGGAACAACATCACCTGGCGCCCGGCCTGCTGGGTCTGCCAGGCCTCGCGGATGGCGGCCGCCTTCTTGGCGCCGATGCCGGAAACCTCCATCAACCGTTCGGGTTCCCCGTCGATGACCGTCAGGGTCTTTTCACCGAACCGGTCCACCAGGCGCCGGGCCATGGCCCGACCGATTCCCTTGATGGTTCCCGATCCCAGGTAGGATTCGATCCCTTCCACGGTTACCGGGCTTAGCGCCTCGAAGCGTTCCACCTTGAACTGGCGTCCGAATCGGGCGTGTTCGGTCCAATGACCGGTCATGCGCAACACCATGCCCGGCGACGGCCCCATCAGGTTGCCCACCACGGTGACCGTCTTCTCATCGCCGGACGGCAGGACCTGGGCGACGGTATAGCCGCTGGCCGGGTCGTGAAACGTCACGTGCTCCACGTGGGCGATGAGTTGGTTGTTATCCTTTGGACCGTCGGTTGACAGGGCAGGGCCCCCTTTCATCGATACCTCTCCGGGCCGGTAAACGGCGGAACAGCACGTAAATAGCGGTATATTCTCTAATTGACAAGTCTGCGGTCGGTGGTCAATATTGAACTGGCTTCAACGATGCCGCCCTTTCCCATCGCCGAACAATACGAAGGTATTCTCCATGGGGTATGTATTCGACTTCCAGGACGCGCGCAATTTCGAAGAGTCCATCGCCAAACCGCGCAACCAGTTCGTCCTGGCCATGGAAAGCCAATTGATGCTCAACCTGCTCCAGTCGGCCCGGGGGGAATCCGCCCTCGATATCGGGTGTGGGACAGGCAGCGGCATGCAGCCGCTGCTGGAAGCCGGTCTGGATGTCACCGGCATCGATCCGTCGCCCTATATGCTGGATATTGCGGCGGACAAATTGGAACATCGCGTGGAACTCTACCGCGGGTTCGCCGAGGACCTGCCTTTCGACGACAACTCGTTCAACCACGCCTGCTTTTTTACTTCCCTGGAGTTCGTGGACGATCCGTCCAAGGCGGTGGCCGAAGCCTGCCGGGTGGCCAAGGACAAGGTGTTCATCGGCTTTCTGAACCGATATGCCCTCAAGGGGGTCCAGCGCCGGTTGGTGGGGATCTTCACCAAGACCATCTTCAACCGCGCCCGTTTCTTCTCCGTCTGGGAACTCAAATCGATGATGCGCAGCACCGTGGGTCCGGTGCCGGTGGCCTGGCGCACGGTATCGCAATTGCCCAATGCCTCCGCCCGATGGATCCAGGTCTTCGGGCAATCCGACCTCGTACAGCGCAGTCCCTTCGGGGCCTTCGCCGGCCTGGTGGCGACCCTGGTGCCGAGGTTCCGCACCCGGCCGCTGGCCATGCGGTATCGGAGTAAGAAAAC
>JBNKDU010000163.1:0-4742 GCA_050288425.1 Desulfobacteraceae bacterium | reverse complement strand
CGCAATTTCCACATCCGGATCGATGGGAGGCTTTTCGTAGGCCGCCAATCGCTGCCCCAATCTCTCCGTGGCCACCTGATCGATCCGTTTGCCGCCGCCGGTCTTCCATCCCGCAAAATTTTGCCGGTTGAAGAAATCGGTCATGTAGAATCCGGTCCGGCACAACTGGAATGTTTTCGGCTGGGTCAGGTATTGACCGCCGATGCCAACGGCCTGGATCATCTCCAGGTCGATCGCCTCATCGGAAATATCGATGGGTTTGAGCAGTCTGCGGACCATGCCGCAGTGTTCTTCGTCGATCAAAAACTTCTCGTAGCTCATGGAAATGTAGGAGCCCAGGATGCCCGCCGAATGCAGAATGAAGTTGATCCCGTTTCGGGCGGCGGTGGAAAGCGCCAACAGGGATTCCCCCGCGGCCTGGCCATCCGGCAAGTGGGCATCGGTGAGCCCCCCTCCGCTTCGGCTGGGCAGATGATAAAAGCGCGCCATCTGGGCGGTCGCCGAAACCACCATGGACAGTTCCGGGCAGCCGATGGAAAGTCCGCCGCTGCGCATATCCATGGCGGAGGAGGTGGAGCCGTAGATCACCGGAGCGCCGGGATTGACCAGTTGGGCCAGGGTGATTCCGGCCAGGATTTCGGCGTTCTGAAGGGCCAGCACGCCGGCCAGGGTAACCGGACCCGATGAACCGGCCATGATCAGCGAGGCGATGATGCAGGCCTGGTTGGCCCGGGCCAGTTCGATCAGCGATCCGGCCATCTCATCGGAAAACTGCAGCGGCGAGAGGGAATTGATCAGGGATACCGACACCGGACCCGCCTCGGCCAATCGATCCCTGCCGCCCCAGAGGATGGCCGCCATTTCGACGCAATCGCGGGCGCCCTCCTTGGAAGCCGGGCTGCCCATGAACGGCTTGTCGCACAACACGATGCTGGAGAACATCATATCCAGGTGCGCCGTATCCGCCGCGACATCGCTGGGCTCCACCATCATGAAGCCGTTCATGTCTATGGATTTGGAGGTTTGAACCAGCTTGCAGAAATTATCATAGTCGGCCATGGTGGCCTCCCGCTGGCTGCCATCCGCAAGGCTGACGAACGGCGCGCCGTAGCCGGGCACGAAAACGAAATCATCCTCTCCGATGTCCACGCTTTTATCCGGATTGCGGGCCGTGACCGTGAACCGCGACGGAGCCGTCTCGAGGGCTTTCCTGACCTGGGCTTCGGTCATGAAAACCGTTTTGCCTTCCACCCTGAATTTGTTGCGGGAAAAGATTTCCAATGCCTCGGCTTCGTTGAAGGTCACCCCGGTGGTGGCCAGAAGGGCCATCGAGGCGTCATGGATCTTCGTCATCTGGTCGGAAGTAAAGGTTTGCATGCGATCCACCATTATTGTCCCTCCTCGCTATCGGTTAATTAAGGATGGTGCTTTCGTTATGCTTTGTCGGATGCGTTGTCTGTCAGGCGGCCGAGCCCCTTGAAGGTGCCGAACATGACCAATAGCAGCAGAAACATCATGGGAAACGCTGTGGCAATGGAAGCGGTCTGGATTGCCTTGAGGCTCCCGGCGCCCGCCAGAACCGCGGCCACCGCACCCAGGGCGATGCCCCAGAACGCCCGCAGCCCCCGGGCCGGGGTTTCATGTCCGGAAACGAACATGGACAGGGCCAACGCCGCTGAATTTGCACTGGTCAGGAAGAAGGTGGCAATCAGGAAAATCAGGGCAATGGCGAGGATCCCCGTTACCGGCAGATTCTGGGCGATGGCGAAGATGGCGCTCTCCACGCCGTGATCGGAAAGGGTCTGGGTGACGTCGAAATGGATGCCGGCTCCTCCGACCACCCCGTACCATAAAAAGTCTCCCAGGGATGGCAGCAGCAGCGTGGCGGCCACGGTCTGGCGGATCGACCGCCCCTTGGAAATCCGGGCGATGAAGACGGCCACGAAGGGCGCCCAGCTCATCCACCAGGCCCAGTAAAATACCGTCCAGGAGCCCAGCCATCCGCCGTCCGCGCCGGGCGCCGTGTACAGGCTCATGGGCAGGAAATTGAGCAGGTACTGACCGATGCTGTTGGTGGTAATGTTGATCAGGAAGATGGTCGGGCCGAAAACCAGGACGAAAAACCAGATGGCCACGAATACCCACATATTCACATCGCCGATGAATTTGACCCCTTTTTCGATGCCGCTGTATACGGCGACGGTGAAGATGACGGTCAGGATCCCGATGATGATGTAGGTACTGCCGCTGCCCAGTTCCAGACCATACTGGAATTTGAGCCCGCTGGAGAGTTGCAGCGCCACCAGCCCGGTGGTAGTGGCCAGCCCGCCCAGGGTGGCAAAAACGGCAAAGATATCCAGGATCTTGCCCCAGACCCCATGAATCCGGTCGCCGATGGCGTAATAAAATGCGCTGGAGAACTTAAACGGCAGCCCCTTGGTGTAGCAGGCGTGGGCCAGGGGAATGGTGAGCATGGCGTAGATGGCCCAGGCGCTCAGCCCCCAATGAAAGAAGGCATAGGTCATGGCATCGGCGCCGGCCTGGGCGGTTTTGGCCTGGCCGCCGAAGAAAGGGGGCGGGGTCATGTAATGGTAGGCGGGTTCCGCCGGCCCCCAGAAAACGATGCCCGCGGCGATGGCCGAACCGAAAAGCATGGCGAACCAGGAAAAATCGGAAAATTCCGGTTTGTCGTCGGGCATTCCCAGCCTGATGCGGCCGTATTTCCCACCCATGAGGGCGAAACAGCCCAGGACCAGCAGGAAGGTCGCCCACAGGTACATCCATCCCCAACTGCCCGTTGTCCACGCGAACACGGCATTGATGGTGGCGCTCATACTCTCCGGAAAAGATATGGACCATACCACGAAAAGGATGGTGACCGATGCGGAGACCCAGAAAACCACAGGGTCAAAAGGACGATTTGGCGCGCTTGATTTCATAAGTAGTAGCAATCCTTGATTTGGGGTCTGAACCAACCATGGTTTGTTGATGATGACGATTGTTCCCCTTAACAGAGCATATCGTGTGCCACCGTTGGGAAATGGCGAAAAAGCACAGGAATTATCTTGCACAATATTCGTCGCTCATCTGGAAGATGGATTAACTATTTGGAATTTAAGTTTAAATCATAATGCTTCGTGGGATAACGAAATGGGAAAATCGCTGTGTGGTAAAAACGCACAAGGAGACAAGTGAAATATAGCGACAATTTATTTTACATAATTTGTGGAAATTTACTTTCACTGACCATTTTTTTTACATATCCTAAGAGGCAAGCACAACTTCAGGAAATTGCACGACGGAGGACCATCATGCGCGTGCCGCCCGCCACACCATCCATTGCCGATCTGCGATCACTGGATTTCCTGCCGGTTTTCGATCAATTCGATGAAGGCGTGATCATCACGGATACCGACGGCCGGATCCTCTTTTATAATGAAGTTCAAGCGGAGATCGACGGTTTGCGACCGGCCAATGTGATGGGCAAGCATATTGCCGATATTTATCGGATGGAGTGGCGCCACAGCATGATCTACCGCTGTCTGGAAGCCGATGCGCCCATCATCGGCAGGCTTTTTTTCTACCGGACGTATAAAGGCAAGCTGGCCAATACCATTCACACCGTCTTTCCCCTGCGGGATAGTGGGGTGCTGATAGGCGCCATCTGCTTTGTAAAAAATTACAATCTGCTCGAAAAGGTCATGACCGGTTTTTCAACGATTTCTCCGAGCCCCCCGCCGGAAATGAAAAACGGCACACGCTACCAGTTCTCCGACCTGGTGGGGGAGGATGATAATTTTCTTCACGCCGTGGGTACGGCGCGTCTGGCGGCCGAGAGCAGTTCGCCGGTGATGCTGTTCGGGGAGACCGGTTCGGGCAAGGAAGTCATTGCCCAGAGCATCCACAATTACAGCCCGAGAAGGGATTTCCCCTTTATCGGCGTCAATTGCGCGGCAATCCCGGATACGCTCCTGGAGGGCATCCTGTTCGGTACGGCGAAAGGGGCGTTCACCGGAGCCGTGGACAAGACCGGCCTTTTCGAGCAGGCCCATGGCGGGACCCTGTTTCTGGACGAACTCAATTCGATGCCGATTCATCTCCAGGCCAAATTGCTGCGCGTCCTGCAGGAAAAAAAAGTCCGCCGCGTCGGGGCTGTGGATGAGATCGCGGTATCGCTGAAAATCATCAGTTCGGTCAATATTCCGGCCCACAAGGCCATACGCGAGCGGCAATTGCGCATGGATTTGTTCTACCGCCTGGCCGTTGTCTATATCGTCATCCCGCCGCTGCGGGAACAACCCATGGGAATCGAATCCTTGACCCGCCACTTCATCTACAAGAACAACCAGGCACTCGGGAAGGCAGTCGACAGTGTCAGTGAACCGGTGATGCAGTTCTTCCGGAGTTACCACTGGCCGGGAAATATCCGTGAACTCGAGCATATCATCGAGGGCGCCATGAATACCATCGGCCCGGACACGACCCTGCGAACCGCTCACCTGCCGCCGCATTTCCTGCTTCACCAGGTCCGCGACGATGCGCCGCCGCGCGAGATTCTGCCGGCATCCGATCACTACCCGAAGTCGGAAAGCACTCCCGATCCGTCGGTTCAAAGCACGACTGCCGCACCCGCCGGTCGACCTGGTGGGCCGATGGATCTCCGGAAGCAGCGCCAGGGCCGGGAACGCCAGTTGATCGACGCGGCCCTGTTCGCCACGGGCGGCAATGTATCCGCCGCCGCC
>JBNKDU010000162.1:0-4655 GCA_050288425.1 Desulfobacteraceae bacterium | reverse complement strand
GATCCGTCTGGGCGAGACCTTCTCCATCGTCACCGAGTATACTTCTTTCCTGGTACTGGAAAACGATGCCGAATACCGGCGCTGGAAGATCGAGCGCCGCAACCAGGACCGGCTGCAGCGGGATCGCGCCGCCCAGTCCCGGCGCCGGGAAGCCCTGGATGCATTGAGGGACAAAGCCATGCAGGGCATCGGCCCCCAACCCAAACTGGCCAAGGCCGACCCCCAGGACGCACCGGCGGTCAAACCGGCCGTTTCGTCCAATCCCCAGGTATCGCCGGCCCCTGGGCTACCCGCCGCCTCTCCCGGCTCCACGGACAGTCGGAAGCGCGGATTCGACTTCGACTTCGGGTCCGGCTCGGTGGGACCCTTCTTCGTGGGGCTGGCCTTGTGGATGAAACGACGTAGAAACCGTCGCTGACCCCGAACCGGGAGCGCCCGGCCGCCCCGGCGGGCGCTCTCCCGCATGCCTCTGTCAATTCGCAAAGGAGTAGAACTATGACCGCGTCACTCTCTTCCGACTTGGGTTTTGGAACGTTTCCGAAAGAAAGCAGGACGACCTCGCCCATTGGAGACTACGGATCGATCTGGGCCTGGACGATTCTTTTACTCCTGGTCAATCTCCCCCTGGCATGGGGGGAGATCCGCTCGAGCCTGATTTTTCTTCCGGAGGCGGTGGGCCGGGGGCAGTGGTGGCGGGCAGTGACCCATCCCCTGGTTCATCTGAGCTGGTATCATTTGTTACTGGATGCCGGCGGTTTTCTGATCGTATATCGTTGCCTGGAAGAAAAACGCGCCGGCATCGTCGCTCTCTATCTCGCGGGGGCCGGCGCCGGCAGCCTCCTCTGCTCCCTGGTCTTCGATCCATCCATTTACCGGCAGGGACTCTCCGGGTTGTCTGGGGTCGCCCACGGATTGATGGCCGTCACTGCATTGGAGATGATGCGGCACGATGACCAGCGGCGCTGGGGGGCGATCTCCCTGGCCGCCGTCACGTTGAAAAGTATTTACGAATTCCGGTCGGGGCACGTCTTTCTCGAATTCATGCACATGGGCCTGTGCGGCCATCCCCTGGCGGCCAGCCACGCGGGCGGGGTCGCCGGCGGGATTCTCACCTTCGGCCTGGTAGCGGCCTGGCGGCATTGCCGGCGGACCGCCAGGCGACGAGGCGCCCCGCCTCCGGTGCCCGGCACCCGGAGTCAATTGCTTCTGCACCGGTTCACGCGCATGCTCGCCCCCATTTTGTATCGCGTGCGCTGCGACGGAACGGCGCGCATCCCCGACCACGGTCCCGCCGTGCTGGTCTGCAATCACGTCAGCTATATCGACTGGCTGATCATCGCCGCCGCCAGCCGCCGGCCGGTGCACTTCGTCATGCACGCCGGCATCTACCGCAACCCCCTGCTGGGCTGGGTGCTGCGTCTGGCCGGGGCCATTCCCATCGAGTCGGGCCGCCGGAACCCGGCCACCTTGCGCCGGGCCTTCGAAGAGATCTCCAGGGTTCTCCGAGCCGGCGGCCTGGTCTGCATCTTTCCCGAGGGGCGCCTGACCCGCACCGGCAGAATCCACCGCTTCCGGCCTGGCATCGAGAAGATCATCCGCAAAGATCCGGTGCCCGTGGTCCCCCTGGCCCTGCGCGGCCTCTGGGGCAGCTTCTTCAGCCACAAGGGCGGGGCCGCCATGCGTCGCTGGCCGCGGACCCTGCGGCCGTGCATCGATCTCATCGCCGGCAACGGGATCGATCCCGGCTGCGCCACCGCCGCCAGCCTGCAATGCGCCGTAAAAGATTTGTATGGAGATCTCCCCTCATGAAACGAATGCGAAAACCACCACAGGGTCCACCGGAGAAGCAATCCAAGGCCATTTTGAAATGCATCTTCCTGGCCGTGGCCGCGATTTCACTGACGGCGGCCGGATTGCTTTGGGCCGACAGGATTCATCCGCCCCGCCATCCCCCCACCCGCAACGCATGCGTCCTCCTGGTGCACGGCCTGGCCCGCAGCTCATTCTCCATGCGGAAGATCGAGCACGCCCTGCGGGAAAAAGGCTTCGCCGTGATCGACATCGACTATGCCTCCACCCGCGAAAGCATCTCCGAAGTGGCCCGAGGCGTCGTGGCGCAGACCGTGGCCCGATGCGAACGCGACGGTTTCGAACGCATCCATTTCGTCACCCATTCCATGGGCGCCATCGTGGTGCGCAGCTATCTGCAGAATGGCCGCCTGCCCCGAGGCAGCCGGATCGTGATGCTGGCGCCCCCCAACGGCGGCAGCGAATTGGCCGATTGGGCCCTGGACAAGTATCCGCGGCTCAGCCGGCTGGCCGGGCCGAACATCCGCCAACTGGGCACGGACGAAGGCGCCCGGGTATCCCGTCTTGCGCCCATCGAACCGCAGGTGGGCATCCTCATCGGCAAGAAGAGCCGGAACCCCTATTTCTCCCGAATCCTGCCGGGAAGCGACGACGGCAGGGTAAGCGTGGAAAAGGCGAAACTGGAAGGGATGAAAGACTTCCTGGTAATGCCCTGCAACCACACCACCATCCTGTTCGATCGCGAGGTCCGCCGCCAGGTGGTGCATTTTCTCGAGAAGGGATGGTTCTCTTCTACTCCATGATCACCACGAGACGAACCCTGCGCGGGCCGTGGGCGCCATGGACCATCACCAGCTCGATGTCGCCGGTCTTGCTGGGGGCGGAGATGAAGGTCATGCAGTGGGTAAGGCCTTCGGCGGCGGTTGCGGGGTCCCACAGGAGGCGGGTATAGAGTTCGTCCAGGTCGGCCACGATCTGATCCAGGGTGACCACGGCCACGTGAACCGAGGGCACCAGGGAGACGGACCGGGCCTGGCCCGGACGGGTGCGGGCCACGATGGTGGCGGTGTGGGCGGCCACGAAGTCGGCGCCGGTGATTCCGATGTAGGAGGCTTCGATGGCTTTTCGAAGTCTGGACCGCTCGGTATCCGGATCGGCGCCTTGGTCCGGGGCGGCGACGGTCACCGGCACGCCGTCCGCCTCCAGGACGGTTTCCAAATCCAATGACGCCACCAGGGGATGGTCCCAGGCGACCACCCGCTTCTCCGTTCCCCATTCCGGCTGGGTATCGGTCACGATCCGGCGAATCGCCCGGGCCGCCGCCGCGGCATCGGCCACCGGCGTCACCTGAAGATCCACGGCCGCGCCCCGCGCCGTCAATTCGTCCAGCAGGGCCCGGCGCTGCTCCGGCGTGCGGTTTTGGATGGCGTCCAGCCGGGCCGCCAGATCGGGCGGCGGCGCATCGAAGAGGCCCTCGGGCACGGGACCGCCGCCGGGAGGTTTGCCCAGGGCCTTGCGGACGCGGTCCAGGAAGGCGTCCCGGGCCTGATCTCTTCGATCATCGCTGTAGTAGACGGCCCGGCTCATGATCGCCCCTCTCCTTCCTTCCATCGTCGGAGGAAACTCTTCCCGGCCAGGGGCCGCAGGTTCCGGCCCCGGGTCCACCCGCTCACCGGATAGGGAAGCCGGTGGATCCGCCCGTCGGACCCGGTGATCAGCCGCTGGCCCCAGGCGCCGGCGCGCAGCCCGCCCTCGTATATCTTCCGGCTGCGGACGAGGTTGGACCAGAGGGTGAAGGCCAGCCGGTCCCGCAGGGGTGCCGGCGGCACCTGCCATTCGGCGTCCCCGTCGGCCAGGCGCCGGCGCAAGGACAGGAGCATCCGGGGGATATCGATATCCACCGGGCAGGCGTCCTTGCAGGCGCCGCAAAGCGGATCGGCCATGAAGAGATGCCTGGCCCGGTGCACTCCGGTGAGCAGGGGGGTGACCACGGCGCCGATGGGACCGGAATAGGGAAAGCCGTAGGGATAGCCGCCGACCTTGCCGTAGACCGGGCAGACGTTCAGACAGGCGGCGCAGCGGACGCAGCAGAGGATTTCGCGGAATTCGGGATCGGCCAGGATGCGGCTGCGGCCGTTGTCGATGATCACCAGGTGGAATTCGTCCGGCCCATCCACGTCCCCGGCCTGCCGGGGGCCGCCGATGTAACTCACGTATCCGGCCATGTGCTGGGCGGCGGCGCCCCGGGCCATGAGCCGGAAGAACATGTCGTGGTCGGCCAGCCGGGCGACGATCCGCTCCATGCCCATGAGGGCCACGTGGACCCGCGGCAGGGTGGTGCTCATGCGGATGTTGCCCTCGTTGGAAACGGTGGTGATGTGGCCGGTTTCCGCGCAGGCCAGGTTGCACCCCGAGATGCCCATGTCCGCATTCAGGAACTTCTCCCGCAAGGCCTTGCGCGCCGCCTGGGTCAGGGTGGGCGGATCTTCCGTATAGGGGATGCCCAGCTTGTCGGCGAAGAGGGCGCCCACTTCCCTGCGGGTCTTGTGAATGGCCGGGGCGATGATGTGGGAGGGCGGCTCATCGGCCAGTTGGACGATATACTGCCCCAGGTCGGTTTCCATCACTTCGATGCCGTCGGCCTCCATGGCTTCGTTGAAGCCGATCTCCTCGGAAACCATGGACTTGCCCTTGACGATCCGCCGGACCTTGTGGTCGGCCGCCACCCGGCGGCAATAGGCCACGGCCCCGGCCGCATCCGCGGCGAAGAAGACCCTGCCGCCCCGGGACCGGACGGCGTCCGCCAGACGGGCCAGGAGGATGTCCAGGTGGGCCAGCGAGTCGAG
>JBNKDU010000161.1:0-2259 GCA_050288425.1 Desulfobacteraceae bacterium | reverse complement strand
AGGCCGGTGATCAGAAAGGGCAAGGTCTTGCCGGCGATGAACTCCGTTCGCCGGATGGGGGTGACCATCACCTGCTCGATGGTACCGATCTCCTTCTCCCGGACGATGGCGATGCTGGTCAGCAGGAGGCTGATCACCATGAGCATGACGGCGATCAGACCCGGTACATAGTAGAATTTGCTTTGCAGGTTGGGATTGTACCAGGCCCTGACATCGAAGGCCACGGGCCGGGCCGTCGTCCCGGAGACCCGGCTTTGGTTGTAGTCGCTCAACACCTGCCGGGCGTAGTTGAAAATGATGGCCGTATCGTTGTTGTAGGTGCCATCGGCCACCACCTGCAGTCTGGGGCTGCGGCCGGCCTTGAGGTCCCCTTCGAACCCCCTGGGAATCTGGATGACCGCCTGTACCTCGGCGCGGTCCAGCACCCGGTGGATATCCCGGGCCGATGCCAGGTTCTTCTTGACCTCGAACCAGCCGCCGCTCTCGAAGGCCGCCGTCACCGCCCGGCTGGCCGGCGTGTTGTCCAGGTCGAGAACGGCCGTGCGGATATCCCTGACATCCGTGGTCAGGGCAAACGCCAGGACGGTCATCTGCACCACCGGCAAGGCAAAGACCACCAAGCGCATGCGCACATCGCGCAGCATCTGGCGAAACTCCTTGATCAGCATGCACCGCAATCTCAACCACATGGTCAGGCCTCCAGTTTGAACCGCAGCTTACGGTGGGCCAGGACGACCATCAGGGTCGTATACACCATCAGCAGGAGGACATTGATCCAGAGGATCTCCAGGCCGATGCCTTTGAGAAAAATACCCCGCATGGCGGCGATGAAGTAGCGCGCCGGCACGATGTAGGTGATCACCTGGATGGGGGTCGGCATGTTGTGAATGCTGAAGACGAATCCGCTGAGCATCAGGGTCGGCAGATAGGTGGCAAACAACGCCAACTGATTGGCCAGCACCTGGGATTTGAGCGCGATGCTGAGCATCATGCCGAAAAATAGCACGCCGCACAGGAAGATGGAGGCGAATCCAAAGAGCAGGGCCACATTGCCCCGCAGGGGCACGCCGAAGACGAAGCGCCCCATGACCACGGCCAGGACCACGTCGGCCATGCCCACGGTAAAATAGGGGATCACCTTGCCGATGACCAGCTCGGAGACCCGCAAGGGGGTGCTGATCAGCTGTTCCATGGTGCCCATCTCCCACTCGCGGGCCACGGTGACCGAGGTGAGCATGGCGGAGATGACGGCCATCACCAGGGCGATGATGCCCGGCACGATGACGTTAACGCTGCGCAGGTCGGGGTTGTACCAGGCCCGCATCTCCGCTGACACCGTTCGATTGGTGGTCGTCCCGCCCATGCGGTCCAGGCGCCGCACCATCACCTTGCGGTTGAAAATCTGCGCCAGGCCGTCCAGATAACCCACGGCCAGGTTGGCGTTGTTGGCATCGCTGCCGTCCACCATGGCCTGAACGGCGGTGGGTTGTCCAGCCAGCAGGCGTTGGGAAAAATCGGCGGGAATGACCACGGCCACCATCACGTCCCGCCGGTCAAGGGCCGCGGTAATCTGGCGATAGGAGGACGGCGTCTGCCGGATATCGAAATAGGCCGAGCCCTGCAACAGGCTGATCAGCCCGCGACTCTGGGGCGTACCGCTCTGGTCCCAGACCGCTGTGGGCACATGGTTCAGATCCATGGTCAGGGCGTAGCCGAAGAGGCAGACCAGCAGCACCGGAATGGCCAGCGCCAGGGTCAGGCTGCGCCAGTCCCGCAGCACATGCAGGAATTCCTTGCGGGCCACGGCCGCCAGGCGTCGGTGGGAAAAGGTCATGGGGCGCCTCCCATGCGATCCTGCTGCTCGATCATGGCCACGAAGACATCCTCCATGGTGGGGGCGATGGCGGCCATATGCTCGATATCCAGGCCGGCGCGGCCCAATGCCGCGGTGATGGCGTCCCGGGCCGCCCCGGGATCGGCGGTGCGCACGTGCAGGCCGTTGCCGAACAGGGCCGCGTCCAGCACCATGGGCAGGGCTTCGATCTGTTCCAGGGCCGTCTCGTTCTGGCTGCAACGCACCTCCAACAGCGTTTCGCCGGCCAGTCCGTTCTTGAGCTCCGCCGGCGTGCCCATGGCGATCAACCGGCCGCGGTAGATCAGGGCCAGGCGGCCGCAATATTCGGCCTCTTCCATGAAGTGGGTGGTGACGAATACGGTCACCCCCTGGTCGGCCATGGCATAGATCAGGTCCCAGAAACG
>JBNKDU010000160.1:0-13254 GCA_050288425.1 Desulfobacteraceae bacterium | reverse complement strand
CGCAGTGGATTATTTCGACCGTATCATTGCCCCGCTGAAACGCAATCCGCCGCAGATGATCTACCTGGTTTCTTACAAGCAGGACGGGGTGATGATGGTTCAACGCATTCGGACCGCGGGAATTACCGCCCAGCTGCTAGGCGGCGCCGGAGGGTTTACCCACCCCGACTTCATTAAGGAGACCCGGGGGGCATCCGATTTTTTGATGACGGCCGCCTTGTGGTCGGCCCAGCAGCCCTATCCGCTGGCCAGGAGATATGCACGTCTTTACAAGGATGCCCACGGCGATGAAGAACCGGATTATCATGGGGCCGAGGCCTACTCTGCCTTGATGATCGTTGCCGACGCTTTGCGGCGTGCCAAATCGGTGCGACCCGATGATATTCGTGATGCATTGCAAAAGACACGGCTCAGCACGCCTTTTGGCCATGTCGCTTTCATCTCCTATGATGGCTTCGAACGGCAAAATCGGGTGTTCACGCTGGTACTGCAGGCCCTCAACGGCCGGTATGAATGCGTCTGGCCGGGTGATTCGTCCATGGCCCAACTGGTGCAGCCGGATCCCGAATATTTGAAGTACAAAGGTATGAAAGCGGCCGGTCATTAGTAGGTCACCGAGGCACTTCACCCTAACGCTGCAGAAGCCGGAGGGCATCAGAGCCAAGACGCCGAGGGCGCAGCCGTAGTCCATCTACTGCAAGCCCACGGCAACGCCGGATCTGAAGTCCTCCGGCTTTCCCGAAGGGGAAAAAGGATGGCATATAATAGACCCGATCCTACAGTGGACCTGTGGTTAATTGTTGGCAGAAGCACAAGATCTGGCTTATGTTCAACGTTCATTTCGGTCTATTCACCTTTTGCCATCTTTTTTATGCAACGTTGGGGTTGACTTGGCTTTCAAACCTATACAACCCGTAATCGGGTGTCAAGGCAATTGCCGCTCCGCCACAACAAATTTTCAACGACTGCCTACCACATATAGTTGCCGTTTGAAAGGCGGATACCGTTTGTAGTGGCACGCTGCCAGGCGCGACGCCACGTCCGGTCGACGGATGACAAAAGCGGCGGCCTCTGTTACGGTGACCTGAATCGAAGTCTGCGCCGGCGCCGGCACCCGGTCCCTTCCGGAGCCGACCCGGCCGGCGGCCGATGCCGATTCCCGACAAAGCCCGACAAATCGCAGCTTTTTCCTGCATGGCAACGGTATGGTTTGCCCACACTTCGCCAACCCGAGCGACCCTTCGACAAGGAGCAGCGATGAAACGTATCGCCCAATTGATGCTGGAAGCCAGTTTTTTAAAGCACGTGCCCCGTACCGGGTACCAATACCTGGGAAACGGCAAGGAATCCGTGGCCGAACATGTATATAACACCACCTTTATCGCATTGATCTTCAGTAAGTTGAGACCGGATGTGGACGCCCTCAAGCTGATCAGCATGTGCCTGGTGCATGACCTGCCGGAGACGCGCATCGGTGATTTGAATTATGTCCAGAAACACTATGTCCGGGCCGATGAGGGCAAGGCGTTGGCCGACACCCTGGAGGATATCCCTTTTGGTGCGGACCTGGAAGCACTTCTGGCGGAATTCAATGCCGGTGAAACCCCCGAGGCCCGGCTGGCCAACGATGCAGACCAATTGTCCCTGATCATCGACCTCAAATCGCTGAAGGATATCGGCTACCAGACCCCGGACAGTTGGCTGCCCACTGTCCGGGGACGACTCAAAACCGGTCTCGGCAAACAGATCGCCGACGCCTTGCTTGCCGAACATCGCGACGATTGGTGGCGCAAAATTTTTTATTGACAGTAACATTGTTATCCAATACACGTCTTGACTCTGAAGTCAGCATCCATGCGGTTTGTAGGTATTTTTCTTACAAGAACGGAATGGGTTGCCGACCCCAAAACGATATTCGGCAACAGAATGTGTAACAATGATTTCCCATATCGGCGCTCGTTCCGCCGCCGATATCCAAACGGATGTCAGCCATTGCATCCATTATATCATCTCCCCTGGAGGAACCTATGAATTGGTTGATCGCCACCTTGACGTCGTCTTTGGGCAAAAAAGTCCTGATGTCCATTACCGGCCTCGCCTTCTGCGGATTTCTCGTCGGCCATTTGGGCGGAAATCTGACCATCTATGGCGGCGAGGAGATGTTCAACAGCTACGCCGAACACCTGCACGCCCTCGGCATACTGGTTACCTTCGCCGAGTGGGGCCTGCTGCTGTTCGCCGTGATCCATGTCGCCACCGGGTTGACGCTGTTCTACCAAAACTACAAGGCCCGGCCGGTTCGCTACCGCGTGGACAAGCGGGCCGGAGGACGAACCCTGGGATCGGCCACCATGCCGTACACGGGCATCCTGCTGCTGGCCTTCGTCGCCTTTCACCTGGCCAACTTCCATTTCGTGGACAAGACCCGCGTCACCATCCACACCATCGTTACCGAGGCCTTTGCCAACCCGCTCTATGTGGCCGTCTACATTGCGGCGATGATCGTGGCCGCCGTCCATGTCAGCCACGGGCTCTGGAGCGCATTTCAGAGCCTGGGTGCCAATCATCCCAAGTACATGCCCTTCATCCGTACCCTCAGCCTGGTATTTGCCCTGATCGTCGGCATCGGATTCGGCGCTCTGCCCATTTTCATATCCATTCGCGCATAGAAAGGATTCCACATGTTACTAGACGGAAAAGTCCCCGGAGGAGCCATCGCCGAAAAATGGGATCGCCACCGTTTTGAACTCAAGCTGGTCAATCCCGCCAACAAACGCAAATTCGACATCATCGTCGTGGGCACCGGGCTGGCCGGCGGATCCGCCGCCGCGACCCTGGCCGAATTGGGTTACAACGTCAAAGCCTTCTGCTTTCAGGACAGTCCGCGACGGGCCCACAGCATCGCCGCCCAGGGCGGTATCAATGCCGCCAAGAACTATCCCAATGACGGCGACAGCATCCACCGCCTCTTTTATGACACGGTCAAAGGGGGCGATTTCCGCGCCCGGGAGGCGAACGTGCACCGCCTGGCCGAATGCAGCAACCTGATCATCGACCAATGCGTGGCCCAGGGCATTCCCTTTGCCCGCGAATACGGCGGGCTGCTGGCCAACCGCTCCTTCGGCGGCGCCCAGGTTTCGCGGACTTTCTATGCCCGCGGCCAGACCGGGCAGCAATTGCTGCTGGGCTGTTACAGCGCCCTGAGCCGGCAGGTGGCCGCCGGCAAGGTGAAGTTGTTTCCCCGCCGCGAGATGCTCGACCTGGTGATGGTCAACGGCCACGCCAAAGGCATCGTCGTGCGCAACCTGATCAGCGGAGAACTCGAACGCCATGCCGCCGACGCGGTGGTGCTGGGCACCGGCGGCTACGGCAACACCTTCTTCCTTTCCACCAACGCCATGGGCTCCAATGTTTCGGCCGCCTTCAGCGCCTACCGCCGGGGGGCCTTCTTTGCCAATCCCTGTTTCACCCAGATCCACCCCACCTGTATCCCGGTACACGGCACCTACCAGTCCAAACTGACCCTGATGAGCGAAAGCCTGCGCAACGACGGACGCGTCTGGGTTCCGAAGAAACCCGGTGACAACCGTCCGCCGCAACAGATACCGGAAAGCGAACGGGACTACTACCTGGAGAAGAAATATCCCAGTTTCGGCAATCTCGTCCCCCGCGACGTCGCCTCGCGCAATGCCAAGGAGCAGTGCGACGCCGGCAAGGGGGTGGGCGATACCGGCCTGGCGGTTTACCTCGATTTTTCCGACGCCATCCATCGCGACGGCCGGGATGTGATCGAGCGCAAATACGGCAACCTCTTCGCCATGTACGATAAAATCACCGCCGACGATCCCTACACGACGCCCATGATGATTTACCCGGCCGTGCACTACACCATGGGCGGATTGTGGGTCGATTACAACCTGATGAGCAACGTGCCCGGTCTGTTTGTCATCGGCGAGGCCAATTTTTCCGATCACGGCGCCAACCGCCTGGGCGCCAGCGCCCTGATGCAGGGTCTCGCCGACGGCTACTTCGTTCTGCCCTATACCATCGGCGGATATCTGGCCGGCCATACCAAAGGCTCGATCTCCGAATCCGACAGCGCCTTCGTGGAAGCGGAAAAAAGTGTTCAGACCCGCATCGACAAGCTTCTCGGAATTCAAGGCAAACGCACGGTGGACGATTTCCACCGCCGGCTCGGCCTGATCATGTGGGATCACTGCGGTATGGCGCGCAATAACGCGGGACTGGAGAAAGCCAAGGGCATGATCCGCGACCTCCGGGGGGAATTCTGGGAGGATGTGCTCGTACCCGGCCAGGGCAAGGATTTCAACCAGAGCCTGGAGCGCGCCGCCCGGGTGGCCGATTTCCTGGAATTCGGCGAATTGATGGTAACCGACGCCCTCGCGCGCCAGGAGTCCTGCGGCGGCCATTTCAACGAAGCCTTCCAGACCGATGAAAACGAGGCCCTGCGCGATGACGAAAATTTCTGCCATGTGGCGGCTTGGGAACACAACGGCGCGGACGCGGAACCTGAATTGCACAAGGAACCGCTGGTATTTGAAAACGTCAAACTGACACAAAGGAGCTACAAGTGACGAAGACCATCCAATTGACACTCCAAGTCTGGCGTCAATCCGGCCCCAATCAAAAAGGACGTTTCGAAACCTATAACGCCCACAACATCTCCACGGATATGTCGTTTCTGGAGATGCTCGATGTGGTCAATGAACAATTGACGCTGGAAGGCAAACAACCCATCGCCTTCGATCACGATTGCCGGGAGGGCATTTGCGGTATGTGCGGCGCCGTCATCAACGGCCGGCCCCATGGTCCCCAGAAAGGCACCACCCTGTGCCAACTGCATATGCGCCACTTCGACAACGGCGATACCATCGCCATCGAGCCATTCCGGGCGTTGGCCTTCAAAGTGATCAAGGACCTGGCGGTGGATCGCAGCGCCCTGGACGAAATCATCCAGGCCGGCGGATTCATCTCGGTGAATACCGGTGGGGCGCCCGATGCCAACAGCCTGCCCATCCCCCAGGAGACGGCGGAGCTGGCCATGGACGCCGCCCAATGCATCGGTTGCGGTGCCTGCGTGGCCGCCTGCCCCAATGCCTCGGCCATGCTCTTCACCAGTGCCAAGATCTCCCAGTTTGCCCTCCTGCCCCAAGGCAGGCCGGAAGCGGCCAAACGGGCCATCGAAATGGTGCGGGCCATGGATCGCTGCGGGTTCGGCAACTGCACCAACGAAACCGAATGCGAGGCCGAATGTCCCAAGGAGATCAACATTACCAACATCGCCCGCATGAACCGCGAATTTATCAAGGCCAGCCTGGCCTCTTCGGTAAGATAGGAACCGGTTGTCTCCAGTAGCGAACGTGATCTATAGTTGAGGAGCCTCCCTCCCCCTTGGCCGATTCATATATAAAATCTTATGAAACCGGCAGAAAGCCTCAACTATAGATCACTCGCGAATTGCCTTCATCCATACCCTGTATCGCCCATCGCCTGCCCCCCGGTACGAATGCCATCGCCGTTCTCTTCCCGAGGAAAATGCGTAACCGGTCCGGTCTTATGGTCAAAATCGATTAAAGTCCCGTCCGCAATGCGCCGATAGAAGGGATATCCTAGTCTGCATGGACCAATGGAGGGAACCCATGGCATATAAGATCTTGACCGTTGATGACAGCCGCACCATTCGAATGATCGTCAAGAAGGCCTTCAAACCATACGATTGTGAACTTTCCGAAGCCGAGAATGGAGTCGAGGGTCTGGCGGTGGCTTCGAAGATCCACCCCGACCTGATAATTCTGGACATCACCATGCCGGTCATGACCGGTATCGAAATGTTGAGCCGACTCAAGGAGGAACATGACCTGAAGGATATTCCCGTCATCATGCTGACCGCCGAATCGGGAAAAGACAATGTGATGCAGATCGTCAAGATGGGCGTCAAGGACTATATCGTCAAGCCGTTCAAGGGCGAACAGCTGATCGAGCGGGTGAGCAAAATCCTGCAGTTGAACCAGACGGCGGATGCCGACGATGACAAATCGAGTCAAAACGGCCCGAACTTCTTTCAGGTGGACGGCCAGTTCGTGATTCTTTCCTTGCCGCAGAAGGTATCGCGCTCCGTGGGTGCCAGGGTCGAAACGGCATTGAAGGAAAAGATCGCCCGGATGACAACGGCCGGATTGAAAAAGATGATTGTGGACATCGGCAAGGTGGCGGACGTCAACATGACCACCATCCAATTGATTATTTCGGTGGTGAACAGCTGCGTTCGTGCCAAGATCGCTTCCCGGGTGGTGGCCTCGCAGCGCCAGACCGAATCCTTGAAGTCTTTTCACGAAACCAGCGTCATCGCAGTAGATTCTTCCATCGAAGAGGCCATGTCGGCCCTCTGATGCAACCGGATTCCATTTATCCTTCTCTCCAGGACCCGGTACGGCGTCTCCGGCTGGGTCATTCCCACCTGGCTTTATCCAGCGCAATCCAACGCCCAGGATGCCGCGAGGGCTTCGCCATCCATCATTCCTGACTGCAAAAAACGCTAAAGTTTTTCGGACCATAGACGGATAACGTAAATAAGCAAATCGGAAGGATTTTTGCGCAACATGGTGTCCGCCGAAAATCGAACCGAGCCTGGGATTGTGTCCGCGTCATCTGCCAGACCGGTCCGGGTATCATCACATTCTAAAGGAGTGCGCCCATGTCCATTCAAGACGACGAAACTTTGCAGATGTACCTTGAAGAATCCTTCGATCATCTTGCCGACATCGAGAACGATTTCCTTTCCATCGAAGAAAACGGTGCCGATATCGACGAAGATCTGGTCAACAAGGTCTATCGCGCGGCCCACTCGATCAAGGGTGGCGCTGGTTTCATGGGTTTGACCAACATCAAGAACCTGACCCATGAAATGGAAAATATCCTGGGAAAGATTCGCAGCCGCGAAATGATCCCCAGGCCGGATATCGTCAACGTATTGTTGAAAGCGTCGGACACCCTGAAAGAGTTGATGAAGGATGTCATCAACAGCAACGATGTCGATATCAGTGACCATATTCGTGCCCTTCAGGCCATTCTGGAGGCTGGAAATACACCCGCAGCGAAACCCGCAGCCGATCCCCCCTCCACGGCGGAGACCCAAGCTTCGTGCGTTCCTCCTGCGGAAACGGCAGGTAGTGATGACAAGTTCACCCTGGTTCTGCCGGACGGAGGCCTGGCCATTACTTCCACCAGGGCCAAGGTGGCCCCCCTGCATGCGCAATCCAAATTTGTCTACCTGGTCAAGCTCCATACGGACGGCGACATCCGTGAGAAAAACAAGACATGCCTGGGGGTGCTGGAAGAGATGGAACAGACCGGCACCATCCTCACGGCCAACTTCGCGCTGAAAGAGTCCGCCGACCTGGAGAACGACTGGGTCCCCGATGTGCCGGTGATGCTGTTTCTCTTCGGATCGATCCTGAAGCCCGAAGACATCAACGTGTTGTTCGAAATCGATCCGCGGCAGATTCTGGAACTGCGCGACGACTACCGGCTTTACGGTCTCGATGGTCTACCGGCGGTGCCGGACGGTCCGACTGGCCAGGACGCTCCTGCGGATACCCCCCAACCGGCAGCCGCGGGGAAGCTTCCGGAGGTCGAGGAGGAGTCTGCCCCCATGGCCGAACCCGAGCTGCATGCACCAGCGCCGCCCGAACCCGAACCGGTTTTCCCTTCCAATGCCCAATCGATCAAAAAGTCGGCCAAGGTGGAACACGAAACCAGCCTGAGGGTCCATGTGAGCCTTCTCGACCAATTGATGACCCTGGCCGGCGAACTGGTGCTGAGCCGCAATCAATTGCTGCAATCGATCTTTTCCAGCGATCATCGCGGATCGGAGATCGCCGGACAGCGGATCGACCTGATCACTTCGGAACTCCAGGAAGCCATCATGCTCACCCGAATGCAGTCCATCGGCAATGTCTTCAATAAATTCCCCCGGGTGGTGCGCGACCTGGCCCAAAGTCTGGGCAAACAGATCGAACTGACCCTCGAGGGCAAGGATGTGGAACTGGACAAGACCATCATCGAAGCCATCGGCGACCCGCTGACCCACCTGGTGCGCAACTCGGTGGACCATGGCATCGAGAATCCCGAGGAGCGTCTGCGCCGAGGCAAGAGCTCCATGGGCCAGATCTACCTCAAGGCCTACCATGAAGCCGGACAGGTCAATATCGAAATCACCGACGACGGCAAAGGATTGAACGGCAACAAACTGGTGGCCAAGGCCCTTGAGAAGGGGTTGATCACCGAGGACCAGGCCAAGGTCATGTCCGCCCGGGAGAAGACCAACCTGATCTTCCTGCCCGGTTTTTCCACCGCGGAACGGGTCACCGACGTATCCGGCCGCGGCGTGGGCATGGATGTGGTCAAGACCAATCTGGACAAGTTGGGCGGCATCATCGATATCGATTCCGAACTCGGCAAAGGCACGACCATCCGGATCAAACTGCCATTGACCCTGGCCATTATCCCCTGCCAGATCGTGGTGACCGGCGGCGAACGTTATGCCATTCCCCAGGTCAACCTCGAAGAACTGTTGCGCATTCCCGCCTCCCAGGTGCGCAAGCGCATCGAGCGGGTGGGGGACGCCGATGTGGTTCGTCTGCGGGGAAACCTGCTGCCACTCATCCGTCTCACCGATGTCATCGGTGTGGAGGCCATGTATACCGACCCCGAGACCGGAGCTGCTTTGCCCGACCGGCGCAAATCCCTGTCGGATCGTCGTTCCAAGGAAACGCCCTTCGTCCAGAAGGATGACCCTGCGGTCAGGATGTCCGGAGAAGAATCGCCGCTGGATTCCCGCAGGATCGAGGACCGTCGCTTTCACGCCGACAGCGCCCTGAACATCGTGGTGGTCTCCACCGGCGCCATGAAATACGGTTTGGTGGTGGACGAGTTGAACGATTCCGAAGAAATCGTGGTCAAGCCCCTGGGGCGTGACCTGAAAAAATGCAAAGGGTACGCAGGCGCCACGATCATGGGAGATGGCCGCGTGGCCCTGATTCTAGACGTTTCCAACCTGGCCCAGATGGCCGGTCTGACCTCGGTGGAGGCCTCGTCCCGGGCCGCCGAAGTGGCGGCGGCCGAACTGGAAGCCGTCCGGGCTAGTCAGGAGAAGCAGTCCCTGTTGATCTTCCGCAGCGCGGAAGACGAGCAATTCGCCGCGCCGCTCAACCTCGTGGAGCGTATCGAGAAGATAAAATCCACGGATATCGAACACCTCGGCGGCAAGCGCGTCATCAAGTACCGCAACGGCACCCTGCCCCTGTTCAGTGTCGACGAGGTCGCCATGGTGAAACCGCTGGCCGATGCGGAGAATATGCTGGTGATTGTATTCAACGTGGCCAAACGGGAAGTGGGCCTGCTCGGGATGGGACCCGTGGACGCCCAGGAAGTATCCCTGTCCATCGACGGGGTAACCCTCCGGCAGGACGGCATCATGGGCTCGACCATCATCAACGACAATACCACGCTGCTGGTGGATATTTACGAAATCGTCAAGGTCCTCAACCCCCAGTGGTTTGAACTCGCCGACGAGATCGAAAACGCTCATGGGCAAGCTCCCACGATTCTATTCGCCGAAGACTCCAGCTTCTTCCGTCACCAGGTCAAAGGGTCGATGGAAAAAGAGGGATTCAAGGTCCTGGAAGCGGAAGACGGCGTCATTGCCTGGGATCTGCTGCAGAAAAACGCCGACACCGTCGACCTGGTGGTCACCGACATCGAAATGCCCAACATGGATGGATTCGTCCTGACCCAGAAAATCAAGGGTGCCCCCAACTTCGCCCACCTGCCGGTGATTGCATTGACCACCCTGGCCGGTGAGGAAGACATCTCCCGGGGCAGGAAGGTGGGCATCGACGATTACCAGATCAAGCTCGACCGGGAAAGACTGATGAACAGCATCCGGTCTTTTCTCCAGGCCAGGGCGGCTTGATCATCGGCGCGCACGGGCCCAAACCGAGGATGACAGGCAGGAAAGGAACGATCGAATGAATATCCGAACCGATATGAGCTCCAGCGTCGAGCTGGCCACTTTTTATGTGGGTGAAGCATTGTGCGGGATGGACATCCTGAATGTGCAGGAAATCAACAAACTCATGGAAATGACCAAGGTGCCGCAGGCGCCCAGGTATGTCACCGGCATTCTCAACCTGCGCGGTCAGATCGTCACGGTAATCGATCTGGGCAAGAAACTCGGGCTCACTTCCACCGAATTCAGTGAGTCCACGCGCAACATCATCGTCAATTCGGGCCAGGAATATATCGGCCTGCTGGTCTCCAGCATCAGCGATGTGGTCGCGGCGCAGTGGGACAAGGTGGAAAAACCGCCCGCCAATATCGGCGGTGTCCAGGGCGCCTATTTCAAAGGGGTATTCAAGACCGAAAACAGTCTGATCGGTATCCTGGATGTCAACAAGGTGCTGACCGAAGAAACCAATTAGCCAGTTCCTGCTTCCGGGCAGACTGCCACTGATCAAGGAAACCATGCATGCACGCTCCGACTGCGCTTAAAGTGTTGATCGTTGACGATACCGTGATTTACCGGAAGATCGTCAGCGATGTCCTGGCGGAGATCCCCGGGGTCCAAGTCGTCGGAACGGCACACAATGGCAAAGCGGCCCTGCTGAAGATCAAGGCCTTGCAGCCCGACCTGCTGACGCTGGATATCGAAATGCCCGAGATGAGCGGGATCGAGCTGCTGGAGCACATGCAGCACGAAGCCCCCCACGTCGGCGCCGTGATGCTCAGCACCCTGACCCAGGAGGGCGGCGCAATGACCATGCGGGCCCTGGAATTGGGGGCATTCGATTTCATCCCCAAGCCGCAATCGGGGACCATGGCCGAAAATCGTCTGGCCATCAGGCAGGCCTTGGCGCCCATACTCAGGGCTTTCGACCGCACCCGGCAGATCAAGGCTCGCCTGGGTGCCAAGGGGTTTCACACGCCTTCACCACCCTCCCGTCCCGTGCGTCCGGTGGCCGGGGCCACACGAATGGCGCGTTACCGGACAGGCAAGTCATCCATCGTCGGAGTGGGCATCTCGACCGGCGGCCCCAATGCCTTGGCCCGCATGCTGCCCAACCTGCCGGCGGATATCGGCGTGCCGGTGGTTATCGTTCAGCACATGCCCCCCATGTTCACCCAATCTCTGGCCACGAGTCTGGATGGGAAATGCGCCTTGCGCGTCCGCGAAGCCACCGATGGCGAACCGTTGCGACCCAACGTGGTTTACATCGCTCCCGGCGGGAAGCATATGAAGATCGTGGCCGGAGCGGACGGCATACAACGGGTAATCAAAATCACCAACGACCCGCCGGAAAACAGCTGTCGACCGTCGGTGGACTATCTTTTCCGATCCCTGGCGGAACTCTATGTGGGCCGCGCCACCGGAGTCATCATGACCGGCATGGGCAACGACGGTTGCGCCGGACTGCAGCAGATGAAGAATAACGGAGCCGTGATCATCGCCCAGGATGAGACCTCGTGCGTCGTGTTTGGCATGCCCAAGGAGCCAATCGAAAAGGGCCTAGTCGATGTGGTCAGTCCCTTGGACCGGATTTCCCATGAAATCCTCAAGACCCTCAAATACAACGGCAAAGGCCGATAGAGATCATGCCAGATAACTCCCTCCTGCCCAAAATGTCTCCCCCGGCGATGTCTCCTGTACCGGCTTCCGCCGCCGTCAACGGCATCCGGCAATCGGTAAAGATCAAACCGGATGAGGTCGAGCTGCTTTCCAAATATATCTACGGAATTTCGGGAATCCATATCGATACATCCAAGTCGTATCTGCTGGAAACCCGCCTGGGGAGGCTGCTGGAGACGGAAAAATGCACGACTTTCAGCGAATTCTACCACAAGGCCAAGGCCGATGCGTCCAAGTTGTTAGAGAAGAGAATCCTCGATGCCATCACCACCAATGAGACATTGTTCTTTCGCGATGCCAACCCGTTCGAACTGTTGAAGCACAAAATCCTTCCGGAAGTAATCGATCAGTCAGCAGAAAGAAAGATCGTAACCCCCATACGCATCTGGAGCGCGGCCTGCTCCACCGGACAGGAAGTTTACAGCATCGCCATCGTCTTGAAAGAGCTGCTGGGGGCAAATCCACGATTCAACATCAAACTGCTGGGGACCGATCTTTCGGACGCCGCCGTCAAACAGGCCAGCTACGGCTCCTATAACAAGTTCGAAATCGAACGCGGCTTGCCCAAAGAACGTCTCCAGCGTTATTTCGTATCCCAGGGAAGTTCATGGAGAATCAAGGATGAGATCCGCTCCATGGCGACGTTCCGCTTGTTCAACCTGATGCACCCCTTCACCGGCCTGGGTAAATTCGATATCATTTTCTGCCGCAACGTCGCCATCTATTTCACCCTGGAAGATCGCAAGAAATTGTTCGCCAAAATCGCAGATGCGTTGGAGCCGAACGGGTTCCTGATCATCGGTTCTACCGAATCCATGACGGGCGTATGTCCCCGGTTCGTACCCAAACGTCATCTGAAATCAATATTTTATCAACTGCGATAGACATTCGAGCGATGTATCGTTTTGAATGGAGGTAATTAAATGCAAACGCTTAGAATCCTGGTGGTCGATGACGACCCGGTGACGAGGTCCCTGCTTTCCAAGCGTCTGGCAAAGGCCGACTATGAAGTCACCACCGCCGAAGACGGTGTGGCGGCCGTGAAACGGTTGTCGAGTGATTACTTTGACGTGGTGTTGACGGACCTGATGATGCCCGGTGGGGTCGATGGCATCGGGGTGCTGGAAACGGCCAAGGAAGCCAGCCTGAAAACCGAAGTCATCCTGATCACCGCCCATGGTTCCATCAACAACGCCATCGTGGCCATGAAAAAAGGTGCCGTGGACTACCTGCAGAAGCCGATCAACTTCGATGAACTGTTCATCCGGCTCGAAAAGATCCAGAACGTGAAACACCTGATGAAGAATGCCAGCGATCTGCGCGAAGCGATGGAGATCACCGAACAGACTTCCGGTGAGACGATTCAAAATCTGGAAATGGCGGTGGCCGATCTGGAGAACCGTCTGGAAATCATGCAGGCCGCATTGACCCGTCAGGATCTGCCCGCGGAAGAACGAATCCGCCTGGCACTCGCCGGCTGACAAGCGCAACCGATGTATTGCCGGCTGCCCACCGGCTGATCGTATCCCCGGCGCCGAAACCCATCC
>JBNKDU010000159.1:0-1999 GCA_050288425.1 Desulfobacteraceae bacterium | reverse complement strand
GAGGTGGGCGAATTGATGGACAAACAGCCCCTCCTGTCCGCCGTGGGTCTGGGTGGCGAAGACCAGGGTCGGCTGCAGGAGCCATATGAAGAGTGTCGTCCCGAGGACGCATCGCCGCATCATGGGGGTTTCGGATTCCTTCTTTTAATGTCTGCAGCGTGTATCCGGCATAAGCCACTCTATCACATGGCCATAAGGCATTACAATACAGGCGGGTTGTCCCCAGCAGTTCTGACTGAATCCGGTAGACCACCTCTCGTATTCCTTTTGGGGACCGCCGAAGATAATTGTTGCGGACAGCGGCAACGACTAGGCTATGTGCGGGCAGGCGCTCGGCGCCACGTGAGCAATGGCATTTAGTGCCCGTTGGATGCAGCGCAGGAAAAGCGTCCCGGACTGTTTGAGCGCAGCGAGTTTCCGGGCCGCCCGGAGCGCATCCTACGGGCACTTGACCCCGTTGCGTGTGGCGCCGAGTGCCTGCCCGCGCATGGCCGGGTTTAATGAGCCCTGATCAGTTGGGGCCGGGTTGTCCCGGACGGTGCGGGGCAGATCGGACATGCGGATCATCTTTTCCTCCCCTTCGGAATCGTATTTTTCCAGACGCTTGACCACCGTCCGGAAATAGGGCAGGTGGCCCTTGATGCGGCCGAATAGGATGTAGACCAGGATATAGATGGGCAGGAAGGTGAACAGGAAGCCGACCTGGTCGCCGATCCAGGGCAATTCGAAGGGCAGGGGAAAGGCCACATCCTGGAAGCGGATCTGCAGCCATCCGGCCGCAAAGGGAATGGGCCACAGGGAGGAGATGGACAGGGCGATCTGCGAAAAGAAGACCTTGCCAAAGGCGTCGTTGGCGGCTTTGTTGCAGTTCCTGTAGGCCCCCTTGTCCTTGAGCATCAACGCCCGCACCGACATGTTGTGCATGTGGACCATCTCCCTGTTGTCCCGGTCGATGAACTTTTGATTCCAGAAAAAAGCGATGGCAATGGTGATCTGCCCCAACACCACGCAGATGCCCGACAGCAGAAAACAGCCCAGGTAGTAGCCCAGAATGGGGATATCCGGAAGCCGGAACAAGAAGATCAGGGCACTGTCCATGGCCTGGTAGATCTGCGTGAGAATGTTCATGTCCTAACCTCTGGTTGTTCAGGTGGTTGCTCCGGCGATGCCGGGATCGCATCGCCTGCTTTAAGGTGTGCGGCGGGGCCGCGGGGCGCCGGGTCGATCCGGCGCTCCGCGGCACACGCCTGTCTTGCTTACGCCAAGTTTCGGGTGGACCCCGAGGGTGCACGCTGTTCAGGCAACATCGCTATTAAAACGGCGGCACGATGCTGTACCCTAGAAAACCTTTGGTGGTGTACCGCAGCCCCACATAGATGGCCAGTACCACGAAGATGCGTTTGAGCCAGATGTCGGGGATGTATTTGGAGGTGCGCGGCCCGATCATGGAGCCCACGAAGATACCCACCAGTTCGACGCCGATCAGCGGCCAGAAGACCGGCACGCCCTTGATCACCATGTAGGTGAAGACGCTGATGACCATGCCCACCAGAACGGTGAGCGCAGACGTTCCGGCCACCAGGAACATGGGCAGGCCGGCGATGCTGGTCAGGAAGGGCACGAACAGGAACCCGCCGCCGATGCCCAGGAAAGAGGCCAGCGCGGCGATGAAGAAGCCGCCGATGATGGCGACGATGGGTTTGAAATTGAATTCCACCCCGTAAAAATTGAAGGTGACCCTGGACAGCGACCAGGTTTTGACCACCACGCCGCACTCTTCCGGTTTCAGGGTGGAGCACTTCTTGATGTGCGTATCCTCAAATGCCTTGGCCGCGGCCTTGGCCTCCTTCTTGCCGGCCTGACCCTTGGGGGTGGTTTCATAGAAGAGGAACCCGCCGATGATGAAGACCACCAGGCCGAAGTACCCCAGATAGGCTTTCAGGGAGATCTTGCCGGCGGTGATGATGGGCACCAGGATGCTGCCGGAGACCGAGCCCAG
>JBNKDU010000158.1:0-2600 GCA_050288425.1 Desulfobacteraceae bacterium | reverse complement strand
GAAAGACAACGCCCAGACCACCCAGAAAAACCTGCAGATGTACCGCAGCGTCGACCGGCTGCAGAACGACCCGAACTACATCGAAAATATCGCCCGCCAGGAGCTGGGCATGGTTCGGTCCAATGAGTTGATTTTCAAGTTCAAGACCAAGGTAGACAAACCCTGAACCCCGCCGGCTTATGCAACGATGGGGTTCATGGGCGCCATCGCATCCCACGGCGGAGGCTTCCCGCCGTCCCACGGGATCGGTTTCGACGGGCGGGCGGCAATAGACTATAGCGCGGCAACCCAAAGAGAGAAAAAACCACAGAGAAGAGGAGGAGAAGAAGATGATCCACACCGCACCCAAGGCCAGGCTGATTTGGACCCTGATATGTGTTTGCACTGTATCGTTGCTGTTTTCCGGCTGTTCGTATCTTCAAAACAGGAAGGCCTCTTCCAAGCATTCGGGGGCCGCTGCCCAGCCCAAGAATGTCTACCTCGATTTCGGAGATGTCCTGCTGCCGAGGCAACTCGAGGTGGACCGCAACAATTCCTTCGTGTTCAGCACCGCCGGCCTCACCGCCGGTCTTCTCTCTCTCAAAGGTCGCGTGGAAGGCAACTCGATGATCACCTACTTCGAAAACAAGATGCCGGTGGATGGCTGGCAGATGATCAGCGCCATCAAATCCTCCCGCAGCATGCTGCTGTTCAAGAAAGAGGCGCGCTGGTGCGTGATCAGCATCACCGAAGGACAGTTGTACAGCTATGTGGAGATCTGGGTGGCCCCCACCATGAGCGGAGCGGGACCGCAACCGGCATCGGGACTGATGAAGCCCCAGGGCCGTGATATGCCTATGATGGACCAGGGTGAACCTCTAATGGAAGAGAAATGATCATCCCATGACGGCCGGGTTGGAACAAAAGAACGTGGTTCTGGGGGTGAGCGGCGGCATTGCCGCCTACAAAGCCGTAGAACTGCTGCGCCTGCTGGTCAAGGCCGGCGCCGAGACACGCGTACTGATGACTCGCAGCGCCACCCGCTTCGTCGCTCCCCTGACCTTCGAGGCACTCTCCGGGCGCAAGGTCTGTGTCGACCTCTTCGATCCCCATGAATCGGCCGGCATCCGGCACATTCAATGGGCCGAGGAAGCCGACGCCGTCATCGTGGCCCCGGCCACCGCCAACATCATCGGCAAGCTGGCCAACGGGCTGGCCGACGACGCCCTGTCCACCTTCATGCTGGCGGTCACCTCGCCGGTGATGGTCTGCCCGGCCATGAACACCAACATGTACGCCGCCGAAGCCGTGCAGGCCAACCTGGCGAAGCTGAAGAAGTTCGGATACACCCTCCTCGATCCCGAGGCCGGAGAGCTGGCCTGCGGGACCATCGGTCCGGGCCGGCTGCCCCAACCCGACTATATCTTCGACCGCTTCATCAGCCTCATCTCCCCCAAAGACCTGGCCGGCAAGCGGGTGCTGGTCACCGCCGGCCCCACCCGGGAATCCATCGATCCGGTCCGCTTCATCAGCAACCCCTCCTCCGGGAAAATGGGCTTTGCCATCGCCCGGGCCGCCGAGATGCGGGGGGCCGAGGTCACCTTGATATCCGGCCCCGTGAGCATCGCACCGCCCAACAACGTGACCCTCATCGCCGTGGAGACCGCCGCCCAGATGCACGACGCGGTGGTGCGCATGGCCGAAGACGCCCACATCATCATCAAAAGCGCCGCCGTGGCCGACTACACGCCGGCCGAACCCGCTGCCCACAAGATCAAGAAGTCCCCGGGGCCCCAAACTCTGGTGCTGGAACGCACCCGGGACATCCTCCAATCCATCGCCGGCAGCGGCCAAGGCCGCATCACCGTGGGTTTCGCCGCCGAAACCCAAGAACTGGACCACAACGCCACGGAAAAGCTGCGCGCCAAGCAGCTCGACCTCATCGTGGGCAACCTGGTGGGCACGGACGGGTCCGGCTTCCGGGCCGACACCAACCAGGCCACCCTCTATTTCAAAGACGGCCGGCGCACCCCTCTGGAGCGCATGCCCAAGAGCGAGCTGGCCCACCGCATCCTCGACCACGTCGTTCAACTGGCCGACGGATAAGGCGATTCGGTGACCATGAAACTGCCCGCCGACCCCCACAGCGCCATCGACGCCGTCAAGGCCACCCTGCGGCAGATGGCCCGCTGGGGATGCCGCGGCTTCGACCCCGCCCCCGAAAGTCTGGCGACCCTCCGGCGGTGGGCCGCACCCCAAGCCCCGGCGCAAACCGGCCCGGAAAGCCTGGAAGAGATCCGCCGCCACCTGGGCGATTGCCAGCGCTGCCGACTGGCCGGCGGTCGCACCCACATCGTCTTCGGCCAGGGCAACCCCCACGCGCGGCTGGTCTTCGTGGGAGAAGGACCGGGGGCGGACGAGGACCAACAAGGCCTCGCCTTCGTCGGACCCGCCGGACAGCTCCTCACCAAGATCATCACCGCCATGCACCTCACCCGGGATGAGGTCTATATCTGCAACGTGATCAAATGCCGGCCGCCGGGCAACCGCAACCCCGAGCCCGACGAAATCCAGGCCTGCCGCCCCTTCCTGGAGCGGCAGCTCGCCGCCATCGCCCCGCA
>JBNKDU010000157.1:0-15795 GCA_050288425.1 Desulfobacteraceae bacterium | reverse complement strand
TATTTTATGCCATCTTTTTTACCCTACGGGAAAGCCGGAGGACTTCATATCCGGCGTTGCCAAGGGCTTGCAGTAGATTGACTACGGCTGCGCCCTTGGCGCCTTGGCTCTGAAGCCCTCCGACTTTTGCAACATTGGGGTTTTCTTTTATCGTTTGCGGCACCCTTTCTACATCGTCGGGATGAATAAAGCCAAACCAATCTTCATAATTTACGGAAGATTTATCAATGCCAAGTAATTTTTTAGCTCTCTCATCGTAATGAATACTATTGACATCAAAATCGTGATACCACGTGCCGCAATTTGTACCAACAAGTGTCAGCTCTAAACGTTCTTTGTATAGAGTAAGATCTGAGATCAATTTTTGATGTTCCATAATTTTCATTTCACACCCAACGTTGCGTTTCAGCGAGGCGCATGGTCCTCGCGCTCCGCTGAAAACGTTGATCGACGAATCCGCATTTGATTATTCAGACATTTGCAAGGCTTTTGATCTTATCGATTTTATCCATTGAGAGACCTTCTAGATCATCAATCTTCAGCCATTGCTGCTTTAATAATTGTGCAAAAACCATAATCAACACTGAATATCTATAATCGTATTTTTCATATATCTCTTTTCTTATTTCGCTGAGATAATCATGTAATTCCCATATATCTTCTTGATCTGAAAGCTTTTGTGATTTCTCTTTTAGTTTTCCAATTATCTGATTGCACTCTTTATCGTATGCTTTGTCAAAAGCGGCACGCGCTATTGATTTTTCTTTTTTTGACCATTTCTCATAATTCATTATTGGTCATCCAGTATTGATTGCGCCGAACGATTGGTCAGAAGAGTTAATTCGCGATATACCGGTGGAATATCGACTCCATTTTGTCCATATTTCTTATATATCCAGTAACGTATATGAAAATCAACACTGATATTGTAATCGACAAAACGAGATTTATTTTTCGCCCTGTCTGCAATATTCGACGCCTGGTCATTTCGTAGCCAACCTTGCGCAAAATGACGGGCAAGGTTCATGAGCCACTAGGATCATTGTTTCATGATCATATCCGGTGTCGATGCAGGAAATCAACCGCAGGCTTCGGATCGATTCTTTTATCGCCCGTCTTTTTCGGCAACGTTTGGGCAATTCCCGGGCTGGCCCGGCGATTCATGGACCAGGGCATTCCGGCGCTTTCTTGACCCTGCGGGGGGTGCTTGCCAGGGCTATTTTCTGTCGGGCGCCTCATTGGTGTAAGCCTTCAATGATTGCCGCGACCAGTCAGGTGATTGTGGTTGTCCGGCCCGGGTCAGCTTAGCGTGAAAGCTGTTGCATTGACTTTTTTTGTCGCATGCAGCTATATTCGGCATCCATCGGCTTCCGGATGGGCCGGGGGTGCGTACGGGGAGGAAATCGATATGAAGGCCGTTGGCAAATATATTCCCTGGCCGTTGGCGGTGTTTATCGCCTTGGCGGTGTTTATCCCGTCCCTGTTTTTCAAGTTCAGCGGGGCGGCCGAGTCGCGCCATATTTTCGTTACCGTGGGCCAATTCCTCGGGATCGGCATTTTCGAGCCCTACGGCCGGTTTCTCATCGGTACGGCGGAACTGGTTGCGTCCATTCTGCTTCTCATGCCGCGGACCCAGGTCTACGGCGCCATGGTCACCATCGGCGTGCTGGGCGGGGCGATTTTTTTCCATCTGTTCACTCCCCTGGGGGTGGTGGTGCGGTGGACCGAGAACGGGATGCCGCAACAGGACAGCTCGCTATTCATACTGGCCGTGGCCAGTTTCCTTTCCGCCTGGATCATTCTCTGGATCCGGAGGCAAACCTTGACCCGGCTTTTACGTAATCAATAGGAACTTTTCTCAGATACTGGAGCAGATCTTGAAGAACGAAGAGCAACTGATGCTGGAAAAGGTATTTGCATTGGTTGAACGGCAGATTCAGTCCAAGCTTTCAAACACCGAAAAACCGGTCATCCAATACTTGCCGGCCGAGAAATTGAAGGAGGGGATCGACCTCTCCCTGCCGGCCGAAGGGGTTTCCGGCGACGATTTGGTCCGGGATATCGAAAACTACCTTGCCTACAGCGTGGATACGGCCCACCGGCAGTTCGTGAACCAGCTTTACGGCGGGTTCAATTTTCCCGCCTTTCTCGGCGAGGTGATCACCGCCCTCACCAACACCAGCATGTATACCTACGAGGTGGCGCCGGTGGCCACCCTGATCGAAATGGCCCTCATCGGCAAATTGAACCGCCTGGTGGGGTTTGAAAAAGGCAGCGGCACCTTCCTGACCGGCGGCAGCAACGCCAACCTGGTGGCCATGTTCAGCGCCCGCAACAAGGCCTGCCCCGAGATGAAGACCCAGGGGGCGTGCGGATGCGGCAGGCTCACGGCTTTCGTTTCGGAGCAGTGTCATTACTCCTTCGACACCGCCGCCAACCTGCTGGGCATCGGAACGGACCAGGTCCGCAAGATTCCCACCGACGAGCAAGGCTGCATGCGACCCGAGGCCCTGGACGCGGCCATCGAGGAAGCGGTGGCCCGGGGCGCGGTTCCGTTCTTCGTCGGCGCCACCGCGGGCACCACGCTGCTCGGCGCCTACGACCCGGTGGAGGAGATCGTAAAGGTCGCCGGAAAGCACAAGGTGTGGGTCCATGTGGACGGGGCCTTCGGGGGGCCGGTGATATTGAGTCCCAAACACCGCGAATTGCTCAAGGGGCTCGAAAAGGCCGATTCCTTTACCATGGATCCGCACAAGCTGATGAATATTCCCTTGATGTGCTCGGTGCTGCTGGTAAAGGAGAGGGACCGCCTGATGTGCAACCTCACCGACATGGACACCCAGTACCTGTACCACGACAACGGCACCGCGTGTTACGATCTGGGCAAGTCGTCCATCCAATGCGGCCGGCGGGTCGATGTGCTGAAATTGTGGCTGGCGTGGCGCTATTTCGGCGACGAAGGGTATGCCCGGCGCATGGACAACCAGATGGAACTGGCCCGGTACGCCAGAGCCAGGGTGGAGGAGACCCCCGGTCTGGAGCTGCTCGCCGAGCCCCAATCGGTGGCCGTCTGCTTCCGGTACCGGAACGGCAACGGCGTCGAGATGGATGAATTCAACCTGCGCTTGCGGGAGGGGCTGCGCAAGTCCGGAAAGGCCCTGATCAATTACGGATATTGGAGGGGGAATCTGTCGCTGCGCTACGTGGCGGCCAATGCGGATTCCGAACCAGCGGATATCGACCGGTTATTCGACCATATCATGGATACCGCCAAACAATTGGAGGAGGAGTGAGCACCGATGGCCAATGAATCTACAGCAACGGAAACCAGAGCCGATTTGCAGACCGCCCAGAACCGGATGTTCCCTTTCGTGGCCGAGGCCTTGCGCCAGAGTGAAGCAACCGGGGATATCCCGGGCCTCCTCGAAGACCCGGAGGCCGTAAAGGCCAGGCATGAAGAGGTACGGCGGCGACTCTTCGACCTGCTCTGTCTGCCCGCGGGGCAGCGGGACGGCTGGCACATGGGCATCGCCGATTCCGGCAAGCGGACCATCGAGCTGCTGGTCAATTATCTCTGCCCGGGCCGGGAAGGCAAGAACGCCCTGGTCGACACGGAGAACTATGTGGGCTTCAACAAATTTTCCGCGGCCAAGGCGCTGGAGAAGCAGAAGGGGGTCACCTTCGAAACCCCCTTCTGCGTCGAGCTGGGATGCGCATTGACCGTAAATGCCGAAGAAGAGTTGCAAAAGCTGGAGCAACTCCTCCGGGAGAATCGCTTCGACACCCTGTGGCTCTCGTGGAACAGCACCTCCACCGGCATCCGCGAAAAAATCGGACAGATCGTCCGGCTCCGCGACGCGGCCGACAGCAAGACCCTCATCATCGCCGACGCCGCCTCGCTGCGGCTCTTCTCCAACGAGTGGAACGAAACCCTGGCCGGAAACCTGCCGGACGCGTTCTTCTTCTCCCTTCGGAAACAAGGGTTGCCCTATGACGGCCCCAACGACGAATTCCACCAGGCGCAGAATTCGGGTTCCGTGATCGTCTTCAACGACCGCGCCCTGGAACGGGCCCAAGAGGTCGGTTCCGATCCGATCTACGACAGCCCCACCCTTGCCGAATTCGCGGAGGGCCGGGTCACCCGGGGGGAACAGCGCGCCAACCATGTCCGCCACCTGCTGAAGCTGAACAGCGCCCTGGCCTACTTCCTGGATGGAAACCGGGAACGTCTGGAGGCCCTCGATTCGGCCCGCCAGGCCGTCCAATCCAGGATCCGGGATGCCTTTGCGGGAAACGGCAACGGCGCCGCTTCCGGGTTCTCCCTTTTTTCCGATCCCGAGGCCCAATCCGACAGCGCCTACATCCTGCAGGTGCCGGAGACCACCGGCGCCAAGAAGGTGATTGCCGCCTTGAAGGAGTGCGGCGTCCTCATCTCGGCCTGCATGCATCCCAAGATGGACGGCCAGCGGTACGTCCGCTTCGCCTTCTATCCGGGCAACACCATCGAGGAAGTCGATTGCCTGCTGGAGGGGATCCAGTCGCTGGCCCAATGATACCGGGCGCCATGCCGTAATTCTCGAAATCAGGTTCTTCGGCCGGCCCTATGCTTGCAAATGGAAGCATCGGGCCGGTCCTGTTTCTGGGAGTCGCCGTAAGGCCGCAACCCCGGCCGCCTTCCGCGGCACACCGCCCGGCAGAGGATTCCCGCACCGCATCGCTTCCCCAAGACCGCCTTGCCCCCGACTCTCCAAAACCATTTGATCGCCGGCCGGACATGTGATTTAAAGAAGACTCCACCCACGAAAGACGGATTCGCACCACTCTACAATCGGTTTATCATCGGAACCATTCGAATTTGCAGGCGCAGGTTCAAGGAGGTCCCATGAAGAAGTTGCTTCGGGTCATCGGTTTCCGGCACGTCGCGGCCGGACTGTTTGTGTTGACGGTTTGCGGTTGCGGGGGCGGCGGCGGAGGGAGCAGCCAACCCAATCCCCAGGCCACCCCCGACATCATCCCCCCGAATGTGGCGCTGGTGTCGCCCGTGGACGGCGTCGTGGTGGCGGGCACCATCACCATCGAGGCCACGGCCAGCGACAATGTCGCCGTGGACAAGGTGGAATTCTACATCGACGATACCGCGTACGATACCGTCCCGACCTCGCCCTATACCTGCGGCTGGGACACCACGGCATACGCCGATGGAAGCGAACACACCATTTATGTCGAGGCCTTCGATCGGTCCGGCAACGTGGCGCGCTGCCCCTTCATCCGGGTGCGGGTGGACAACCGCTTTCCGGACACCATTGCCCCCGGGGACGTGACCGACCTGACGGCGGTCCAAGCCATCTCCTATGCCGTCACCCTGACCTGGACGGCCCCGGGAGACGACGGCGGTCTCGGCATTGCCACACGCTACGATATTCGTTACGCGCAGGCCCCGATCACTCCGGCCAATTGGAACCAGGCCCTTCCCTGTCCCAATATTCCGGCGCCCAACGTGGCCGGCACCCCGGAATCGTTCCGTGTCGCGGGGCTCGCTTCCGACACGCAATACTACTTCGCCCTGGTCAGCGAGGACGAGGCGGGCAACCGCTCGGGCATCTCCAACGTGGCCGCCGGCAAAACGGCGCCCCCGCTCTTTTCCGGGCCTACGGAATACACCCTGGGCAACTACCCCCATTCGTCTTCGCGGGTGATCGCCGCGGACGTGAACGGGGACGGACTGAAAGACCTGGTGGTGACGATGACGGCCGACTTCATGGGGTCGTGGTCCTTTTCCGTGCTGCTGAACCAGGGCCAGGGGACCTTCGCCGCCCCCGTCCGGTACAGCGCGGGGATCTTTCCCAGGCTGGCCTGCGCCGCGGATTTCGACGGGGACGGCGACCAGGACCTG
Source organism: Desulfobacteraceae bacterium (assembly GCA_050288425.1). Classification (GTDB taxonomy): domain Bacteria; phylum Desulfobacterota; class Desulfobacteria; order Desulfobacterales; family Desulfosarcinaceae; genus JARRKU01. Next base: position 9,902 of record JBNKDU010000157.1, on the reverse strand, counting down.
GCGTTGGCCGTCGCGGATGTTTCCGGACAGCCGGACCGCTTCGCCATCGTGTTCAACGACGGCAACGGCGCTTTCGGCAGTCCGACCTTCTACGTCTACACCCTGGGCAGTGGGCAGTCGCGCATCATGGCCGACGACATCGACGATGACGGGGACGACGATGTCCTGATCACCCACCAGGGCTATGCCTCGAGCACCGAATCCTCGGTCTCCGTCTTTTTCAACAATGGCAGCGGCCTCTTTCCCGGCGGGGAGAACCACTACGCCATCGGCGACTCGGCCCGGTTCACCGCCATCGCCGATGTGGACGAAGACGGGGACAAGGACCTGGTGACCGCCTGCTATACCCTGGAGATGGTCTGGCTCAGCCTGAACAACGGCAACGCCACCTTCCAGGCGCCCTCGAATCTCGTCAGCAACGTCAACGGCCATCACTCCACCCTCGCCCTGGCAGCCGACTTCGACGGCGACGGCCACGTCGACATCGCGGCCTCGGACGACTATCCCAACGTGATGATGATCCTGCCCAACGACGGCGCCGGTAATTTCAGCCAGCTATTCAGTTACCCGGTGGGCGACGGGCCGGTGAACGCGGAGGTCCTGGATTTCGATCTCGACGGCGATCCGGACATCGTCACCTGCAACCATCGCGGAGACGACATCTCCATCTTGTTCAACCGCGGCGACGGCACCTTCGAACCCGCGTATTCGCACACCCTGGCGCCGAATAAACCCATGGATTTCGCCCTGGCGGATTTCGACGGCGACGGCGACGCGGATATGGCCGTGACCTATTTCAATGGCATGACGGTGGGGGTGTACGAGAACCTGCTGGTCCCGTGACGGGCGGCCATAGCCGCGGTGTCCGATTTGCCCTGGGCCGGCCGATCCGTCCCGGGGCCGTTGCATGCCATTGCGCCCTCGACATCCACGGTGGAATCGATTATGGATGAATGACGTGCCCGCAAGTGTTTGCAACCGCGAAGGGGGCACAACGGCGCCGACGTGAAATTCATGCGCCCGGTATGTGCCCGTTTCGTTGCGTCAAAGGCGTGTCGTCATGAAGACCGGCCGAGACAAACCCTTTCACCGCCCCTTCCATCAACTCAAGAGCCTGGTGGACAAGAAGCAATTGGATCTGGCCCCCCCGCCCGAAGCGAGGGCCCGGCCCCAGCCGCGCCTCTCCCCGGAGCAGGAACGCGAATTGTTTGCCCGGGCCATGGGCGATGTCCGGCGGCTGAAACACAACCGGCACTGGCAATTGCCCCGCCGGCCGCTGACCGTCCTGTCCACCCGCAACCGGTCCGAAGAGGAGAACGTGGCGGCCCTGCAGCGTCTGATCCGCACGGGCAGGGGCTTCGACGTCTCCCTGACCGACGAGTACATGGAAGCCAGGGCGCCGGGCATGGATCCGCGCATCACCCGTCGGCTGCACCAGGGGTGCTACGCCATCCAGGACCACATCGACCTGCACGGCCTATTCGTCCCCGAGGCCGAGACGGCCCTCTATGGCTTCATCCGCCGAAGCATCCGGCGCGGCCTGCATGCCGTGCTCGTCGTCCACGGGCGGGGCCTGCGATCTCCCCACAAGCCCGTGCTCAAGGGCAAGGTCCTCGAGTGGCTCACCCGGGGCGCCCTGCGGGCCCACGTCATCGCCCTGGCCAGCGCCAAGGCCTGCGACGGCGGCGCCGGCGCGACCTATGTGCTCCTGCGCCGAAGGCCCCTTTCCAAGAAGCAGCGTATCCGCAACAAGTAACTGATTTAAGAAGGCTCCACGGACGGAAGGTGGGTGGCGCCGCCCAGGAAGAGCTCGGCGGCCTCGGCCTCGGTTTCCGAGAGGGTGGGATGGGGGTGGATGCTCAGGGCGACATCCTCGGCCAGGGCGCCCATTTCGATGGCCAGCACGGCCTCGGCGATGAGGCCTTCGGTGTCGCGTCCGACGATGCCGGCCCCCAGGATGCGTCCGCTTTGCGCGTCGATGACGATCTTGGTCAGGCCCTCGGACAAGCCCATGGTGGCGGCCCGGCCGGAGTACTTCCAGGGGAAGCGCCGGACGGTCACTTCCGTTCCCCGGCGTTGCGCCTGCTCCTCGGTGAGGCCGCACCAGGCGATCTGCGGATCGGTGTAGACCACGGCCGGCATGGCCCGCACATCGAAGGCGGCGGCCCGGCCGGCGATGACTTCCGCGGCCACCTTGCCTTCCCGGGAGGCCTTGTGGGCCAGCATGGCGCCGCCGGTGACATCGCCGGCGGCGAAGATATGTCCGGCGCTGGTTCGCTGGCGGTCATCCACGACGATGAAGCCCTTCGGATCCAGCCGGACGCCGGCGAGTTCCAGGCCCAGGTCCCCGCTGGACGGCCGCCGGCCGACGGCCACCAGCACGCGGTCGAAGGTCGTCTCGCGCGGCCCCTCCCCGGTTTCGATGATGGCCCGTACCCGGTCGTTTTCTTCGGTCAGGGTTTTCACTTCGGCATGGAAGAGGATGGCGTCGAAGGCCGCTTCGATCCGCTGCTGCAACGGCTGCACCAGGTCCCGGTCCACGCCGGGCAGCAGTCGGTCGCCGACCTCCACCAGGGTCACCCGGCTGCCCAGGGAAGCATAGATCGAACCCAGCTCCAGCCCCACATAGCCCCCGCCCACCACCAGGAGCCGTTGCGGGATGTCGCGCAGGGCCAGGGCGCCGTCGGAGCTCATGATCCGGCTTCCCGATACGAACGGGGCATCGTCCAGGCCCACGGGCCGGGAACCGGTGGCGACGAGGACGTCCTGGAAGCGGATCCTGCGAATATCGGCGCCCTGCAGCCGGACGGTCCGGCCGTCCTCGAACCTTGCCCGCGCCTTGATCCGCTGCACGCCCCGGCGCCGGCACAGCCCCACCAGCCCCCGGGCCAGGTCGTCGACGACCCGGCCCTTCCATTGGCGGACGGCCTCCAGGTCGATGCGCGGCTCGCCGAAGCGCAGGCCCATCTCGCGGACCCGGCCGGCATCGTGGATCATTTCCGAGAGAAACAGCAGGGACTTGGACGGAATACAGCCGTTAAACAGGCAGACGCCGCCCGGCCGGGGGGCGCTGTCCACCATGGTCACCTCCAGGCCGAGATCGGCGGCCCGGAACGCGGCCGCGTAGCCCGCCGGTCCGCTGCCGATCACCAGCAGTTGGGTCTCCTGCTCCAGTTCTCCCATGACCATTGCCGTCACCTCGTCATTTGGGTTTCATGCCCACCCGACCCCGGGAAGACCGTTCCGGTTGCGCCTGAATTGTCGCCGGGCGGTGTCGGCGTCGTTTCAAACCGGCCGGGACGGAGCCCGACCCTACGAAGAGCGTTTCCACTGCGCGGTCGATGTGACGGACGCCGGGCGTTTTACGCAGGCGTCGCATCGGGTCACACCATGGACATCAGCAGTTCATCCGGGTCCCGGAGCACCTCGCAGACGGTGCGCAGGAAGGCGATGGCATCGGCGCCGTCCAGCACCCGGTGGTCGATGCTCAGCACCAGGGGCATCATCAGCCGGGGGACGATCTGCGAGATGCCGCTTTCGCTGTTCACCACGGCGGGCTGCATCCGGGCCTGGCCCATGCCCAGGATGGCCACCTGGGGATAATTGATGATGGGGGTGAAAAATCCGCCGCCCATGGCGCCGGCGTTGGTGATGGTGAACGTCCCGCCCTGGAGGGCTTCCAGGGGAATGGTTCGTTCGTGGGTCTGCCGGACGATTGCGTGCACCTCCACGGCCAGTTCCTTGATGCTCTTGCGGTCGACGTCGCGGACCACCGGCACGATCAGCCCGTGGGGCGCATTCACGGCGACGCCCACGTGGAAGTACTTTTTCAGGATCACTTCCTGGTTCTGCTCGTCCAGCGAGGCATTGAATTGGGGAAAGGTCTTCAGGGCGGTGGCCACGGCCTTGAGGGCGAAGATGGTCATGGTCAGCCGGCCGCCCTCTTCCTCGATGGCGGCTTTGTGCTTCCGGCGGAAAGATTCCAAAAGGGTGACGTCCAGGGTGTCCTGGGAGCTGACGTGGGGAATCCGGGACCAGGCCGTGACCATCTGCCGGGCCGTGGCCCGCCGGACGGAGCGGAAGGGAACCCGCTCCACGGGTCCCCAGCGGGCGAAATCGGGCAAATCGGCGGCCTGTTCACCGACGGGTGGGGCGGGGGCGGGTTGCTTCTCTCCGGCCGCAGGCCTGGGCGGCGTCGCCTCCGGCGCGTGTTGTTTTTCGGCGAAGGCCCGCACCTCCTCGGCCGTCACCACGCCGCTCGGGGCGGCGGGGGTCACCTGGTGAAGATCGACCCCCAGTTCGCGGGCCAGCCGACGGGTGGCCGGGGACGCCGGTACCGGTCCCCGCTTCTTCGCGGGACTCTTTGCCGGGATTGGCTCCGCCGCGGCGACCTTTTCCGGGGCCGGTTCCGCCGCGGCGAGTTCTTCACCGGACACGGTCAACAGGACGTCCCCCACACGGACCGTGTCTCCGGGCCGGACCAGTACTTCCGCCACCTTGCCGCTGAAGGGCGACGGGATCTCCACGGCGGCTTTGTCGGTCTCCACCTCCAGGATGATGTCGCCTTCCCGGATCATCTGGCCGGCCGTGACGTGCACCGCCAGGATTTCTCCCTCGTGAATGCCTTCCCCCAGATCCGGCAACTGGAAAGACCGGGTCATCTCGCCTCCTCGATTCTGATAGGTCTCAATTCTGATAGGTTCTGCCGACGGCCGCGATGATGCGCTCGACTCCGGGCAGGTAGTGCTTCTCCCGGCTGAAATAGGGAATGATCAGGTCATACCCCGTCACCCGTTCGATGGGCGCCTCGAGAAAGAAGAAGGCGTTTTCCACCAGGCGGGCGACGATCTCGGCGCCGGGGCCGAAACTGCGCGGGGCCTCGTGAACCACCACCGCGCGACCGGTCTTGCGCACCGATTCGGCCAGCAGGGTATCATCCAGCGGGGAGAGGGTCAAAAGGTCGATCACCTCGGCCTCCAGGCCGTCGCGCTCCCGCAGCGCTTCGGCCGCGGCCAGGGTGGGGCGCAGCATGGCGCCGTAGGCGATGAGGGTGACATCCTTGCCCGTCCTGGCGATGCGCGGCCGGCCGATGGGCAGGGTCTCCTCCTCCTCGGGGACCTCTTCGCGATAGGCGCGGTACAAGGCCTTGGCCTCATAGAAGATCACCGGGTCGGGATCGCGAATGGCGCTGACCAGCAGGGCCCTGGCATTGCGGGGACCGGAGGGGATCACCGTCTTCAGGCCGGGGGTATGGGCCCAGTAGGCTTCACGGCTTTCGGAATGATGTTCGAGGGCGCGCACCCCGCCCCCGTAGGGCGTCCGGAGGACCATGCCTACGGAGAAACGGCCCCGGGTGCGCCAGCGCAGCCGGGCCGCGTGGTTCTCCAACTGGTGGAAATTGTGGTAGCTGAACCCGGAGAACTGGATCTCGCAGACCGGCCGCAGGCCATAGGCGGCCATGCCGATGGAGACCCCCACGATGGCGGATTCGGCCAGGGGTGTGTCCATGACACGCCGCTCCCCGTATTTTTGAATCAGGCCGTCGGTGACGCGAAACACACCGCCGTCGAGCCCCACGTCCTCGCCCAGCACGATCACGCGGTCATCCTTTTCCATCTCCTGTTCCAGGGCCAGGTTCAAGGCCTGCACCATCGTCATCTTAGCCATGTTGCGGCTCCCCTCCCGTTGCGGACAATTCCCGTTTCAATTGGTCCCGCTGCCATCGGAGATAGGGCGGCAAATCGGCGTAGAGATGGTCGAACATTTCCAGGGGATCGCCCATGGCGCGCATCTGCTCTTCGGCCCGGTCCACGGCGGCCTGGATGCGCGCCTCGATGTCGGCCTGGATGCGATCGATCCCGTCGCGGCTCAGCACGCCTTTGTCCAGGAGGTATTTTTCGAATCGAATCAAGGGGTCGCGCTCCCGCCAGCGCCGGACCTCTTCCTCGTCGCGATAGCGGGTGGGATCGTCGGCGGTGGTGTGGACCCCGAGACGATAGGTGAGGCATTCGATCAGGGTCGGCCCCCGGCCGGCGCGGGCCCGGTCCACCGCCTCGCCGGCCGCCGCGTAGACCGCCAGCAGGTCGTTGCCGTCCACCTGGATGCCCGGCATGCCGTAGGCCGCGGCCTTCTGGGCCAGGGTCCGGGTTCGCGTCTGGGCGCGCAGGGGAACGGAAATGGCCCACTGGTTGTTCTGGCAGACGAAGACCACCGGGCTTTGCCGGACCCCGGCGAAGTTGAGCCCCTCGTGGAAATCCCCCTCCGAGGTGGCGCCGTCGCCGAAGAAACACATCACCACCTCGTCGGTTTGCCGATATCTGGCGGCCATGGCCAGGCCGACGGCGTGCAGGATCTGGGATCCCACGGGCACGGACAGGGGGAAATTCCTGCTGTCCGGAGGCATGGTCCCGGCTTCGTTGAAGCCGTTGTTGGCGATGATGACATTTTCCAGGGACCGCCCGCGCCAGATTTCGGCCGCGGTTTCGCGAAACGAGGGCACCATCCAGTCGCCGGCCTTCAGGTGGGCCACGGCCCCCAGATGGGCGGCTTCCTGGCCCCGGATGGGCGGAAAGGTGCCGATGCGGCCCTGCCGCTGGAGATTGAGCAGGCGTTCGTCGAACCGCCGCCCCAGCACCATGGCGTCGTACAATCTGATCAACAATGGGTCTTCGATCCGGGGTTCCAGGGAGCTGTCGAGTTGCCCATTCTCATCCAGGATGGAGAGGTATTCGAGTTTTTCGGCGAAATCGATGGTCGAACGCGGCATCGGTTGGCTCCTTTGTCCGGCTTGGTGCATCGCCTGAATTTCGGCGGCCCGGGCGAGGCAGGCTTCTCCATGATCAGGGATTACCTCCTGAAATCCGTTCCGATTACATAATGTGGGTGGATATTTCCCCCGTCAACAATACGCGCACGGCGGTTGACATCGAGGAGTGCGGCAATAGAGTAGTTTTCATCCGGAATTTACAGCCGTTTCCGGAGGAACGATAGGATACGCTGTCGGGGCAAGCTGACACCTCCTGCTCGCGATCACCCACGGCGATTTTCCCATTTTCGCCGCCAACCACTTGCTCTATCGGTCGCCCGACTATTTTCAACCTTTCAGGAACCTGAACCCGGGGCATTGCCAGTCCTTGTTCAGGTGGCCGTGAAAGGGGAAGGAATAGGGCCAATATGGAATTTCAAAACCTGGAGAACAATATCCTCTACCTGATGTGCTCCCGGTTCCAACCCGGCAAGCCGGGCGGGGAATCCTACGGCGCCATCAAGAAAAGGACCGTGTTTCGCAAGTTCAGCGATATCCCGGCCGAGGACGTGGAGCTGGCCATCGACCGGATCTGTCATGCCGGCTGGATGACCCAGAACGACAAGAGAACCATCTTACATTTGACCGGGCCGGGATCCGAGAAAATCGGGCCGCTGTGCCGTCCGCGAGGGCGGATGGCTCGGTTCCTGTAAATTCGAGAATACCATGGGGAGGGTTTCGATGGACCACAAAGATCAAAACGAATACGGCCAGGCCGATGAATGCCGGATCGATGCCGATGACGAATATGCATACGCCAGCCTTTGCTGTTGCGACCTGGAGGAATGGGCAACGGACATCGACGAAGCGGATGCCCGGATCGACAAGGAACCGCAGGACGCATGTTGCTGCTGATTTTCAGGATGCCGATCCGGTGAAAAACAACCCATGCGTGCGTGCATTACGGGCATGGGATCATGAGCGCCCCGGGGGTGGGGACGAGCGGGGGGGTTCGTCTTTGCGCTCCCCCATGCCGGCGCTTAGCGGAACGATCAACAGCAACAGGGTTACGCAGATCAGGGCGCTCCATCCGCCCTGCTTGTAGGCGAACCCGGAGCCTGTGATGCCGAGCCAGCCCCCTACGTAGTAAAAAAGCACGTAGAGGGCGTTTGCGCGTCCCTGCCCGCTGGAGAGCTTGCGGTTGAGGGAACCGACCGCGGCGGCATGGATCGTGAAAAATCCGGCGCAAGTGCAAAGAAGCCCCGCGATGACCGCGGATATGGAAGGCAACCAGATCAGGGTCAACGCCCCCCCGAGTACGATACTCCCCCCAAGCAGGGTGTTCCCGCTGCCGAACCGATTGCTGACCCGGCCGGCGGTGGGTCCGATGAATATGCCGACGATATAAACCAGGTAGAGCAGGGTCGTCATCTCGGTGGAGAATCCAAACGGCTCTGCCGCCAGCCGGAATGGCAGGTAGTTGAATACGGAAGAGAATATGGCGAAGCCGCCCATGGCGCACAGGTAGATTCGCAACAGGTCCCAGCGCCTGATCAATTCCCAGAAGCCCATGGAATCCTGCCGCCGTCCGGCTTCCGCCGGGCGTCGCGGCAGTCCCCGCACCGCCGTGACGGTCGCCAGGAGGGTGAGAACCGACGCCGACACGAAGGCATAGCGCCAGTGCAACGGCGGATGGATCCAGCCTCCCAGCAATCGGCCGCACAAGCCCCCCAGGACGGTCGCGGACACATAGGAACCCATGACGATGTTCAACCGTGCCGCGGGAAGCGTCTTCGCCAGGTAGGCGGCCAGGCAGGTGGTCAGCGGGGGGATGAAGATGCCCTGGAGGAACCGGGCGCCGATGAAGACCCAGAGATCCCTTGTCAGCGCGCAAACCAGGCCGCCGACCGCCACCAATATGCCGCCGGTCAGGATAATCGGATGGATCGGCCATCGGTCGGCCAGGAAGCCGAAGGGAAGATTGGAGATGGCGATGCCGAGGATGACGGCGGACACGCTGAAGGAAACCACCACCATATCCGCCGCAAATTCCTTCTGCAGAACCGGCAGGACGGGTTGGGTGACGTAAATGTTGGTGAACGAGGCGGATACCAGCGCGAAGACAATGACTTGCAGACGGAAATGGGAATCGTCAGTCATCTGGCTGCCGAAAGCAAGGGGGGGGTGTCAATCGCATCTTGAAACGCGTTCCTGCAGATCATCTTCGATTCTTCGATCCAGTCGCGGCGCTGCTCCCTGGTGCTCGTGACCACCATGGAGAACATCCTGCGATGAAAATTTTTCACGCCGCAAAGGTCGAAGATACATCGCCGCCAGATCGCATCGAGGGGATCGCCGAACGCACTGATCTCCCGCGCGGCAGGCGTGTTCGACGTATTGAGGACCACGGCGGCGGAGGCGCGCAACAAACCGATGGGGATGCCTTCACCGCCGTCGCCTTCCTCGAACCGGTAGGCGATCCCCGCCCGAAAAACCCGGTCGACCCATCCTTTCAGGATCGCGGGCGGCTGCCCCCACCAGTTGGGATGGACGATGACGATGCCGTCCGCCGATGAAAGTTCATCGCAATGGGTCCCGATCACTTGTTCGATCCTGCCGGACTCCGGGATTTCTTCGGCAGAAAGCAACGGCGGGAACCCCTCCCGGTACAGGTCGTGGAAATTCACTTCATGACCGTGGTCCCGAAGATCGTCCCGGACCGCTCGCGCGATGGAATGATTCAGGCTGTTCGGGCCGGGATGTCCGAGAACGATCAGGATTTTCATCGTATCACTCCACAGGCTCTTCATCCCGATGAACGATATCGGGAGAAAACGCCGGGGAACAGACGGCGATATATTCGGCGCCTTCCGGACCCGGCGTGCTGTACTGAACCCATTCTCCAGCCGGAACGACGGCCGATCCCCCCTCATGAAGATCCGTAGTTCGGTCTTTGGTCCTGATTCGCAACATCCCTTTCAGCAAAACCGTGTATTCATCGAATTCAGGCCGTTGTCCCGGCTCTATCCACCCTGCCGGGCTTTTCATCCTGGCGATGCTGAGCTCTGCGGTACCAGAATTAACACGGCCGATGAATTCTTCGATGATTTTCGGTTTATTGCCCGCTGCCTGGATGATAGAAGGTTTTTCTATTTTT
>JBNKDU010000156.1:0-6365 GCA_050288425.1 Desulfobacteraceae bacterium | reverse complement strand
TTACTACTACGAGGATCCCCGCTTCGTCGGCCTGATCTGCATGGAGGACCTGCTGGTGCAGGTGGACGAGATGGGCATCGAACACGGCTACGACGTGGACCGCATGCTCTGGCTGGGCCGGCAGCTGGAACGCACCGTGGGACACCGGCTGCGCTCCGAAGCGGCCATCAACGGGCGAACCCTCAAAGAGGGCCATCCCCGGTTCGCCCGCCCCGGGCTCAAGAAACTCAAGGAGAAGCTGGGGGAAGACCCGGACCAGAACCTGCCCGACGACTGGGGCCCGGCGGCGGTACTGCCCGAACACATGCGGCCGTAGACTTTCATTGCGCCGGACGGCGCTGCCGGTTGTGAATATCAGGGAAATGCCGTACGCTATGTCGTGGGGCATCAACGCTCAAATCATGGGGACGGAGACATGTCCAAAGAGAAGACCACGCCACCGATCAATGTCGACTATTTCGAAGACCTCACCGGAAAAATCGAACCCGGCGCCCCCACTGCCGCGCAGGGCGCCGAGACGGCGCCCTGCGAGCAGATCGGCCAGCGGATCCGGAAGATGCGCGAAGACAAGGGCGTCACCATCGCCGGCCTGGCCGAACTCACCGGGTATGACGAAGAGATGCTGGCCAACATCGAAGACGGCAGCGTCTGCCCCCAACTGGGCACGGTGATCAAGCTCAGCAAAGCCCTGGACGGCGCCCTGCAGCAATTGATCAGCCGGGAAGGCCGGCAGCCCTATGTGGTCACCCGGAAGGGGGAATCCAAGGAGATCTCCCGGTCCACCTCCCAGCGGGGCCAGAAGGCCGCCTACACCTACATGAGCCTGGCTCCGGAGGTACGGGGACGCCACATGGAACCGCTGATCGTGGACCTGGAAGCCGTGGCGGAGGCGGAGCGTTCGATTCACGACGGCGAAGAATTCATCTATGTGCTGCAGGGCCATGTACGGCTGGATATCGGCGACGACCATTTCGAACTGCACCCGGGCGACAGCGCCTATTACCTGTCCACCTCACCCCACCTGATCACCGCCCGGGAGGGCAAAGCCAAGATCCTGGCCGTCATCTACAGCCGGTAATCCCGGGATCGGAAACGGACGAACCGTGCCGGTTTGCATTCATCCCCAGATGCGGCCGGCCTCGTTTGATCGATATTGCCGACCGCGGATTCTTCAAAAAGAGTACTGCCCACGGCCAGTCGCCGACATGGATTTCAATCCCTTGCCCGTTATGGTAACCTGGGCCCACCATGACAAAGATGGCAACGATAACAGACCCTTTCCCACCGATGCGGACCTGCGTGACCCCCGAGGGCCGGTTTGTCTACACCCTGCATGAACCGGCCTTCCGGTCCGTCAATCTGCGGGAAGACGATTTCGAACTGGTGCTGGGGCGGACCCGGGACGGCCGCCGCAAGATGAATCGGGCCAATTTCCCGGCCGCCGATGTGCAGGCGGAATCGGCCGACGCCGTCTTCGAAGTGGCCAACCCCCTGCCTTTCCGCGGCACCACCTACATCGGCAAGGCATGGGCCGACGGAACCGCGTCCGATCCCACGCGGATCGCCATCGCCTCTCCCCTGAAGGTCTCCATGGAACAGGCCATCCAAAAAGCGCTGGGTTCCGCCGAGGAGCCGATCGCAAAACTGTTTGCCGGCCTGCCCGTCCCCATCAAGCTGGCCCTGGCCACCACCTCCACCGATCCCAACGACCTCCGGCGCCTGGCCGAGTCATGTTGTCAATTTACCTATGATGAGAAGACCGGAGCGCCCGACGGCCTGGTGCATATTACCGGCGCCGACGGAAGGCTGGAACCGGTGATCTTCAACCGGCATCTATTCGAAGCCGTGGCCAACAACCCGTATCTGGATCGGATTTACAAAGAGGTGATGGTCCTGCGACCGGGTATCCAGGGCGACAGCGAGATCGTGGGCCAATGGAAGGTTCCCCAAAGCCACGTTTTCGAGTACCTGCGGCGCAACAGCTATATCCCCTGGGGCCACTATGCCGCCAACATGGCCCACGACACGATACGGTACGCCATCGGCGACCTGTGTCCGGAAGATATCTTCGGCATGCGCCACCTGTACTACCAGCGCGTCTATGTCCAGATGGCCGGCATGCTGGGAATCGACCCGCCGCAAGAGCGCCGCTCCCTGTCGGTGGAAGAGCTGGATAACCTGCGCCGTCGCGTCGCCCGCGCCCTGGCCGCGGTTCCGTCTCCAGACTTCAACGCCACGCTATGGGGCTGGAACTACGGCTTCGACTACGCTCCCAGCGGCTTTCGGCTGCATGCCTCCCATCAGCAGATTCACCAGCAATTCGCCCTGGTGCCGTCGGAAACGCAGATCGCCCCGGGCCTTACACCGTCCGGCACCCTGCCCTCCTTCGCCTGCGGCGATATGGTGTATGAAGCGGTCCGCCGGTTCGAGGAGCAGTTCGACGCCTCCTTCTTCGACTGCTATGAAGCCGCCACGCGGAACAACACCCGCATGGACGGCCGCGCCAACGGGCCCGCGCGCCTGCTGGTGTATGAAGACGATCGGGTGATGCTCTTCGTGCCCAAGGCCCAGACCTCCCAGTGGGAATTGCAGATGATGCCGGTGCACCCGGTGGGCAACATCCTCGAGGCGGACACGGCCCTGCGCCGCAGCCTGGACAAGGCCCTGCTCATCGGCATGCGGGTGCTGGCACGCCTGGGGGCCACCATGATCACCGTGTTCGAATACAACAAACGTTTCCATTACCGGGATTGCGACCAGCGTCTGCTTTACACCTTCCTGCCCCGGTTGCCGGAATCCCCCGGCGCCTTCAGCGAATCCCAATTGCGCTGGATCAACGGCCACTATCCCGAGGACTTCGCCCTGGCCTGCCGGCTGCAGATGGAGGGGGCCATCCAGGGATTTATCTAGAAGCCATCTCAAAAAAGTCTTTTGGCCCAATCTGGGTGTTGGGGTCGGGTTCCAAATCCTCGACATACAACAGTATGCCTGCGGTTTGGAACCCGACCCCGCCTACATCTTGGACCAAAATCCGTTTTTTGAGATAACTTCTAGTCAACGTTCATTGGGAAAGGACGCAGGTCTGGCGAAAGGCAGGCGGCTGACCGGATCTCCCCGGCGAAGATCGTCGCGGGGCGGGATCAGTCGGTATCGGCGGCAAGGGCATCTTCCAGCATCTTGGAAGCTGCCTTATGTGCGTCCACCCGGTAGGTGCCGGCTTTGATCTGGGCCTTGATCCGGGCGACCTTTTCATGATCCACATCATCCATTTTCTGGACCGCTTCGAGGGCGGCCTGCAGTTCCCTGGCCTGATGGGATATCGTCACCCGGTCCCCCTTGGCTGCCGGTGCCGGGGTCTTTTCGGCCTTTTTGACATCGGTCCGATTGTACGCCGTCCGGTCCAGGGGGGGTATTTTGCCGGATATTTCCATAGGTTTCGGCTCCTGTTGATTTCCATCCATCATAATCCGCCCCATGGCGGATGGCAACCCCTTATCCGGGTCCCGGGCCGGCCGGTGCGGCTCCCGTTGCCGCTACAAATGGGTCCCGATACCGATCCCGAAATGAAAGCGCGGCGAGTCCCCCGACCCCGGCGGCCATTTCTTGAGTTCGGTGATGCCCACCACCGGATATCGATAGTTCATCCGGTCGATCAGGCGATCTTCCGTTCCCTGCACCGGTCCCACTACGGTGACCAGGGTGCCTTTGGGGTAGAGAACCGGGTCGAGAAAGGTGTCGCTGCGGATGAGGAAACGGCCCTGGGAATCGTCGATGCCCACGGGTCGCTGGCTGCGGCCCAGGTTCAGTTGCAGCACCTCGATCTCGGTCACCGCGCCGTCGAGGACGGTCGCCGAGATGACCCGCCCGCCCCAGACCACGGTCTGGCCCCGGTATGGTTCCGGATTCCGCTGCAGTTCCTGGAAAGACCCGAAATAGGAGACCTGCGAGCGGGCATAGCTGGAGATCCCACCGCCGCAGCCGGTCAATACGGCCAGTGCTCCCAACATCAGAAATGCGCCCTGAATCGCGGTCTTCATGGTTTTCGCTCCATTTGCCAGCCGGTCCGCGCCGGGCTTACCAGTGGTGCCGGTGGCGATGATGCCAGGGATGAAACCAGGGACGATACCATGGCCAGTACCAGTCGTCGTACTCGTATGGATCGTAGGTCTCGGATTCCACGGGCCACAGATGGATGTCGCGCACCTGCAGGCGGACGAGGGCATAGGGGGGGCCTTCGCCTTTCTCCGGTTGGAGAATGCGGCCGCCCACCGTCACCTGGCGGTCCCGGGTGAAGACTTCGGAATCGAGAAATCCGTCATAGATCAGGGCCAACCGGCCCTGGGAGCGATCCTTGGATTTGGGCCGCTGTCCGATGCCCAGGGGCGCTTGCAGCACCGTCATCCGGGTGTGATCCTTGAAGTTTTCCACCTCCAGGACATAGCCGCCCAACACGACGGTCTCGCCGACATAGCGATCCGCATGGCCGGCCAGTTCGGCGAAATCGGTCTCGGGCAGGGCTTCGTCCATGACTTGCCGCGGCATGACCGTGCAGTGGAGAAACATCAAGGCGGTGACGGCAACGACCCAATGCAGGTAGGTTTTCATGGTTCATCTTTCCGTTGCGGTTCCATGCCATATGATAAGGCGACGGTGGGTTCTTGGCAAACCATACCTGTCAAGGACGGATGGAAGTCGGGAGGATGTGGCAGGTTTCGGAGAATGGAGACCGCATCCGGAGGGGACCGGCTATCTAAAATCGATAGACCGCGCCGACCATGATGCTGGTGGACTCCCAATTGACTTTATTCAACCGGGTTTCGACGGAGCCGCCCTGGGCCAGGAATTTGCGGTCGGTGCCGCGGATGGTGGACCATTCCTTGATCTGCACGGCCAGGGTCAGGTCCCAATGGGCGGCGAGCGCAACCAGGCACTCGCCGGCGACGCTGATGCCGTTGGCGCGGGTTTCATGCTCGAAACTCTTGGGGTGGGCCAGGTCTCCACGCAGGTTCCAATTGCCTTCGCCATAGTAGTCGGCCCAATGGAACTCCATGGAAAAGCCCATGCGAATCGGTGGAAGCCTGGAAAAACGGTCCTTCAGACGATAATGGACATCGCAACCCATCCAGGGACCCATCCAGCGGGCGCGGTAGGTGCTGTCGAGCTGGTTGGAGAGGGGGCCGATGGCGGGCGGATTGTCCGCAGGATCGTTGGAAAACGGGTTGTCCTCCGAAATCACCTGTGCGCCGTTGGTGATGCGCAGGTTCTGTTTGTGGTAGGCATACCCGATCAGGGGCGAGACCTGGAGACGATCCTGCAGGAAATAAAAAGTATACCCGCCCCCCGCGACGGCTTCCCAGACTTCGTCGCCGTTGTTTTGGCTGATGGAGCGTGACCATTCGACGGTGCGGAAATCGCCGGCGTAATCGGAATCGCGGACGATGCCGTCATCGATCCAGGCGTAACGAAGCGCGCCACGGACATAATAGTGTTTCTTGTAGTGGGTCCGGTTTTCGAGGGAGAGCTGCAGGCTGTCGATATTCGACCAGGAGAGCTCGGAGAGCACATTGGGTGTGCCGCCGGAGGGTGAACCGGCGATGGACCAGTCCAGGTTATCTTTGCGCAGGCCTGCGGAAAGGATAAACTCGCTGGTTAGACGATCCAGCAGGGAATCGCCGGTATTCGTCTCCACCAGGGCTTCGGACCCGGCGTCCTTTGCGGACGGCAGGCCGTCGATCCCATCGGCGAATGAGGTCGAGGTCGCCAGCAGAAGCACCAGCCCGGCCCCCATTCCGAACCATCGCCCGATCCTTCCGCTCGACGCCAGCCCCATGAAACCAGATCCCAAGAATCGCCACTTTCCGATATTCATTGCAAATTCAATTCGCTGCTCACCGCAATGCAACACAACCGCCGGAACTGCGCTGCAAAATCCGAACGATTATGACAGATCCGGTCTGAAAAATCCAGTAATTATGGCGCTTGGAAACAGGTGAGACGCGATCCGGTCAATAAAAAACGCGGTTATCCGGAATACTCAAGTTGCATGTGACTGCAGGTCTTTTGCTGCTATTTCAAATAGTCAAATCGTTGAATCGTCGAATGGTCAAATGGGGCAAGGTATTTTGCCTTATTCAATATTGCTGCAATATCTAAATGATAGAATTCCACTCCCGATTTGACCCTTCGACGATTTGACCAATCGACTTTGCATAATTGGCACAGATTCGGGCGGCCTTCCAGCCAGCTTGGGCTTTGTGGATAAGCGCGATAAAAAAAGAGGCTTGGATAACCGTTATTCTCTTCTGGTGCGATTTGCTTGGTCGAATTTTTCGTCTTTTTTCTTCAATCCACCAGCAGAAAAGATG
>JBNKDU010000155.1:0-7534 GCA_050288425.1 Desulfobacteraceae bacterium | reverse complement strand
GGCGTCGCCAGGCCACGGTGTAAAAGTGGCTGGCCTGATCCGGAAAACGGTCGCGAGGCCACATCTTGCGCGGTACGGATTTGAGATCCAGTCTGTCCATGCGGGCGATCACCCCGCCTTGGGGATCCAGCATTTCGATTTTCAAACCGATCCGGTCGGATTCTTCATGCGTCGCCGCACCGGTGTTGCGGACGGCATGCACCCAAAATGGTTTGCACGACGGCCCGGCCGCTCGACCGACCGTTTGATCGACCGTCTGGTAGTGCCGCGCACCACAGGCCAGCCACCGCTCGTTTTCCCGGGAATCCGCCTGCAGCAGGGCAAACAGGACGGCCGACAGCTCCATGGCGGCGGAGATCGAAGAAGAAGCCGATCTGAAGCCGTTTGACTCCCCGGGGGCCTCCCGGGCATCTATCTTCAGCAGGGCCTCCCCATTGCCTGTCCAGGCGCCCTCGACCTCGAAGGCCGGGGCGTGCGGCAGATGGTCCGTCGCGGCAATCGGCAGGGCGGTCAAATCGCATGACCGGCAACGGGATTGAATGCTTTCCAGAGAGGTTGTCCCGGGCAAAGACAACGCCGGGTCGCCCTTGGCAACGAGTTGCCCGGTGATGTGAAGCGTCCATTTGGATCCCGGGGTGGAATCCAAGGGAAATTGCGGGTCCTCCAGGCGGCCTGCATCTTGACGGAATATCTCGAAATGGACCCCGCCCTCGTTTTGATGCAGGACCAATTGGACCTTGCTCTCCGCGTGCCTGGAAAGAACAAGATCCCGGCTGTAGTCGATGTGTTCCAGTTGCCACGAGGCGTTTTTCACGCTGTCGGCGGTTGCGGCCAGTGCCATTTCAACGGCCAGGGAGAGCGGAAAAATCAAGCATTCTTCTCCCTTGTAGCAGAAGGCGCCCTCCAGCATTTCCCCGCTGATCCGATGTTCGAAAATCGGAATGGCCGACGCCAGGGGTTGCCCCAGCAGTGCATTGTGGCCCTCAGAGCGGTTGACGCGGGGATGGGGATGATGCGGCGCCTGGTATGGGCCGATATCATCGGCGAGCCAATAGCGCGCCTCCTGCCAGGCATATGTGGGCAGCGCGATTTTCCCGCCGCCATACGCCGGATTCAATCCCTGCCACGCGACGGGGCGCCCCAACACATACAGTTCCCCCAGGCTTTGCAGCATTTGCTGCAGGTCCGAACGGCCCGGGCGCAAACTGGGAAGCCAATGCACAGGGTCCGGGCGATCGTCCCTTGCGGACGGTTTCAGGCAGCTGCGGCCCATGCCCAGCAGGACGGGTTTCGGGCCCACTTCCAAAAACACTCTGAAACCCTGCGCGTAAAGCGTCTGCAGGCTGTCCGCGAAACGCACCGGTTTGCGCATATGCGTGCACCAGTACGCCGCATTGGCCGCTTCGGCGCCGATGGGCCGGCCGGTGACATTGGAAATCATGTCGATGCGCGGTGGCGCGTAGGTTACCCGGGAAGCAATCTCCTCGAATTCGCTCAGAATCGGGTCCACGGCCGGGGAGTGAAAACCGTGGGATACCGCCAATTCGATGCTCCTGATCCCTTGGGAACGAAGATCGGCCTCGATCTGCGTCACCGCATCGCGGGCCCCGGAAATCACCGTATTTTCCGGTCCGTTGAAGGCGGCCACGGCCACCTCTTGCGAATGCGCGTCGACCAACGCGGTCACGCGCTGTGCATCGGCCAGGACCGCCAGCATCCTGGACGTTCTGGGAAGAGACTGCATCAGCCGGGCGCGGGCGGCCACCAATGCCAGGGCTTCTTCCAGGCTGAAGACACCCGCCAGGCAGGCGGCGACATATTCGCCGACGCTGTGCCCCATGACGGCGGCAGGCTCGATTCCCCAGGAATTCCATAAATCGGCCAAGGCATACTCGACGGCGAACAGTGCCGGCTGGGTGTAAAGCGTATCGTCCAATGGAGAAGATATTCCCGGATCCGGGTAGAGGACTTCGAGCAGCGGCTTTCTAAGATGGTCGCGAAGTATTTGATCACAACGGCCCAATGTCTCCCGAAAGCGCGGCTGGGATTTGTAGAGTTCACGGGCCATGCCTGGATATTGGCTGCCCTGACCGGTAAACAGGAAGGCGACGCCGGGGGTTGCCGCGCCGCTCGCCCTTCCGCTGATCACGATATCGCTTTTTGGAGCCGATCCGAAGTCGGACAACGCCTTGGCCAATTGCGGTAGAGATGCGGCAGCAACGGCCAGGCGGTGATCGAAGTGAGAGCGGCCGGTGTTGACCGTGAAGCACACCTGGTCCAGGCCAAGATCGGGGTTGGCAGACAAATGGCGGCCGTATTTTTCGGCCAGGCCTCTCAGGGCCGCGTCGCTTCTCGCCGAAAGCGTGAACAGCCCAGGCAACTGGCCCTGCCCGTGCGCCTGCGGCGCCGGCTGCGGCGCCTCCTGCAGCACCACATGGGCATTGGTGCCGCCGAATCCGAAGGAGCTGACGCCGCCCAGGCGGCCCTGGCCGCCGTCTTCCCATGGAACGCCTTGGCGCGGGATCTTCAACCGGTTGCGCGACAGATCGATATGCGGATTGAGCTTGGAGAAATTGGCATTGGGGGGGATAAAGCGGTGCTGAAGACAGAGCACGGTTTTGATGATCCCTGCGATGCCGGCGGCTGCTTCCAGGTGGCCGATATTGGACTTGACCGCACCCAGGTAGCAGGGAGCCATAGCGCTTTTACCGCCTTGCAGAACCGCATCCAGGGCCTCGACCTCGATGGGGTCGCCCAGTACGGTGCCGGTACCATGGGTTTCGACAAAGGTGATCGCGTCGGCATCCACCCCGGCATTCTTGATCGCTTGACGCACCACCGCCTGCTGGGAGAGCCCATTGGGGGCGGTCAGGCCATTGGTGGCGCCGTCCTGGTTGACAGCCGAACCGCGAATGATCGCCTGGATGGCATCGCCGGATCGAACGGCATCCGCACTGCGCCGCAACACCAGCACCCCGCATCCCTCGCCGCGCACAAAGCCATTGGCTGCGGCGTCGAAGGTCTTGCATTGTCCGTCGGGAGAGAGAAACTGAAGTTTGGAGAAAGCATAACTCGTTTCCGGGGAGAGGATCAGGTTGACGCCGCCCACCAGCGCCAGATCGCACTCCCGGTTGCGCAAACTCTGACAAGCCAGGTGCAGGGCCACCAGGGAGGAAGAACAGGCTGTGTCGACCGCCAGGCTAGGCCCCCTGAAGTTCAAGCAATAGGAGAGTCGGTTGGCGACGATGCTGTGCGCGCCGCCCGTGGCGGTATAGGTATCGATGGCTTGGGCATCCGCGATCTGCATCCAGTAGTAATCGCTGCTCTGACTGTGGATACCGACGAAGACGCCCGAGGCGCTGCCCGATAGATGGTCGGCGTTCAGGCCTGCAGACTCCAATGCTTCCCAGGCGACCATCAGCAGCAGCCGCTGTTGGGGATCCATCTGTTCTGCTTCGCGTGGCGAAATGTTGAAAAAAGGGGCGTCGAACCGATCCACCCGTCCCAGATAGCCGCCCCAGCGCATCGCCGATTGCGCCGCATCCTCCTGTAGCAAAGCGGGATGGAATCGCCGCGGGTCCCATCGATCATCGGGGACTCGGGAGATGACGCTGCGACCCTCCAGGAGGAGTTCCCAGAAGGCATTCGGGCTGTCCACGCCGCCCGGGAAGCGACATCCCATGCCGATGACGGCAATGGCGTCACCGCTCTCGGCCTTCTCCTGTGGATTGACGCGACCCAGGCGTTTTTCCAAGAGACGGCGCTTTTCGGGCGACAGCCCGGCGATGCGCCGGCTGATATCGGCCTCGGACAGAGGGTCTTTTTCAGTGCTCATCATCAATCAACCCCCGGGCGTCCTCTTCGGAGAGCGCTTCGACCTCATCCAGCAGGGCGCGCATCTCTTCTTCGGTGGGGGTGGTGGTGGGTTTGTCCGCCTCCGTCCCATCAGCATCGTCGGCGGGTCCATGGGTCTGATCCGCCAGTTTCTCCAGCAGGAAATCTTGAAGCTGACGGATTGTGGGATAATTGAAGACCAGCGTCGCCGAGAGCGACAACCCGGTGGCCAATTCGATGCGGTTGCGGAACTCCAGCGCGGTCAGGGAATCCATGCCATATGATTTGAACGGCTTGTTGGCATCGATGCGGGCCAGCGGCAGTCGCAGGGTCTGCGCCACCTGGGCCTTCAAAAAAGTGTCCAACACCTGGCGCCGCTCACTCTCCGACGCTGCCGCGCCCAGCATCTCGCCCAGCGGCTGGTCCGCCGCGGTGGGCACCTGGCCGTCCAACTCTTCCTGGGCAGCCTGCGCATCGGTATCAAGGAGTGCGAACCATCTGGATCGGTGCGCCGCAGGACTCGACTTGCGCCACATTGCAAGGTCAAAGGGCGTCACGGCCACCTGAACCGCCCCCTGGCTCATCAATCGGCCCAACGCGCGCAGGCCCATTTCAGGAGAGAAGCTGCCGATTCCCCGCCGTCTCAAGTGCTCGGCGGCATCGCCCTTGGTGGCAGCGCCGATCTCGGCCCAGGCCCCCCAGTTGATGCTCAGCGCGGGCAGCCCCTCTGCACGGCGCTGCCAGGCCAGGGCATCTAAAAAGGCATTGGCGGCCGAGTGGTTGGCCTGCCCCTGGGAGCCGAGAAACGAAGACCAGGAGGAGAACATCACAAAGCAATCCAGGGCCAGTTGCCGGGTAAGGCAATGCAGGTTCCAGCCCCCCAGGACCTTGGGGGCGAGCACTTTTTCGAAGCGCGGCCAGCTTTGATGAATCAGGGCACCGTCGTCCAAGGCACCGGCCAGGTGGAACACACCGCGCAGTGGCGGCATGGATGGCAGGGTCTTCTCGAAAAGCTGTTCCGTCTGGCTTTGCGAGGCCACATCGCATTGCGCGAGCCGGATATTGGCGCCGGCGCCTTCCAGGTCTGAGATGCGGGCGGCGACATCGGTCGATGGCTTGCTGCGGCCGATGAGCGCAAAGTGCCGTGCGCCTCTCTCGAAGAGCCACTGCACCAGCTTGAGACCGATGCCCCCGCATCCACCGGTGATCAGATAGGTGCCTCGGGAAGAGAATGCATCGGGCGCGTCGATGGGACGTCCACCGGACCAGGGCTGCTGATTCACGACGATTTTACCGATATGCCGCGCCTGCTGCATGGTATGATAGGCGCGCACGACCTGCTCCATGGGCACAATCGAAGCCGGTAGCGGGGTAAGCTCGCCGGCATTGAATTTTTCCATCAACGTTGCCATGGTGGGTTGCAGCATTTCGGGCTGTTCGGCCATCATGGCGGCCAGGTCAAATGTCGCGTAGAAGGCATCCGGTCGGATTTCGGAGACCTGCTCCCGGGTCCATACATCGCGCTTGCCGATCTCGATGAAACGCCCCTTCTTGCGCAGAACCGAAAAGCTTCGCGGGATAAAATCACCGCTGAGGGAATTGAGCACCACATCGACACCCTCGCCTGCCGTGATATCGAGTATGCGGTCCGCGAAGGCAAGGGAACGCGAATAGAGAACGTGATCGACCCCGATGGATTCCAGATAGGCCCGTTTGGTGCGGCTGCCGGCGGTACCGAAAATCTGCGCGCCACATGCCTTGGCCAGCTGCACGGCCGCTAATCCGACCCCCCCGGAAGCGGCGTGGATCAGCACTTTTTCGTTGGGGCGCAGATCGGCCAGCTGCACCAGACCGTGATAGGCGGTAAGGAAAGCGATGGGGATCGTCGCGGCCTGCTCGAAGGTCATCATGGCCGGCTTGGGTACCACCAGGGCGGCCTTGGCCACCACGAAGGTGGAAAAAGCGCCGGGAGACATGGCAATCACCGCATCGCCGACGGCGAAATCTGCCACCCCCTCCCCTACTTCGACGATCTGACCGGAACATTCCAGACCTGGATCGTCGTTGTCGGCAATCAGGCCCAGGGCACACACGACATCCCTGAAGTTGAGACCGGTGGCCCGCACCTGGATCGCCACCTCACCCGGTCCCGGCGGCGTATAGCGCACCGGGCGAATCTTCAGGCCATCCAGGGTGCCTCGGTTTTCGCTGCTCAGGCGCGCGGGCCGGTCCTCCGGCAGGGCCAGCCAGTCTCTCTCGGCCCTCTGCGCGGCACCATGCCGGATCACCCGGGGGACCCATCGGTTATCCTCCCGATAGACAATCTGGGTTTCCCCTTCATCGGCTGCGAATTCGGCCAACAGGACTTCGGCTGTCCGGGCGGCGTCGTCATCCTTCAGATCCACATCCACCTGGCGGCAATTCAGCTCGGGATGCTCCAGATCGATGACCTTGACCAGACCCGACAACGCGGCGGCGGCGAGCCCCAGCGTCCGGTCTTCCGTACCGGTGGGCAGCGACCTGCGACTGATCACCCAAAGCGGATGGCGACGGCCACCCGGGCTGCCGGCCAGGGTTTTGGCGAGCAGCAAAAGCCCGCCGCAAAGCTCTTCCTGGGCATCACGAAGATGGTGCACGGTTTGCGGCCCGGCGATCTCATCGTCCAGGGGCCACAGGTAAACGACGGCCCGGCGCCCGGTCGCTTCCAGGTCTTCGAATTCCCGCAGCACTTGCGCAAAGTGCGCCGGATTGGCGGCATCTATAGAACCTTCGCCGGTCCCGCCGCTTCGATCGTCCGCCTGCTTGTAAACCAGCCGGCAGTCGTCTCCTCGCTCCCGCAGGTCATGGCCGAGGGCCTCGCCCACGCCGCCACGGTCCGCGAATATCAGCCAGGCAACCTTGTCCGGAGCCGGGTGCGCTCCATCGGCCGCAAGCGGCACGCGGGCGGCCACAATCGCTTGATCGAAGAGGGCCGCCTTGGCCTGGCCAAACACCGCCACATCCGTAAAGCCGCTTTCGGCAGCCACGCTCTTCCAGGCGGCAGCGTTCAACAGCGGCTGGTGCGGACGACGCTGGATATCTTCGAACATCCACCATCCTTCGGTCAGCCCGAAGATGAGATCGATCCAGCGCGGGTCGTGCATGCCCTCGACCAGCAGCATGAGCCCACCTGGCGACAGCAGCTTGTGCACATTGGACAGGGTGGCGCCCATATCGCGGGTGGCATGCAGACAGTTGGCCGCCACCACGATGTCGAAGCTGTTGGGTTCGAAACCCTGGGCCATGGGGTCCTTCTCGATATCCAGAACCTCGTATGCCATGCCATCGAAGGCAGCGTACTTCTTGCGGGCCTGCTCCACGAAGGCCGCTCCGATGTCCGTAAACACGTAGCGCGTGCGGTGTGCAGGCAACAGGGGAAGTAAATGGGAGGTCAGGCCGCCCGTGCCGGCGCCCACTTCCAGGATCTTGAGCTGGCGCCCGATGGGCAGGCGTTCGATAACCGCCTGGAGGCTCTGCCCCGCCTGGTGGATGACCGTGCGGGCAAAAACCGAGTCACGGTAGAAGCGTTCGGCCTCTTCCATGGAACCTCCGGGAAAGAGCAGTTCCAGAGGATCTGCGGCGCCGGTCAGGGCCTCGGCCAGTTGCCCGCCGCAGCGGCGCAGCAGCGAAAGCTCCGGGTGGCATTGCGGGTATTGCGACA
>JBNKDU010000154.1:0-2640 GCA_050288425.1 Desulfobacteraceae bacterium | reverse complement strand
GCGGTCTTGAGGGGATGCGCAACATTAAAATTGCCTTCTCGTTCATGACTATCGATGAGGCGCAGCGCCTGATGGATGGCGTTTGAACTTGCAATTCAAGGAGTGGAGCATGGGTCTATTGATCGTTAATCAGGACAAATGCAAGCAGGACGGTTTATGCGCGGCGGACTGCCCCAGCCGGATCATCAAATTTGACGGGCCGGGACATTATCCGGAACTGGTGCCGGGCGGCGAAGCATTTTGCCTGCGGTGCGGCCATTGTGTGGCCGTCTGTCCCCATGGCGCCATGGACCATGCCGAGGTGCCCCTGGACCAATGCCCGGCCGTCGATCCGGACCTGGTCATCTCCCCGGCCCAGGCCGCGCAGTTTCTGCGCTCACGCCGGTCCGTGCGGCGCTTCAAGGAGAAGCCGGTGGGACAGGAGGTCCTGCAGGGGCTCGTCGAGACCGCGCGCTATGCTCCCACGGCCTCCAATTCCCAGACGGTGGCATGGCGGGTAATCGACGGTCCCGAGCGACTGCGAAGGATCGCCGGTGAAGTGATCGGCTGGATGCGGGACCTGCTGGCGGATCCCAATGCCACGGTCATGCCGTATATGCCCATGCTGGTCCAGGGCTGGGAGAACGGCATCGATACCATCCTGCGGTCGGCCCCCTGCCTGGTGGTGGCCATGGCGCCTTCCGAGGCCCGCTACGGCATGGTGGATCTGACCCTGGCCCTTTCCTATTTTGAATTGGCCGCTCCCCTGTTCGGCCTGGGCACCTGCT
The DNA here is from genome assembly GCA_050288425.1 of Desulfobacteraceae bacterium. GTDB lineage: Bacteria > Desulfobacterota > Desulfobacteria > Desulfobacterales > Desulfosarcinaceae > JARRKU01. Next base: position 1,873 of record JBNKDU010000154.1, on the reverse strand, counting down.
GGGCCGGTCTGCTGCAGGGCGCGCTCGTGTCGAAACCGGAACTCAAACCACAGGTCGGCATTCCGGCGGACTGGCCTCATCACTACCCCATGATGATCGGCTATTCCGCCATGCGCTACCACCGTTTGCCCCAGCGCAAGGCCCCCGCCATCACGTGGAGATAAAGGTTCCTGTTCTTTCTCATCCGCCGTTGGTTTTCACCCAGTACCAGGCGCTGACGATCAGAAAATAGGATCCGGCAAACTCGCACATCACGAAAAGAAAATAGTACCAGAGGCGGTTCATCAGACCGATTCCGATCAGTGGACCGAGCGCGGTGAAGATCAGGAAAAGCAGTGAATAGTACGTGTAGTAATATCCCTGTCGGATGACCAGATCGGTCAGGAAGAACATGCTGATATTCAGGATTATCAGAAGGTTATTGATCCGGGAAAGGTGGGCCCAATGGCTGACGGCATGGAAGGCGAATCGTTTTTCCAGCTTCTGGTAAGTATCGGCCGTCATGAGCTGCGATCTTCCCCTTTCCCGGACTGGATTCCTGCTTTCAGCTCGTTGAGTCGTTTTTTGCGGGTCCTCCTTACTCCTTGAAATTCAGACTCACGGAATCGTGGTCAGATTGCCCGGTGTCGGCGGCAGGTCTTCCTTCCATGGGAAGGCGTCGATTCCCCAGTCACGCAAGGCATATTTGGTCCGATGCACTTCTCCATCTCCGGTGGCGATGGTGCGCTTGCGCTCCCGGACATCTTCAATGTATTTGGGGCGGCTGTTTTCAGCGACCACATCGGCGACGAGGACCCGTTTCTCCCGCTCGGTGGCAGTGGGATTCTTTTCCAGCCACCGCCGGATGCGCTTTTCCTCGTAGCCATGATCGATCCCGCCATTCTGCACGGCGATATCGAAGCAAAGGGCGATTCCCATCTCCGTTTCCAGTTGAAAGCGATGGGCGTCCTTGACGGCAATGTTCCAGTATTTGTTTACCCGCGAAAGCTGGATCTCCTGAACCTCGGGAAAGGAGCCCAGTTGCTCGAATGCATCTTCCCATTCTTGTTCGACACGATTCTTGCGTATTCCGATGGATATCCCATTGGCCCAGTCGATCTGCTCTTGCCGGCTGATACGAAATACCCCGTAGATCTCATTCTGCAGGGGACCGAAGGCCTGATCGATCAGGGAAGGATATTTCTGCTGGATTTCCTCCAGGATCCTCTGAATCTCGCCATGCTTGAGGGTGAAGCCGATGATTCCCCAGGTCAACCCGGCATCATCGAAATTGCCGGCGATTTTCTGGAACCCGTGCCCTTCAAAATCACCGGTCAGCTGCAGGCAGCGGGAAAAGATATCCGGCGGTTGTTCGTTCATCAACCGGAACCACGTATCCATGGTGACTTTCCCGCTGGTCTGCAGATCCGCGTCTTGCTGAAAATGTTGAAGGGCCGTTTCCGTATCCCTGCCGAAAAGACCGTCCGCATCACCCGGGTCAGACCCGACTTCCTTCAGCCGCAACTGCACCCTTCGCACGACCTCGCCCCGCACGAGGCGGTATCCCCTTGCCACTCTCTGAAACAGCACTCTGTCCATGCCGATCCTCCTTTCTTCCAAGGTTGAAAATTCCGGAAGGGCCGGAGCCGTAAGTCTATACGAGGGAAGCAATAAAATGGCCGCCGTCCTGGATTCCGATCACGGGGTGCCCGGTTGCCCGACCCTCCATCGGTACTCCCCTGGCATTTCCGGATGGCAAAGGGGAGTAAAGCTAGTTGACTGGATAAAAGCACAGGGTCAAAACGATCAAAAGGATCCAGAATCCGATTTCGATGGTCTCGGTGATGGGCTGGATCTTTTTCACGGCCCCCCACACGTGCACGATGGCCAATGA
>JBNKDU010000153.1:0-28534 GCA_050288425.1 Desulfobacteraceae bacterium | reverse complement strand
ATGGTGGCGATGCAGGGACTTGAACCCCGGACACTGCGGATATGAGCCGCATGCTCTAACCAGCTGAGCTACATCGCCACGAAAATCGGCCCGAGGGCCAATGCGACAAGCGGTGTTCCTAACAGTTCGTCCGGGCCAAGTCAAGCCTGTGGTTGCATAAAAAATGGCGCCGGTCCATCCGCGACGTTCGGAACATGTAAACGGGGTTCCATCCGGTCTCGATGGATGGCCATCAGGTTCGCGTGGGAGGGCACCGGATGGATTGGATGCCATTTTATCTTGGTCTTCCGGCCCATGCGCAAAGCGTAAATGGCTCGAACAGGCGGGCCTATGGCGCCAGAGGCTGGCGCGGAGGCCGGCCCTACAATTTGGTCGGCGCACCGTTTCAGGGTTGATTGTTATCGTGAATATGCGGCTCGCCGGAACTACAGCTTCCCCCCCGGTTGACCTGGTTTCGAGGCCCTTTCGGCATCTGCGACCACAGGGACCCGTTACTGCAATTTCGTAGAGCTCACCAACTCGATGGCGAATTCATCCAGATCATCGGGCAAATCCGAAAAGACCACCATAAAGGGGCAAGTCTGGCCGGGGTTGATCTGAACGCCGGCAGCTTCACCGGCGGGAGCGTTGAGCTTCTGCTGGATTTCGTTCAACTGGGCGCTGACCAGTTCCTGATCGGGAATCATGACGCCGGCATAGGCGTGTTCGGTCTTCGCCAGTACCTTGCCCTTGGTAAAAAGTTTCCCCCGCAGCCGCACCAGCTTGCAGGCCGCGTTGTAACCGTTGCGCACCTTGCCGGTGACGACGAACAGACGACCGGCGTTATCGTTCTCGATGAACTTGCTGTTGATCTCCAGGGTGGAGAGGTTCATGGTGCCGGTGGGGTCTTTGGGCTTGGGGTTGATATAGTCGCTCAAATAGGGAATCTGTATATTGTTCTTGATCACATAATCGTAGCCATAATAGCCGCCGCCTCCCAGGATCGCCAGAACCAGCACGAACACCAGGAATTTGCTGGTCCCTTTTTTCTTGGGGGCCTTTTTCGGTTTGGCCGGCTTTTTCCCCTTCATCGGTTCCGTGGCAATGGTCTCTTCCAGGCCGAGATCGGCGGTTGCAGCGGCGGCCACTTCGGTGGTGGCGCCGGACGCGGCAGCGGTCGCGGTCTGCGTTCCCGCTTCATCTCCCACCAGAAGCGGTTCATCCTCATCGATCTGGAATTCGAGTTCCATGTCGCCGGATTCGATGGTCTCGCTGGTGGACGATCTCTCTTCATCTTCCACGGAGAGATCCAGATCGGAAAGATCGAACTCCTCGGCATCTTCCTCTTCGTCCATTCCGGCCGATGCCGGCTCGGCCGATGTATCGTTTTCCATCTCCAGTTCGAGTTCCAGATCTTCGATTTCCGAAGATTCTGCTTCTTCCTGGTCTTCCAGATCGAGATCCAGCTCCAGGTCATCGTCGTCCAGGAGTCCGCTGCCATCGATTTCCTTGTCGGCGGAATCGATGGCCTCTTCGATTTCGGCCAGGTCGAGCTCCCCTTCCCCGCCGAGACCGAGGTCCTCGTCCTGGTCTTCTTTCCATTTTTCGGCGCTGACTTCTGCATCGGCTTCGGAGTCGTCATCCGCCTCAATGGTATCGTCTTCGAGCATCTGCTCGATGTCGGACAAATCCAGTTCTTCGTCCTCTTCTTCCTCGGGCTCCTCGACCTCAATCGGCTGGGAGGTCCTCGCGGCCACCGGCTTATCTTCAAATTCGGCGTCCAGTTCGAACTCGAGGTCTTCGATTTCCTCTTCTTCGCCGTCATCGGCCTCTGCCGCTTCCAGCGCCGGTTCCTGGTCCTCTTCGAGCATGGATTCCAGATCGCCGAGATCCAGATCGTCTTCTTCGTCTTCCAGGGTCAGTTCAGGTTCTCCGGCAACTTCTTCCTCCGACTCGTCGGCATCCAACAATGCTTCCAGATCACCGAGACCCAGATCATCTCCTTCGGTTTCCGTGTCCGTTTCCGATTCCAGGGAGAGCTCGGTATCGTCGTCCAGCGCGAGTTCCAGTTCCTCGACTTCCTCATCGACGGAATCTTCTTCCAATATGCTGTCCAGATCGCCCAGGCCCAGGTCGTCGTCTTCGACCGCCCCCGGCTCAACGGCCACTTCCGCGGGCGCTTCGTCCAGGGACAGCTCCATGTCTTCCACTTCGATTTCCTCGACGGTCTCCTCGACGGTCTCCTCTTCGTCCAGCAGACTGTCCAGATCGCCCAGGTCGAGGTCGTCACCCCCGGCCGCCGCCGATTCCGCGGCTTCTTCCGCAGGCGCTTCGTCCAGGTTGATCTCTTCGTCGTCGGACAGGGACAACTCCATGTCTTCCGCTTCGATCTCTTCGACGGTCTCCTCCTCCTCCAGCAGACTGTCCAGATCGCCCAGGTCGAGGTCGTCGCCCTCGGCCGCCGCCGGTTCCGCGGCTTCTTCCACAAGCGCTTCGTCCAGGGAGAGTGACTCGTCATCGGACAGGGACAACTCCACGTCTTCCGCTGCGTCCTCTTCGGCGGTCGTCTCCTCGTCCAGTACGCTGTCCAGATCGTCTAAATCAAGGTCGTCGGCTCCGGCCGTCGCCGGTTCCGCGGTCTCTTCCTCCGGCATATCCTCCAGGGCGAGCGCTTCTTCGTCGGTCAGGTCCAACTCCACTTCGTCCTCTGCGCCTGCTTCGACGGTGTCCAAGTCATCCATCATGCCGTCCAGATCGCTGAGATCGATGTCATAGCCTTCGGCCGTCGCTTCCGCTTCTTCCTGGATGTCCTCTTCAGAAGCGGGTTCCGCGACAGGTTCCTCCTCAAGCACGAAATCGAGGTCCAGATCCGCATCGGACAAATCGATGGTGTCTTCATCCACGGTTTCGGGTTGGCCCAGGGATTCCTCGAAATCGTCCAGCACCATATCGATATCGCCGTTCAAACCGCTGTCGGCCTCCGCCGCTTCCTCCGCGGACGCGACAGGACCGCCTTCCTCCGCCTGCACCTGGTCGCTTCCGGCAGGCGGGGCTTCTTCGATATCCAGCTCGAAATCCATATCCAGGTCGAAGTCGTCGTCTTCTGCGACGGCTTCCTCCGAAGCAGCTTCCGGAATAATATCTTCGTTACCTTCCAGGGCGGATTCGAAATCCAGGTCCAGATCGGATTCGTCAAAGTCGTCCGTCTCGTCTTCCGCTCCGGCTGCCGGCGAGGCTTCATAGTCTTCGACAGCATCCTGCATACGATCCTGCTCCAGGATCGAATCGAGTTCGGCCAGATCGATTCCTTCCAGTTCCTGATCCAGGGCCGCCTCGGATTCCTGATCGCCGGCAGGCATGGCGGAAATCGCATCGGGGACCTCGGTCGCCTCCTCCATTGCCGGAGCTTCTTCGGCGGGGGCCGGTGGATGCGCAATGAAGATGTGACGGCATTGGGAACAACGAACTTTCGATCCGGTGGGTTTTAACAGCGTTTCGTCCAAACGAAAGATGGTGCTGCACTGCTGGCAAGTAATAAACATGGCACACCTTTTATGTTTTTATTTGGACGATGCCCTCGTCCATCCAGTATGCCCGAGGGGTCCACCTTGCAAAGAACGCTGCGCCGGCCGTCCTTCCGCGAACATTTTGGTCCCGCCTTTCCGGGATGTGATCGGCATCGTCATCTTTCCTCGAGTGTAAAAGCATCCATCGCCTTGCCAGGCAAGACTGCGAGCCGGTTTCCTCCCGCCGCGATGCGCATCCCGAATACGGCGAAAGCCGTAACGGCAGTTATCGGCGGCAACATGGCAAAGTTGAGCTTTTTGATCGCCGTCGCGCACCGGCGGCCGGGATAGGATCTGTGGGCAACCGGCGGGAAGCTTTTGCATCGATCCCCAGGAATTCGTCGTTCAACCCGCAGATCCTGGGACATCGAATTCGCCCTCTCCGCAATTCTATGCAGACGAAAGCATTGGCCCGAGTACTTCCCATACTAGTGGTTAGCTACATGAAGGGAGCGCTCTTGTCAATAAATTTAATTTGTTACAGCCCGGTGGCCGCAAGTTCGGATACTAGCTTTTGCTGCTCGGCGGTCAACTTTTTGGGGATGTCGACGAGAACTACCACATACAAGTCTCCCTTGCCGGAGCCGTTCATGTGGGGCAACCCGTGGCCGGCCAATCGCATTTTGGTGCGATGACGCGTCCCGGGGGGAATCTTGAGGCTGAGCTCTCCGCCTTCCAATGTGGGAACGGAAACTTGTGCTCCCAGGAGGGCTTCGGACAGCTTGATTTGCTGGTGGACGATGAGATCATGTTGGTCGCTGGAAAAGACAGGGTCATCTACAATCTTGATTTTTATGAATAAATCACCTGGAGGCCCGCCATAGGAACTGGGTTCGCCTTTGCCGCCGAGCCGCAATCGTTTGCCGCCGAGCATGCCTTGGGGGATTTTCACATTGATGTTTTCCGTGCGCCCCTGGTGCTGGAGAGAGATCTGTTTGCTGGCGCCGACGGCGACGTCCCGCAGCGTCACCGGCAATTCGTAGATCAGATCCGATCCCTTGACGGCCTGGGGCCTGCCCTGGCGGCCGCCGAAAGGAGACCCTCCGCCGAAGGAGAACCGGAAACCGCCGTCCCCCGTCCGCGTGCCGCCTCCGCCGAAGCCGAACTCCCTGAAGATGTCGCTGAAATCGAAATTCCGGAAAATATCTTCCTGGCTGAATCGCTGCTGAAAATCGGCCGAGCCGTAAGTGTCGTATTGTTTGCGCTTCTCCGGGTCGCTGAGCACTGCATAGGCTTCGCTGATCTTCTTGAATTTCTCCTCGTCGGCCTTGTTGCCCTTGGTATGGTCCGGATGATACTTCATGGCCAGTTTGCGGTAGGCTTTTTTGATCTCCGCCGCGCCGGCCTGTTTATCGATCCCCAGGATCTTGTAGTAGTCTGTGCCTGCCATTTTTGCGGTGTCCTGATATTTTCGAAGTCTGCTGTCGGCCTAACCATCCGAAAGCAAATTAAATTTCGCCTGGAAAATAATATGTTCGCCCCCTGATGTCAAGGTTCCCGGTCCCCGGGTCCGGAACGGCCCGTGGCGGCAACGATGATCCGAAACCCTCCACGATCCGCCTCGCCCCTGAGGGTTTTTTTTCACCCACGGGGTTGTCCCGCGAAACCGGATCCCCGGACCCCGGATCGGGATACGGTCAGGACAAGCGGTCCAGCCGCAGGCGCTGACGCTCGTCGAAGAGGCGCCGGGATCCCAGCCACACGGCCGTCATGGTCCCCAGCCCCGTGCCGCCGGCGATCAGGAACATGATCAGGATCTGGTATTTCACCGCCTCCATGGGGGGATTGCCGCCCAGGATCTGACCGGTCATCATGCCGGGCAGGCTCACCAGTCCGGCCGCCATCATGGAGTTGATGATGGGGATCAGGCCGCTGCGGATGCTGTCCCGCCGGATCGGGGCGATGGCCTGGCTCCAGGTTCGCCCCAGCATCAGGCGCCCCTCCACCTGGGCGCGCTGATCCCAGGCGGTGGTGGTCAATCGATCCATGCCCAGGGAGATGCCGTTCATGGTGTTGCCCATCAGGATGCCCAGCAAGGGGATGGCATACTGGGGCGTATACCAGGGCTCCACCGCGATGACCACCCGCAGGGCCAGCATGGTCATGGCGAAGGACGAGATGAACATGGAGAAGGTGCCCAGTCCGTAGCCCCACCAGCCGGCGTATTTGCGTTTCTGGCGGCCCACCACCTCCCGGCCGGCCGCCAGAAGCATGACCAGGGCGATCAGGGCCATCCAGCCCAGGTGGACATGGGCGAAAATGGCCTTGAGAACCATGCCGATGAGCAGCAATTGAACGGTGGTCCGCAGGGCGGCGATGAAGAGGAGCCGGGCCACGCCCAGGTGCATGCGCCAGGAGAGCAGCGCCAGCATCACGATCAACAGCGCGGCCACGGACAAATCCAAGGGGCCCAAGGCCACGATGCTCATCGTTATTCTCCTTCCTGCCGGTGGGGGGAAGCGAGAGGTTCCAGGCGTCCGTTCCGAATGGCATAGATTCTGGAGCAATTGCGGGCCAACTGGGCCTGTTCGTGGCCCACCCACACCACCATGGCGCCATGATCGCGACGATATTCCTGCAGCAGGTCTTCCACCCGTCGGGTGTTGGCGGCATCCAGGTTGGCCGTGGGCTCGTCCAGCAATAGGACCCGCGGTTCGAGGGCCAGCACCCGCACCAGGCCCAGCCGCTGGCGTTCGCCGCTGGACAGGCGGGCGATTTCCCATTCCAGCACATCGTGGGTGAATCCCAGGCGGGCCAGCCAGCGCTCCCGGACCCCGGGAAGATGCGGCCCCACGGTATCGTGCCACCAGGCGCTTTCGGCCGGCAACAGGGCCACCCGGCGGCGCCAGAGGTTCGGAGCCATCTCCCCGGCGGCCACGCCGTCGAGCCAAACGCCTCCCGGATGGGGATCCAGATCGGCCACGGCGCGCAACAGGAGCGTCTTACCGGATCCCGACGGGCCGGTGATTCCCACACACTGACCCGGATCCAGCAGCAAGTCGATGTCATGGAGGGTATGAACGCCGAGACCGGCGATTTTAAGTCCGTTTTGCACGAACCGCGCCTTGCTCCGCCGCCCGCAGGGCGATCATGAGCACCGAAATGGCCGCCGGCGTCATCCCCGCGATGCGCGATGCCTGGCCCAGCGTGGCCGGGCGTACGGCGGCCAGTTTTTCCTTGAGTTCATTGGACAGTCCATGGAGCCGTTCATAGTCGAATCCGTCCGGAATCATGATTTTTTCCAGATGCTTGAAGCGTTCGATTTCCGCGAGATGGCGCTTGATGTAGCCGGCGTATTTGATTTCGATCTCCACCTGCCGGGCCACGCGCTCCCCCACCGGCCCGGGGCCGGGCGCCAGCGCGAGGACCGCGTCATACCCCAGTTCGGCCCGCTTGATCAACTGGTCCAGGTGAACCCCGCTGGTCAGCGGCGGAGTGCCTTTCAGTCCCAGGTAGCGGTTGACGTCGTCATGGGGCTTGACCACCGTGCGCTGCACGCGCTCGATCTCCGCGGCGATCTGTCGCTTGCGTTCGGCCGCGTCCCTGGCGGCGTCCGCCGACACCAGGCCCAGTTCGTGGCCGATCTGCATGAGTCGCAAATCGGCATTGTCTTCCCTCAGCATCAGGCGGTACTCGGCCCGTGACGTGAACATACGATAGGGCTCCCGGGTGCCCCGGGTAACCAGGTCGTCCACCAGGACGGCCATGTAGGCCTGGGAGCGATCGAGGAGGAAGGGCGGCCGGCCCTGGATCGCGGCGGCGGCATTGATGCCGGCCCACAATCCCTGGGCGGCGGCTTCTTCGTATCCCGATGTGCCGTTGATCTGACCGGCCAGATAGAGCCCGGCCACCCGTTTGGTCTCCAGGGTCGGCCGGAGCTGGATGGGATCGACATAGTCGTACTCGATGGCATAGGCCGGCCGCATGATTTCGGCCTCTTCGAGCCCCTCCACCAAATGCACCATCTGGATCTGGATCTCCAGCGGAAGGCTGTTGCCCAGGCCGCTGGCATAAATTTCCTCGGTGTCGAGCCCTTCCGGCTGGAGGATGATCTGGTGTCGCTCGCGGTCGGCGAAACGGACGATCTTGTCCTCGAAGGAGGGGCAGTACCGGGCCGCCACGCCCTTGATGATGCCGCCGTGCAGTGCGGAAAGATGCAGGTTGTCCCGCACCAGTTGGTGGACCCGCGGGTTGGAGTGACCGATGTAGCTGGCCATTTGCGGCAGCGGAAAGTCGCGGTTGGCAAAGGAGAAGGGCCGCGGGGCGGTCTCCGTCCCCTGGGCGCTGAACCGGGAAAAATCGATGCTGCGACGGTTCAGCCGCGGCGGCGTGCCGGTCTTCATGCGGCCCAGGGAAAATCCGTTCTGGCGCAGGCTTTCGGCCAGACCGTAGGCGGCGAATTCGCCGGCCCGGCCCGCCTGGATGGATCGAAAACCGATGTGCATGAGCCCGCTGAGAAAAGTGCCGGTGGCCAGGATCACCGCCGCGGCCCGGTAACTCCCGCCGGTGTTGTCCTCCAGGCCCATGATGCGTCGGTTTTCCACCACCAGCCGCTCCACCAGGGCCTGCTTGATCTCCAGGCCGGCCTGGCGCTCCACCACGGCCTTCATGGCCGCATGGTACCGCTGCTTGTCGTTCTGGGTACGGGAAGATTGAACGGCCGGGCCCTTCTTGGTGTTGAGCATCCTGTACTGGATGGCGCTCTGGTCGGTGATCTTGCCCATTTCGCCGCCCAGGGCGTCCACCTCGCGCACCAGTTGGCCCTTGGCCATGCCGCCGATGGAGGGACTGCAGGGCATGGCGGCGATCTTGTCCAGATCGATGACCAGCATCAGCACCCGGCAACCCATGCGGGCCGCCGCCATGGCCGCTTCGCATCCGGCATGTCCGCCCCCCACCACGATCAGATCATAGGTATCTAGATATCCCGCCATCAACCCGCTCTTTACAAATGGTCATCCGGCCACTAGGATTCCCCCGAAGACGGGGGTTCCCGTTGCGGCGTTTTTGTCGGCGGCAGCTTACCACAAAAATGCCGGAATCGCTTCCCTGGATTATGGTGCCGAATTAGGGATGGCTGAATCCCCCAGTCCTTTTTCGCATCATGACGACTTCGACCTGGAAGGCCGAACCGATGCAGAACCGTTTCTATGACCTGAACACCTATTTTCGCAACCGCTTCGACGGGCGCGTGCACAAGATCTCCATCGACGCCGGGCTGACCTGCCCCAACCGGGACGGAACCATCGACACGGCCGGTTGTATCTTCTGCAATGCAAAGGGATCGGGCACCGGCAATCTGGCCAGGGGGCAGACCATCGCCCGCCAACTGGAAACCAGCAAGGCACCGGTGATCAAGCGGTTCAAAGCCAGGAAGTTCATCGCCTATTTCCAGTCTTTCACCAATACCTACGCTCCGGTCGCGGAATTGAAGCGGATGTACGACGAGGCCCTGGCCGTGCCCGATGTGGTGGGTCTGGCCATCGGCACCCGGCCCGATTGCGTATCGGACGAAGTGCTGGACCTGTTGGCCGGCTATGCGCGGCGCCATCTGATCTGGATCGAATACGGGCTGCAATCGTCCCACGACGCCACCCTGGCGCGGATCAACCGCGGCCACGACGTCCGGGTGTTTGAAGAGGCCGTCCTGGCGACGGCCGGAAGGGGAATCATGATCGGCGCCCACATCATCCTGGGACTGCCGGGGGAAACCGCGAAGCAGATGCATGCCACCGCAGATTACGTGGCCCGCCTGCCCATCGACGGCGTCAAGTTGCACCTCTTGTACGTCATCCGGGGGACGGCCCTGGAACGGCTGTACCGCAACGGCGAATACTTCCCCCTGGGGCGCGCCGCCTATGTGGATCTGGTATGCGACGTGTTGGAACGACTGCCCGCGCAGGTCGTGATTCAGCGGCTCACCGGCGACCCCCACAAGCACGAACTGGTGGCTCCTTGCTGGGCCCTGGAGAAGAACGAGAATGTAGCCTTGATCCGCCGGCGCCTGGAAGAGCGCGACACCTGGCAGGGCAAGCGTCTCGGCGCATCACGAGGATGGTGACGCTTCGTCCGCATTACACACCGGTCCGGCCGATCCGCCAGGAACTACGACCCGTTTCACACCGCCGGGAAGAAGGACAACATCTCTTCGACGATAAATTTCTTACAGTCGGGATCTCCGTAAAAGCGGATTTCTTCTTCTTCGGGAGAATATTTGACCCGGCAGCCGCATCTTTTGGCCACGCTGTTGAGCAGCTTGCAGATAATTTCCAAGTTATTGATTTTGTAGTCTATATGAATCTTTTCCATTTGTAGCCCCTGTTCGCTTTCCAGGTTCTGATTGGGAATTGCGGTTACATCAATCCACCCTGACGAAGTAGTAAAGCAAAACTGATGCCAGCAATCCATCGCGCGCGTATACAGGGATCGGGTCGCCTGGATGCGGTCTTTTCGGCGCCGGGCTCTGGGGCCGAGGGTCGAAAAAATGCCGGGCACTTACCTAATTGTCATAATTTATGTACCAAGATACATAATTGTAGGAATTAAAGGATCGAATGGGCCTCTCCACGATGCCGATGCCCGAGGAGGAGGGCTTCCGGGAACAGGAAACGCCCGGGCGGAAGATTGCAACCCATCAGATATTCCGGCTACCGAAACACTTCCGATTCCCAGATGGGTCGAGACGGATGGTCGCTGCCGGCTGGATGGGGCGCCCCGGCCGTCGTCTCCCCCTGGAGTGGCGGGGGCGATGACTCGGGAGAATTCGTCGCCTGTGCGGGGATGGCGGGTGGGTCCACGGCCGCTTCCCGGGGAGCGAACGCCCAGGCATAGATGTCGCCCCGATTGAAATAGTAGTCCACCTCGGCGCCCCGGGAATCGCGGCAGGTCCAGATGTCCATCGGTTTGTCGTTAGATTTCCGCTGCCGGAGGGGTTCGACATGGAACAGGCGCAGGTATTCATGCTCCTGGACGACGGCGGTGACGGCGATGGCCGTCTCCGGGGTACGCCCCATGTGGTCCGCCACCTCGCCGGCGGCGACTCTCCGCCGGGCCTGGACCCGGCCGAGAAACTCCCGGGCCGTGGAATTGTAGGGATCGAGACGTACGGCGATGGCCAGGTGGGCATGGACGATATCGATGGGGGCATTCAGGTAGTAGCCGGCGATTCCGTAAGTCGTCTGCCAGTCCGGGTAGTGGTCGCCGCCCAGGGCACGGGCCTTGTCCAGCGCATGGATGGCCTCGACGTAATGCTGTTGCCTGGTCAGGGTGTCTGCTTCCCGCACCAGTTCTCGGATCGACGGCAGGTACGGATCCTCCGGACCGTAGCTGCGTTCGGGCTTGCGCACCGGCGCATTGGTCAGATAGATTTCCGCCCGCCGGTTCCGGGCCCGGCCCCGGGCCTTGCGGTTGTCGGCCACGGGTTGCGCCTCGCCCTTGCCCATGGCCGTTACGATGGCGGCGTCGATGCCCAGGGTCCGGGTGAATTCCTGCCGCACGTTCTGGGCGCGCCGTTGGGACAGGCGATGATTGCCCCGGACATCGCCCCGGGAGTCGCTGTACCCCAAAATGAAGATGCGGCTCCGGGGACCGATGACATGGTGTTGCACCAATTCCCGCAACCGGGCCTTGTCCTGGGTGCCGAGAACGGCTTTGCCGTTTTCGAAATGGACCACCAGGGACGGGCTCTCTTCGGCCCCGACCCCGGCCATGGCGCCTGCCGGCACGATGATCCCGATAAAGACAATGAGCGCTACGATCCTATATCCCATGAGCCGTCACCCGTCGGTTTAATAGTGTTCTCTGCTGGAATATCGGCACACCGCCGGCAAACCTTAACGGCCGGCCCGCGTCGGTACCTCACACACGGCCGGAGTGACAAAGCGGTCTGCTGAACTTAGATTGGAATTATCCATGCCGTTTGCGGGGCGCGAAGCCCGGCCGGCACAACGATTTTACCGACAATGAGCAAATCCATTACTCCACAAAACGACCTGATCTGGACCGTGCGTTGGTTCGACGCCATCGGACAGATTCCCAGGGAAGCCTGGGACCGCCTGGCACTACCCCTGGCGACCCCCTTGCTGGAGTGGTCCTGGCTGCACCACCTGGAAGCCTCGGGCAGCATCGCCCCCCAATACGGATGGCACCCCTGCCATCTCACCATCTGGGCCGGTGACCGGCTCGTCGCTGCCGCGCCGCTTTACATCAAGACCCACAGCCAGGGAGAATTCGTTTTCGATCACTGGTGGGCACGGCTTTCGGAGGACAACGGAATCCGCTACTACCCCAAGCTGGTGGGCATGAGTCCGGTGACCCCGGCCGAGGGCTACCGGTTTCTCCTGGATGACGGCGTCGATCCCGCGGTGGCCGTCAAAACCATGGTGGCGGCCATGGACAAATTGTGCGCCAAGGTCGGGGTTTCGGCCTGCCAGTTCAATTTCGTGGATCCCGTCTGGCAGGAAGTCCTGACCCGCAACGGGTTCCTGGCCTGGCGCCACCAGAGTTACCTGTGGCGCAACGCGGGCTTCGGCGGTTTCGAAGATTACCTGAAGACGTTCAAATCCTCCCAGCGCCGCAACATCCGCCGCGAGGTGCGCCGCATGAAGACGGCCGGACTGCGCATCGTGCCCCTGACCGGCGATGAAATCCCCGCCGAACTGGCCGGCGTGATGTACGATTATTACCTGAAAACCAATGCCCAGTACGGCCCATGGGCCGCGCGCTACCTGAACGGCGCCTTCTTCGACCGCGTCTTTGCCCAACACCGCCATCGCCTGCTGGTCATCGCCGCCTATGATGCCGCGGACGGGCATATGCCCATGGCCCTGTCCATGCTGTTGCGGAAAGAGCGCCACCTCATCGGACGTTACTGGGGTTGCGCCCGGCCGGTGAAGGATCTGCATTTCAACATGTGCTTTTACGCCCCCATCCGGTGGGCCATCGCCAACGGCGTCCGGACCTTCGATCCCGGCGCCGGATCGCCCCACAAGATCTACCGCGGCTTCCAGGCCGAGGCCACCACCAGCCTGCACCGTTTCTACGACCGGCGGCTCGAGTATCTGTTCCGCCGGCTCATCGACGATGTCAACCGCATGGAACTGGCCAACATCGAGCAGCTGAACCGTCAATTGCCCTTTGCCCGCAGGGACGAAGCCCTGACCTCCCCATCGAGAATGGGATAAGGCGTCACGCCGATACGCAGAGATCGCATGGGACGGGGACGGTGCGGGCAGGCAGTTTGCAATTCGTCAGGCAAGACACCGTGGCCGATGGGTGCGGGGGAACCGAGTGGAGGAATGGAAAGCCGGGACCGGGCCGTTGCGATTCGCCGGTGGGGACGGTTGGGCCTCTTTTCCGGCGTCGGAGGATCAGCGGTCCTCCTCGAGGGTCAATTTGAGGGGGAAGCCGTTTTCCCGGGCCATCACCGAGGCCACGGTTATTTTGGTTTCGGCGATTTCCCGGGGATAGACCCCGGCCACGCCCCGCTGGCCGTGGTGTATGCGCCACATCAATTCAGTGGCCTCTGCAAAGCTTTTATGGAAAAGGCTCACCAGCAGTTCCACCACAAACACCTTGGGGGTGAAATCGTCGTTGTACAACACCACCCGGAACATGGGCGGTTCGTCGGTCTTCGATTCCTCGTCCTGTCGGGTCTGTTCGACAATCTGGGTTTCATGCTTGTCCATGGGCAAGCCTCTTGAAGACAAAGTTTTGGATTATCGGTATATAATATTTCATTCTAACGACAATCCATTTGGTTTCAACCCCTTTTGTCCGCGCCTTCCCGGCGGGGGACGGAGCGTTGCCCCTGCGAAAACTCATCGCTACGGCCATCGACATGTCCCCGAAGCGTAGGGCCGGCCTCTGCGCCGGCCGGTGTTCGAAGGGTTGACGGCGGGCCGGGATTCCAAACGTGGCGGGCACGGAGGCCCGCCCTGCGAAGACCATCGCTACGGCCATCGACATGTCCCTGAAGCGTAGGGCCGGCCTCTGCGCCGGCCTTTTGCGGTGACCCGGCGCATTTTGCCTACCTGCGAGCATGGCGACTATTGACAAACGTCCGGGCCTCCTTTATGAACCCACGTATCGCTAGGGGTGCAGTTGACGCTGAGAGGATGCCATCCAACCCTTAGAACCTGATCCGGATAATTCCGGCGAAGGGAAGCGGCCGAGCAAAACCTGCTGCAGTGCGTTTCATTGGACGGGCCGACGCGCCGCTTGCCTTCAACGAGGCGGGCGGTTTTTTTTTGATCGATGCCCGGATGGAAGGCCGGCCCACCGGCGGAACCCATAGGGAGCACACCAATGAACATCACGGTCAACGGCAAAAACGAATCCATCGAACCGTGCACCATCGATGAATACCTGGCCCGCAAGGAGATCCGGATCGATTCCGTGGTGGTGGAACACAACCGGAGAATCGTCAAGCGACGGCAATGGAGCGACGTTCGCCTGGAAGAAAACGACACCCTGGAACTGCTGCGCTTCGTGGGAGGAGGCTGACACCATGCATTCGGACGAATTGAGAATCGGCGACGTGGTCTTCACCAACCGCCTGTTTACCGGAACCGGTAAATTCGCCGCCAAGGCGTTGATCCCGGACATGCTGGCCGCCAGCGGCTCTCAGATGATCACCGTGGCCCTGCGCAGGGTGGACACCGGCGCCGCCGACGAAAATATCCTGGATTTCATTCCGAAAGAAGTGACCCTGCTGCCCAACACCTCCGGCGCCCGGACCGCCCGGGAGGCGGTGCGCATCGCCCGCATCGCCCGGGAAGCCGGTTGCGGCCGCTTCGTTAAAATCGAAGTGATCGCCGACATGAAATATTTGATGCCCGACAATTACGAAACCCTCCAGGCCACGGAGATTCTGGCCAAAGAAGACTTCGTGGTGCTGCCGTACATATTGCCCGACCTGGTGCTGGCCAGACAACTGGAGAGCGCCGGCGCCGCGGCGGTCATGCCGCTGGGGGCCCCCATCGGTTCCAACCGCGGACTCAAGACCGCCGAACTCATCGAACTGCTCATCGAGAACTGCACCGTTCCGGTGGTGGTCGATGCCGGCATCGGGCGGCCCTCCCACGCCGCGGCGGCCATGGAAATGGGCGCCGACGCCGTGCTGGTCAACACCGCCATCGCCACGGCCAGCGACCCGGAAGCCATGGGCAAGGCTTTCTCCCTGGCGGTCCGGGCCGGCCGCATGGCCTATCTGGCCAAGGTGGCCGACGAAAGCAAGACCGCCCGGGCGTCATCCCCGTTGACGGGTTTTCTGCAATCCTGAACCCCGATGTTGCATGTTGCATGCGACAGGAAGGAATTGGTCACGTGTCCTTTCTGGATACCATAGAATCTTATGATGGCTTCGATTTCGAAGGGTTCTTCGCCACCGTGGGACCGGAAGAGGTCCGGCGCGCCCTGGCCAAGGAGAATTTGAGGGCCCTCGACTTTCTCACCTTGCTCAGCCCCCGGGCCGCCGATTTTCTGGAACCCATGGCCCGCAGGGCCCAACGGTTGACGGTGCAGTATTTCGGGCGCACCATCCAGCTTTTTATTCCCCTGTACCTGTCCAACTACTGCTCCAACGAATGCGTCTACTGCGGATTCAACCGGCGCAACGGCATCAAACGCCGCAAATTGAGCCTCGCGCAGATCGAAGAAGAGGCCAGGGCCATCGCCGCCACCGGCATGCAGCATTTGTTGATCCTCACCGGAGAAGCCGCCGAGGTCACGCCCTTGGAATATCTCGAAGATGCCGTGCACCTGCTCAAACGCCACTTCGCCTCAGTGGCCATCGAGATGTTTCCCATGGAGGAAGCGCCGTACCGGAGACTCCGGGAGGCCGGCGTGGACGGTCTGACCCTCTTCCAGGAAGTATACGACCGGGAGCAATATGCCCGCCTGCACAGGGCCGGTCCCAAAACCGATTACCGCTTCCGCCTGGACGCGCCCGAACGCGGCGCCCGGGCCGGTTTCCGCATGGTCAACATCGGCGCCCTGCTAGGGCTGGGCGAAGTACGCCGGGAAGCCTTCTTCAGCGGCCTGCACGCCCGCTACCTGGGCGACAAATTCCTGGAGACCGACATCAGCATCTCCCTGCCGCGGTTCAATCCGGCCGAGGGGGATTTTACCGCCCAATTCCTGGCCGACGACAAGACCTTCGTACAATTTATCACGGCCATGCGCTGTTTCCTGCCCCGCGCCGGCATTACCGTGTCCACCCGGGAAAGCGCCGCCTTCCGGGACCATCTCATCCATCTCGGGGCCACGCGATATTCCGCCGGCTCCTGCACCGGCGTGGGGGGGTATGCCCGACAAGCTCCGGAAGACACGCCGCAGTTCGAGATCACCGACCAGCGCAGCGTGCCCCAGGTGGTGCAGGCCATCCGCGACCAGGGCTACCAGCCGGTTTACAAGGATTGGGACCTGATTTGACCCTGACGTTGCAAATGTCGGCGGGCTTCGGAGCCAAGAGGTAGCCATGACCCGTCCCGACAATCGCCGCAATCCATTGCCACCGGGAATTTACGGAATCACGGCGGAGAAATTCTCCTGCGGACGGTCTACCATCGAGGTGGTGCGCCGGATGATCGACGGCGGAATCAAGATCATCCAGTACCGTGAGAAAAGACCCCACAAGAATTTTCGCACCATGCTGGCCGAATGCCGCCGGATTCGCGACCTGACCCGGGCGCACGGGGTGCGCTTCATCGTCAACGACTATGTGGACCTGGCCCTGCTGAGCCGGGCGGACGGCATCCATGTGGGCCAGGACGACCTGCCGGTCCCGGCCGTCCGGAAACTTGCGGGTGACGGGATGATCATCGGCCTCTCCACCCATTCCCCGGAGCAGGCCCGGGAGGCCGTGGCCCAGGGCGCGGACTACATCGGTGTGGGTCCCATCTTCAGCACCCGGACCAAGGAGGATGTCTGCAACCCGGTGGGATTGGAATACCTCGATTATGTGGTGCAGCATATGGCCATTCCTTTCGTCGCCATCGGCGGGATCAAGACCGGCAACATCCACCGGGTGGTCCGGCACGGCGCCCGCACCGTCTGCCTGGTCACGGAAATCGTGGGGGCGGACGACATCACGGCAACGGCCCGTTCGCTGACGGACACCGTCATCGCCGGTGTAAAAAAACGGAACTGCTGATTCCGCACCGGCCAGTGCACTTCCATTCGATCTCCCTTCGGCCCGCGGACCATCGAATCCGTGATTTCGGCACCCGACTTGCCGCGCACGCGGGCAACCGCCCCCACATGCGGAACCCGGGCTTCCGCTCGACGGCCGCGTATCTGTTTTTAAATATAATTCCAATTGGTTAAATTGTTGGCACGGCCTTTGATTGTAGGCCTTCCAGGCAATTGACCACCAGATATCAGGATCCAAACAATAAAAATGGGGAGGAAATTCGATGAAGATCAGATTCAACGTCATCATGGCCGTCGTCGCAGCGTGTTTGCTGTTCACCTGGGCAGTCGCCCCCGCACTGGCCACCGAAGGCACCATCACCGGCAAAGTGACCGAAGATTATCAGATCGTCACCTCGAGCGGCGATCGCTATGATGTGGTGGAGAGCGAAAAATCGGAAGAACTGATGGATCATGTGGGCAAGACCGTGAAGGCCACGGGCACCCTCAGCGAGGAGGACGGCACAAAGTCCATCACCGTCGTCGATTTCACGGTAATGGAATAACAGCGGTCCATTTGCACCCGACAACAGAATAAAAAGTTGGCACCTCGGCCTATCGCCGGCTATCAAAGAAGTCTTCTTTGCGCAGCTTGTACTTGTGCATCAATTTGTTGAGCTGGCGCGAAGTGATGCCGGCGATTTCGGCCGAGCGGTTGATGCGTCCCTTGTTGACCGCCAACAACTCCTTCAGATACTGGCGTTCGAAATCCTCCACCGCCTGGCTGCGCGCCGTGGCCAGGGGCATCTGGGCGGAGACCGGCACCATGGCCACCATCATCTCTTCTTCGAACAACTCCCCGGGAAAGCTTTCCGGAGTCAGGACCGATGACTGCTCCAGAATGTAGGCGCGCTCGACGAGGTTTTCCAGCTCCCGGATATTGCCGGGCCAATCGTAGTTCTTCAGCGTCGCGATCACCCGTGGCTCGGCGGAATGGATTTGCTTTTCGCCGAAGGCATTGAGCCGTTTGAGAAAGAAATCCACCAGGACGGGAATGTCGTCCGGCCGGGCGCGCAATGGAGGTATCTCGATGGGAAATACATTCAGCCGGTAGAAGAGGTCTTTGCGGAATTGCCCAGAATGGACGGCCGCTTCGAGATCCAGATTGGTGGCGGCGATCACGCGCACATCGGTGTTGATGATATCGGTTCCCCCCACGCGGCTGAAGCTCTGGTCCTGCAGAACCTGCAGCAGCTTGATCTGCGCGGACGGAGACAGGGTTCCGACTTCGTCCAGAAAAAGCGTTCCGGAGCGGGCGATCTCGAATTTACCCAGTTTGCGCCGATCCGCACCGGTAAAGGCGCCCCTTTCGTGGCCGAACAGCTCGCTTTCGATCAGGGTATCGGGGATGGCGCCGCAATGCATGCTCATGAACACCTGGTCGCTGCGGTTGCTCAGATTGTGGATCATCTTGGCCAGGACGGTCTTTCCGGTGCCGGTCTCTCCGGTCAGAAGAACCGTGGACCGGGTGCGGGCCACCAGGCGGATTTTCTCATATATCTTCTGCATGGCCGGCTGGCGGGTCTGCACCACATGATCCGCCCCGACGCCCCAGGACTGGTTGCGCAGATGGCTCAGTTCCGAAGATTTTACCAGGTTTTCCTCAATGCCCTGGAGCACCAGTTGAACCTCGGCCGGATCGACCGGCAGGGTGAGGTAATCGGCCGCCCCGGCCTTGACGATACTGACCGCGCTGCGGATCTCTTCCTTGGCCGTCAGAACCACGATGTCGGCCTCGTTGCATTGCTGTTTGAAAGCCGCGAAGCGATCCGCGGGGGCTTCGTCGCCGGCGCCGTCCGCCATCAACGCCAGATCGACGAAAATCATATCGGGATGGATCTTCTTCACTTCCTGCAGCACCTGGGGCAGGCTATCCACAAGAAAGATCTTATACCTGCCTTCCAGGGCCCGGAAGATGATCTTGCTGATTTCACGATTTGTCGTAGCGACGAGGATATGTTTCATGGTGCGTTTCGATCGGAAATCGGAACAACCCCTCGATCGGGTTCCGCTGCTCCATTGGTGTGGTTATGACTTGCTTGCGAGGCTTTTACCGGTTTGCCCAGACCTTTTCAACCATTTTCCTGTCAAGCCGCTTCAATGCGGCGACTGCGGCGGATGGGACGAGTCCGGATTCGAGATTACGAATTGTGCCCGGCCGGAAATGGCAGGTGGATTGCCATGAAAAAAAGTAACCATTGTGCCATTCTGAATCCATGGGAGGAGCGGTGACCTGGTCTGTCCAAAATAATTGCGCCGGTGCGATCAAGGGGATCCTGCTGCCCGCCAGGTGGGACCCATGTGGGCAGGTCATCGGCCTGATGCTGGCCGCGTTCGATGAACGCAACTATTACCTGGAAGAGAATGACCGACAAACCGACTGGCTCCAGTATCTGACCCGGACCGTCGCCGTTCGCGGGGAAATCCGCCCGAGGGACGACCATTACTGGATATCGGTCCAGTCCCTGGAACCCCTCGGTCAAACCAAGGGACATTGACGAGGCCGTCCAGCGGGCGACATCCGCGGTACGGCCAGTCCCCCTCTGACGATGCGTGAAAACGATGGATACGGTCACGTCAGGGTGCGCGCCTCCTCCCCACCTGCAAGATCCTTCCATTATGACGAATGCGAATTCACCCTTGACGGTCCTTCCGATGGGGTCTACTACTCCATGGATTGGAGAACCGGTTCAGGATCCTTCCCGAACCGGCGACAACCAACTCGAGGGCGAAAGCCGGTGAGGAACCGAATGACACCCGCCACCCTGACCCCCATCGCCCGGGAGGTGTTGGCCAAACGCTTCCTGGCCCGCAACTATCGCGGCGAAGTGCTGGAGCAGCCGGAGGACATGTTCCGACGGGTGGCCCGCGCGGTGGCAGAGGCCGACCGGCTTTTTGCCGCCGGAGCCGAGGTGTCGGCCACGGCCGAAGCCTTTGAATCGGCCATGGTTTCCAAGGCGTTCATGCCCAACTCCCCCACCCTGATGAATGCCGGGCGCCCCATGGGACAACTGGCCGCCTGCTTCGTGCTACCGCTGGAAGACAACCTGGAATCGATCTTCGACACCCTGAAGAACACGGCCATGATCCACCAGGGCGGCGGAGGCACCGGTTTCAGTTTCAGCCGTTTGCGGCCGAGGGGGGACACCATCTTCCCCGCATCGGGGGTGGCCGGCGGCCCGTTGGCCTTCATCTCCCTGTTCGACAACGCCACCTGTCTCATCGACCGCAATCGCGTACGCCCGGGGGCCAACATGGCCGTCCTGCATGTGAGCCATCCCGACATCGAAGAGTTCATCCGGGCCAAACAGGGCAACGGACAGCTATGCAACTTCAATCTGTCCGTGGCGGTGAACGACACCTTCATCCGCAGCCTGCAGGCCGGCGAAGATTATCCCCTCACTCATCCCGGTACCGGCGTGGAAGTGGGCCGCAAGTCGGCCACCGCGGTGATGGAAATGATCGCCCACGGCGCCTGGAAAAGCGGCGACCCCGGGTTGCTGTTTCTCGACCCCATCAACCGGTCCAACCCCACGCCCGGCATGGGCCAGCTGGAAGCCACCAACCCTTGCGGCGAACAACCGCTGCTGCCCTACGAATGCTGCACCCTGGGCTCCATCAACCTGACGCAGGTCATCGACGGTACGGACATCGACACGGGAAAACTGGAAGAGATTGTCCGGCTGGGTGTCCACTTTCTGGACAACGTGCTGGAAGTCAACCGCTATCCCCTGCGACGCATCGAAGAGATCAGCCGCACCAATCGCAAGATCGGCCTTGGGGTCATGGGCTTCGCCGACATGCTCCTCCTGATGGGCATTCCCTATCAGAGCGAACGGGCGGTCCGACTGGCGGGGTCCATCATGTCCTGCATCCAGACTGCGGCCGAGGCGGCTTCGGACGAACTGGCCGCCGTCCGGGGCAACTTTCCGGCCTTCGATCACAGCATCTTTCCGGCCATGGGCGTCAAACGGCGACGCAACGCCACCCTGACCACCATCGCCCCCACCGGCACCATCAGCATTATCGCCGGCGTCAGCAGCGGCATCGAGCCGGTTTATGCATTCCAGACCCAACGGCGCGTGGTGGATACGGTTTACGAAGAGGTCCATCCCATCTACGAACGATTCCAAAAAAAGAACAAGCCCATCGACAAGGCGCTGTTCCAGACCGCCTACGACGTCCCCCCCGAGTGGCAGCTCAAGATCCAGGCGGCGTTTCAACAATTTACGGACAACGCCGTTTCCAAGACCGTCAACGTCAAGGCCGACACCAGCGCCGAAGAGATCGAGCGGTTGCTGCGCAAGGCCATGACCCTGCCCATCAAGGGCGTGACCGTCTATCGCGACAAATCCCATGAAGACCAGATCCTGTCGGCCTGTTCCATCAAGTGCGCGGAGTGCAGCTGAAACCATCTCCTCCGGGGATCTCATCCGATCCATGGCGTTCTGCGGCCGGGAATTCGAAATCGTGCCGCTGGGATACCGGCATGCGAACCAGGCACGGAAACCGCCGTCCACCATCGTGCCGGGGAAGGATTAGCATGCGAATATCATTTCACAAATTGACGAATGGCCGACCCATCGATTATATTGGAAACATCGTGACGATGGATATCGATGACGACTGACCGCCCGCTGTCCAGACTGTGCGTTCCGCTATCGCCCCCTCCTTCTTCCCCTTTCGCAGCGATGCCCGTATATGAACCGCCGTCGCTCACGAAATCCGCCGATCATTGGAAAACCGTTCATACGGCCGCGCGCATAACGCCCCGCCCAAGAGGAGGTACCGATGCTGGTAGGAATCTTGAAGGAAATCAAGGCAGAGGAAAACCGCGTCTGCATGACCCCGGCAGGCGTGGAGGTCATGATTGCCAACGGCCATGCCGTGCTGGTGGAAGAAGGTGCCGGAAGGGGCAGCGGGTTCACAGACGAGATGTATCTCCAGGCCGGCGCCGAAATGGCGGCCACACCCGCGGAGATCTACCAGCGGTCGGACATGGTCATGCATGTGAAAGAACCGCTTCCTTCCGAATATGAACTCATCCGCCAAGGGCAGATCCTGTTCACCTATCTGCACCTGGCGGCAGCGGAGAAGCTGACCCACGCCTTGGTCAAGAGCAAGGCGATCTGCATCGCCTATGAGACCATCCAAAAACCGGACCGCTCCCTGCCCCTGCTCACCCCCATGAGCGAAGTGGCCGGCCGCATGGCCATCCAGCAGGGGGCCAAGTATCTGGAGATGGCCCAGGGCGGTCACGGCGTGTTGCTGGGCGGCGTGCCGGGAGTCGATCCGGGCATCGTGGTGGTCATCGGCGGCGGGATCGTCGGGACCAATGCGGCCAAGATGGCCTGCGGCCTGGGCGCCAAAGTGTATATCCTCGACATGGACCTGGACCGCCTGCGCTACCTGAGCGACGTCATGCCCGCCAACTGCTTCAACCTCTTCTCCAGCCCGGCCACCCTGCGCGACCTCATCACCCGGGCCGATGTGGTGGTCGGTGCCGTCTTGATCCCCGGCGCCAAAGCCCCCAAACTGGTCACCCGCGATATGCTCAAGACCATGAGACCGGGCTCGGTCCTCGTGGATGTGGCCATCGATCAGGGAGGCTGTTTCGAGACCTCCCGGCCCACCACCCACGGGGATCCGATTTTCAAGGTGGATGGCGTGGTCCATTATTGCGTGGCCAATATGCCCGGAGCCGTACCGCGCACGTCCACCATGGCCCTGACCAATGCGACCTTGCCCTATGCGGTGGAGATCGCCAACAAGGGCTGGAAAAAAGCCATGCTGGAAAGCAATGAAATCAGGTTGGGCGCCAACGTGATCGCCGGCAGGATCACCTACGAGGCGGTGGCCGCGGCATTCGATCTCGAGTTTGTTCCCATTCACCGGCTGCTCTGATTTCGCCACGAAGGGCAGGGATGCCGGAAACCACTCCATGCGAGGCAATGCCTCGGGAAAGAAGGTCGTCATGATCATCGGCATACTGAAAGAATCCAAGATCGATGAGAACCGTGTCGCCATGACGCCGGCGGGTGTTGAAGTCATGCGCCAGCATGGCCACGACCTTCTGTTGGAAAAAGGTGCCGGGGTGGCCAGCGGGTTTGGCGACGACGAATATGCCCGCAGCGGCGCCCGGATCGTGGATGCGCCCGAAAAGGTTTTCGAACGCGCCGATATGATCCTGCGGGTGAAGGAGCCGCAACCCGATGAATACAGATTGCTCCGGGACGGGCAGATCTATTTTGCCTACCTGCATCTGGCCACCTCTGAAGCGGTGACCCGGGCGCTCGTCAAGAGCGGGGTCATCGCCATCGCCTATGAAACGGTGCAAAAAGCGGACGGTTCCCTGCCCTTGCTGATCCCCAGCAGCGAAGTCTCGGGGCCCATGGCGATCAATGAAGGCGCCAAGTTCCTGGAGATGGCCCAGGGGGGCCACGGCGTGCTCCTGGGCGGTGTCCCCGGGGTCGATCCCGCCACGGTGCTCATCATCGGCGGCGGCGTGGTCGGGCACCGGGCCGCCCGGATGGCCTGTGGCCTGGGGGCCAGGGTGTATCTCCTGGACACGGATCTGGATCGACTGCGCTATCTGAGTGACGTGATGCCGGGCAATTGCTTCACTTCCATGTCCAATCCCACCACCATCCGGACCTTGCTGCCCAAGGCGGATGTGGTTGTGGGCGCGGTCCTCGTTCCCGGCGGCCTCTGCCCCATTCTGATCACGCGCGAATTGCTGGGAACCATGAAGCGCGGCGCCGTCATCGTGGATGTGGCCATCGATCAAGGCGGCTGCGTAGAGACCTCCCTGGAGACGACCCATTCCCGGCCGACCCGCATGGTGGACGGAATCGTCCATTACGCGGTCAGCAACATGCCCGGCGCGTTGCCGCGCACCTCTTCCCTCGCCCTTACCAACGCGACCCTGCCCTACGCCTTGGATATCGCCGACAAAGGCTGGCGCCGGGCCATGCGGGAGAACCCCGAAATCAGATGCGGCGCCAATGTCGTTGCCGGTGCGGTGACCCACGCCGGCGTGGGTGCCGCCTTGCACATGGATGCGACTCCCATCGATGACCTGCTCTGACGCCGTCCCCAAAATAAAGGGGCAGCACCCCGGGCTGGTGCCCAAAGATCCTGCCCCGCGCGAAGACTCTAAGTCAGGTATGAATCGAGTCTTTTAGGAGGAGAGAATAGCTGACTGCGCTACTGCCAACTATACAGTCAATATTAGACATATATCCCCGATGGCAAGTCCGCCGGGCGTATCGGGAATGATTCGGTACCGCTGGAGCGCCGATCCGGATCATGAAAGCAGCCGCCGGTGTTGCCTCTTGTCCCGGCGACAGGGCGGCCGCCATGGGAAGCTTGACTAACTCCAGGACATTCCCATCTTCTGACATGCAAGTAAACAGATCGGATACAAACAAGGAAAGCAGGTGCCGTCATGTACATGCTCGGATCCCATCCCATCGATGCCCGCGAAATGTTATTGGATGACATCCTGCAGCGCAGGATCAAATTGCTGCTGGTCATGGCGAAGCGGTACCTCGAAGGCGCCCCATTGGGCCGTACCCAGCGCACGGCCATGATCCGCAATGTCGATTTCGTCGAAACCGAATGCGATTCGCTGCCGGCTTTTGGAAACGCCGGACGCGCCGAACATCCCGGCTGCCTGGATGATTCCCTCTGCCAGCAGTTGAAGCAACTGGCGATCATGATCCGCTCGGTGGCCATGGGCCTGCCCATGAATCCAGCGCGGAGACAATCCATGCTGCTCTACGCCAAGAATGTCCACCGATTGCTGGCCCAGGCCGAGCCGTGGCACTATTGTTATTTGAAAGTCGCCTGATTTGCACCGCGACAGCGAAGGCTCGAGGCTTTCCGGATCTTGAATTATTACCTGACTTACGGATATTCAATCTGTTCACCCCATCCGGACGAACCCTCCGCTCTCAGGGAGGAGGGATTTCGGCGGGGAGGACTTCGGCCACGAAGGCTTCTTTTCCGCGGGCGACCGTCATCACGGTCACCGATTTCCTGGGGATGCGATCCGTGCCGCCATAGCCGATTACTCCGGTAACACCCCGAAATCCATTTATATTCATCAGAGCGAGGCGTACAGACCGGGGGTCGTCGCTGCCCGCCTTGCCCACGGCCTCCAGCAGCAGGCCCATGGCATCGTAGCCCAGCGCACTGAAGGCATCGGGTTCGCTGCCGGGGAAGTGGTCGAGATAGTTCCTGCGAAACAAAGTTACCACCGGATTGGCGCTATCCGCCCCCAGATAGACATGCGTGGTGAAATAGACATCGGTGATTGCGTCGTTCTTGCGCCAATCGGCTCCGATATCGAGCCCGTCGCCACCCAGAATGGGCAGATCGATCCCCGCCGCCCGGATGCCCGGCAGAACCGTCACCGCGTCTTCCGGCGATGCGGAAAGAAAGATCAGATCGGCGGGCGGCAGGTTGCGCAAGGCGTCCGCGAAAGCCATGGGGCGATAAGCGCGGACGTCGACGATGGTTCCGCCCAGGGAGACGAAGCGGCGTTGGAAGTATCCGTGCAGCAGGCGGGTATAGGCCATGGTATCGTTGTACAATACGATGGCGCGACGCGCCTGGAGGTATTCATAGGCCCACTGGGCGCCCGCCGAGGCCTGCACATTGTCTCCGAAGCAGGCCAGGTAGAGATATCGGGGGAATTCCCTGGGCAGCAGCGGCGAGGTCGCGCCGGAGGTGATGAAGGGCAGTTGCCCCTCTTCGACGGCGGGGGCCGCGGCGAGCACCATGTCGGTGTCCGAGAAGCCCACCAGGCCGGTCAGGTCCGGATATTTCCGCAGCAGCGCCCTGGTTTTCGCCAGGATGACACCGGTGTCGCTCCGGCCGTCGACGATCTCCAGCTGAACGGGTCTTCCCAGAACGCCGCCCCTGGCATTGGCCTCCATCACCGCCAGGCGGGCCCCCTGCAGGGAAGGGCCGTCGAGGACGCTCTGGGAACCGGTGAGATTGTACAGCGCACCCAATACGATGGGTTTCGAAGCCAACGGCCTCTGGAGACAAGCCGCCAGGGAGAGGATCATCGGAACCAGGACCAATATCCGGCCGAGGCCCCGCATGCCAGGCCGGGGGGATTCGACCCGCCGGCGGGATACCCGGTCCGTAATCTTTTCTTCTTTCAGAAACCGTTGCTGATCGTTTGGTACGTGCATATCCGAACCCTCCCCTTTCTGAATTCCCCACCGCCACATCCCCATCGGCGAACTGATGGCAATAAGACTACGGGATGGTTTGATTCGAAGCAGACTCCACGGGCGCCAGCACGAGCGCCGATCGAGTGGGCAGGTAGAGGCTGAGACGATGTTCCGGTTGGCCGGGACCGGCCGGAGGCAGGGTGACATGGGCCTGCCGGTGGTCCACCCGGCCGTAGCCGCCGAAGCGTGGGTCGTCGGAATCGAGGGCGATCCGGTAGCTTCCCGCCGGGGCGCAAAACCGGTAGTCGGCGTATGATTTCACAGGATGGAAGTTGAAGGCCAGCACCAGGCCGGCGCGTTGGAAGATCAACACCTTGTCGTCGTTATGTTCCCAAAGCAATGCGGGCGCGGGGGATGCCAGCAGGCGATGTTCCCCGGCCAGCGCCAGCATGGCCTTGTCGAAACGGCCCAGCCGGCTGTATTTGAGGTGAGGGTCGTCGGCCAGATGCCACTGGCGGCGGGCATAGTGATAGGACCAGTCATTGCCCTGGCGCGGGAAATCGATCCATTCCGGGTGCCCGAACTCGTTGCCCATGAAGGTCAGGTAGCCGTTGCCGGCGGTGGCCAGGGTAATGAGCCGGATCATCTTATGCAGGGCCACCCCCCGTTCCACCTTCAGGTTCTGGTGGTCGGCCGCCATGAAATCGTAAATCTCCCGGCCGACGAGGCGGAAGATCAGGGTCTGATCCCCCACCAGGGCCTGGTCGTGGGATTCGGCATAGGAGATGGTTTTTTCGTCCTGCCGGCGGTTGTTCAATTCAAACCAGAGTCCGCTCATGGACCAGTCTTCGTCCCGGGTATCCTTGGTCAGCCGGATCCAGTGGTCGGGCACCCCCATGGCAAACCGGCAATCGAAGCCGATGCCGCCGGTTTCCTGGGGCCGGGCCAGCCCGGGCATGCCGCTGACGTCCTCGGCGATGGTGACCGCATCGGGTCGCACTTCGTGGATGACGCGGTTGGCCAGGGCCAGGTAGACCAGGGCATCCTGCTCCACGCTCCCATCGAAGTAATCGTCATAGCTGGTGAAGGCCTTGTTCATTCCGTGGTGGGTGTAGAGCATAGAGGTGACGCCGTCGAAGCGGAAGCCGTCCACCTTGAACTCGTCCAGCCAGTAACGGCAGTTGGAGAGCAAAAAGTGCAGCACCTGGGGTTTGGCATAATCGAACAGCCGTGAATCCCAGAGTTCGTGGCGCCCCCGGCCGCCGGTATGGAAGTATTGATAGTCGGAGCCGTCGAAGCGGCCGAGGCCCTCCACCTCGTTGTTCACCGCATGGGAGTGCACCAGGTCCATCAACACGGTCAACCCCATCCCATGGGCCCTGTCGATGAGGGCCTTGAGGTCCTCGGGGGGGCCGAAGCGCGAGGAGGGGGCGAAGAAACTGGAGACATGGTAGCCGAAGGATCCGTAGTAGGGATGCTCGGGGATCCCCATGATCTGCAGGGTGTTGTACCCCGAGGCGTCGATCCTCGGCAGGATGTCGGCCGTGAATTCGGCATAGGACCCGACCCGGCCCTCCTCCTGGGCCATGCCCACGTGGACCTCGTAGATCAACGGAGGGTCGGCGGGGACCCGATAGTCGGCGTGCCGCCATGGATAGGGCGCCTGGGGCCTCCAGACCTGGGCGTTGAAGATCAGGCTGTGGGGATCCTGCACCACCCGGCGCGTCCAGGCGGGGATGCGGTCGCCGCTGCCGCCGGCCCAATGAATGCGCAGGCGATAGAGGTCGCCGTGCGCAAGGCGTTCGGCAGGCAGGCGCAATTCCCACACGCCGTCGTCATCCAGCCGCCGGCAGGCCAGATCCTCTTGTTCCCGCCAGCCGCTGATATCGCCGATGAGGTAGACGGCGGTCGCCTCGGGCGCCCATTCGCGGAAGATCCACCGGTGTCCGTCGAAGTGGAGGCCGAAATACTCGTGACCGGCGGCAAAGTCGGCCAGGGTACGGCTGCCCTGGGTGAGCCGCTCTTCCGCCGCGTCGACGGCCTCGAGGCGCTGGAGCAGAATCTTCTCGTATCGGTTCAGAAAGGGATCGTCTCCGAGCAGGAGCTGCAATTTTTTTATATGGAGATTGGAAGGCATATACTACCCCGACCTAACTACCACTCGTGAACCAAGGGACGCTCGAGCATCTTTTCGTACAATTCGATATACTCCCGGGCGTTGACGTCGTGGTTGAAAGTCTCCCCGGCCTGGCGCATGATGCGCCGAATGTGGTTCTGGCGGGCGGCGGCCGGCAGTTTATGGAATTCCATGGCCTGATCGACGGCCCACAACAAACCGGCGCTGTCGTATGTCTCGAAAAGAAATCCGCTTCCGCGGCCGTCGATGCCGTCCAGGTGCGCGATGGTGTCGTGCAGGCCGCCGGTGTCGTGGGCCACGGGCAACGCGCCATAGCGTTGGCCGATCATCTGGGGCAGGCCGCAGGGCTCGAACCGCGAGGGCATGAGGACGAAGTCGGCGGCGCCGTATCCGAGGTGTTCCAGACGTT
Source organism: Desulfobacteraceae bacterium (assembly GCA_050288425.1). Taxonomy (GTDB): domain Bacteria; phylum Desulfobacterota; class Desulfobacteria; order Desulfobacterales; family Desulfosarcinaceae; genus JARRKU01. The sequence goes on along the minus strand of JBNKDU010000153.1, from coordinate 64 downwards.
CCGAGAAGTCGCACACCGCCACCCGGCTGTGGAACCGGTGCTGATCGACGATGTTGCGGAAGAC
>JBNKDU010000152.1:0-4729 GCA_050288425.1 Desulfobacteraceae bacterium | reverse complement strand
CGTCGGCGCGATCCGGGTGAAGAACGGCCAGATCGGTGGAGCCGAAGGTGGCCTCCATGTAGGCGGTGACCTCCCCGGAGATCTCGAAACCCTGCCGCAGCCGATGTTCCAGCCAGCGGGCCAGGGCGGTATGGTCGGGCGCGTTTGGCATGGACGCCCTTCATACCAGAATCCCCGGGGATTGGCCAGCCGGGCGTCGCGGGCGAATGACGGTCATCCGGCGGCAAAGGAGGTGATGGCGTCGATCTGGGTCTTCAGGGTCTGCACCGCCTGCCGGAGCTCGTCGGATGGGTGGTCGCCGGCATGGAGTTCGATGTACCTGGCGGTTTCGCTGACCTCTTCCAGGCCGAGGTTGGCCGAGGCCCCTTTTATGGTATGGGCGCTGCGCATGATCCCGTCGGAGTCGCCCTGGTCCATGGCCGTCCGGATTTTGTCGAAATCGGCCGTTCCGGTCATGGCGAAAAGATCGATCAATTCCCTGTATTCGTCCTCTTCCAATCCGAGATTCGCCGCAAGTTCCTTGATATTCATTCGTTCTCCTTTTCGAAGACATACTTTTTAATCGCTTCGAACACGGTTTCCCGTTTGATGGGTTTGGTAATGTAATCGTTCATGCCGGCCTCCAGGCACATCTCGCGGTCGCCCTTCATGGCATGGGCGGTCATGGCCACGATGGGCACACGGTCGAATCCGAGGCGGCGGAGGGTCTGGGTGGCGGCTTTACCGTCCATCTCCGGCATCTGGACATCCATGAAGATCAGGTCGTAGGCCTCGGGCTGTTCGGTGAACTTGGACACCGCTTCCTTGCCGTTGTTGGCCACATCCACGGAATAGCCGGCCTTACCCAGCATCATGGTCGCCAGCTTTTGATTGACCAGATTGTCTTCGGCCAGCAGGATCCGGATGGAGCGTTTCATCTCCTCGCGGACAGAGTATTGGGTTTGCATCCGGCGTCCGGACGGGTCCTCGCCCTTGTCCTCCCGGCCTACTCCCAACAGGCGGCCGATCATCTGCAGCAGCCGCCGGCGCCGCACGGGTTTGGCCAGGAAACCGTCGAAACCGGCGGCTTCGCATCGGTTGGCGTCCCTTTCCATGGCCGACGACAGCGCGATCAACCTGGGCGGCTGCCGGAAAGCCGTCCGGATCTGGCTGGCCAGGGCGTATCCGTCCGGCTCGGGCATGTTCAGGTCCAGCAGACAGACATCGAAAGGCCGGTCCGCCGAGAGGGACTCGTGCAGCAGGTCCACCGCCGTGTGGCCTTTGTCGAGACAGGCGGCCTCCATTCTGGCGTGGGTGATGATGTGTTCCAACACCTGCAGGGTGCCGGCGTGATCGTCGACCACCAGTACCCGTTTGCCGTCGAGGGTCGCAGGGGTCACCCGTGAACAGGATGCATCATCGCATTTGTCCACCCAGGCGTTGAAATGAAAGACGCTGCCGCAGCCCGGTTCGCTCTCGGCCCAGGCATCGCCGTCCATCAGGCCGGCCAATTGTTTGCATATGGAAAGACCCAGGCCGGTGCCGCCGTATTTGCGGGTGGTGGATCCGTCGGCCTGCTGAAAGGGTTCGAAAATCGATTTCAGCTTCTCCTTGGGGATCCCGATGCCGGTGTCGCTGATGATCGCGTGCAGCTTGATCCGCCGGTCCTGCTCCTCCTCCACGGCCAGGGTGAGCCGGATTTCGCCTTCTTCGGTGAATTTGGGGGCGTTACCCAGCAGGTTGGTGATCACCTGCCGGAAGCGCAGGGGGTCGCCGCGGACCAGGGTGGGCACGTCGTCGCCGATGTCGCACAGCAGTTCGATGGGGCGGCTGCCGATCCTGGGCCGCACCAGTTCGCAGACGTCGTAGGCCAGCAGTTCGGGGTCGAAGTCGATGTGCTCGAACTCCAGTTCGCCGGATTCGATCTTGGAGAAGTCGAGGATATCGTTGATCAGGGAGAGCAGGGACTCGCCGCTGCGCTTGATGGTCTGGGTGTAGTCGGCCTGGGTTTCGTCCAGCACGGTCTCCAGCAGCAGTTCGGTGAACCCGATGATGCCGTTCATGGGAGTCCGGATTTCGTGGCTCATGTTGGCCAGGAACTGACTCTTGGTGAGGCTGGCCTGCTGGGCCTCGTCCCGGGCCGTCTTGAGTTCCTGTTCGGATCGTTTGCGGTCGGTGATGTCTTCGATGGTGCCGGTATAGCGGGCGCCTTCGTCGGAAAAGACCGGGGAGGCATGCACGTGGACCCACCGTTCGGCGCCGGAGGGGGAGACGATGCGGCAGTCTGCGGAGAATGGGGCCATCTCCTCGAGGGCGGCGATCCACTCCTCTTCCACCCAGTTTCTGTCCCCGTCATGGACGTAGTCGAGCCACGGGCTGGTGAGGCTGTCCACCAGGTTGATATCGAAAATTTCCTGGTAGCGGGTATTGGTATAGATGCAACTGCCCCCTTCGTCGATTTCGAACACGCCGAAGTGGATGGTTTCGGAGATCAGCCGGAAACGCTCTTCGCTCTCCTTGAGGGCCTCCTGGGCCTGGCACAATTTCTCCTGTTCGGCTTCCAGGGCCTTGATGCGCCGCAGCAATCGCACGATGGTGCGCTTTTCCGGCGCAGCCGGTGAGGGACGCGGACTGTCGGAGCGTATCGGTTGCATTCGGGTCATGGATTGTGCGTGCCTGTGCCGTTTCAGTGAATCGCCCGAACCATCACGGCCGTCGCGATGGTGATGAACCGGACCGGGCGGCCTCCTCTGCTTCAGCGGTCCACGCAGAGTATATCGGCAAGGAATCGAAGAACTTTACCGAATTGTTGGTCCCGCAGCGGGTGGAGCCGGGAACCTGGACGGCCATGCCCGGCCGCGCCCGGCGGCTAGAGGAAACGGGCCATTTTCATCATCAGGTCGTGTTTGGGGACTGCGCCCGGGAGGTGTTCGATGAATTGGCCGCCGTCGAATATGAAAAACGAGGGCACGCTGAGGATGTTGTATTGATTGGCCAGTTGGGGATTGGCGTCGATGTTGAGCCGGCCCACGCGAATCCTGCCTTTGGTTTCCGAGGCCAGTTGGACCACCTGGGGATCGATGCCGCTGCAGACGCTGCACCACGGCGCCCACCCATAGAGCAGCACGGGCAGGGGGGATTTGAGGACGGTCTGGGCGAAATTGGCGTCGGTGACCGTGACCTGCCGGCCGTCCAGCAGGTTCTGGTGTTCCAGGGGCTGACCGCAGCGGCCGCATTTGGCGCCGGCATGCAGCCTGGCCGCGGGCACGCGGTTTCTGGCATGGCACTCCCCGCAGCGCAGGGTGAGGGTGAAATCCCCGGCGTCGTTCAGCGGCCGATGGCATCGGCCGCACTTGGCCGCTTGTATCTCTTTGTCCGCGGGGACACGGTTCCTGGCGCCGCAATGGGGACAGGCGAGTATTTCGGCATCGTTCATGCTTTTGCCTCATACGCTGAAGTTTACAGTACCATAACAACTTTTTTATTTATGTAAACAGAAACTTAGCACTGAATCCGCCGGACTTCGACACTATGGACGGGTGGCATTCCCAGCCGGGGGACACTGATTTAATTTCCCCTCGAAACCTAAAGTAATCCGGCGAATGGCCGTTAATGTGTATGAGCGCGCCACGCGCGCCGGGGTTAGGACTTTTGCAACGTTAGAGTTTACCAAAACGATGATCGACCCTCTGGCCGGGTGCTTCTTGGAGGAAAAGATGGCCTACAAAATTCTGACCGTTGACGACAGCAAGACCATTCGCATGATCGTGAAAAAAGCGTTCTCGCCGTTCAATTGCGACCTGTACGAGGGAGAAAACGGCGTGGAAGGCCTGGCATTGGCCAACAAGGAGAGACCGGACCTGATCATCCTGGATATCACCATGCCGGTGATGAACGGCATCGAAATGCTGGAGAAGCTCAAGTCGGAAAAGAACCTCAAAGACATTCCGGTGATCATGCTCACGGCCGAGTCGGGCAAGGACAACGTCATGAAGATCGTGAAAATGGGCGTGCGCGACTACATGGTGAAGCCCTTCAAGGGCGATCAGCTTGTGGAACGGGCCAAGACCATCCTGAAATTAGCGCCAAAACCGGCCTGATCGGTTTGGCGATAAACATAGCCGATCCGGCTTCGCGCCGGATCGGCACCTTTGAACCCACTCCCACCCTGCGAAAACCATCGATTCGGTGTTTTGCCTCCTGCTGAAACACAGGCCCGGCCTCTGCGCCGGCCGCATCGGTGACCCGGCGCGCATTCCATACCGGCGGGCACGGAGGCCCGCCCTACGAGGACCATTTTTCAAACCAGGCGTCGGCCGGATGGCAGGAGGACGCAGTGGCCCCACCCTGCGAAAACCATCGATTCGGTGTTTTACCTCCTCCTGAGACGTAGGGCCGGCTTCTGCGCCGGCCGCAGCGGTGACCCGGCGCGCATTCCATACCGGTGGGCACGGAGGCCCGCCCTACGAGGACCGTTTTTCAATGCAGGCGTCAGCCTGATGGGAGGACGCAGTAGCCCACCCTGCGAAAACCATCGATTCGGTGTTCTACCTCCTCCTGAGACGTAGGGCCGGCCTCTGCGCCGGCCGTAGCGGTGACCCGGCGCGCATTCCAAACCGGCGGGCACGGAGGCCCGCCCTACGAGGACCGTTTTTCAATGCAGGCGTCAGCCGGATGGGAGGAGGACGCAGTGGCCCCACCCTGCGAATACCATCGATTCGGTGTTCTACCTCCTGCTGAGAGGTAGGGC
>JBNKDU010000151.1:0-4168 GCA_050288425.1 Desulfobacteraceae bacterium | reverse complement strand
GGACCGCTCCAGTGCCTCCACCGCCTGCTTTCCGGTCATCGCCGTATCTGCCTGGTAACCGAACTTGTCCAAAAGGTGCAGGGCAAGCTTTTGGTTGATCATGTTATCCTCGGCCAACAGGATGCGCACATCTGCTCTCCTGGCTTCCGACAAGCTGTGTCGGGTGATGATTTCCGGTGCGGGGGCCTCTCCGGGCTCCGCTTCCCCCTGGGCGAAGACCGCCAACAGACAATCAAGAATCCGCGACCGTTTGACCGGTTTGGTCAGGTAGGCGGTAAACCCGACCTTTTTCATTTGGGCGGCGTCTCCCCCCATTCCCAGAGAGGTCAGCATCACCAGGTGGGTGTTGCGCAGTTCCGGGTCCGACTTGATTCTCCGGCCCAGTTCCTCGCCATCCATCTCCGGCATCATATGGTCCAGCAGGGCCAGGTCGAACGGAGTGCCCGCCACGACATGCCGGTGCATCATCGCCAGGGCTTCCACGCCGCCGGCAGCCTCGGCATGTTCGCAATTCCAATGTTTGAGATAGCCGCCAAGGACCTCCCGGTTGGTCTGGAGGTCATCCACAATCAATACGCGCTTGTCCTGGATTTCCCTGGGAAGCACCCTTCGGGATTGCTTCCTTGTGGGCTGAATATCGAGGACTGCCGTAAACCAGAATGTCGAGCCCTGCCCTTCGGTGCTCTCCACCCCGATATTCCCTCCCATCATCTCGGAAAGCTTTTTGGAGATGACCAATCCCAGACCGGTGCCGCCGTATTTGCGTGTTCGCGAGGCATCTACCTGGGAGAAGGACTTGAAGAGCAGGCCCTGCTTATCCTTGGGAATCCCGATCCCGGTGTCCGCAACGGAAAATCGGATGGTGGCCTTGGTATCGGATGCGTGTTCCAGGGTGGTCCGGATCACCACCTCGCCCTTTTCCGTAAACTTGACCGAATTTCCGGCCAGGTTCAGCAAAACCTGGCGTAACCGTCCGGCATCTCCCCTTAAACGGGACGGCACATCGTGGTGCACCACCGAAACCAGTTCCACCCCCTTTTGGTGGGCCCTAACCGCCAAGAGATCCGCGGCATCCTCGACCATGGAGCGAACGTTGAAGTCGAATTCATCCAGTTCGATCTTCCCGGCCTCGATTTTGGAAAAATCGAGGATATCGTTGATCACGGCCAGGAGGGCATCGGCACTGTATTGTACGGTGCGTGCAAAATCGCGCTGCTCTGCATTCAGCTCGGTGTCCAGCAACAGCCCGATCATGCCGATGACACCGTTCATGGGGGTCCGGATCTCATGACTCATGTTGGCCAAAAATTCGCTCTTGGCCACATTGGCCGCCTCGGCTTCCACGGTCAGCCGGCGGGCGGTCTCGATGGTCTCTTCCATTACCCGGTTGGCCGATTCAAGCTGGGCGGTCCGCTCCGCCACCCGCTGTTCCAACTCCTCGTTGAGAATCCGGTATTTTTCCTCGGCCTGTTTCTGTTCGCTGATATCCTGGAGGGTTTCGATGGCACCGATGGCATGGCCGTCGGAATCCTTCAGGGGCGCGGCCGTGAAAAACAACCAGCGCCCCGCATCTCCCATATGGGGAAAGAAATCCACTGCCTCATAGGCCGAATCGATGAGTTCCGATTTCCTGTATTTGCCGGTGTAGAGGGTCTGGATATCCGCCTCCATGGCGCTGTCCAAAATCAGATCCGCCATGATGGGACGCTCTTTCGAATAAAAGGGCATCCACTGGTTCCGGGTACCGATCATCTCCCCGGCAGAGATGCCGATGATCTTCTCGCACGCCGTATTCCAGTGGGTGACGCGATGCTCCTTGTCGATCACCAGGGTCGGTACGGAACTTCCCTGGACAATCTGAAAGAGTCTGTCACTGCTCGCTTGCCGCGCCTTTTCCGCCTGATCCTTGGCAATTTCAATGGCGGCCAGATTCCCAAGCAAGGAGAGGGTGTCCAGATCCTGCTCGGTAAAGCGCGTCCTTTTCCGATTGAAGACGTACAACACACCGAAATTCCGGGAGCCCATCTGTATGGGCGAAGCCATACCCGAGATAATCCCCTCGCCGGCGACCAATGCGTCGATCACCGCTGAATGCTTGATCTCCCTGTCCGCAAAATAGTCCTCCACGATGAAGCCGCGCCGGTCCTTGGCCACCTTGCCCCCCATCCCCTGGCCGAAGGGAATTTCCATCTTCTTGAAGGCGCTGGTGCGAATCCCGGCAAACGAATACATAAAAACAAGCCCCCGCGCTTCATCCCGAAGCGCGATGAAGGAGGTATCCGTGCGAAAAAGCGTCCTGCTTTTGTCCACCACCAATTGCAAATGGGATTCCAGGTCCTGCTCTCCGGTCATGGCGATGGCCAGGTCGTAGAGCATTCGAAAGATTTGCAGCTGGGTCTGCAAATGATTTCGGATTCTCTTCCGGTGGCTGATATTGCGCAAGGTCACCACGGAGCCCAACATCTCCCCGGTGTCCGAGCACAGGGCTGCGGCGCTCATGCTCACATCCACCACCTCGCCCCGGCGGGTCTTCCGGCTGGTTTCAAAGTCCACCACATCTTCTCCCTGCTTGATCTTTTCAATCATCTGCAGGGTCGCCGGCAACTCGGATGCCGGCACATAATCGATCTGTTGATTTTCCAGCTCCGCTAAAGTCCAGCCGAACAGATTTGAAAAAGCGGGGTTTGCATAGATCACCTTTCCCTGGGCATCGTAGATGACAATGGGGTCCGGAAAAACTTCCGCTGCTTTATGGTACAATTGATAATCGAGCATATGCTTGATATTATGAATGATAGTCCATTGCTTGTTCATCGGCTCATGGCCGGCTATCTTTAAAAGAATCGATCAGCCTCTTCTATAGGTCTAAACCCAATGATCCAGATGGATCAAGTCTGCTCTTGGCTCATGCGCCCATGGTGAGTCGGCCTGGATCGACCCGCGGCAATTCGGGACCCCATATTTCATGCGGGTAGATGTCGACATTTAAATGAGGAGCGGCTGGTTGCTATCGGTACGGTAAATGGTATGATAGCGATCGGATGTGGCGAAATGTAAAGATAAATGTAAAGATATGCGTATCCCATTTACCATAAGGAAGAATCGCGCGCATGGCCGGATCGAGGGCGGATAATTCCACAGCTGGTCTGCCGGAAACCATGCGGGGGAGCGACGGGCGGAGTTCGTCGAGGGCATCCGTGCGCCGCGGCATGATTCTGGTGGGGCTGCAGTTCGGAGGGCTGGTGGTCCTGTCCGTCATCGTCGCCGTGCTCGATCTGGACCGCGCCATCGCCGGCCTGTTCTACCGGCCGGAAGAAAATTGGTTTCTGGGGCGCACCGCGATGGTGGTGTGGGTATACCACTACGGCACGATTCCCGGCGCGCTGCTGACCCTGGGTTGCCTGGCGGGCTGGATGATCTCCTTTTTCAACCAGCGGCTGGCACCGTGGCGCCCCTACTTTCTACTGGTGGTGCTCACCACGGTGATCGCGGCCGGGATCCTGGTCAACGGAGTGCTCAAATCCTATTGGGGAAGGCCGCGGCCCAACCAGACCATCGAATTCGGGGGCTTTTATGCCTATCGCCACGTTTTCCCCCCGGGCACGCCGGGCAAAGGGGCCTCCTTTCCCTGCGGCCATTGCGCCATGGGCTTCGCCGTCGCCTCCCTCTATTTCGTCCGCAGGCGCTCGCGGACCGTCGCGTGGAGCGGTGCCGCCGCCGGGCTGGTCCTGGGAAGTCTGCTGTCGGCCGCCCGCATCATCAACGGCGCCCATTTTTTCACCGATTCCGTATGGTCCCTGGGAATCATCGCCATGACCGCCACGGCCCTCCACTATTGCATCCTCCGGATTCCGGCGAACGGGAGGAATCGGCCCGCCCCCAGGCTCACCACCGGGCGCAGGGTCGGCCTGGTAACGTTGGCCCTGATCGCGGCCGTGATCATCGGGGCCGGTTTTCTCTCCCGACGCCCGTTTTACAAGACCATGGAATACTATCCGCCCATCACCGAGGATACCCGGCGCCTGGTGGTGCGGATCAATGCCCGGCCGGAAAGACTGGTGGTGGCGTACAGAGACACGGATCGGGCTGCCGTGCTGATTCACGCCCATGGCTTCGGGTGGGCGAATGCCGATTATTCCGTCGACCATGCCTACCACCGCGGTGACGG
>JBNKDU010000150.1:0-1754 GCA_050288425.1 Desulfobacteraceae bacterium | reverse complement strand
GCCGATGCTTCTGGCCGAACCGCCGCTGATAAAGAGCAGGATCATGGGTACCAGGACGAGAAGCATTTCAAGCACGAACAGCATTCCGGCGGTTCCCTTGCCCATGAGGCCCAGATCGCCCTTGATCATGATGTCCCCAATCCGGAAGACGAAGTAGACCAGCAGCGTAATGGCCGTTCCCTTGGCCAGACCGCGCAGGATTTTCATATCGCAGTCATGTTTGAAGACCGACGATGCAATGATGTACTCGACGGACACTATCGCCAGGCCGGCCGCTATGGCGGAGATGAAGAAGTTGTAGGGCAGCATGGTCGTCCACCAGAGATGGTTCAGCTTCGCAGGCACCAGCAGAAACAGGGCCCCCAGCGACGACTGGTGCAGATAGGAGAGGGTGACCGCTGCGATGGCCAAGGGAACCATGACCTTCCGGCTGGTCATGGTTCTGGCCGCTCGGCTGCCGCTTCCCTCCAGGAATGGCCCTGCGAATTCGAGGGCCAGGACTGCGGTGTATATCACCACACACACGACGACCTCGAACATGATGGAGTGCGGTTGCCACATGACCAGGGGGTGCCATAGGGTGATCGGCTTGCCGATATCGAAGAATATCCCCACGGAAACGATGACGTAGCCGATAAATGCCGTCAGCACAGCGGCCCGGGCGATGGGTTGGTACGTTTTCATGTTGAAGATATAGACAGCGGCGGCAATGGCAAACCCCCCGGCCGCCAGGGCGACGCCGGCCAGCACATCTATCCCGATCCACAGCCCCCAGGGCACCTCGTCGCTTAAATCGGTCACGGCCCCAAGACCGGCGGAGAGCCTGTATATCACGGCCGCCATCATGGCGACCACGAGAATGACGGCCACCCAGGCGCCGCCGGACAGTACGGCTTGGTTATTCGCTTTTGCGCTCATGATGGCCCTCCTCTCTTGATCCCCGGCCCCGAAAGTAGGCCACCGCCGATAAGACGGCGACGATGCCGACCACTTTTTTAGGGATGACGGACAGGGCCGACCAGGTGTAGGTCGGCAATGCCACGTCCGGAAGGCCTTTCTGAAAGCCAAGGGCGTCGAAGGACTGGTCCGATATATAGAGCCAGTTTGTTCCGCCCGCCTCGTTCAGGCCGTAAATGTGGTCCATGTATTTGGTTGAATGGCCGCCCACACGTCTTTTGGCCTCCGCAACGACCGCGTCGTAATCGTCAAAGTACAATGCCCCGGTCGGGCAGGTCTTGACGCAGGAAGGCCGCATGCCGTCGCTGATCCTTTCGGCGCAGAAGGTGCATTTCCGGACGGCCGGTGAGACCGCCGTCCATTCATACGTGGGAATGTTAAAGGGGCAAGCCACCATGCAGTACCGGCAGCCGATGCACTTGTCAAAATCGTAAGCCACCGGTCCCAGGCTGGTCTTGGTCAGGGCGCCCACAGGGCAAGCGGCGGCGCAGGCCGGCTCGCGGCAGTGCATGCACTGATTTTTGACAAAGCTCCAGTCGATCAGGCCGGATTGTTCCGTTTCGACGAATTTGATGTTGGAATAGCAGTCCCGGCTGAGTTTGGCCGGATTGGTAAAATCGCCACTGAAGGTCGTTCTGCGGGCCTGATTTTCATTCCATTCCTTGCAGGCGACCTGGCAGCCACGACAGCCGATACAGCGCGTCAAATCTACTAATACGGATTTTGCCATCTGTCGGCCCTCCTTAAACCTTTTCGATAGCGACCATAAAGGCCTTTGTCTCGGGGATCATGGTATT
>JBNKDU010000149.1:0-64987 GCA_050288425.1 Desulfobacteraceae bacterium | reverse complement strand
TTCACTTAATGCGTTAGCTGCGGCACAGCAGGGGTCAATACCCGCTACACCTAGTGAACAACGTTTACTGCGTGGACTACCAGGGTATCTAATCCTGTTTGCTCCCCACGCCTTCGCGCCTCAGCGTCAGTATTGGTCCAGAAAGTCGCCTTCGCCACCGGTGTTCCTCCTGATATCTACGAATTTCACCTCTACACCAGGAATTCCACTTTCCTCTCCCATACTCAAGCCTGGCAGTATCAAATGCACTTCCGGGGTTGAGCCCCGGGCTTTCACATCTGACTAACCGGGCCGCCTGCGCGCCCTTTACGCCCAATGATTCCGAGTAACGCTTGCACCCCCCGTGTTACCGCGGCTGCTGGCACGGAGTTAGCCGGTGCTTCCTTTAGTGGTACCGTCAGTGCAAATGGATATTGGCCAAATGCAGTTTCTTCCCACTTGACAGAGCTTTACGACCCGAAAGCCTTCATCACTCACGCGGCGTTGCTGCGTCAGGGTTTCCCCCATTGCGCAAAACTCCTCACTGCTGCCTCCCGTAGGAGTCTGGACCGTGTGTCAGTTCCAGTGTGGCTGATCATCCTCTCAGACCAGCTACCCATCGTTGCCTTGGTAGGCCGTTACCCTACCAACAAGCTAATGGGACGCGGGCTCATCCTCAAACAATAGCTTTCAAGAAGAGGCCATCTTTGATCCAAGAATTCAAAAATTCATGGATGTCATTCGGTATTAGCATCGCTTTCGCAATGTTATCCCCAATTCGAGGGCAGATTACCCACGCGTTACTCACCCGTGCGCCACTTTACTTGCTTCTGCAAGCAGAAGCGTTCTCGTACGACTTGCATGTGTTAAGCACGCCGCCAGCGTTCACTCTGAGCCAGGATCAAACTCTCCAATTGAATTATTTGTAGTTACCTTTCGGCAACATACAGACAAGGTTCCCAACTCAAGGCTTCGTCACTATTTAGTTTTCAAAGATCGAATTCGCGCGGCCGAGTCGCCGCGCTCGGAAAATGGTATTCATACATTTTCCGTTTTTATCCGTCAAGCTTTTTTTTCCTTGGTCGCTGCTTCGACCAAATTTTTGCGGAAAGAAAATTTATGTACCGCAGCCAGTTGATCGTGTCAACTGTTATTTTCGAAATGGCCCCATTCGATGTTCGCCAGATTCGACTTGAGCCCAACGAAAACCACTCGATCAACTTTGGTGCAAGCAAATTTTCAACGGATTGTTTGTTCTTGAAAGAGCACTCGTGAGGCCGTTTCGATTGCGCCTCAGCGAAACGAGACGGGTTTTACCCTCATGCCCACCGGTTGTCAATTACTTTTTAGGATTTAATGAGAATTTTATGAAATCTTTTTTTACCTGCCCGCAGAACTATTTCCATATCCTTGATATCGTTATCATTAATGATCTTATCGAAGGTTGCCAGCCGGTCGCCGTTGATATAGGCACCGCCTTGTTTGATCAATCGTCGCGCCTCGCCGCTGGACGCGGACAGGCCGACTTCCTGAAACAGCCGAAAGGCCGGGATGCCGTTCTTCAGGTCTTCCATCGTCATATGGGAACTGGGTACCGAATCATCGGCCGACGCGGAAGCATCCCGCGAGAGGTCAGAGGAGGGCAATATGTGATCGGAGATCTGGCGGGCACCGAACATCTCCCGGGCGGCCTTGCAGGCCTTGTCCGCCTCGAGGTCGCCATGGGCCAGTCGGGTCGCTTCATATGCCAGGACGACCTTCGCGGCGTTGAGTTCGGCCCCCTCCAGGGATTCTATGGCCCGGATTTCTTCCATGGGCAGGAATGTGAATAACGCCAGAAAGCGCGCCACATCCCGATCGTCCGTATTCACCCAGAACTGGTAGTACTCATATGGCGACGTCAATTCCGGATCGAGCCAGACCGCCCCGGCTGCCGTTTTTCCCATCTTGGCACCGGAACTGGTGGTAATCAGCGGAAATGTCAGCCCGAAGGCCGCTTCGCCTTCCATTCGACGGATCAGATCGATGCCGGCGACGATGTTGCCCCACTGGTCGCTGCCTCCCATCTGCAGGCGGCACTTCTGCTGTCGGAACAATTCCAGAAAATCATAGGCCTGCAATACCATGTAATTGAATTCGATAAAGCTCAGGCCTTCCTCGGACTCCAGGCGTGCCCGGCAGCTCTCGGCCTTGATCATTCGATTGACCGAAAAATTGCGGCCGATATCCCGGAGAAAGGGAATATAGGCCAGCTGGGTCAGCCAATCGGCATTGTTGGCCAGCATGGCCGAGCCCCGGTCGAAATCGATAAACCGGGAGAGCTGCTTCTTGATCCCCTCGGCATTGGCATTGACCTGTTCGATGGTCAGCATTTTTCGCATCTCGGTCTTGCCGCTGGGATCGCCCACCAAACCAGTTCCGCCGCCCACCAATGCAATGGGGCGGCCGCCATGGCGCTGAACGTGGGCCAATGACATGATGGGTACCAAACTGCCCACATGCAGGCTGGCAGCCGTGGGATCAAACCCGATATAGCAGGTCAATTCTCCGGAATCGATGTATTCATCCAACTCCGGCCCATGGGTCCTGTCCTCGATAAAGCCGCGCTCTCCCAACGTTTGAAGCATATTCGGCATATAATTCAACTCCCATAACGCAGGTTGGCCGGACGTCGGGTCGGCCGTTTGAACCGGTCTGATTTTGGGACCGGCCAACTGGCCAACCGGAAGACCGGCCAACCCAGCCTCATCATTTGTTGGCGTATTCCACCGCCCGCATTTCCCGGATGACCGTCACCTTGATCTGCCCCGGAAAGGTGAGGGCTTCTTCAATCTTCTTGACGATATCCCGGCTGATCAGGATCGCTTCCTCGTCGGATACCTTGCCGCTTTCGACGATGACCCTCAACTCCCGGCCGGCCTGGATCGCATAGGCACTGTCCACCCCTCGGAACGAGTTGGCGATGGCCTCGAGGTCTTCCAGCCGTTTCACGTAGTTCTCCAGGAGCTCTTTGCGGGCGCCGGGCCGGGCTCCGGACAATCCATCGGCCGCCTGTACCAGGATATCGTAGACGGTTACCGGCGGTATATCTTCGTGGTGAGCGGCGATGGCATTGACCACTTGCTCGGATTCTCCAAATTTTTTGGCCAGTTTCGAGCCGATAAGGGCGTGGGGGCCCTCCACCTCGTGGTCGATGGCCTTGCCGATATCATGCAGCAGTCCCATGCGGCGGGCCAATTTTTCCTTCAGTCCCAGTTCGGCCGCCATCACCCCGGCCAGAAAACCGACCTCGATGGAGTGTTGCAGCACATTTTGCGTGTAACTGGTCCTGAATTTCAGCCGTCCGATGGTCTTAATCAGCTCGCCATTGATTCCGTGGACACCCAGGTCGAAGGCTGCCTGTTCCCCGGCCTCCTTGATGACGCCGTCCACTTCCTTGCTCACCTTCTTGACCACGTCTTCGATTCGCGCCGGATGAATACGGCCGTCGGCGATCAATTTCATCAGGGACAACCGGGCGACTTCCCGTCTCACCGGGTTGAAACCGGACAGGATGACGGCTTCCGGCGTGTCGTCGATGATCAGGTCGATACCGGTAGCCGATTCCAGCGCCCGGATATTGCGACCTTCCCGGCCGATAATCCGCCCTTTCATCTCATCGCTGGGCAGTGGGACCACCGATACGGTTCGCTCGGCGACATAATCGGCGGCATACCGCTGGATGGCAGTGGCGAGGATCTTCTTGGCCTTCTTGTCCGCCTCTTCCTTGGCCTCGTTCTCGATCTTCTTGATCAGTTTTGCGCCGTCATAACGGGCCTCGTTTTCCATGGCCCGCAGCAGCAACTCCTTGGCCTGCTCCGCCGTCAGAGTCGATATCCGCTCCAACTGCAGTTTCTGTTCACTGATCAGATGCTCATACTCAATTTCCCGTTGGCCGAGGTCGTCGCTACGTCGCTGCAGATCCTTTTCCGAGTGTTCTATCGCTTTGTCTCTTTTTTCGAATTGTTCGATTTTGCGATCGATATTTTCTTCTTTGGAAATCAACCGACGTTCTTGTTTTTTGAGTTCCGCGCGGGTCTCCTTGGTCTCGGCGTCGAACTCGCTTTTCATCTCCAGCAACCGATCTTTGGCCTCCAGGTTAGCTTCCTTCAGAAGTGCGTCGGCCTGATGTTTGGCCTCTTCGATAATCATTTCCGATTTTGATGCAGCCGTTCGCGTTTGCTGCCGATCGAGCGATGCCCTGATCCAGAATGCCAGCCCAAGACCAACGACAAGTCCGATCAGACCGAGCATATATTCATTCATCGTACCTCCCTATGAATTAATCGATATATATAAAGAGCGGAAAATGGTCCGGCCATACCGGCCACATCCATCGCTCATCCAACCTCGAGTAGGTCAGTCCGACGATGGCGCACATCAAGTGATGCGCAAAGCATGCCCGCAGGATGTCCGCGAAAGGTTGATGCTGCGAATTTTCTGATGGGATAGAAAAACAGGTAAGGCACCCGGTCTTGAAGAATCGCCCAGGGAGCGACACGAGGTGAACCCCCACTCATTTGCCGTGTCGTTAGGTGTTTGATCCATGAACTTAGGTGGGTGCCTCGTGGCCTCTTTAGGCTTTTCTGTACATGCAGAACTTGCTCACCAAGACCAGGTCTGGCTCCCATTCATGGTAGTGTTGGGTCAAAGCACTTCTACCAATCACGAGCAAAGCAGGGGTTCACCCGAAATAGAAGGGGCGCAACCATTGCCTCTGGGGATATCCGAGATGGACTTCAATATGTTTTCGCCGAAAACGCAATGATTTCCCGCCAGTTAGATACTGGATGGCACTGCGTCCTCCTGATTTACTTGCGTTTCAAGGGTGTCGAGCAATTGAGCAGAGCGCAGGTTAATTTGATCGATTAAATCCTGATGCTTTTTTTTCAATTCCAACAACTCACTGGATATGTTTAAAGCGGTCAAAATCAAGATCGCCCGCTTGTCCGGTTTGGGTACCTGGCGCGCGCATTTCGAATTTACATCGTCAGCGGATTTAGCAACAAATTCCGCAACGGCTTTGGCTTCCGATACATCCGTATCGGTTTTAAATGTAAATGGTTGCCCAAGCACCTCTATGGTTAGCAATTGATCCAATGGAGCAATGATTCCCTTTTTACGCAGTGTTTCGGCGAAACTTACCTACCCCTCCGATATCTCATCGAGTCTGCCCATCAGACTATCAATTTTTGATCTGACCAGGTCCTTCAATTCGAAATGTTGCCTTTCCGCAACGATTTTTTCTTGAAGCTGAGCTGTCAATTGTTGATTCTCTTGTTGCAGTCTTGAATTTTCAGCTTCAATTCGCTTACAGGACTCGATCAGATACTCAATTCGTTGTTCCAGTTTGCTAAATTGTTGTATGACAGCTTCTGTTTCCACCACTACTCCTCATTATGGCATGTAACTATAAACTTTGGCAACCGACCAAGTCAAGATTTTTCCCATTGACGTTTTTTCATTGTTCTTTCAGCTATTTGAAGGTCGGCAAGACTGTTGACACCGATGATTTCGCCGCTATCTTCGCCCATAAGGATCCCCATGGCATTGCCCTGTCGGTATCCGATTCCGATGATGTCGGTGAGATAGATTTCGCCCTGGGCGTTTTCTGAACCGATCTGAGGAAGTGCCTGGGAAAGAAAAGATCTGTCGACGGCGTAAATTCCGCTGTTGATGGTCTTGACCTTTTTCTGGGTTTCATCGGCATCCGCCTCTTCGACAATGCCGTGCAACTCCCCTCCCTGTCCGCAAAGCACCCGGCCATACCCGGTGGGTTCATCCAATTCGACGGCGAGCAGGGTGACATCCCAATTATTTCCCCGGTGCAGTTGGATCAGTTTTTCAATGGTGCGGGCGCGAATCAAAGGAACGTCACCGCAAAGAATGACCACATCGTCGATATGATCGTGCAAATGCGGAAGGGCGCACAATGCGGCATGCCCGGTACCCAGTTGGTTCGGCTGCAACGCGTAATGGACGTCATGGCCATCCCCAAGCAGTTGTTGAACCCGGTCGGCCTGGTGACCGACCACGACGACGATGTTCGGCCCTACCACCTGCGCGGCGGTTCCGACGACATGCTGGATCATCGCCTTGCCGCACACTTCGTGAAGCACCTTGGCCTTGTTGGATTTCATTCGTGTCCCCAGACCGGCCGCCAGAATGATGATTCCAACCGTGGATTCGCTCATAAGTTACCTCGAAATAGTCGAAAGCGCTTTTTGCGCGTGGCCCCCAGGGTTCAAACGAAAAAAGGGGCGGCCCTGGCGGCCGCCCCTTTGGACTTCGACACAATCGTGCGATGTCGATCAGGCGCTACGCGTTTCTGCCAGCCGTACACGGTTGATGGCGCGAATCAATGCCGCGCGTGCACGCATGAAATCGACGTTGTCATCGTCTTTGGCGGCAAGCCGATTCTCGGCCCGCTGCTGGGCGGACTTGGCGCGATCGATGTCAATGTCCCTGCGCCGCTCGGCGGAATCGGCCAGGATCGTGACCCGATCCGGCAGTGCCTCGGCAAACCCTCCGCTGACGAAGACGTAGCGTTCGTTGCCGCTGCTGTCATTATAGCGTACCGTGCCAACCTTGAGACTGGTCATGAAAGGTGTATGGCCGGCCAGGACGCCGAACTCGCCCAATTCCCCGGGAGCCATCACGATCTGGGCTTCATCGCTGACAACCGACATTTCCGGGGTTACGACTTCCAGTTTTATATTCTCAGCCATTTCATATCCTTATCTGGCTAGGCAGCCGCCATTTCTTTCGCGGTTTCCACGACTTCTTCGATACCGCCCTTCATATAGAAAGCCTGCTCCGGGATATCATCGTGTTTGCCTTCGCAAATCTCCTTGAAACCCCGAACGGTATCTTCGATCTTCACATACTTGCCCGCAAAGCCGGTGAATACCTCGGCCACATGGAAAGGCTGGGAGAGGAAGCGCTGGATCTTGCGTGCCCGGGCGACGGTCACCTTGTCATCATCCGAGAGCTCCTCCATACCGAGAATGGCGATAATATCCTGCAATTCCTTGTATTTTTGCAGCATCTGCTGAACCCGGCGAGCGGTTTGATAGTGCTCTTCGCCGATGTAGGACGCATCGAGAATCCGCGATGTGGAGTCCAGGGGATCCACCGCCGGATAGATGCCCAGCTCGGCAATCTGACGGGAAAGCACCACGGTACCGTCCAAGTGGGCGAAGGTCGTGGCCGGGGCCGGGTCGGTCAAGTCGTCGGCAGGCACGTAGACGCATTGAACGGCGGTAATGGAGCCCTTGTCGGTGGATGTAATCCGCTCCTGCAGGCCGCCCAGGTCGACGGCCAGGGTGGGTTGGTAACCCACGGCGGAAGGCATACGGCCCAACAGGGCGGACACCTCGGAACCGGCTTGGGTGAACCGGAAAATGTTGTCGATGAAGATCAGCACGTCCTGGCCTTCCTGATCGCGGAAATATTCCGCACAGGTCAGCGCCGAAAGGGCGACGCGGGCACGGGCTCCCGGCGGCTCGGTCATCTGACCGTAGATCAAGGCGGCCTTGGGAAGTACGCCGGACTCCTTCATTTCGTGGTAGAGGTCATTGCCCTCGCGGGTACGTTCCCCCACGCCGGCAAACACGGAGATACCACCATGCTGCATGGCAATGTTATGGACCATCTCCATCATGATGACGGTCTTGCCCACGCCGGCGCCGCCGAACATGCCCATCTTGCCCCCGCGCGGAAAGGGAACCAGCAGGTCGATCACCTTGACGCCCGTCTCCAGAACGTTCACCTCGACATCCTGCTCGGTAAACGCGGGAGCCAACCTGTGAATGGGAAGCATATTTTCCTGGCTGACCGGGCCGAGACCATCCACGGGACGACCCACGACGTTGAGGACGCGTCCCAGGCTGGCTTTGCCCACCGGCATCATGATGGGGCTTCCGGTATCCTTGACGGGCATCCCCCGAACGAGACCGTCGGTGACGTCCATTGCAATGGTGCGCACCACGTTATCGCCCAGATGCTGGGCCACTTCCACCACGAGATTGTCTTCATCGTCATTGATCGCCGGGTTGGTGATGGTCAGCGCCGTGAGGATGGTCGGCAGCTTGCCCTGCTCGAACGCAACGTCTACGACAGGCCCCATAACCTGTGTGATTTTACCAATATTCTCTGCCATCTATTGACCTCCTGTGAAACTGTAAGCAGTAATTTATTTAACCTTTGAGGGCTTCGGCGCCGCCCACGATATCCATCAGATCGGCGGTGATCGCCGCCTGCCTGGCTTTGTTATAGACCAGTTGCAGATTTTCCAGCATATCGTTACAGGCCTTGGTGGCGTTGTCCATGGCCATCATTCGGGCGGCGTGTTCACTGGTGGATGTCTCCAGCAAAGCACTGTATATCTTGACGTCGATGCTCTTGGGCAGCAGCACGCCCAGCAGTTCGTCGGTGGACGGTTCACAGATGTGTTCCGCCAGATAGGGGGCATCCTCGTCTTTGGCCTCGTCCTCTTCTGATTTTTCAATGGGCGGTATGGGCAGCAGCTGATTGATGACCGGCACCTGTTTGGCCATACCGACAAATTCGGCATAGATCAGGTAGACCTCATCATAGTCACCTTCCAGGAAACCGCTGGTCAAGGAACGGCCGGCATTGGTCGCCACACTGAAGCCGAAAGAGGCGCCGACCACCCCCAGATGCTCCGAGGCGATGGTGAACTTCTTCTTGCGTACCCAGTCGCGGCCCTTCTTGCCGAAGCAGGTAAAGCTCACGTCCATGCCCTGTTCCATTTTTTCATTGGCCAGGACCTTGGCTTTGTCTATGAGATTGGCGTTGAAACCACCGCACAGACCACGATCGGAGGCGGTCAAAACGATATTGACCTTTTTCGGTTCCTCCCGGGGCACCAGCAACGGACCGGCTTCCTCGCCGGCGTTTTCCGCCAGGCTGCCCAAAACCTCGGCGAATTTTGCGGCATACGGACGAAACGCCTCCATCTTTGTCTGGGCGCCACGCAACCGGGAAGCCGCCACCATATTCATCGCCTTGGTGATCTGCTTGGTCTTTTTGATGCCGTTGATCTTCAGCAGAACTTCTTTTAACTGTGGCATAAAGTTAGCCCTTATATTCTAATGGGTTGAATGGGTACGCTGCCTTAGATGGTGTCCTTGAACTCCTCTCCATAGGCCGTCAGGGCTTCGGTCATCAATTTGTCCAGATCGTCGTCGATGGCCTCCTTGGCCTTGAGTTCTTCGAACACTTTAGGATAACGGTCCTCGATGAAGGGATAAAGGCCGGCTTCATATTTGGCCACGACGTCGATGGGGTATTTGTCCAGGAATCCGCGGGTACCGGCATAGAGAATGGTGACCTGCTTCTGCATGGAAAGCGGCTGATATTGGGGCTGTTTCAGAATTTCCACCAGACGCTGACCACGGGTCAGCTGCCTCTGGGTGGCGGCGTCAAGGTCCGAGCCGAAAGCGGCGAAGGCCTCCAGTTCACGGAATTGGGCCATATCGAGACGCAGGGTGCCGGCCACCTGCTTCATGGCCTTGACCTGGGCGGCGCCACCCACGCGGGAAACGGAAAGACCCACGTTGATGGCCGGCCGGACGCCGGCGAAGAACATGCCCGGCTCCAGGTAGATCTGGCCGTCGGTGATGGAGATCACGTTGGTGGGGATGTAAGCGGAAACGTCGCCGGCCTGGGTTTCGATGATAGGCAGTGCGGTCAGGGAACCGGCCCCGAGATCATCGGACACCTTGGCTGCACGTTCCAGCAGCCGGCTGTGGTTATAGAAGATGTCACCGGGGTAGGCTTCACGTCCCGGCGGACGCCGCAGCAACAGGGAAACCTGACGATAGGCGGCGGCCTGCTTGGATAAATCGTCGTAGATGATCAGGGCGTGCTTGCCGCTGTCTCGGTAGTACTCGCCCATGGCGCAACCGGCGTAGGGGGCCAGGAACTGCTGGGTGGCCGGATCGCTGGCGCAGGCGGAAACGATGGTGGTATATTCCATGGCGCCATGTTTTTCCAGGACGGCATGTACCTGCGCGACGGTGGATTTTTTCTGACCGCAGGCCACATAAATGCAATAAACGTCGGTCTCTTTCTGGGCCAGGATCGCATCGATGGCAACGGCGGTCTTTCCGATCTGGCGGTCGCCGATGATCAACTCACGCTGTCCGCGACCCACCGGCGTCATGGCGTCGACAGCCTTTAGACCGGTGTAGCAGGGTTCATGAACGCTCTTGCGGGCGATGACTCCCGGTGCGACCATTTCGACACGCCGGTTGTGTTCCGATTCGATGGCTCCCTTACCGTCCAAGGCAGCGCCGGTGGCATCCACCACGCGTCCGAGAACCGCTTCACCGACGGGAACCTCGGCGATACGGGCCGTACGCTTGACGATGTCGCCCTCTTTGATTTGAGTGTCCTCGCCCATGATGGCGACACCCACGTTGTCTTCTTCCAGGTTGAGCACCAGGCCCAGGATGTTGCCGGGGAATTCAACCAGCTCGAGCGCCATGGCCTTTTCCAGACCGTAGACACGGGCGATGCCGTCACCAACGGAGAGGACCACGCCGGTTTCGCTCAACTCGACCTTCTTGTCATAATCGGTAATCTGCTCTTTGATAATTTGACTGATTTCTTCGGCTTTAAGTTCCATTATGCACTCTCACCCCTTTTTAAAGATTCTCTCATATTGAGTAATTGTGTTTTAATGCTCCCATCGAGGATCAGGTCGCCGATGCGGGTTACGATCCCGCCGATGAGTCCCGGATCCTGTTCGACTTCAAGGATGATCTCCCTGCCTGTCTTCTTGGACAGGGCGGCACGGATTTTTTCGATGGTTTCCCCGGAAAGCTCCGTTGCCGAAACCAGACTGGCCCTGGCGACGCCCTTGAGTTCGTCCGCCAGCTTCTGAAAAAAATCATTGATGCTGGCGATAAAGGCCATACGGCCCTTTTCGAACAGCAGCATTAAAAAGGAGGACATGACCTTGGATAATTTCAACCGGTCAATCACGCCCTGGAAGACCTTCTTGCGTTCATCCGCATTGTAGAGGGGGTTGGCAATGATGTTGGCCAGCTCATGTTGCCGCATCAATAAGTCGGCCACCCCATCCAGTTCCTGGCGGTACTGCTCGGTCTGTCCGTCCTCCTTGCCGATGAGTAACAGTGCCTTGGCATATCGCCGTGCTATCGCCAAATTTTTCACTACGCCACCACCTTCTCCAAGTATTCATCCACGAGCCGGTTCTGATCATCTTCGGTCACCTTCCCCTTGATGATCTGCTCTGCCTTCGCCAGTGCCTTCTCCACGATCTCGACCTGCAAGGTCTTCTTGGCCTGTTGAAACTCGTGCTCGATGTTTTTCTGAGCCTGTTCCTTGAGTTTCTCCGCCGACGCCTCGGCCTCCTTCAGGATCCTCACCTTGGCCTCCTCGCCCTGGCGGACATATTCGGCAATGACCTGCTCGGCCTCTTTGTCCAGGGTGGCCAGTTTGGTATTGTAATCGGCCAACTGTTTTTCCACTTCCGCCTTGCGGCTTTCCAGATCCTCCAATTCATCCTGGATGCCCTTGATCCGGGCGTTCAGCGCCTGGGAAACCGGCTTGCGCAACAAAAGAAAAAGGCCGATGGCCAGGATGCTGAAATTCAAAACCTTGGCCGAGTCGGTGATTTTCCAGGGAGGGCTGTGCACTGCGCCATGACCTTCGCCCTCATGGCCCATGGCCTCGCCATGCCCATTGTCTCCATGAATGGCTTCCGCCTCATGACCGCCTTCCTCCCCACCACTGGCGGCCAATGCGGGTGCCCATCCCGCCATCAATGCGATTGCCAGAATCGCGAGCATGGCGCACATGGCGATTCTCTTACGATTCCCGTAACGTCCATGGATACTCATTAAGCCGCCCTCCCCAGTATCTTCTGTGTGATGGCATCGGCAAAGGTATCGACTTCCTTTTCCAGGGACGCCTTCACTGCATCCACATCTTTGGCGATCTTGGCCTTGACGGCCGCCAACTCTTCTCTCGCTTGATCATTGATCCGGCTCACAATGGCCTTTTCCTCATTGTCGGCCTCTTGCATCCGCGCTTCCTTCTCCTGTTTTCCTTTGGCCCTTGCCTCCTTCAGACCGGTGCTGAAAGCCGCATTCTTCTCATCGGCCTGATGGCCGGTGGACTCGATGGCATCGGCCAGACCGTCCATTTTGGCTTTGCGTTCCTGCAGAATCTTCCGAATGGGCTTGAATGCAAAGGTATTGAGGGCAAAAATGAGGATAAGAAAATTAGCGATTTGGACCCCGACCGTCCAGTTGATCTCAACCATAAAAGCGCCTCCGTTACTGCTTTGGCTCTAGTTCGGTGAACCGCAAAAATATGTTTAAAATTGTTACGTTAGAAAAAACCAAGGTGCGGGTATATCACCGGAAGACGCCTTATGTCAAAGGTTTTTTGCAGGTTATTGGGGTTTGGATTTTTCCGCCGCCTCGGCTTTCTCGGCGGCGACGGGTTTGGTCGCGGTCGGCTTGCCCGCCGACTGCATCTGGCAGTTTCCATTGAACAGGACACCCGAATCGATGGTCACCGTGGGAGCGGAGATATCACCCACCACCTGGGCCGGCGCATAGACTTCCACGCGCTGCTCCGCCTCGATGCGACCGTTGACCTTACCGCGGATGATGGCCACCCCGACGCTGATGTCCGCGTCGATGACTGCATTTTCACCGATGATGACGGTTCCCTGGGTGCTGACCAGCTTGCCTTTGATCCGGCCGTCCACGCGAATGGTCTCCTTGAAAGTCATGGTTCCCTCGATGGCCGTATCGCGGCCGAGCAAGGTCGAAATGGTACTGGAATCGGCCGATGCCTTGACTTTGTCCTTCTTGCGCATATCTCCTCCAGGAAATGATGGGTTCGGAATTTGGCCCGAGCGGTTCCTTTGAGCCGCAACAGGCAACCGGACCGCGTCCGTTTCGCCACATCCGGTCAGTTTTCGAATAGAAAGCGCCGCATGCTGACGTTGAGCAGCAAACCGATGCCGGCCATCATGGTGATCACCGATGAGCCGCCGTAACTGATAAACGGCAGGGTCACCCCCACCACCGGCATCAGCCCCATGACCATGCTGATGTTGATGAAGACCTCCCAGGCGATCATGGCGGTTATCCCCACGGACAGCACCGTGCCGAACGCATCCCGACTGTGCTGGGCGATCTTGAGTCCCCAGAGGATGAGCAGGAGAAAGGCGATCAGCACGGCCATGGATCCCAGCAGGCCCCACTCCTCGGCCAGCACGGAAAAGATGAAATCGGTATGTTGCTCGGGCAGAAAGTCGAGAGCGTTCTGGGTACCCTCGAGGAACCCTTTACCGGCCAGCATGCCTGAACCGATGGCGATCTTGGACTGGATAATGTGGTATCCGGCGCCCAGCGGATCGCGGTCCGGATTCAGAAACGTCAGGATCCGTTGCTTCTGGTACCCTTTGAGCACCATCCAGACCAGTGGAACGAGGGCGGCACAGCCAGTGACCAGACAGATGAGGGTCCGGCGTTCGATTTTCACGTACAGGGTCATGGAACCGGCGATCAGGGCGACCACCATGGCCGTCCCCAGATCGGGCTGACGCACGATCAATATAAACGGTATGGCCGTCAGCACCACGGGTGTGAATAGTTCGCGAAAGTCGACCCCTTTCATGGTGGAGACCCGGGCATAGTATTTGGCCAGCACGATGATCACGGCCAGCTTGATCATCTCCGACGGCTGCACCGAAAAGGGGCCCAGGTGCAACCACCGCCTGGATCCGCCGACGTATTTGCCGAAAACCAGAACGGCGACCAGCAACATAATGCACAACCCGTAGATTAAGTGCGCCCACCGTTCGTAGCTCTTGTAGTTGAACAGGAAGGCGATCACCATCACCACGAACCCGGCGCCATACCAGACCAGTTGTTTTGTGAAGATGCCAGACTGGGCGGTATCCTCACCGGCGTGCACGGCGCTGTAGAGCGCCACCAGTCCCAATCCCGCCACCAGGGCTGTCAGGGAAACCAGCCCCCAATCGAAATTCTCCACCAGGCGTCGGTCGATCATGGCTTGTCCTCCACGGCCCCGGCGCCGGAATGCCCATCGAACGAAGTCCGGGAGGCGGCCACCGGCGGTACGCCGTCGGTCCCGGCGCGGCCCACCATGATATCGTCCTGACCCAGTCCGAGATAGGTCTCGATCAGCTTTGCGGCCACCGGCGCCGCCGCGGACGAGCCGTGCTCCCCATGCTCCACGATCACCGCGATGGCGATCTGTGGATTCTCCGACGGTGCGTAAGCCACGAACCAGGCATGGTCGCGATGCATCATCTCGATCTGGTCTTCGTCCAACCCTTCCACCGTGGTACGCCCCACCACCTGGGCCGTACCGGTCTTGCCGGAAAACGACACGCCTTTCAGCCGGGATCCCCAGGCCGTGCCCCTGCGGGTATTGACCACCGCCCACAAACCTTCCTGCACGAGGGTCAGGTTTTCGGGACTCACCGGCAGCCGCCGCGGGGACCGATCCGCCTCCGCATCCTCAGACGGCCTTCTCAACAGATGCGGCGTGGGCAGATACCCGCCGTTGCCCACGGCCGCGACCATCACCGCCAGTTGCAGCGGCGTGACCAGGTTGAACCCCTGTCCGATGGCCACGGAAAGGGTTTCGCCGCCCATCCAGGATTCGCCTAAGCGTTTGCGCTTCCATGACTTGGTGGGAACGATTCCCTTGGCCTCCCGATCGAGTCCGATGCCGGTCAATGCCCCCAGCCCGGCGGCTTTTGCATAGCGGGCCAGCACATCCACCCCGAGCTGTTCCCCCACCTGGTAAAAGAAGACATCGCACGATTCGGTGATGGCCTTGATAACATTTACCTCACCATGCCCCGCATGCTTCCAGCAGCGGTAGGTCCGGTTGCCGAAGCGGTAGTACCCCGGGCAGAAAAGGACGGTTTGCGAATTGATGACGCCTTCCTGGAGGCCGGCCATGGCCGTGATGATTTTATAAGTGGACGCCGGAGGGTACTCGGCCTGGATGGCCTTGTTCTCCAGGGGACGAAAAGGATTGTGGATCAGTTCCTGCCACTGGTCCTGGCTCATCCCGGTAACGAACCAATTGGGATCGAAGGTGGGACTGCTGGCCATGGCCAGTATTTCGCCGGTATTGGGGTCGATGGCCACCGCCGCCCCGGCCTCGCCCTCGAGCATGGCTTCGGCGGTGCGCTGCAAGTTGCTGTCGATGGTCAGGGTCAGATTCGTTCCGGGTTCGGCCGGGACGGTATTGAGTACGCTGACCACCTGGCCCGTGGCATTCACCTCCACCTGGCGACCTCCGCGCCGGCCTCGCAGCAGCGTCTCGAATGCCTTTTCCACACCGAACTTGCCGATATAATCTCCTCCCTTGCAATCCTCGTACGGCGCACAGCGCAACTCCTCGGCGCTGATTTCGCCCACATACCCCAGCAAATGGGCGGCATGGGTATCGAACAGATAGTGTCGGCGCGGAGATACCCGCATAACCAGACCGGGCAGGTCGAAACGGTTCACTTCGATGGCGGCCAGCATGTCCCGACCGATGTCCTCCTTGAGCAATATGGGCACATAGGCACCCTGGTGGCGATTTTTCTTGATGATTGCCCGCAGATCGTCGACGGTATCCCCGGTAAAACGGCTGAGTTTGCCCAACGTCTCATCCAGGGGTCTGGCATCCTTCAAAATGATGTGCAGGTCGAACGACGGCCGGTTGTCCACCAGCATATGATTGTTGCGGTCGAAAACCAGCCCCCGTGGCGCGTCGATGTCCTGGAGACGGATGCTGTTGATTTCCGACAGGCGCCGGTACTCCCGGCCTTCGATGACCTGCAGATACAAGAGACGCGCCATCAAGGCGGCAAAGGCCAACGCCACCACCAGCATCACGCCACCGATCCGCTGGCTGAACCATTCGCTGTCAACGCTTTCCAGGTACGTCTTCATCGCCGCCATCGGCTGGATTCGAAGTTCATCATCCGCCGTTCATGTCCAACCAATCCGGAAAAATCCGGTCTCTCCACACATCCAATTGTTTCTGGGCCCAACCGATCATCAGCAGGATGATCGGACCGGTAACGAGTGCCCAGACAATCTGCAGCAGGACGGTCTTGGCCGCATCCGCCGGCACGATGGCAGACGGAGCCAGCAACAACATGTACGCCATCAGCACAAGGCTTTCGAAAGCCACGCCGATGGCCACGGCCAACCCCATCCATATCAGGCTGCCGGAGTGCAGCACCTGGCCGGCCCAGCGTATGCCGACATAAAGCCAAACGTAAGTGGTCAAATAGAGTCCGGCCGGTCCGCCACATAAACTATCCATTATCAGGCCGAAAAAAAGGAGGATGGGAATCCCTTCGCGCAAAGTACGAAACAGGCTCAGGTAGATGACGATGGGAATCAGCAAGTCGTAGAACTTCCCCAGGGCAGTTGCACCTGGGATCAACGCCGTCTTGATGATGACCAGGCCCAGGGAGACCAGGATGTAGAACAAAATGGTCATGGCATATCGGCTGGTTGACGAACAGGCACGATCAATACTTCTTCCAGGCGCTCGAAGTCCACATAGGGGGTCAGGGTTACGTCCTGAAAAATCCCGGCTTCGTGTTTGACGATGGAAGCCACTTCTCCCACCGGCAATCCCTTGGGAAACACTCCGTCCATTCCGGAGGATACCACCGTATCCCCCACGGCCACTTCATGTTTGCGCAGTACGAAGTTGAACACGCACTGGCCCGCGGCGCCGCCGTTCACGATTCCCCGGGCGCGGTTGCGCTGCACGACGGCATCCACGGCGCTGTTGGGATCGGTGAGCAGCATCACCTTGGCATAGCGGGTGGTGGCATCGGTGACGATTCCGACGATCCCCTCCGGATTCACCACCGGCTGGCCTTTGGCGACTCCGTCGGCTCTCCCCTTATCCACGATCACCGACTGGAACCAGGGGGACGGGTCCTTGCCCACCACTTGGGCGGCCAGGGTTTGCGTCTGCATCGTTTCGGCCAGTCCCAGCATTCGCCGCAGGCGCTCGTTCATCAACAGCGTTTCATTGTACTGGTGCATCCTTCCCCTGGCCTCCCTCAGGTCCCGGCGCAGGCGATCGTTTTCTTCCGCCACGGAAATCAGGAAAAAGTAATGCTCCCAAATGCCTCGCAGGAACCGGGCGGTGCCCATCACCGCTTCCTGGAAAGGCGAAACCAGTGAGATGGCAAACCGACCGGGACCATAGGCAGGGTTAGGTTGGCGGCTGCTTAGAGACAAGCTGAGAATGCTAAGGGTGACGAAGATGATCAGACCGACGATCATCACCATTTTTCTGGAAAACATGAAATCAGTAAATCACCACTTGCTTAAGAATTTCAAGGGTGTCCAGCGCCTTGCCGGAGCCCAGGGCCACTGTGGAAAGGGGATCGTCGGTCACCGTGATGGGCAGACCGCTCTCTTCTCTCAACAGCTTGTCCAGGTTTTTCAGCAATGCGCCGCCACCGGTAAGCACGATGCCGCGATCGACGATATCGGCCGCCAGTTCGGGCGGGGTCTGTTCGAGGGCGATCTTCACCGTTTCGACGATGGCATCGATCTGCTCTGAAATCGCCACACGAACCTCTTCGGAATCGATGGCCAGTATCTTGGGAATCCCCGACACCAGGTCGCGGCCTTTGACCTCGATGGTTTCGACTTTGTCCGGATCGGGGTAAGCGTTGCCCACCGTGGTCTTGATGATTTCGGCGGTGCGTTCTCCGATGAGCAGATTGTACTTGCGCTTGATGTACTGAATGATGGCCTCGTCCATCTTGTCGCCGGCCACGCGCAGGGACCGGCTGTAGACGATACCCGCCAGGGAAATCACGGCGACTTCGGTTGTGCCGCCGCCGATGTCCACCACCATGTTGCAGGTGGGTTCGGTAATGGGCAGGTCGGCGCCGATGGCGGCGGCCATGGGTTCTTCGATGAGAAATACTTCCCGGGCTCCGGCGGATTCGGCCGACTCTTTTACGGCCCGCTTTTCCACCTGGGTGATGCCCGACGGAACGGCGATGATCACCCGGGGACGAACCAGGGAACGCCGGTTGTGAACCTTCTGGATAAAATGGCGCAGCATGGCCTCGGTGACTTCGAAATCGGCGATGACGCCGTCGCGCATGGGCCGTATGGCCACGATGTTACCCGGTGTGCGGCCCAGCATGTTCTTTGCCTCCGAGCCCACGGCCAACACCCGATTGCGGGCGCGATTGTCTGTTCTGACGGCCACCACCGAGGGTTCGCTCAGCACGATCCCCTTGCCTTTTACATAAACCAGGGTATTGGCGGTCCCCAAATCGATGGCCAGATCACTGGAAAAAAAGCCTAGGATAGAGTCCACGAAAAAGTTCATTTTACCGCTTTCTATTCTTTATTTAGGGTTCGGGGTCTAATCACGCAGAGCAGCGTACCCTTCTCCTTACAGCAAAACGATGGCGCAAAATGGGAAACGCCATTCATTCTGGCTACCAGAAACCCGTTGACATATCAAGAGTAAATTATGGAAATTGCGCCAAAAACCGACGCATCGACCAAGTCTGTACCAACGTCTTCATCCCCATCCATCGCCGGTGGATGCATGGGGCCGACTATCCCAGCGCCGCCATCACCGCATCGTGCAAACGGGGCCGGAATTCCTTGATTCCCGCGTTGAACCGCCAGGGATGAACCCGGTTGGTCAGCAGCACGACGACAATCCGTTTCCGGCGATGCAGCCAGAAGGAAGTGCCGGTGAATCCGAGGTGCCCCATGCTGTCCGGCGGGAAGTAATGTCCTGCGCTGGACTTGCTGGCCGACGGCGTATCGAATCCCAACGCCCAACGCTCTCCACGGTCGGCAGAGAAGAACTGACGTACCAGCCGGGCATCGAATACCTGCCGGCCTCCTTCGCCGTGCTCGGCCGCCGACAGGGTCTGCAGCAGCCGGGATACCGCCGCCGCCGTTCCGAACAATCCGGCGTGGCCACCGATGCCGCCGACGATGAATGCATTATCGTCATCGACATGGCCGAGCATGAGCCGATTCCGCCAGGGGCACATCTGGGTGGCGGCGAAACGGCGCGGCTTCTCCACTTCCCGGCGGGTGTCGGTGAAAAAAAGATCGGAGATCTCCAACGGTTCATAGATTCGGCGCCGGAGGAAATCCCAAAGATCGGTCTTGGTGACGCTCTCCACCACCCACTGCAGCGCCATATATCCCAGGTCGCTGTATTCGGACCGCTGTCCGGGCAGGGTCGACAACGGGGTATGGCGTACCATGGCCTGCAGGGCCGACCGGCGCTGCTCGAAGGGCAGATGACGCAAGCGCATGAAAAACGGCTTCCAGGGCGGCAGACCCGAAGCATGCCGCAGCAATTGACGGATGGTGATGGCGACCTTGTCGGAACCGTCGAGTGCCGGGCAGACCTCGCCACATGGGAGATCGAGGTCCAGCTTGCATTGACGGACCAGTTCCATCACCGCCGGAACGGTGGCCAGCGGCTTGGTCAGCGAGGCCAGATCGAAACAGGTATCGACTTCCATGGCGCGCCGGCTGAACAGGTCGGCCTGGCCATAGGCCTGTTGGAAGATGATGTCATCCCCCCGGCTGACGGCCAGCACGGCCCCGGGAAACACCCCCCGGGACACCCCTGCCGACATCAATTGATGGGCCGCATCCAACGCACGGGCCAATTATGCCTCCTCCAGGACGGGTTCCGGAAAATCCAGGACGCCGGCATCGCTGTCCAACCGGGCGACGGCTCCCAGTGGAATGGTCAGGTTGGTGTCGCCGTGACCGATGGGCAGGCCCGCTGCAACCGGGATCGCCATGGGAGCGAATAAGGCCGTCACCATCCGGTGAATCTGCTCGAGATCGCCGCAGCGATGAAAACTGCCCACCACCACACCGCCGAGCCCCTCCAACAGACCGGCCAGTCTCATTTGGGTCAGCATGCGGTCGATGCGGTAGGGCGCCTCGCCGATGTCTTCGATCAGCAGGATTTTCGCCTCCAGCGAGACCCAATAAGATGTACCGATCAGATGGGACAGCACCGTCAGGTTGCCCCCGACCAGGACGCCCAGGGCCTTTCCCGGAAGCAGAAAGTCTTCCGCTCGCAGCGTCACCGTTTGCGCCTCTGTCGAAGTCAGGGCGGTCCGCCATGCGCGGCGGGTGTCCGCGTCCTCCTTCCACAGGGTGGTCACCGTGGGACCGTGAAAGGAGACCAGTCCGCATTTTGCGAAGAGCGCCTGGTGCAGGGCGGTGATATCACTAAACCCCACCAGGGGCTTGGGGTGCGCCGAAAGCAGATCGTAGTCGAGCCGTTCGAGAATTCGCAGGGCACCGTACCCTCCCCGGGCGCACATCACCGCCTGCACATCGTCATCGCCGAACATGGAATTGAGCTGATCCGCCCGCGACTCGTCGCTGCCGGCCAAGTAATCATCCGCAATAAACGCCCGGGAATCGATTTTGGTCTTGAATCCCATACCATGGATGGACGCGATACCTTTCTCAAAGGAGGTTCGGTCGAAGGGACTGGAAGATGCGACGACGCCGATGGTATCGCCCGGGAGTAGTTTCGGCGGCCGCAGGGGCAGGGACGGATCGATCTTCATGCGGTGTTGTCTCCTGTCTTGACAGGGTCATTTCCGGGTGCTATCAGAGGTGGCTTGCGTCGGAGCGTAGCGCAGTCTGGTAGCGCACTTGAATGGGGTTCAAGGGGTCGGAGGTTCAAATCCTCTCGCTCCGACCAAAAAAATAAACGAATACAAAGGCTTGCTATTGCAAGCCTTTTTTCGTTTGTGGCATGGGAGAGGCGAACTTGTCAAGATGATTGGCGCCCGGACGGTTGACCCGGATCCATCGATCGATCGCCATGATCACCGGCCCATGGACGCGGCGGCGAAAACCGTGTAAGTCTACTGAAAACCGCCGTGGGGATATCCGCGCGTGTCGCTGGAAGACCGGGCCTGCAAGGCCGAACCGACCCCGGCCGATCATGTCATCGACCCGTTCGGTCCGATGCCGCGCCCATCGCCCCTCGCCAACCCACAACCCGCAATCGAGGTGGAAACATGCGAAAATACATTCTGGGACTCATGGCTTGCCTGCTGGTGCTCATCGCCTGGTCGCCGGCGGTCATGGCCGCGAGTGAATGGAAGGTCCTGCAAACGCTCCGGGTCGGCAAGAAACCCGTCGATTTGCTGGTCTCGACCGACCGGGGACAAATTTACGTGCTTACGGAAGAAGGACAATTGCTGATCTATGGTGCCGATGGACAACTCAGGGATGCCATCGAGGTAGGCGGGAAAATCGACCAGGTCAGACAAGGTCCTTCCCCGGATACGCTCTTTTTGCTGAGCCGCGAAGAGGCCACGGTGCAGATGGTCCGCATCCGCCAGATCGAAAATATCGATATCCGCGAGGCACCCTACAAGGGCGCGGCCGACGCCGTCGTGAATATTGCGGTATTCAGCGACTTTCAGTGACCGTACTGCGCCCGGTTGACACCGGTACTCGAGCAGGTGCTCGAGCAATATCCCCGAAGAGTCAAGATCGCTTTCAAACACTTTCCCTTGCGCAATCACAAATATGCCTTGCAAGCGGCCCAGGCCTCCATCGCCGCCCGTGCCCAGGGGAAATTCTGGGAGTTCCACGACCGCTTGTTTCAAAACTACAACCGGCTGAACGAAGCCAAGATCACCGAAATCCGCGACCAGCTCGGGTTGGATCCGAAACGCTTCGCGCGAGACATGTTGGCAGCCGAGACCCAGAACCGGATCAGGGACGACCTGCGGGAAGGCCAACAGGCCGGGGTAAGGGGCACGCCGACCATTTTCATCAACGGCAGGCGACTGGCGGACCGGTCTCTGCGCGGCTTCAAACAAGCCATCGACGAAGCCCTGGCGGAAAAGGCGGACAAGCGCTGATCGCTTCTGCAGGTCTGCCGGAAGCCAGAGGTGCCTGTCCGGGGTCTCCTCCATCATCGGGGACTCACATTTTGTCGTAATATCGACCGTACTCCCGGCGCACCAGGTCATAGGGCCGGTAGGCCTGCAGGAAGAATTTGAACGAGGCCATCTTGAGGTAGGAGTAGACCGGTGTGGCCGAAAGGGCCGCCACCATGATCCGCAGCCAGAAACTATCGATCAGGAGGATGGCGCCGGCCGGAATGGCGGCCACGAAAATGAATTCGAAGACGATGCGGACGGCGAAGAAGAGCCAGGATATCCACGCCAGACGCCAATTGGTGAACAGACACAAAAACAACCGGAACCGGGTTACGAAACTGCCCTGGGCGATCACGGCCAATTTGGATGAATAGCTGAAACCGGCCATTACCAGCGGCAGGCTGCACAGACCAAGCCCGCCAAACCAGACCAGCCAGAAGATGCCACGCTGTAACTGCCAACCGGCCCATGCCGTGAGATAGGCCAGGGCCATCCAGCCCGCCGCCGCCAGACAAACCGTGGCCACGGCCAGGGCATCCCAGACCATCTGTTGCCAACGCAGGGCCGCCAGGGCCTCGAATACACCGAATCGTCCCCGCTCGCGACGGTGCATGCGCCGCATGTCGGAGGATGGCCAGAGGGAGATCACCTGTTTGAGGAGGAAGAGGCCGGCGATAATGAGCATCAATTGCGGCGTAAACAGGAATTGGGCCAGCTTGACCGGCAATCGGTTGAATACGAATTCGGCGGTTTCCGGGGTAAGGACCGGGCCGTCGGGCAATTGGAGCAACCCCCCCGGTGATTTGACATAGCGGTGAACCACCCGGTCGGCCAGGACAAGCAGAAAGATCAGCAGGAAAAAAGATTTGTAGCGCAACAGATCCTTGACCGACTGGAGGGTCAGGATCCTCAGCAAGGTGTTCATACCGCCTCGTCCGTTCATCAGAAAAAATGGCTGCGTCCGGCTCAGCAGCGGCAGCGCATACCTTCCGGGCGGGCTGGTATGTACCATACCGCCTGCCAAATGGAAACCGATCCGCCCCGACCCAGATGTCGATCGAATGCAGCCGGCCCGATCCTCCGTTCGCGATGGATGCACCCGTGCACAAGTGTTCACTATGGATTGACGAACAGTGCTCATCCTGAATCCGGCGGAAGGGCGACGACACCTCGCGTCGGACAAACAAACCCGGAAACCATCGGTCGATGGTCGCGTCCTGCACCTTATGGGCGACAACGACCGCACTGGTATGCCCCTTGCAGAAATCTCGAATTGCCTGAAGAGCAGGTGATACCAAATCGAGGAGGATCCAGCACATGTCTCAGACCATGGCCCTGGCGTCGGCGCCAACCCCCAGTCAGAATATTTTCGGTCAACCCCTTTCCATATTCGGCGTACCCGTGGATCGCGACACCATCTTCACCAATCACAACGGCGTCTACAAGAAAGGCATCGAAAAACGCCAGCGCAAACTGATCGTCAAGACCACCTTCGTGAAATTCTTCCTGCAGCCGGACGAGACCATTCTCTGCCTGACCACCGGCTATTCGCCGGTCAGCGTCAAGGAGAGACTCGCCACCGGCCCGGCCTTCCTCTTTTTCAAACGGGCCATCCTGATATTTACCGAAAAACGCATCCTCCATATCCCCACCCGCTTCAACTACGCCTGCCGGAGCGCCATCTCTCAGATCCTGTACGAAGACTGCTCCGCCCTCGAGCTCAGTGGCCGCTCGCTGGTGGTCCGGTACAAGGAGGGGTCCCAGGAGACCTTCCCCGGCATCGGGCACAGGGAAAAAAAGAAGATCAAAGCCCTGCTGGCGCGCGTTCCGCTCAGGCCCAAAGAGGTGGGCTATCTCCAGGAGCGCCTCTACATGTGTCCCAGCTGTACCAATGTGCTGAAGACAGGCTCGGTCATGTGCCCGGCCTGCAAGCTGGAATTCAAGACCAAATTCAGGGCCACCCTCCGATCGCTGCTGATTCCGGGAGGCGGCTACCTCTACAACCGCTATAACGGGTTCGGTTTCGTGCTGGGGCTGGTGGAGGTGGCCGTTGTCGTCCACCTGGTGTTCACTTGGACATCCTACCGCGCCGGCTTGGCCATCGATTTCGGCATGCTGGCATTGCCGGCATGCGCGCTGATCGGCGAAAAGTTGCTCACCACTATCCACTCCCAGCGGCTCACCCGCGATTTCATCCCGGAACACAAGGATTTTGCCATGCGCAAGATCTAGGCGGAACGGGAATCCCACCCATGGCGGGACCAGGCCCCGGGACACCGTTTTGCGCGAACCCTAAAGTTTGATGCGCATCGGTCGATAAAGAGGGTGAGTGGTTTCTAGATTGCTGATGAAAGGCCTGGAATGGACGTCTTAAGTGCGGGATCCGCCGATAATCTGTTTGCCGCCACCGGCGACAATGCCGGACAGATGGAGACCCTGGCCACCCAGGCGTTGAACACCGGCATCGACCAGTACCAGAAAAAGGACTATGCCGCGGCGGCCAAGAGTTTCCAGCAGGCCTTCCGATTGTCGCCCTACTCCACGTACGCCTACGACGCCACCCGGTATGCCTCCATGGCCTTTCAGTCCCTGGGGGAACCGAAAGCCGCCATCAAGGCCTACGAGCAGGCCATCCAGGCCAATCAGACCGATGACCGACTCTACCTGGACCTGGGCAACCTGCTTTATCGCCAGGAACGTACCGGCGAGGCCATCGAAGCCTATGAAACCGCCGTGCGCCTGTATGACGACCCCGCCAATCGTTACGCCCTGGGCCAAGGTTATTTAAAGGCCGGCCGCCACCGGGATGCGGAACGGCAGTTCAACAACATCATCGAACGGGGCGGCGCCCAGAGCCGCAACGGTTATTTCGGGCTGGGGCAGACCCTTCGCGATCAGAAAAAGTACGATGAAGCCATCGAGCAGTTCGAACGGGCCATCCAAATGGATCGCGATTTCTACAATGCCTATGAAGAGATGGGCTATACCTACGCCGACGCCGGCCGGATGGAAGAGGCCGATCGAATCCATGATTTGCTGAAAGACAAGGACGAGGGGTTGGCCGCCCTGCTGGACGGCTACATCGGTAAGGCCACCAAGCCCCGACTGATGTTCGCCTACGCCGACAGCTCCTTTCCATACTACCATAAGCCCAACACGGCCCTGTCGGTGCTGGACCAATACCTGGCCAATGCCGATGCCGGCAAGACCTTTACCATGGAATTCCAGTTCAACAAGGAGATGGACCGCGAATCCATCGAAAACATCACCAATTGGACCATCGAGCGCTCCACCGAACCCCGGCCGGGGATGAACTACAATTTCGGACTCGGCACGCCCGATACGGAAGTCAATCCACCCTTGTATCCCACCAGCGTCTACTATGACGAAAAGAAAATGTCCGCCGTGGTGCGGTTCACCCTGACCCAGAATGAAAATGCCGACGGCACCATCGACCCCAGCCATATCGTCTTCAGCTTCAACGGCAAGGATGCCGACGGCAACGCCATGGACACGGAATACGATCAGTTCATGGGATTCTCGAAATCCTTCTGATCCCCGGTTTCATATTTGCAGTGACTCGTTCGGCTCCCGGAGAATTCAAGATCGCCCGGACGGAGGTTACGGACTCCCGCCGAAACCAGGCCAAAATGAGCAGGCCCATCCCTTTCTGCGCGAACCCTAAGGCCTGGCGGCCGGAACCGGCGGGTAGTTGGCCACGTAAAAGTCATCGATCCAACCCTTCGATTTCAGTTCCCGGCCGTAGGATTGCGCCTCGGACTGGGTGGCGAAATGGGAAATCTTCACCTGGTACCAGGTCCGGTCGGCGCTGGTGGCCTTGGTCCGGAAGGCGGCCAGCCCCTGCCGGCTCAATTGGTCCACGAACCTTTGGGCGTCTTCGGCCCGCAGGTAGGAGGCGACCTGAATGGTGAAGGGATCGGTGACCACCGGCGCCTCCGGCACGGCGATCGCCTCCGGTGGTGCCTCGGGCGCGGGTCGCCAAAACTGCCGGACCCCCAGTCCCACCCCCACGAGCAAGACCATCGCCGCAACCAGGCGCAGGAACCGGGGTCCCAAGTGAATCCCGCTTCCCAGGGTGCCCAAACCCGAGCCCAGTGCACAGATCATGGTCTGCACGGGCCCCAGCCATCGCCGGGCATCGAAGGAAGGCAAATTCCTTTTGGGCCGCCTTACTGCCGGCTGCGTCGCCACCGCCACGGGTTTGAACCGCCGGGTGAGGTGTTCCCGCTCGGAGGCATCGATTTTTTCCAACAGGGACCGGGCCTTTGCCAGGTCCGCCCGGTTCACCGGGCTGGGCGGCAGCCAGCGAACCGCGGCGGCCAGACCCTCCAGGACACCTTCTTCACCGGCCTCCCGGGCCTTGAGATACACCTGCAGGGCCCACGGGCCGACGGCAGCTTCTTCGAGCAGCAGGCGGGCCAGCCGACACACCGACTCATCCGGCAACGGCTCCATTTTCCAGGCGCGTCGGTAGGTCTGGCGGGCGTCGAAATCCATTCGGCCGACGGAGAGATAGAACTGCGTCAGGAGTTGCTGAACCCGCGGATGGTCCGGGTGGGCATGCGCCACCTCGGCGGCGGCCTCGTGCTCGATCGCCAGATGGTCCGGATAGAGGGTCAGTTGTTCCAGCCAGGTTTCGGCTACTTCTTCATCAGCGGGGTATTGCTTCAAATAGCCGGCGACCCAGTCGCGTGCCTGGGGATTCGTCGATGAGCCGCCGAGGTAATATCGGGCCAAGGCGCCCGTACACCGGGGTGCGGCCCGGTTCCGCGCCCCGGGCGACAGCCAGAAACTGTCGAAAACGGCCATGGCCTTTTGGTACGTCGTCTCCGCCTCCGGCGCCATTCCGGCCCGCATCCACACGGCGGCCTCCTTGAAGTGGCGGCGCAGCAGCCAAAGGCCCGTGCGATTCAAACCCCGTCCCGCCAGGACGAACCAACCCGCCAGAATCAGCAACCCGGGAAAAACAAGCCAATGGATTCCCATGAACCGTTGCCACCATGGCAGCAGCGCGATTGCGGAGAGGCCGCCGGCAAACGCCGTCAGCCAGAAACGCATGGCGAAATGGCGCAGGGCGGCATTCATGGAACCTCCCGTTCCGGAGGGATGCCGCCCGGGCCATACCCGTTTCGCAGGGCCACGCGGACCGCGTCCGGCCGGCCGGCAAACGAAGCAGCGCCGGTGGCGGCATCGCGATAATCGAAGTGAATCCCACCCGGCTGGATGAAGGGCCGGGGCGGCTCCCCTTCGGTGGCCCGGATCATGAAGCGCGCCCATACGGGTGCTGCCCCGCGCCCGCCGGTAATGCCGACGCGATGGGCATCCTTGAGTCCCTCCTCGCGGTCGAAGCCCACCCACACCGATGTACTCAGGGTGGGGGTGAATCCGGTGAACCAGGCATCCTTGTAGCCGTTGGTGGTGCCGGTTTTCCCGGCCGCCGGTTTGCCGAACCCCATCTTTCGGATCACCTGCCCGGTTCCATGATCCACCACACCCTGCATCATGTCCACCAACTGGTAGGTCAGGACCGGGTCCAGCACTTTGACACCACTGACGATATGCTCCTCCAGCACCTGGCCGAAGGCGTCCTCGACCCGCCAGATTCCGAAGGGAGGGTAATGAATGCCGCCGGAGGCGAAGGTGCCGAAGGCCGAAGCCATCTCCAGGGGGCTGACCCCCGACGTCCCCAAGGCCACGGAAAAGACCGGCTCCAGGGGGCTGGCGATGCCGCAACGCCGGGCCACGTCGATGACGTTTTGCGGTCCGGCCAGGGCCACCAATTGGGCCGCCACGGTGTTGATCGATCGGGTGAACGCCTGTTTCAGAATCATGGAGCCCTGGTATTCGCGTTCGAAATTGCGCGGCTTCCAGTCCGGGGCACCGGCCACCGGGATGGTCACGGGCTTGTCGGTCACCACCCCGGCCGGCGAAAGTCCCTGGCTTTCGAAGGCCGCGTAATAGAGAAAGGGCTTGAACCCCGAGCCCGGCAGACGGTGGTTCTGCACGGCCCGGTTGTATTCGGTGCGCGCGTAGTCGCGGCCGCCCACCAGGGCCTTGACGGCGCCGGAATTGACCTGCACGGCCACCAGGGCCCCCTGGGGCCGCTCCGCCAGGGTCACCCGGTGGCCGTCGGCCGTGGCCGGCGTCATGCCCATGACGGCGTCGAGATCCCCCAGTCCCCGCTGGAGGCTTTCCCGGGCCAGTCGCTGCAGTTGCGGATCGATGGTGGTGGTGACCTTTAGACCGCCGTGGTAGACCACCTGGGCGCCGTACCGCGCCTCCAGGGTCTTGAGTACCCAATCCACGAAATAACCCCCGTCGGGGCCGCTGTTGACCTCGTTGCGAAAAGCCAACGCTTCTGTTCGCGCCGCCTCGGCCGCGTCATGGGAAATGAAGCCGGCCGCCTGCATGCGCCCCAATACGATCCGTTGACGGCCCCGGGCGCGATCCGGATGACGCAGGGGGTTATAACGGGTGGGCGACTTGGGCAGTCCGGCCAGCAGCGCGGCCTCGGCAAGGTCGAGCTGGGCGGCGGTCTTGCCGAAGAAGCAGCGGGCGGCGGCGCCCACCCCCTGGGCGCCCGGGCCGAAATAGATCTGGTTGAGATAGGCCTCCAGGATCTCCTGCTTGCTGAACTGCGCCTCGATCTGCAAGGCCACCAGCAACTCCCTGAATTTGCGTGTATAGGTCTGCTCGAAACTGAAAAATAGATTCTTGGCCAGTTGCTGGGTGATGGAGGAGGCACCCTGAACCCGGTCCCGGGAGAAAAGGGTGATGGCCAATGCCTTGACCAGACGCAGCTTGTTGATACCGTGGTGATCCCAGAAACGATGATCTTCGGTGGCCAGAACGGCCTGAATGAGCTGTGGCGACACCTGGTTCAGGGGCGTGAATTCGCGGCCGCCGATCTGCAGCACTCGCTCGCCGTCGGCCGCGAAAATCTCCGTAGGCGGAATTTCGATGATCCGCCGCAGGGGTTCGGGGACCCGTGGCAGATCCGCCACGGTGTAAAACAGCAACAACACCATGGCCACGGCTCCCGCTCCGCAGAAGGCGAGTGCCAGCGCCATCACCCCGCCGCCCCAACGCAGCATGCGGCCCCCCGGCGTCATGGCGGCCCTTCCCCCGACTGCCAGGGCAGCCGGTCCCGATGGTCCAGAGCCCATTGCAGACGGCGCACATCCCTGGTACGGGCCGGAGTGAGAACCACCCGGGTGCCGCCGGCTTCCTCCACTTCGAAGCCCAGGTCCACAGCATCGCCGCTTGCCTGGTTGGAAATTCCGACCCGCACGATTCGTCCGTTGATGCGCAGCAATTCCTCGGGATGGGCGATAACCCCCTCCCGGATTTCCGCCGGCAGGCTGTTCAAGGCGTTGAAAAACCGGTCGGCCGGATAGATGCCGTCGCTGAAATCGCTCAATTGATCCAGGCCGGTTTCGATGGCGACTTCGCCGCGCTGGATCAATTCCACCAAACCCGGTGCGACTTCGATCCGTAGAAGCACTTGGCTGTGCGGGTCCAACAGGTAGATGGACAGTTGTTGATCGCGGCGTTGGAAGAAGGTCCGCTGCCACTGGCCGTTGCTCAGACGCGTCAATAGCGCATAGGGCGAAACGAGCTCCCGGGACAGGACCGGCGGCAGCTTCAAATAGAGGGCGACGAAACGGGCCGCGGAGATCATGGCCCCCCGGTCGTCGGTAATGCCGTTCACCACCTGCCCCATGGTGGTGGCCTGCAGCGCCTCGCGCTGCACGTCGCTGCGCTGGCTGGTGAACTGGTTCAAGGCCTGGCGTGCCGCGGCACTCTGGCGGCCCTGCTCCCAGCCGGTACCCGATTCGGGACGCCGGGGATTCGTAGTGACCAGATAGTTTCCAATGGCACTCTCGATCCAGTCGAACCGGAATTCGGCCGTGGTCACCCCGGCCAACGCCAGCAGCACGACCAGTGTCCGCGGGGCGAGCAGTCGGTCGAGGGAAGCTTTGATATTGCCGGGTGCGAAGGTAAAGGCCATGGCTCGTAATGATTTAAATCTTTTTTACCATCTTTCTCACGCAACGTTCGGGGGTGGATGCAGATGGCGGCGGACCGGTGGTCTGCCGGATAGGCGCCGCAGCACAAGCGCTGTCCGCATACTTCTACGGCGTATTCTCGGGAAAGGCAAGGGCGGGGAGGCCGGGTGGCAGCGCAATCGCGTGTTACCGATCAGAGCAACCGGCGAAGCGAACAGGAGGTCTGCGCCTCACGTAATTTTATCAGTGAAAGTTTATTCCGTCTCTTGGGTGATGCGAACCATATCGCCGGATTCGTAAAGCTGGCGGAAGACGCCGATGATCTCGGGGTCGAATTGGGTGCCGGCACCGCT
This sequence comes from Desulfobacteraceae bacterium, assembly GCA_050288425.1. GTDB lineage: Bacteria > Desulfobacterota > Desulfobacteria > Desulfobacterales > Desulfosarcinaceae > JARRKU01. The sequence continues at coordinate 34,583 of JBNKDU010000149.1, read as the reverse complement.
GTACATGATGGACAGGATCTTCTCTTCTTCCATGCGTTCCCGGTAGGCACGGTCCGAGGCGATGGCATCGTAGACATCGGCAACGGAGAGTATGCGGGCCAACAGGGGAATCTCTTCGCCCTTGAGGCCGTCTGGGTAGCCGGTACCGTCGAAACGCTCGTGGTGGCCGCGAACGATCTGTTTCTCCCGGTGCCAGAGACCCAGGTTGTCCATGATCTCGGCACCGATCACCGGATGCTGTTGAATCACCCGGAACTCCTCCCGGTTCAAACGCCCCGGTTTGAGCAGGATCTCGTCGCGGATGCCGATCTTGCCGATATCGTGCAGCAGTCCGGCCACATTGAGGATATCCTGTTCTTCGCTGGTGCAATGCATGGCCTTGGCCATGGCGATGGAAATACGGGTCACCCGGTTGGAGTGCTGCTTGGTGTAGGGATCCCTGGCCTCGATGGCCTTGACGAAGGCATACAGGGTGGCCAGCAGATTGTTGTAAATATTTTCGTACAAGGCCAGGCTTTCCATGGAGGAAGCCGCCTTGTTGCACATGAACGAGAGGTAAAACAATTCTTTCTCGCTGAAACGCAGATCCCCCCGGCGTACGGAAGCGCTGAGCACCCCCAGCAGTTTGGAACGGATCTTCAGGGGGGCCACCATGAAAGAGCGGATCTCGGCGGGCAGGAAATTGGCGCCGTTGGCATTTTGCGCCACCAACATGGGCCGGTCTTCCCGGACCACGTCCAATAGCAATCGGGTGACCCGGCAATCGCCGGACAAGGACACCGAATCGGTCCTGGACACACAATCGGTCGCCGTATCGGAAGTCGCCGCAAACTCCGGCGATACGGCCGAAGCAATAGGGATGGCTTCATCCGTCGATTCATTGATCAGGTAAAAACAGGCCGCATCGGCATGGATCAGTTGGACCGCCACGTCCACCAGGTGCTTGAATACATCAGCGCTTTCGCGCAACGATCCGAAATCGTTCATGATACGATTGACGATACTCAATTCCCGGTTCTTCTTTTCCAAGGCCCTGTTCAGTTTGACCAGCTTCTTCTTGGCCTGGACTTCCTGCTGCAACATGACGTTTTCGATAAACAGGCGGCGCTCACGCAGAACCCGTTGCACACACAATTTCATCTGATTCAGGTTCACCGGTTTGATCAAAAAATCGACCACCCCGTTCTTGATGGTATGGATGGTGTTGTCCAGGGAGGGATAACCGGTCATGATCACCACGGGGATGGTGTTGTCAAACTTGTGCAGATACTCGGCCAACTCCATGCCGTCCATTTCCGGCATGTTGATATCCGTAAAGCAACAATCGATGTGCTTCTCCTGAACCACCTGTACTGCCTGGCGGCCGTTTCCTGCGGTCAGCACCTGGTAGCCCTGACCGCCGAAAAAGGTTCGCGCAATGTCGAGAATACTTTCCTCGTCGTCGACGAAGAGAATGGTTTCCTTGGCTTGGGTGGTCATATCGTCTGCGAGATCCTTGATGGTGACGATCAACGGCGAATCGACAGCCGGTTGGTTTCCAGTCCGTTATCCATAACCTTCCAAGATATCGGCCTGGCGGCGGAAAAACTTAACCCGGTTTCGGGCCGCAGCGGAATTCCGCCTCCAGCTGCGCCATGATCGGTTCCGACACTCTCATTTTGATATCGGCCGCGATGGCGGCCTATCGTTTCAATAGCTGACACCGGTGGAAACGACAGAGGGAAAAACAATAAAATATATGAATATCAATTTATTAAATTTTTTCCGGCCCTTTGGCAGGCCTTTTGCTCTGATAGACGATCAAATCACATCGCTCAGGAGGTCGTCATGCCATATCGAAACGATCATCGGTCAAAGAAAATCATCGGATCAAAACCCTCGGTGGTCATTCTCGAAGCTTCGTTCCGTCACCCACGGATTCTCTGGCTGGCGACTCCCGCGATTTTGTGCGCCCTGCTGCTGATGTCGCAGACACCTGCCTGGGGAATCGACGATGTGATCCATATCGCGCAGGCCGTCGGCGGATGGGGCATCATCACGGCACCGAAAGCGGAAGTCGGCGGCGTAGCCTTCCTCTTCGGACTTTGCCTGGTTACGACATGCTATGGCTTGCGGCTCCTGATCCGCGGCCTGAAAACCAGACGCCCATAGAATATTTACCGGTCACCAGCCCATCCAACCCATGGGCGGGCCCTGGCCCGCCCCCCTTCCTTTGAACTATTCCACCGGCTGCGGTGCTTCGAACCATGCGATCACCGCTGGGATAAAAACCTTGACGCTGCCAGACGGCACCGATATGGGAGGCCATTTGAGTTTGTCCCCGAATCAGGCGTGAATGGTGAATCCAGACATCGATCAGCGCCCCTTGCGCATCGGAATGCTCAGCTACCGCAGCCACCCGCATTGCGGCGGCCAGGGCGTCTATGTACGCAATTTGAGCCATGCGCTTTGCCGATTGGGCCACCAGGTGGACGTCATATCCGGCCCCCCCTACCCGCATCTGGACAATGGCGCCCGGTTGCGTCCCCTTCCCGGCCTGGATCTGTACAATCCCGACGATCTGTTCCGCACCCCGACCGTCACCGAATTGTGCAATCCCATCAACCTGATGGAATGGATGGGGGTATCCACCATGGGATTTCCCGAACCCCTGACCTTCGGCCTGCGGGCCAAGCGGTTTATCCGCTCCCATGGGGCCAGGTACGATATTCTGCACGACAACCAGAGCCTCTCCTACGGCATCTGGTCCCTGGCACGACAAATCCCCACCGTGGCCACCATCCACCACGCCATCACCGTGGATCGGCGCCTGGCCGTCCGGGCCGAAACATCCATCCTGCGCAAATTCAAACAATGGCGCTGGTATACCTTTGTCGGCATGCAAAAACGGGTGGCGCCCACTCTCAAACGCATCATCACCGTCTCGGCCTGCGCCCGGGACGATATCGTCAGGGCGTTTGGACTGCCGGAAAGTCGCTTCAGCATTGTTCCCAACGGCATCGCCACGGACCGGTTCCACCCGCTTCCCGAAATCCGGCGCCAACCCGAGCGGCTGATGGTCACCACCAGCGCCGACGTACCCCTGAAGGGGTTGGAACATCTGTTGCGGGCCGTGGCCCTGCTGGCGCCTCAACGACCGCGTCTGCACCTGGTGGTGATCGGACGGCCCAAGGAGGATGGCCCGATCCGGCGCCTGATCGCCCAACTGGGTATCGCGGACCGGGTGCGCTTCACCGGAGCCATCGGGCAGGACGAATTTGTACGCCAGTATGCCCGGACCTGCCTGGCGGTGGTCCCGTCGCTCTATGAGGGATTCGGCCTTCCGGCGGGAGAAGCCATGGCCTGCCGCGTGCCGGTGGTCAGCACCACCGGCGGCGCCTTGCCCGAAGTGGTCGGGAATGCCGGGCTGCTGGTGCCGCCGGCCGATCCCCACGCCCTGGCCGCGGCCATCGCCTTCTTGTGCGATCACCCGGAGCGTGCCGCCGCCCTGGGCGAAGCCGGGTATCGGCGGGTGCATCGCCATTTCACCTGGGAAGCCGCCGCCAGAAAAACCGAAGCGGTCTACCGGCGGGTGATCCGTGATTACAGTTGATTTCCGGCGAATCCCGCTGACGGACCGAAGTCGGATCCTGGATATCGGCTGCGGAACCGGCCGCCACACGGCCGCCGCCTTCGACCTGGGCAGAGGATGGGTCGTGGGGGCCGACCCGGACTTCGCCAATCTGGTCCAGGCCCGTGACCGGTTGCATCTTCATGCCGCCCTCAACAATAGCCGGCGTCGCGGTTGGGACCTCGCCGGCGCCGACATCACCCGCCTGCCCTTCGCCCGATGCAGTTTCGACCTGGTGGTTTGCAGCGAGGTACTGGAACACATCCAGGACCACTGCGGGGCCGTCCGGGAAATCGCCCGTGTACTCAAACCCGAGGGCCATCTGGTGATCAGCGTGCCGCGGCGCTGGCCCGAGACCGTCTGTTGGGCCCTGAGCGGTCAATACCGCCGCAGTCCGGGCGGCCATGTGCGCATCTATGGACATCGGAGATTGATCCGCATCGTGGAGCGCATCACCCGCCGACTCCATTGGCATACCCATTATGCCCACAGCCTGCACTCGCCGTACTGGTGGCTCAAATGCCTCGTGGGCCTTCAACGCGACCGGCTATGGCCGGTCCGCCAATACCAGCGCCTGCTCACCTGGGACATGATGCAAAAACCGCTGGTTACCCGCTTCCTGGACCGCTGCCTCAATCCCGTCATGGGCAAAAGCGTGGTGCTCTATTTCCGATCCGGAGTCCCGTCTGCCGCAGAATGATTTTTGCACAAGCCACAGCCCCTCCCGGGGGACCCGTCCGGAGCCGAAATGCGCGCCGGCTGCATTAAAGTCCTGCTATCACTCTGCCGATAGGAATCATGGAAGACGAGCCGAATTTCGACTCGGAATGGCGAAGTCGATCGTCAGGGTCGCAACCCTGCCGGTGGGATACCAGATTGCCAATAAGGACATGGATATGCGGATTTTGGTCTACGCGACGCCGCTCGCGCCCCGGGCGGATGTGTTGATGAACGCCCTGAACGGGTATTGCGCCTCCGCGCAATTCGAATTCCTCACCACTCTCGAGACCCTGATAGATCGCCTGCACCGCCCCCGGAAGACGATCACCATGGCAATCCTCATGCCCCTGGACGGCGGAGAGCTGGCCGAACTGGCAGACATGCGGCATCTGCTGCGCGATATGCCGGTGATCGTCATTTTGCCCCGCCGGCAGAAAACGCTGAAGGCCGATGTCCATCTGATCAGACCGCGCTATATCGGATACAGCGACTCCGACTTCTCGGATGTCACCGGCGTGGTCCGGCGAATGATCCGCCACCTCCCGAATTTTTCTCCCGGGATGGCTGCCCCTGTAGCGAACCAGCCTTGGACGCAGACAAACTTGTCGTAACCATGTGGTTTCAACACCTGGATTTTCTCAACACACCCAGGGTTTTGGTTCTGGGCAGCTCGCAAAAATCACCAGAGGCGACGGCCTTGCGGTATACCCGGTAAGGCGCCTGGCCGCCATCGGCCGGGTCTTCGAACAGATCGTGAAACAAGAGGAATCCGCCGGGGGTGATATGTCCGTTCCAACGGGTGAAATCCTCCATCACGGTCTCATAGGCATGACCGCCGTCGATAAACACCAGTCCCAGGGGAGTCGCCCAATCCCGGGCGACCACCCCGGACCGGGCGACCAGCGGTACCACATGATCTTCCAGCCCCGATCGTTTCAGTGTATGGCGAAAAAACCGGCAGGTGTCCACGCCATAGGAATTCGGATCGAACAATTGGGGATCGAAAAAGGTCTCGCCGGGTTGCTGCTCCTCCGAACCTTTATGGTGGTCGATGGAATAGAGGGTGGTTCCTTTCGATCGGCAGGCCGCGCCCAGGAATAGCGCCGATTTGCCGCAATAGCTGCCGATCTCCAGACAAGGTCCCAATCCGGCGGCTTCCAGGGCCACCTCATAAAGCCTTCGGCCCTCGTCCGGATCGAGAAATCCTTTCACGCTGCGCGCCAATTCGTGAAGATCGTCAAGGCATGTCATCATACGACCTGGCCAACACCTCCCTGGGCTTGGCGCCGTCTGCCGGCCCGACGAGGCCTTCCTGTTCCATGACTTCCACGATACGGGCGGCCCGGTTGTATCCGATGCGCAAATGGCGCTGAATCATGGAGATGGATGCCTGGCCGGCTTTGGTCACCAGGGCGACGGCGTCGTCATAGCGTTCGTCGTACTCGGTCTCGCCCTCTTCGGCGTTTTCCTTCTCCGGCGTCTCCACCACCCGCGGATCATACTCGGGGGCCTTCTGTTGCTTGAGGTGATCGATGATCCGGGACAACTCGGTTTCGGAAATATACGCGCCGTGGATTCGCTGAAGGCGGCCGGTGCCGGGGGGCAGGAAGAGCATGTCGCCCATGCCCAGCAGATTTTCCGCGCCATTGGTGTCGATGATGGTCCGCGAATCGGTCTTGGAGGAGACCTGAAAGGTCAGACGGGTGGGAAAGTTGGCTTTGATGATTCCGGTGAGCACATCCACCGAGGGCCGCTGGGTGGCCAGGATGAGATGGATGCCGGCGGCCCGGGCCATCTGGGCCAGGCGGGTCAGGGCGAACTCCACGTCCCGGGAGGCCACCATCATGAGATCGGCCAGTTCGTCGATGATAATCACGATGTACGGCAGGGATTCGATAGGATCCTGCTCTTCGTCCTTCTGGTTTTTCTTCTTGGCCTGCTTGAGCTGCCGGGCGATCTTCTGGTTGTATTGGGCGATGTTGCGCGACTTGTTTTCCGAAAGCAGTTCGTAGCGGTGTTCCATCTCCTTGACCGCCCAGAAGAGGGCATTGGTGGCCTTTTTGGCATCCTTGACCACCGCGGTAATCAGGTGGGGGATACCGTCATAGGCCGACAATTCGATGCGCTTGGGGTCCACCATGATCATTTTGACTTCATCGGGCATGGCCTTGTACAAGAGGCTGCAGATCATGGTGTTCAGGGCCACGCTCTTGCCCGCGCCGGTGGCGCCTGCGATGAGCAGATGGGGCATCTTGTCCAGGGTGGCCGCCACCGGATGGCCGACGATATCCTTGCCCAGACAGATGGTAAGCTTGGACTTGAGGCTTTCATAGGCCTCGGAAGCCACGATTTCCTTGAAGCGCACGGTCTCGCGGTCGGCATTGGGCACCTCGATACCGATGGCGGCCTTGCCCGGAATGGGTGCCACGATGCGGATGCTGATGGCCCGCAGGGCCAGGGCCAGGTCGTCGGTCAGGTTTACGATCTTATTGATCTTCACACCGGGCGCCGGCGCATACTCGAAGGTGGTAATGACCGGTCCGGGAGTCACCGCCACCACATGGCCTTTGACGCCGAAGTCTTCCAGCTTCTTCTCCAGCAGCTTGGACTGCATGCGCAGGCTCTCGTCGCTCACCGAGATGGGCCGCTCCTCCGGATCTTCCAGCAGATCGATGGATGGCAGTCGAAACCGGCTGTCATCGCGCATGAAGTCAAACATCTTCTGCTTCGGCTGGGGCTTGGCCATGGGTGGCTTGGTCGCCGGTGCCTGGATCCTGATTTCACCAGCCGGTGTTTTGGTCCGGGCCTGGGCGCGTTTTTGTTTCTTGCGGGTCCTATGACGCTGGCGCCGCTCCCTGAATTTGATGATCACGGTCTTGATTCGTTCCGCGAGTCGTCCGCACAGCGTGCGACAGCGGCCGTAGAAAGCCACCAGGGAAAAGCGGGTTGCCAGGATGAAGCCGATGAGCCACAGCAGGCCGAGGATGATGGCGCCTCCGGCCGGGTTGGCATATTGCACCAGGAAGACCTTCAACGGAATGCCGAGAATCCCCCCGGCGGAGAACCGGCTGCCGAAGAGTTCGTAGTTGTGCTGCTTGAAAGCCAGCAGGCCGCCGGTTGCGACCAGCAGCAGCATGCCTCCCGCGGCCAGGGTGACCAGGGCATATGGGGACTGGTCGCTGAAGAAATGGATACTGGCCATGAGCAGCAGGACCGGCACCCAGAAGGCGCCCAGCCCCCAGAGGCCCACCAGCAGGCCGGCCACCTGGGCGCCGATGGCGCCGAACAGGTTGTGGATCGGCCCGCTCGCGCCGGTATTGTGCACCGAAGGATCGCCGGGGTGAAAGGACAACAGGCTGATCAGGGTGAAGATGACCAGAAAGAAAAGCAGGATGCCTAGAATTTCCTTGCGCATGGCCTCATCGCTCACTTGCTGAACGGGCAATACCGCTGACTGCCGCGCGGGGCGGGATCAGGAACCGCCGAAGGGAAGATACGTCAGCGACTACCGTTGATGAAAATTCGAAATTCCGGTTGCCTGGAACCGGTTTCGATCCGGGCCGAGCATACCATCGACCTGCAGGCGGTTCAACCGCCCCCGATCTCCCTCAACAACCCCATCGCATATAGCCGCACAGGAGGCGAAGCGGGCAGGTGGTCTGCGCCCCGTCAGCAATGAGTTTTAGAGCGGCTTTGGGTGTGCGTAGGAAAGCGGCCCGCACTGTTTGAGCGAAGCGAGTTTGCGGGCCGCCCGGAGCACACCCTTAGCCGCTCTTAAACGAAATTGCGTGGGGCGCAGACCACCTGCCCGCTTCGCCGGCTTTACAACTGGGCTATATGCGATCACCCAGACCTCCCTCAGACGGCTACGATAAACGGCATAATTACCGGACGGCGGCCGATGGTGAAGAAAAAATATTGCCGCAGGGCGGCCTGGATCCTGGATTTGATGATCTCGATGCGGTCGGGTACTTCCGGTGTCACATCCTCCACGATCTCCAGGATCACGCATTGGGCATCGAGCAGCAGATGCCCGGTCTCGGTTTCGAAGACGAAACCCTTGGAAACCACGTCCGGACCGTAGATGATCACGCCGGTCTCTTCATCGAAGGCCATATTGACCACCACCATGCCTTCCTCGGAGAGGATCCGCCTCTCCTTGAGTACGCTGCGTCCCACATCCCCGACACCCTTGCCGTCGATCAACAACCGTCCCGTGGGCACGCTTTCCCGGATCGTCGCTCCCTGTTCGTCGAAGGCGATCATCTGACCGTTCTGGGCCAGCAGCACATGATCCTTGGCGATGCCCTGCTCTTCCGCCAGCCGGGCGTGCAGCACCAGGTGCCGGAATTCTCCGTGCACGGGAATGAAGTAGTCGGGTTTGGTCAGCCGCAGCATCAGCTTGAGTTCTTCCTGAAAGGCGTGTCCGGACACATGGATACGGGCGATCTTTTCGTAAATCACATTGGCTTGGAGCCGATACAGATTGTTGATGATCCGGGTGATGGCCTTCTCGTTGCCCGGGATGAATTTGGAAGAGAGAATGACCGTGTCGTCCGCCTTGATCTTGATCTGCTTGTGGGTGCCGGCGGCCATTCGCGCCAGGGCCGACATGGGCTCTCCCTGGCTGCCGGTGGTGATCATGATGATCTCGTCGTCCGAGTATTGATCCAACTCGTCGATGTCGATTTCCATGCCCGGCGGTATGTTGAGGTAACCGAGTTCTTTGGCGATGTTCACCGACACTTCGATGCTGCGGCCGTTGAAGATGATCTTGCGCTGGTGCTGGTCGGCGATATCGGCGACCTGCCGAATCCGCCCGATGTTGGAGGCAAACAGGGCCACGATGATCCGGCCGGTGCACTGCTTGCAAATCTGGCTCAGCTTGTCGCCGATCTCGCCGTCGGAAACCGTATAGCCCCGGCTTTCCACGTTGGTGGAGTCCGACAACAGGGCCAGGATTCCTTCTTCTCCGTATCGGGCGAACTCATTGACATCGGTGTTCATGCCCTCGATGGAGGAGTGGCTCATCTTGAAATCGCCGGTATGCACCACGATCCCGTATGGGGTGCGGATGGCCAGACCGACGCCGTCCACCACGCTGTGGTTGACCCGGATGAACTCCAGTTCGAACGGACCGATCTTCAATGTCTCCCGGGGGTGCACCACGTGCAGCGAGGCGATGGCCGTCAGGTCGTGCTCTTCGAGCTTGTGGCGTACCATCCCCAGGGTGAAGGGGGTGCCGAAGACGGGCACGGCGACATCCTTGAGCAGATAGGGCAATGCGCCGATATGGTCCTCATGGGCATGGGTCAGGACGATGCCGGCCACCTTGCCGCGGTTTTGCTTGAGATAGGTCATGTCGGGAATCACATAGTCCACCCCCAACATGTCGTCCTCGGGAAACATGAGCCCCACATCGATGACGAAGATCGTGTCTTCACATTCCACGGCCATCATGTTGAGGCCGATTTCGCCCAGACCGCCTAATGGAATCAGTTTGAGCATGGTGATCTCTCCGCCTGGTTTTCATTCAGTCCCCGCAGGATGGCGGCACGCACGCGGGCCATCAGATCGTCCTTGGTCTCGCGTGAATAGACGGCCGTATCGATGGAAGGCATCAACCGTACACGGACATCCCCCCGCCGAATCATCCATCGGCCCTTGGGCATGATGGCGTGGGTTCCTGTGATGGCGATGGGTACAACGGGCACACCGGCCTCCACCGCCATGACGAAACCGCCTTTCTTGAACGGCAGGAGGGCCCCGTCACGGCTGCGGGTTCCCTCTGGGAAGATCATGATGGAGGTGCCGGCACGAATGGTTTCGGCGGCCTGGTCCAGACTGGCGAAGGCCGCTTCCCGGTTCGACCGGTCGATGCCGATATAGCCGGCACTGCGCATGCTGCGCCCGAAGATCGGAATCTTGAACAATTCCGCCTTGGCCAGCCAGCGGAACTGGACCGGCAGGCGCCCCAGCAACACAGGAATGTCGAAGTTGCCTTGGTGATTGGCCATGTAAATGCAGGCCCGGTCCGAAGGTCGATTCGCCAGGCCATGAATCTCGACCCGCACCCCGCTGACCCACAGAATGGTGCGGCCCCACAGACGGGCCACCAGGTGCACGCTGTCACCGGTATGCGAAAACAGCGATACGGCAATGGCCGCAGATCCGAGCAAAACCGTCGCCACGAAGACCCATACCGTGATCAGGGTGGTATGCAGGGCGCAAGCCGTCGTTATCATACAGGTTCTTATCGCCATGACGATTTCGCTTATTTCACCCCGAATCCCGCGTGAACCACCCGCCATTCCGGGGGGGCATCCCGGGAAGCGAACCTTGACTCCGTGATCAGGCGGTAATCCCCAATTTTTCGAATATGGCGTCAATGGCCTGAACCAGCCAATGGAGTTGATCCTCGGAGGCGTACCGGATGCAGGAACATTTGACCCGTTGGTTGGTTCGTATGAGCAGTTCGCAAACGAGGCGGTCGGGCATCAACTCCAGCGCGAAATAGTGCGGCCGGCAATTCGCATGCCCCTTCTGCTCCGGCTCCGCGAGGATTTCATCCAACGGGAACCAGTACAATCCGTCGAAACCGGGCGCCGCATAGCGGTCGTCGAAATGTCGTTTGAGCTTCTGTTGGTCGTCCGGTCGAAGCTCGTCAATCACATACTGCTTCATAATGGTGGCTAACTAGCACAAGTGATCCAATAGCGCAACATATATGTGATGCTTATACCACTGACAACAACCCGTTGGGGTCGCCTGATGGATTTGAAAATCTCGGCAGATGGATTGGTCCGGCAGGGGCGGTTTCGCGGATACCTCGAGATGGGGGCGGCGGGAAAAAAACCTCCGGCCACCACAAACGGCGGCCGGAGGAAACCGGATGCGCGTCGATCAGATCTCTTCGACCGTAATCGCGTCTTCTTCACAGACTTCGACGCAGCTTTCGCAGCCGAGGCACTCATCGCCGTTTACGACTTTGGACTTGCCGTCTTCCATTTCGAATACTTCTACCGGACAGACATCGACACACTCCTCGCAACCGACGCATTTGTCCTCGTCCACGATCGGGTTAAAAGCCATGGTTCCATCTCCTTTCAAATATTATTTCCGTTTGCTAAAGGTCTTCGACCATTATTCGCCACACCGATGAAACGCCATATCCCAATTGCCGGGGGCAGTCAAGGGTTGTTGGGCTATTTTTTGGGGGGCCTGCCGCCATGTTTTTTTTCCGATCCATATTAGTTGGTTACGCGTTTTACCAGCCGGTTCGGGCCAGGGAGCCGAACAGGGTGTGGGCGGCATCTCCGGGTCTATCGGGGGAGGCAAAATCGTCGCTTCCGGATGTACACAATCGCTTCAACATACGCCGCGGAGAGATGCCGTCGAGACGGAATATCGTCAACCCGGGGGCATCGCCGGGCGGTACGTCATCGAATCCTTCCGGAAGGTCGGTCCGGGGAGCAGAAGATTGCGCCAGGTCCAGCAGGGCGTCGCGACGCCGTCCCAACAACTGCTCATCATCGTCGGCCGGAATCGGAGGCGCCGTTTCGGCGACTTTCCGAGCCTCGGGCAGACACTCGCGCAAATGTTCCATGACGGCCGGGCTGCCGGTCAGGAAGACCTGCGGCAACTCCTCCTGGGAGGCAGCCAGCCGGCACCAGGCTTCCACACGGGAGGCGGTCATGTACCCCCCCGGATCGATCTCCCCGGGAGATTGCCCGATGGCGGCGCCGAAATCCGTGCCGGGTTCCCTTTCCCCGTCCCCGCTCAATTGGGCCAGCATGTCACGCTCCATGGCCTGAACCGCCCCCAGTTCCCGGTGCATGGCCTCCTGCTGCTGGTCATATTCCTGGGCCAAGGCGAGATAGAGGATCGCCTGAAACAGGGGATCGATGACTTCATCGACTGCGGCTTCCTGGATCTTTCGAATCTGGGTGCGGATCTGAGAGGGATTGGTCTCGTCCATCAGAGGAACGTCGTCATGGGTGGCTTTGATGAAGGCGGCCAGATCCACCAGATGGTCCTGGTGACAATGGGCCCATTGTCTATACGCCTCGATGGCCGGCAGCAGCCGACCGGGGGCTCCGCCGGGCGGATAACGCAAGTCGATTTCGCCCGTTTCGGCGGCCTTGCGCAGATGATCCGGCGCGAGGGCCTGATCCGGCGCATACAGGGTGATAAGACCCAATCGTGCGCACAGGGCCCGCAGGTCACGTTCCGGCACATGGGTAAAGGGTAGATAAGCGATCATGATGGCACGCATTTCCTTCTGGATTAGGTTAATGAACGACCGGCGATGAACTCGGCCAGAACCGCATTGATCTCCTCGGAGATCTTCCCTGGACTGCGTTGGGCGTCGATACGCCGGAACCGGTGGGGCTCCCGGCCGGCCAGATCCAGGTACCCCTGGCGCACCCTGCGGTGAAAATCGATCTTTTCCTGCTCGAAACGCGACTCCCGGCCGGCGCGTCCGCCGCTGTCGATTTCGCGCCAGGCACGCTCCAGACCGACTTCGGGATCCAGATCGAACAGCAGGGTGAGATCCGGTTTCAGGTCCTGGCAGACCAGGCGGTGCAGATCGCGGATCAGGTTCCGGTCCAGCCCGCGGGCATAGCCCTGGTAGACCAGGGTGGCATCGAAAAACCGGTCACACAACACCACCTCGCCTTCCGCCAGGCGGGGCAAAATCACGGACCGCATGTGCTGAACCCGGTCGGCCATGTACAGCAGCAGCTCGGCATAAGGATCCAGGCCGTGATGGTCGGGGTCCAGCAGAATTCCCCTGATCCGGGCGCCGATGACCGTGCCGCCCGGTTCGCGCGTGGTATGGCAGACGAAACCCCGGCTTCTCAAATAGACGACCATATTGTCGAGTTGGGTGGTCTTGCCGGCCCCCTCGATCCCTTCCAGAGTGATGAACATCAAGGGTCTCCTTGGGGAGTTGCATCGCCCTTGTAGAAATGGCGTGCCAACAGGCGATGATAGGATGTCCAGGAGGCATTGGGATCTTCGCCGGCCATGAACTCACGGATGCCGTTCATGCGCGAGTCGATTTCGTCGATATAGTTGAGCAGCACCGCTTCGAGGGTCTTGGGCGGTTCGGGCGAACCGAATTCCCGGGCGCCGTGGTGGCTGACGATCATATGCTTGATCAACGCCGCGCGCTCGGCCGGGAAGCCTTCGATTCGGCTGATTTTTTCCTGGACGATCTCAAGACCGATAACGATGTGACTGAGCAGTCTCCCCTCATCGGTGTAGTCGATGCTATGGTCGCAGGCCAGTTCACGCAATTTACCGATGTCATGCAGGATCGACCCGACGAGCAGCATGTCGCGATCCACGCCGGTGTAGTGTCCGGCGATTTTATCGGCCAACAATGCCATGGACAGGGTGTGTTCCAGCAGCCCGCCGATATAGGCATGATGCATCATCTTGGCGGCCGGCGCCCGTTTGAATCGACGCACCAGGTCCGGATCGTTCCAGAATCCGTCCATCAGGGCGCGCAGATGGCCATCGACAATGGTCGCCGTCAACGTGGTCAGCCGGTCGAACATCCGTTCCACATCGCGGCTGGTGGCCGGCAGGTAATCCTCCGGGCGGACTTGCGCGGGGTCGACCCTGGACAGCTGCCGGATCACCAGTTGGAGCGCCCCGCGATATTCTCCCGCCGTGCCCTCTGCGCGTACGAAATCACCGGCATCGACCCCCCCCGCGATTTGCTGCACCTTGTCCCAGACCACCCCTTTGATCTGACCGTTTTTGTCGGCCAGGGTGATATTGAGGAAGGGGCCGCCATCCCGTTTATGGGCCATGTTCTTGGCCGCCAGTACGAACAGATCGTCGATCCGGTCGCCCGCCTGTATTTCGGTCACGAATTTGGTTTTTCTCGGTTCCATGATCGGTCCAAATTATTTTCCTGCCGGGTCCCGATTTCCAATAGTCCGATGGGACTTCAAGGCCGATGTTGTTTCAATTGGTTGAAATTCCATTTCTTCAACATCTCCATATAAGGGTAGTCGGTCATATCACAGCGTACGGGAGTGATGGAGATATATTTCTGGGCCAGGGCGGCGCCGTCCGCATCGTCCTCCGTATAGGGCGGCAATGCCTCACCACCCTGCCAGTAGTAGGTACGATTGCGCGGGTCTTTGCGCTTATCGAAGGGCGAATCGTAGATCTCGCTGCCCTGACGGGAAATGCGCACACCGGCGGCCGGATCGGCCAGGCCGTCGGGAATGTTGATGTTGAGAAAAGTGCCGGGAGGCAGTCCGTTCTGCAAGACCATGGGTGCAATGCGGCCCACGAATTCGGCCGCCACGGCATAATCGGGGGCCTCGTCGCACTGCAGCGAGACGGCCAGCGCGTTCAGGCCGAACAATGCGGCTTCCTTGGCCGCGGCCACCGTGCCGGAGTAGTTGAGGTTGACGCCCACGTTGGCGCCGGGGTTGATCCCCGATACCACCAGGTCGGGTTGACATTCGAGCAATTCCATCAGGGCCAGTTTGACGCAATCGGCAGGGGTCCCGCTGACGGCCCATCCGCGATCCCCGCCGTTGACGATGGTTTCTGCGGCCCGGATGGGGTGATGCAGGGTGATGCCGTGTCCCACCGCGCTGCGCTCCCGATCCGGTGCAACCACCATGACCTCGTGGTGACGCCGGAGCACCTGCTGCAACGCCCACAGCCCCTGCGCGTGGATCCCATCGTCGTTCGTAAGCAGTATGTTCATCGGCAAACTCTATTGACCATTGATTTTTCAACAATTCCTGCTCTATAAAGAAAATTTCGATTCGAGGCAAGTTCGGAATAGGCGGCAATCCGCAAATTGAACGGTTTCAGACGGCGGTTCCCGTACCGCATCGAATACAGGATTCCTTTGTACCCCGAGAGAAAAAACGCACTTCGATGGATGCAGGCCATGCGCCGCTGGTGGATGTTCACCCTGACGGTCGTATTCCTCGGCCCGCCGGTGCTGGCCGATTCGCCTCCTGTCCATGCCTCCGGTCCGGCCTGGCAGGTGGATGCCGACCGGCTCGAATACGATCAAGTCAACAAGGCCTACCTCGCCTTCGGCAACGTCCGCATTCAACAGGAGGACTACACCCTTTCAGCAGACAAGATCCAGCTGAATTCCGATACCCACCAGGCCCAGGCGGAAGGCAATGTGCGCCTGGTGTCCGGCCGTGACGTACTTTCGGGTCGCCGACTGCTATTCAACCTGGACGACAAGACCGGCACCCTGACCGACGGCGACGTGTTTCTTTCCCGGAATCATCTCTATCTGCGCAGCCGGGAAATCAGGAAAACCGGCCCGCAAACCTATACCGCCAGCAAGGTCCAGATCACGTCGTGCGATGGCGACCATCCCGACTGGAAGTTGACGGGAAGCGACTTCAAGGTGACCATCGAAGGCTATGGCACGGCCCGGAATGCGGCGCTGTGGGCCGGCCGGGTCCCGGTGCTGTACAGCCCCTACCTGATCTTCCCGGTGAAGCTCCAACGCCAGTCCGGACTGTTGCTGCCGGTCATCGCACTCTCCGACCGCCGGGGTACCGAATACACCCAGCCGTTTTTCTGGGCCATCGGCGACAGCAGCGACGCCACCCTGTATGCGCACACCATGACCCTGCGCGGCGTGCGCACCGGTATCGAATACCGCTATGTGGCCAGCGAAGAGACCTTCGGGACGATGATGGTCGAAGGGTTCGACGACGACAAGGTGGATGACGGCACGGATGACGCCACCGAACGCTGGGGATACGGCGATGACAACGAAGTACGGCTCAACACGGATCGATACTGGTTCCGGATGAAACACGACCAGGCCCTGGCCGGCGACTTCAACGCCAAACTGGACCTCGATGTGGTCAGCGACCAGGACTACCTGAATGAATTCCGCGGTTCGTACAACGGGTACAGCGATACCTCGGGATATTTTCAGCGAACCTTCGGCCGCGAACTAGACGATTACAACGATCCGGTTCGGTTGAACCGCCTGAACCTCAACCGCATCTGGAACCGCTATACGTTCAATGCCGACTTGCGTTGGTATGACGATGTGATCAAACGGCGCAACAACGAACCCGACAATACCCTGCAGCAGCTTCCCAGGATCAGTTTCGACGGCGTCAAACAGCCCTTGGGCGGGTCGCCCCTCTACCATGACCTGACCAGCAGCTACACCTATTTTTACCGGATCGACGGACCCCGGGGACACCGCGGCGACCTGTATCCGCGTCTCTACTATCCGTTTGATCTCTTCGACGGCGTTTCCATCGAACCGTCCGCGGGCCTGCGCCAGACATTCTGGCAGGTCGACTTCGACGAACTCAGCCCCGGCAAAGAGAGCGAGAGCCACTCGCGCACCATTTACGATCTGCGGCTCGATATCAGCTCGGAGTTCTACCGCATCTTCGATTTCAGCATGGCCGGCAGCGACCGGCTCAAACACACCGTGACGCCGGAAGTCATCTACGAATTCACCCCCGACCAGGACCAGACCGATCTGCCGCAATTCGACACCATCGACACCATCGAATCCAGGAACCTGATCACCTACGGCATCACCAACACCTTCACCGCCCGCACTCCTTTGGAACGCGCCGGGGAGCAGACCGGGTACCGGTATACACCATTCCTGCGGTTCAAGGTCGACCAGAGTTTCGATATCGACAAGGACCAGGAGAACGACCCGGAGCCATTTTCCGACATCGGAGCCGAGCTCGATCTGACGCCGGGCAAGTATATCTCCATCGATGCCGATGCCCGATGGTCGGTCTACGCGTATCAATTCGAAACCATCAACAGCGCCCTGATCTTCTGGAGTCCGCGCGGCGACCTTCTCAGCGCGGACTACCGCTATACCCGCGAGACGGTGGATGGGGCCGACGACGGTATCGAGACCCTCGTCCTCGGAGGTGAATGGCATGTCAGCGACATGTGGCAGGCCCGCGGCGGCCTGGAACAGAACCTGATCGACCACCGACTCATCGAAACCCGTCTGGGAGTGAGCTATCGGTCGCAATGCTGGGGGCTGGATTTTGATTACCAGGTTGAGTATACAGGCGAACGCGACAACCATAGTGTCACCGTCATGTTCAACCTGCTGGGCCTGGGCAGCATCGGCGGCTGAGGGCTCACGCAAAGCCATCCATACAGAAAGAGGATTGCCGACATGATCATCGTCAGAACGCCGCTGCGGATCAGTTTCGTAGGCGGCGGATCGGATTTGAAAGCCTTCTACAGCCACCACGACGGCCAGGTGGTGTGCACGGCCATCGACAAGTTCGTTTATGCCATCGTCAAGGAACGTTTCGACGACCTGATTTACATCAACTACTCCAAGAAGGAGACGGTCGAACGGATCGACCAGATTCAACATGATCTGGTGCGGGAAGCGATGAAAATCACCGGCGTGGAGAAAGGCATCGAAATCACCACCCTGGCGGACATCCCCTCCAGCGGATCGGGCCTGGGCAGTTCGAGTTCCATCACCGTAGCCCTGCTGCATGCCCTGTATGCCCACCAGAATATCCTGGTGACGGCCGAACAACTGGCCGAGGAAGCCTGTGGCATCGAAATCGATGTCCTGGGCAAACCCATCGGCCGGCAGGATCAATACGCGGCGGCCCATGGCGGGATCAACCAGTTCACCTTCCAGACCGGAGACGTCACCCGCCGCACCCCCATGCGGTTGAATCGCGGCGTGCTGCGCAAGTTCTCCTCTTCGTTGCTGCTCTACTATACCGGCATCACCCGCAGCGCCGATACCATCCTGAACCAGCAGAGCGCCAACCTGAACGGGGTCGCCAAGCGGGAGACCATGCAGAAAATGGTCGCCCTCGTCGAACCCTTTGCCCGCAACCTGCAAGCCGGGGATATCTCGTCCTGCGGCGACCTGCTGAACCGCAACTGGCAACTCAAACAGCAGATGGCCGAGGGGATCTCCAACCCGGTCATCGAGGAAATGTACCGGCTGGCCACCGAGGCGGGTGCCCTGGCCGGAAAGGTTTGCGGCGCCGGCGGCGGCGGATTTTTGTTGCTGATGGTTCCCAGGGAACGCCAGAATGAGGTATTTGCGGCCATGCAGGACTATCGGGAGCTGCCGTTCATGATCGAGGAGGGAGGCAGCAAGGTCATTTTCGACGATCGTTCCTATTCGAGCAAGTAATCCCTGGACGAAGAAAATCACGCGGCTGTGGTCGCAGGAAATAGCGAAGGAGTTGTAACCCGATGAGGATACTGATCACCGGCGGAGCTGGATTTATCGGTTCGCATACGGCGGACGCGTTGATCGCCAGGGGGCACCACGTGCGTCTGTTGGACAACCTGCAATCGACGGTGCACCCCAGGGGCAAACCCGACTACCTGCATCCCGACGCCGAATTTATCCGGGGGGATGTACGCGACGCCGAAGCCTGGCGCGAGGCGCTGGAGGGTGTGGAAGCGGTCTACCACCTGGCGGCGTACCAGGACTATCTGACCGATTTTTCGACCTTCTTTTCCGTCAACGCGGTATCCACGGCCTTGTTGTACGAAATCCTGGTGGCCGAACCGAGGCTGCACAAGGTGCAGAAGGTCATCGTAGCCGCCAGCCAGGCCGTCATGGGCGAGGGCCGCTACCGATGCCCAGATTGTGCTCCGGCCGAATCGGGGGACATCTATCCCGATATCCGTCTGGAAGCTCAATTGGCGCAAGGCCAATGGGAACATGCCTGCCCCGCCTGTAAAGCCGAACTGCAATGGCGGCCTTCGGACGAATCGGTGATCAACCCCTGCAATCAGTATGCATTGTCCAAACACGCCCAGGAACAGATCGCGATCCAGCTCGGCCGGCGCTACGAGATACCGTCCGTGGTCATGCGCTACTCCATCGTCCAGGGGCGACGCCAGTCCTTCTACAATGTCTATTCCGGGGCCATGCGCATCTTCGCCCTCTCCCTGTTCTTCGACCGCGCCCCGACCATCTACGAGGACGGCCGTCAGACACGCGACTTCGTCAATATCCACGACGCGGTGGACGCCAACCTGCTGGTGCTGGAAAATGCAGCGGCCGACGGACAGGTTTTCAACGTGGGCGGTGGCAAGCCTTGGACCGTGGCCCGATTCTACGACGCCATGCAACAGGAGGTGGGCAAGCGCCTGCCGCCCAGGCTGGGTGGATTCTACCGGTTCGGCGATACCCGCCACATCTTCTCGGACACCGGCAAATTGCAGGCCCTGGGATGGTCCGCCCGCCGAAGCGTCATCGACAGCATCCAGGACTATTGGGGCTACCTCACCGAACGCCCGGACAAAACCGACATCCTCGAATATGCGGAAAAGCATATGCGCCGGCTCAACGTGGTCCGCAGGAGCGGTTCGGCATCATGAAGGCCTTTCTCCTGGCCGCGGGCAAAGGGACCCGACTGCGGCCCTTGACCGATCGCCTTCCCAAATGCCTGATTCCCGTTCATGGTCGACCCCTGCTGGCAGTCTGGCTGGAATTGCTGGCATGCCACGGAATCGATGAGGTGCTGATCAATACCCATCATCTCGCCGAACAGGTGGAAGATTACCTGGCCGGCGTCCGCAAGGACAGCCCCCTGGCCATCTACACCGTATACGAGCCAGAGTTGAAGGGCAGTGCCGGTACGCTGTGGGCCAATCGTGCCTTCGTCGCCGGGGAAGACGATTTCATCATCGCCTATGCCGATAACCTGACCGATCTGGATCTGTCAAAAATGATTGACTTTCATCATCGATTCCGCTCTATGGGAGGAGTCCTGACCATGGGGTTGATCCATGCGCCCGATCCCAGGGCGTGCGGAATCGTGACCCTGGATGGAGATCACCGCATTACCCGCTTTGAGGAGAAGCCCTCCCATCCCCAAAGCAATCTGGCCAATGGAGGCGTCTACATCGCGTCCGCGCAGATCTTCGGCGAGCTGGAACGGGTGGCCGGCAACCGGGAGAAGGTGAAGGATCTGGGACACCATCTCCTGCCCCGTCTGGAGGGAAAGATGTTCGGGTATCGCGTTGCCCCCGCTTTTCTCATGGACATCGGGACACCCCTGGCGTATCAAAAGGCCCTGCAGAGATGGCCGCATCCTGCGTGCTGATATCAAACAAGGACGGACCGTAATGAATATCGATCAATTTGCCGGTGATTACCTGAACCGGTTGAAAGCGGTGATCGACGCCTTCGATCTGAACACCTTCGAACAGATGGTCGAAGATATCCTCGCGGCCTACCATCGAAAGGCCCAGATCTTCATCATGGGCAACGGCGGCAGCGGCGCCACGGCATCCCACCTGACCTGCGATATCAACAAGGGATGCTGCATCGATCTGAAACTCAAATTCAAGATGATCTGTCTGAATGACAACATGCCCACCCTGTTGGCCCTGGCCAACGATATCTCCTACCAGGCGGTGTTCGTCGAGCAGTTGAAAAACTTCTTCAACCCCGGAGACCTGGTGATCGGCATCTCGGGAAGCGGCGACTCCGAAAACGTCCTGCGGGCCGTTCGCTGGGCTGCCCGCAACGACGGCCGCACCATCGGCTGGAGCGGATTCGGCGGAGGCAGGCTGGCCGACCTGGTCGACCAATCCTTCGTGGTGGACAGCCACGATATGCAGCAGGTGGAAGACGCCCACATGATCGTCGCCCATATGATCATGCAGGCGGTGTATGCATCCCTGCATGACGGGGCCAAAGCCAGCTACTGTTGACAAACCGGAAAACACCCGAGGCGGAAACCGAATCCTGGAGCGGAATCATTTGGTTGCCGGAATTGGTCTCCGCTTTGGCTCCAGGAAATGATACATCAACCGCCTGTAAAAAATATGACTGAAAATCCATTACTCCCCGCGTGGTATGTCCTGCACACCAAGAGCCGTTTTGAAAATGTCGTCAACGATGGGTTGTTCAAGAAATCCATCGATGTCTTTCTGCCCAAGATCACGGTGGCCAGCAAGCGCAAGGATCGCAAGAAAATGATCCGGGTACCGCTCTTTCCAGGTTATGTCTTCGTTCGCACCGATTTGGAACCCAATCATCACCTGGAGATCGTCAAGACCGTGGGTGCGGTCAAGCTGGTGGGGAACCGACAAGGCCCCGTTTCCGTTCCCGATGAAACCATCGATTCACTGAAAATCATGGTGGCCACGGAGCAACCCATTTCCACCGGCTACCAGTTTCAGAAAGGGGATCGGGTCATGGTCATCGACGGACCCCTTGCCGGTGTCACGGGCATATTCGAACGTTATGGCAGAAGCGGTCGCATCGTCGTTCACATCGAAGCCCTGGCACAGTTCGCCGCCGTGGAAGTGGACATCGATCAAGTGGAGAAGTTGCCACCCATAGCATCATAACTACTTGACTTTTTATTATGATCTGATTATAGCTTAGGTCTTAGACAGCACGACTGCCAGGCAGAAGGAGGCTTTATGAATAAGCTGGAGCTCATCTCTGCGTTGAAAAGTGACGCGGGTATATCCAAGACCGAAGCCGCCAGAGTGGTTCAGATCTTTTTCGACAGCATGGCGGAAGCCATGGCCCGTGGAGAACGGGTTGAAATTCGAGGATTGTGCAGCTTCTACGTCAAGAATTACAAGAGCTACGTGGGCCGCAACCCCAAGACCGGTGACAAGGTAACGATCCGACCGAAAAAACTTCCGTTTTTCAAATCCGGCAAGGAACTCAAGGAGCGGGTCGACGACTAACCGCAACTCGCTGCTCACACCGCGGCCGGCCCGTTCTCTCCAACCACGACCGACCCAGGGGCCGCGCCAACGAATATTCGAACGTGCCAGGATTTGACGACATCATCGGCCAGCAGCTTCCCGTCCGTATTTTGCAAACTCTCCTGCATAGACGGACGCTTCCCCACGCCCTGTTGTTCACCGGTATCGCCGGCATCGGCAAACGCATGGCCGCCGAAATCGTGGCCATGGCCCTGAACTGCCAGGGCAAGATCCCATCGCCCCCCCGTAGCGACGCCTGTGGCCGATGCCGCTCCTGCCGGCAGATCCGGTCGGGAAATCACCCCGATATCATTCGCATCGAGCCCCGGGGATCGTTTATCCGCGTCGACCAGGTCCGCCACCTGCTCGGAATATTGGCCATGAAACCCTTCAGTGCAGCGCATCGGGTAGCGATCATCGCCGAGAGCCAGACCATGAATCCGGAGTCGGCCAATGCCTTGCTCAAAGCCCTGGAGGAACCGCCGGCGGATACGACCCTGATCCTGACGGCCCGGCAGACCTCCGATCTGCTGGCGACCATCGTATCGCGCTGTCGACATATTCCGTTCAATCGGTTAAAGAAGGACGATATCGCGGTCCGTCTGGGCGCCGAGAGGGACCTCGACGCCAGCACCGCCGAAACCGTGGCCGCACTGGCCGAAGGCAGTTTTGCCCGGGCGGAAGGGCTCATTGACGGCCGATGGTCCGGCAGCCTGGGATGGATGATTCGGGCGGCAGGACTGGATCGACCGGATTCCCCGGATCGGCCTACGGCATCGGCGGCCCTGGCATTTGCCGGCCGACTGGCGGCCGAGAAGGAAAATGCAGGAGAATTGCTGGAACTGCTGCGTGTTTGGGTTCGCGATCTGGCCATCTGGCCCTATCAGCCCGATCTGGTGGTTCACCAGGACCGCCGCCAGCAATTACAGCGGGTCCGTGAGACCCTGGACGATCACCGGTTGCTGACCATCTGGGCGGCGGTGGAAAAGGCCCGCAAAGATATCGCGGCCAACGGCAACCTGAAATTAACCTTGGAGATAATGGCATTGCGCATGATCCATCGCGCAGATGCCTGCAAAAGCGGTATCCCACTATGCGAAAAATAGTCGGCATAAGATTCAAGCCGGGCGGAAAGATATATGACTTCGATTGCGGCGCATTCGTCCTGACCGAGGGCGATCCGGTCATCGTGGAAACCGAAAAAGGACTCGGTTTCGGAACCGTGGCGGTGCCTCCCTGGGAATTCACCGGCGAGCCACCGGAAAAGCCTTTCAAAAAAGTGTTTCGCAAAGCCGCGGCCAAGGATTTCTCCCGTCGGAAAAAGAACAAGGACCTGGAGAAGAATGCGCACACCTATTGCCTGCAGTGCATCAAGGAACTCAAGCTGGATATGAACCTCTTCAGCGTCGAAGCGACCTTCGACGCCAGCCGGCTGACCTTCTTCTTCACCGCCGACGGTCGGGTCGACTTCCGGCAATTGGTCAAGATGCTGGTCAAACAGTTTCGCGTGCGCATCGAGATGCGCCAGGTCGGCATCCGTAACCAGGCCAAGATGTGTGGCGGAATGGGTCGTTGTGGTCGCGAATTCTGCTGTTCATCGTTCATGGGGCAGTTTGAACCCGTCTCCATCCGTATGGCCAAGGAGCAGGGACTGTCTCTCAATCCGACCAAGATCTCCGGCCAATGCGGCCGGCTGATGTGCTGCCTGACCTTCGAAAACAAGGTTTATCAGGAGCTACGGAGCCAGTTCCCGCCCCTGGGCAAGATCGCCAAAACCAAGGAACACACCGGCAAGGTCATCCGTCTCAACTTCTTGAGGAAAAGAGTCGCCCTGCGAGTGGAAGACAATCAGGAAGTGGAAGTGGGACTGGATGAAATCATCAAGAGTTGAACAGGAGAAAATCATGTCCCGTCCATTTTACGTGACCACTCCCATATACTACGTCAATGCCCGACCCCATCTGGGGCATGCCTATACGACCATCTGCGCCGATGTGATCAACCGCTATCACCGCATGCTGACGGACGACACGTTCTTCCTGACCGGCACGGACGAGCACGGCGATAAAATCATGCGCGCCGCCAGAAAGGAAAATGCCACCCCGAGGGCGTATGTGGACAAGATCAGTGCCCTGTTTCAGGAATTGTGGCCGCAGTTGAATATCTCCAACGACCAATTCATCCGCACCACCGATCCGCAACACATGACCGTGGTCAAGCAGGTCCTGCAAAAGATCTACGACAGCGGCGACATCTACTTCAGCGAATACGAAGGCAAGTACTGTTTCGGCTGCGAACGATTTTACACCGACCGCGAACTGGTGGACGGCAAGTGCCCGGATCATGAAACCGAACCGGAAATCATCAAGGAGTCCAACTATTTTTTCAAGATGAGCAAATACCAGCCATGGCTCATCGATCACATCGATTCCCATCCCGACGTCATCCGGCCGGAACGCTACAAGAACGAGGTGCTGGCATTTCTGCGCGAACCTCTGGATGATTTGTGTATCTCACGACCCAAATCACGCATCAAATGGGGTATCAGCCTGCCCTTCGACGAAGACTATGTCACCTATGTATGGTTCGATGCCCTGATCAACTACGTCTCCGCCATGGGGTACCCGGATGGCGCCAAATTCAAGCAATTCTGGCCGGTGGTCCAGCACGTAGTGGCCAAAGACATTCTCAAACCCCACGGCATCTACTGGCCCATCATGCTCAAGGCGGCCGGACTGCCCGTCTACCAACACCTGAACGTTCACGGCTACTGGAACGTCGACCAGAGCAAGATGTCCAAGAGCCTCGGCAATGTCATCGAACCGCTCCAGTTGAAGAATATATATGGATTGGACGCGTTTCGCTTCTTTCTCATGCGCGACATGGTATTCGGCCTGGATTCCAGTTTCAACGAAGAGGCCCTGGTGCATCGCATCAATTCAGACCTGGCCAATGATCTGGGCAACCTATTTTCGCGCGTCGTGACCATGGCCCACAAGTACTTCAAAGGCACCGTGCCGGTGATCGATCCCGCCGTGGAAGAGGAATTCAATCTGGGACTGGCCGGCAAGGCCGCCGAAGCCATTGCCGGCTATCGCAAGTCCATGGAATCCTTTGCCTTCCACAAGGCGCTGGCCGCCGTCTGGCAATTCATCGGCCAGATGAACAAATATATCGATGTCACCACGCCTTGGGTTCTGGCCAAGAGCAAGAGCTGTCTTCCGCAGCTGGAGGTCGTCATCTACAACCTGCTGGAAGGGCTGCGGGTGGTGGCCGGCCTGGTCTACCCGGTGATGCCCGATACATCGAAGGTGATGATCAAACACCTGGGCATGGATGCGGAAAAGGATTACTTCAAGATGGCCCGGGTCGCTGCCTGGAAAACCCTCCTCCCCGGCATCGCCCTGCCCAAATCCACGACCTTGTTTCCCCGCATCGACCTGGAAAAACGCAATGCCGGGACGAGCGAGGAGAACGAAACCGAAAAATTGACCCCTGCCCTGCAACCCGAAGTGACCATGGAGGATTTCGCAAAAATCGATCTGCGCGTGGCCACCGTGGTCAAGGTGGAAACCATCCCCCGAGCCAAAAAACTGCTGCGGCTGGAACTCGATATGGGCGAACCCCAGAGGCGCACCGTCGTGGCCGGCATCGCCAAGGCGTATGCTCCCGAGCGGCTGGTGGGCAAACAGGTCATCGTGGTGGCCAATCTGAAGCCGGCCAAACTCATGGGTGTACTCTCCCAGGGGATGGTGTTGGCGGCCTCCGGGGAGGATAATTTGGTGGTGGTGAGCCTGGACAAAAGCATGCCGCCAGGATCGCCGGTTCGATAGGCCCGGTCCGGGTGCATCCCATTTCGATACCGGGCAACCAAGATATTAAGTAATTGATATTATTAAGTAAAAATTACCGTCGGGGCAATCCGGCCCTGGACGAAAAGACCCATGTCGAATACAGATCACCCAACACCCGCAAGACCACCGGAAACCGGTTGGCGCGCATACCAGAATAAGTTACAGTCACGGAACACCCGGCATCTATCCAGGCGTTGGATCCTACGACTGATCATCCTTGCCGCAGTTCTGGCCGGGATTTATCGTCTGACGGCCGACCGGCAACCGCCCTCGACCCCGTCTCCGCCCCCGGCGGCGGACAACGTCGCATCCGGGGCGGCCCTGATTACCAAGGCGGATGTCCAACTGCTCATCCAACAGGCCGACCTGCCGGCGCCGCTCACCGAGGAGGTCCGGCTGCCATTCGAAAACCGGCAGTTTCAGGTCAAGACCAGCCTGGACACGGATATGCAGGCCTATCTGCTCAAATCCATGGACCGCAAAAATTCCCGCTACATCGGCATCGTGGTGATGGAGGGCGACACCGGCCGGGTCCTCTCCCTGGCCGGATTCAATAAAATCCAACCCGATTCCAACCCCTGCCTCCTCAGCCGATATCCGGCCGCCAGTATTTTCAAAATCGTCACGGCGGCGGCGGCCGTGGATCACTGCGGCTATGACGAACACACGGTCATGAAATTCAATGGCTACAAACACACACTCTATAAAAGCCAACTGAAAGAATTGACCAACCGGCACACCAACCGGCTTTCTCTCAAGGACTCTTTTGCCCAGTCGGTCAATCCGGTGTTCGGCAAGTTGGGTAGCCTCTATCTGGGTAAAAAGGCGTTGGAACATTCCGCTGCGGCTTTCGGCTTCAACCGCCCCATCGATTTCGAATTGCCGGTGGAAACCAGCAGGATCCATGTCGAGGACAAGCCCTATCAATGGGCCGAAATCGCAAGTGGATTCAACAACAACACCACCATTTCACCACTCCACGGGGCCATGATGGCCTCGGCGGTGCTCAATGGGGGACGGATGCTGGCGCCCAGGCTCGTCGACCAGATCCTTGACGATGCAGGGCGTATGCTCTATCGTGCGCAGGTCGCCTGGACCGGTCGGGCCATGTCGGCCAAAGCCTCCGAGGTGCTGACCCGGATGATGGAGACAACCATCCGAACGGGTACCGGCCGCAAGGCCTTCCGCGGCCGCCGGCGCAATCGCATCTTATCCAAATTGACCATCGGTGGGAAAACCGGTTCCATTTTCAACCGGAAGCATGACGCCCGCTTCGACTGGTTCGTGGGTTTCGCCAGGGAAAAAGGCGGCGGTCCGGCGCTGGCCATCGGCGTGCTCGTCGCCCATGAAGAGTACATCGGCATTCGGGCCACCCAGTATGCACGCATGGCCATGACCTACTATTTCAAGCATCAATTCGCCCGCCATGCGGATGATCATAAGAAATCGAACGATAGCTAATTATCAGTAAGGAGATCACCATGCCTGGTTTTGAGATTTTTGGTGCAGAGGAGCGCAGGGAAGTTCAGGACGTACTCGAAAGCGGCGTTCTGTTTCGATATGGTTTCGACGCCGCCCGCAACGGAAACTGGAAGGCCAGGTCGATGGAGCAGGCCCTGGCGGAGCGAACCGGCGCCACCCACTGCCACTTGTGCTCCAGCGGCACGGCTGCCCTCAGCATCGCCCTGGCCGCGTGCGGCATCGGAGCCGGTGATGAGGTCATCCTGCCTCCGTTCACCTTTGTGGCCTCCTTCGAAGCGGTGCTTCAGGCCGGGGCAGTGCCGGTCTTTGCCGATATCGACGAAACGCTTTGCCTGGATCCCGTGGCGGTGGAAGCCGCCATCGGACCTCGCACCAAGGCGGTCATGGTGGTTCATATGTGCGGGGCCATGGCCCGGATCGACGCAATCCAGCGGCTGTGCAAGGACAAGGATCTGATATTGATCGAAGACGTCTGTCAATCCGTGGGTGCCACCTTCCAGGGTCGCTCCCTGGGAACCTTCGGACAGGCGGGATGTTTTTCATTCGATGCGGTCAAGACCATCACCTGCGGGGAAGGCGGCGCCGTCATCACCGATGACAGCGAATGTTATGCCAGGGCCCACGCCTATGCCGATCACGGTCACGACCATATCGGCGACGACCGGGGCGCCGAAGGCCATCCCATCCTGGGGTGCAATTACCGCATCAGCGAACTGAATGCGGCCGTGGGTGTGGCTCAGCTTCGCAAGCTGGATGCGATTCTGGCCATCCAGCGGAAGAACAAAGCCGCCATCAAATCCGCCATGCAACGCTTCGACAAGATTGATTTTCGCCATTTACCGGACGAGGCCGGCGACTCCGCCACTTTCCTGAGCTTCCTGCTGCCGGATGAAACCAGCGCCCGAGAGACCTCCCGCAAACTGTCCGCGGCGGGCGTCGACGGCTGTTTCTACTGGTACGACAACAACTGGCACTACCTGCGCAGATGGGGCCATCTCAAGCAGATGACCGTGGCCGCCCGGATGCCGGCCCAACTCTGCGATCATCTGCCGGACTACAGCATTATCGATTTGCCGGCCTCCGACCGAATCATGGCCAGGACCATCAGCATGCAGATAAAATTGGCGTGGACCCGGGAGGAAATAGACACCCGGATCGAAAAAATCGAAAGCGTAGTGTCGGAATGATGAACTGCTCAAAAAACCGTACTCTCCCGAGGTGCTTTGATGTTTCGTAATTTCAAAATGGTAGACCGATTCGTGTTCGGACGCGGTTGCTTCAATCAACTGGCGGACATCCTGTCTGCACGACGAACCACCGCCGCTTCGGCGATGGTTTTCCTGTTGGACGATGTTTTCCGTGAACACCCTCTCCGAAGGCGCCTGCCGCTCCAGGAACAGGACCTGTTGATCCTGGTCAATGTGGACGATGAACCGAAAACCAGCTACGTCGACCAATTGACCGAACAGGTTCGCCAGGCCATGGCGGCCGGGGGCACGCGACTGCCGGCGGGAGTGATCGGCATCGGCGGCGGCAGCACCATGGATCTGGCCAAAGCCGTGTCATTGATGCTCACCAACCCGGGCTCTTCGGCGGATTACCAGGGTTGGGATCTGATTCGCCGGCCCGCGGTCTACCACGCGGCCGTGCCCACCCTGTCCGGCACCGGTTCCGAAGTCTCCCGCACCACCGTGCTCACCGGACCGGTCAAGAAACTGGGCATCAATTCGGATTACACAGTTTTCGATCAAGTGGTGCTGGACCCGGAGCTGATCGCCGATGTCCCTCACCTTCAGCGCTTCTATACCGGAATGGACTGTTACATCCACTGTGTCGAATCCCTGACCGGCACCTATCTGAATGCCTTCAGCCAGGCCTATGGTGAAAAAGCCTTGAGCCTATGTCGGGAAGTATTTCTTGACGAAGGCCCGCAAAACGACGACAGATTAATGATGGCCTCCTTTTTCGGCGGCATGAGCATCGCCTATTCCCAGGTGGGAATCTGCCATGCCCTGGCCTACGGACTCAGTTTCGGACTGGGCGTTCATCACGGCATCGGCAACTGCATCGCCTTCGACCAACTCGAGGCGTATTATCCCCAGGGAGTGGCGGAATTCCGCAAGATGTTGTCCAAACAGCAGATCGAACTGCCGCGGGGGATCGTGGCCGAGGCCGATGAAGCGCAGGTAGAGAAAATGGTCGACGTGGCCCTGACCCTGGATCCGCTGTGGGAGAACGCATTGGGCCCGGATTGGAAAGAGGTCATGCCCCGCAACCGAATCCGTGAATTGTATCTGAAAATGTAGCCTTGAATTCAGCGGTCCGCCATGGACGCTGGCATAACCGATTTGGGAGTTCATTCCATGAAAACAGCTCACTGCAGAATCCGAGCATGCATCACCCACCTGATTGCCGCGTTTCGCAGGCAGTGGAAACTCTGCGGTCAACTTTCCATCCATTGGGGCCGGCGTCCGGCCCGAGATACCGGTCCGGCCCTGGTGCTGCTGCCGGTATCCGCCACGCAATTGAATTGCGGTCTGGCCGGTCTGATTTCCGTGCATGGCGCGGTCCCGCCGCCGCCGGTGAAGGACTTGGCGAGCTTCCAGGCCCTGGCCGGACGGGTCATGGCACAACCGTTGGAAAAATTTGCCGATGATCCGGCCGGCATCGATGCGCACTACCTGGAGGGCGAAGGGGCGGTGGATCAGTTGAATCAGCAGGCGCTGGGGCTCAAACGACCCGATGCCTTCCTGGCCCTCTACCGGCGGCCTTCGCTGCAGGCGGCATTGTCCGATCTGCACCGGGACCTGTCGGAATTCATCCGCTCGGAAGTCGTCGCCATCTCCGATCAGATGGGACGCATGCCGGCTGCAGAGGTGAGTACGGCACAGCGGCGCCTGGAAAAAATCAAGGACACGTCGTGGTGCCTGGGCACCGAAATCCTGGAAAATTTTAACAAAGTCAAGCAACTGTCTGATCTTGAAAGCGACGCTGCGTCGGACGGTGCCATTAAAATCTATCGCAACATCAATGCCATCCTCAACAGCATCGATCGTCTGGAGGTCCGCGGCAGGGACTCGGCCGGCATTTCCCTGCTCTTTCTCATGGATGCCGAGGTGTTCGCCGTTTTTAGAAAGTCCATCGACGGCGGCGGCCTCGGTGATGCGTATCACCAACGCAGCGGCCATCCCGTGCTGGGCAACGGCACCATTTCCTTGGACACCGCACATCCCCAGAAATTAGTTGGAATTACGCTGACTTACAAAGTCGCCGCCGAAATCGGCCGTCTGGGGGACAATGTCGAGCATCTGCGGTCCGCCATCGCAGCCGACGAAATCCTGAAGCTCCTGGTCCAGTGCGAATTCCGCTTCCACACCGTCTCCGCTCATACCCGATGGGCATCGGTGGGCGCCATCACCATGGCCAATTGTCATCCGGTGGACAATTGTGTCGGTTCGGCGGATGGCTCGACATCCGGGAACATCCTGCATGCCTGCCTGAACGGCGACATCGACAATTATCTGGCCCTCAAGGCCAAATGGGAAGCGCAGGGACGGCAGATCCCCTCCGAAATCACCACCGACACCAAGATCATCCCCTTGCAGGTGGAACACTATATCGAACAAGGCCACCCGGTGGCAGAAGCTTTCCGCAGGGCGGTCAACGATTTCGACGGCTCCCATGCCATCGCCCTGCACACCGACCTGGCGCCGGGAAAATTTTTCCTGGCCCAGCGGGGAAGCGGCCAGGCGGTGTTTATCGGATTGTCCCGCGACCACTATATCCCCACCTCCGAAGTCTATGGTTTCGTCGAAGAGACATCCCGATTTTTGAAGATGAACGGGGAGAAGGTCTTCGACGGGCCCAACGGCCCCATCCAGGGCCAGATCTTCATCCTGGACCAGAACAGCGGCGGGGACCTGCAGGGAATCGAGGCGATGTACTACGACGGTACCCCCATCGTGTTGACCGACGCCGATATCCAATCCACCGAGATCACCTCCCGGGACATCGATCGCCAGGGGTTTGCCCACTATTTCCTGAAGGAGATTTCCGAAGCCCCGTCATCGGTGGAAAGAACCCTGGCCAACCGCTGGAAGATCGATCCCGCCAGCGGCCATTATGTCATCTCCCTGGACGAAGGGGAGTTTCCACGAAAAATCGTGGAAGCATTGACCGAGAACCGGATTCGTCGGATTCACTTCATCGGTCAGGGTACCGCCGGAATCGCCGCCCAGGTCAACGCGGATATCCTGCGTTATTACCTCGACGAACCACTGCTGCAGGTCAGCGCGCTCAAGGCGTCGGAACTCAGCGGATTTCAATTGCATGAGCATGACGACCCCACCAGCATGGAGGACACCCTGGTGGTGGCCATCAGCCAGTCCGGCACCACCACCGACACCAATCGCACCGTGGACATGGTCAAGGAGCGCGGTGCCTATACCATGGCCATCGTGAACCGCCGGGACTCGGACATTACGTTCAAGGTGGACGGGGTGGTATATACCAGCAGCGGCCGCGACATCGAGATGTCGGTGGCCTCCACCAAGGCGTTTTACTCCCAAATCGTCGCCGGCAGCCTCGTGGGATTGAAAATGGCCGCCCTTCGGAAACGGCGCTCGCCCGGATTCATCACCGACGAAATCAAGGCGCTGAGACAATTGCCCGGGCTCATGCGCGATGTCCTCAAGCGGACCGAAAAGATCAAGGCATCGGCGGAACGACTGGCGCCGTCCAAAACCTACTGGGCGGCGGTGGGCAGCGGTCCCAACAAGGCTGCTGCGGATGAAATTCGAATCAAACTCAGTGAATTGTGCTACAAGACCATTTCATCTGATTACGTGGAGGACAAGAAGCACATCGACCTGTCGTCCGAACCGTTGATCATCGTATGTGCCGCCGGCACGACGCCGACGGTCATCGGCGATATCATCAAGGACACGGCGATTTTCAAGGCCCATAAGGCCAAACCGGTGGTATTCGCCGACCAGGGAGACGATCGATTCGAGCCCTATGCCGAAGACGTCTTCTACCTTCCCACGGTCCCTCCCCACCTGGCACCGATTCTCAACACGCTGGCCGGCCATCTGTGGGGATACTACGCCGCCTTGGCCATCAATGAAGGGTCGCGCTTTCTCCACGAATTCAGGGATCAGGTCCAGACCACCGTGGACCAATATTCCAAGGACGGCCTGGACGTCTATGAAATCGTCCTGGAAAACAACTTCCGGGAAAAAGTGGCCCAATTCTATACCCGCTTTCGCCGCCGCCAGACCACGGGACGACTGCCCACCGTCATCCACCATGCCGGCGACATGCTGCTGCTGCTCAAATACCTTTCCGGACGCCTGCCGGTCTCGGACTTCGAACTCGATTTCGGCGAAAAAGGCACCGCCCTGAACATGCTCAACACCCTGTTCAAATTCCTGGGCAAGGCCATTGACAGCATGTCCAGGCCGGTGGATGCGATCAAACATCAGGCCAAGACCGTGACGGTGGGCACCAGCCGGATCACCGAAAAGGTCGAAGGCATCCTGTTCGACGCCTTGGCAAATCACGGCATCAGCTCCGCCCAGTTGACCAACAACAATGTCATTGTGCTCAAGAACCTGCAGGGCGTGACCCATCAGATTCACGGCTCCATTCACTACCGCATAGACGGTCTGGACGTTCTGGGCGCCCCGACGGAGCATACCACCATCCATGTGCTGCGCAAGGAAGGGGTCCTGAAGGAGCTGCCGTCGCGCGTGGAAATCGATCCGGGCCTGAAGGGTACCAAGCGCATCATCGTACGTCAGGGGAATGTCTATATCGGCAAGGGACGCAAGGATGACCGCAGCATCATCGTCATCCCGGCCATCTCCACCGACCCGGCCGCTTCCAACCGGATCGAGTACTTGCTGCTGCTCAACGTCGGCTTCAAGACCACCGTACCCCTGCCGGTGAGAATCAAGGCCCTGGGCGGCAAGTACGAACACATCAAGAACATCGTCCAGGAGAACAGTGTGCCGTGGGAGGATTCCTTTCTGGAACAGGTACCCATCGACGACCTGTTCGGCCGCTCCGCCGAAAAGATCGGAGAACGGATCGCGGTCTCTCAGGGTTGAACCGGCCACAAATCGTCTTCGAGGATGCCATCGAAAAAACCGGTGGGTCTACTCCTGGTTCTCGTCGGCGGCGTATAAAGCGGCCAACATCTCTTTCAAGGCCTCCTGCCAGGGCCGTCGGGGAATTGCGAAGACCTCGTCGAAACGGCTGCAATCCAGAACCGAGTAATGGGGCCGGGGTGCCGGTGTGGGATAGTGGCGGGTGAGAATCTGTGTCACCTCACGAACGGCCAGGGATTCATACGGTCTGGCCAGGGCGAAGATCTTGCGGGCGAAGGCATACCAGGTCAACGCACCGTCGTTGCAATAGTGATAGGTCCCCCAGTCGTCGAAATTGCCTCGGACGATCCTGGCGACCGACAACAAGGCATCGGCCAGATCCCCCGCATAAGTGGGCGAACCGATCTGATCGTCCACCACGGAGAGGCTGTCCCTCTTCCTCCCCAACCGCAGCATGGTCTTGACGAAATTATGACCGTGCCGGCCGAAAAGCCAGGAGACCCGCACGATCAGGTGCTGGGGATGGTGACGGCGCACGGCCTCCTCCCCTTGGGCCTTGCTGCAGGCATAGACCCCTCTCGGTTCCACCGGGTCATCGTGACGGTAGGGCCGGGTTTGGAGTCCCTCGAAGACATAATCGGTGGAAAGATGAATCAGGGGGATGTCCCGTCGATGACACTCCCGGGCCAGAATCCCGGCGCCATCGCGATTGACGGCGAAGGCCGAATCCAATTCCCCTTCGGCCCGGTCCACCGCCGTGTAGGCCGCCGCATTGATGGCCACGTCCACGGCACCGGCCGAGGAAAGACTGCGTTCAACGCTGGCCGGGTCGGTGATATCGCAGAGGGGTCTGCCGGCCCCGACGGCATCCAGGTCGTCTTGCCGTGCGCGTTGCATCAGGTCGGTGCCCAGCTGACCTTGGGAGCCGAATACGATGATCTTCATGATCCCTCATAAACCGGTAAATTCCGAAGGTCAATGGCACCCAGGCGGGGCCACTCCCGGTCCCGCGGGGAGAGAACCGGTTCCTCCACCGGCCATGGGATGGCCAGGGCCGGATCGTCCCAG
>JBNKDU010000148.1:0-25674 GCA_050288425.1 Desulfobacteraceae bacterium | reverse complement strand
CTGGCAAGCACATCCTTGAGCCATACCCCTCCCCAAACTGCGTTACCGACGCCGCCCACCGTCCAGGGATTGCCTTTTGCCTTTTCCTCCAGCAGGGACCGGCTGTTTCCCGAACACTCAAGAGTGTTGGCGACGATGGCTTTGGGCATCCGGTTAATTTCATCGAAAGTGAAGTCGAGCGGCGATTCGACCTCGCCTTCGACACGCAAACGCCATTCCGCCAGGGATATCTTTTCTCCCGGGATCTCTCCCTGATTGCGATCGAAGAAGACTGGATTGGCGGTTATCCATGTACGCAGCGACTCGATGGGCGTTTCCGCATTCAGCGGTTTTTCGCTCATGATGCGCATGGCTTTCGATTCCATGTTCCACCTGCCTTTTAAAAGGGGATGATCCGGTGAATTAATATCTACCAAGCCCGATTTCATTTTGCAACCGGCGGCCACGTCCGTCGGTCTTCGATGGCGATCGGAAGGCGCGCCCCATCCACCCGGACATGTGAATGCCCACGGAGATTGAATTTTCAAGGATTGACAGGATTTCCTCAGGTCAAGGATAATGATGGTCATGATCAAACAGGTGCGTTGCATAAAAAAGTCGGCAATAGTCATTAAAACGCCATGAACATGGAACCGAGGTCATATCCGGTCTGGAAGCAGGCATCGAACTTCGGGAAAGGAAATTTGATTCATGGACGCCACCATTGAGATCCTGCACTTGGAGGATGACCCGGTCGATGCGGAGCTCGTCAAAGAAAAGCTGGCCGATGGCGGTTTGGGATGCCGCATCCTTCTGGTTCGAACCCGTGAGCACTTCGAGACTGCGCTGCACGATGGCGGGGCGGACATCATCCTGGCCGACTACCGGCTGCCGAAGTACGACGGTATGTCGGCGCTGCGGACGGCGCGGGAAATGTGCCCGGATATGCCCTTCATCTTTGTATCCGGTACCATGGGCGAGCAGGCCGTTATCGAAGCGCTGACCCGGGGCGCCACCGATTATGTGCTCAAACAGAATCTTTCGCGTCTTGCGCCGGCCGTCCTTCGGGCGCTGCAGGAGGCCGAAAACATGCGCGAACGCCGGAAAGCGGAAAGGTCCCTGGCGGAAAGCGAAGCCAAGTTGCGCAGTATCCTGGAAAACATCGGCGTCGGCATATCCCTGATCAATCCCGAAATGAAGATTCTGGAGTTGAACAAGCGCATGCGCGAGTGGTTCCCGGACATTGACCCGGACCGACATCCCATCTGTTATCAAGCATTCAATGTGCCTCCGCGACAGCAAGTGTGCAGCTACTGCCCGACCTGCAAGACCCTGCAGGACGGCCGGGTCCACGAAGCCACGACCCGAACCCCGCGGGATGGGGAAGTCTTCAATTACCGGATCATCTCCAGCCCGCTGCGCAATGCAGCCGGCGAACTCGTGGCCGCCATCGAAATGGTCGACGATATTACGGAAAGCAGTCGGTCCCGTGAAGCATTGCAGCGTTCCAACGACCTGCTCCACACGATCATCGAGGCGGCGCCCGTGGCCATCATCGGCCTGGACCTGGAAGGCCGGGTGCATTCGGTCTGGAATCCGGCGGCCGAAAAGATGCTGGGCTGGAGCGCCCGGGAGGTGATGGGAAAGCCGTTGCCCACCGTTCCCGAGGATCGCCAGGAGGAATTCAAACGGTTCCGGGAACAGATCCGCCGGGGGATGACCCTGGACGGCGTGGAGGTGCGTCGACAGCGACGTGACGGCACACCCATCGATTACTGCATCTACGCCTCGCCCCTGCATGACTCCCAGGGCGGCATCAGAGGCAATATTGCCCTCCTGGTGGACATCACCGAACGAAAAAAGCTCGAAGCGCAGCTCCTCCAGGTGCAGAAGATAGAGGCGATCGGGCAATTGGCCGGCGGTATTGCCCATGATTTCAACAATATCCTGTCCGCTATCACAGGATACGCGGAATTGTCGGTATCGATTCTGGAACCGGAATCGCAGGCCAGCGAATATCTGAACCTGGTTCTGGAAGCCAGTGGGCGGGCCAAGGAACTGATCAACCAGATCCTGATGTTCAGTCGCGAGTCTGTCCAGGACCTACGGCCGATCCGGGTCGACTTCCCGGTCAAAGAGGCCCTGAAGCTGATCCGGGCGTCGGTGCCGGCCACCATCGAGATAATCTCCAGGATCCTGTCCGCCGCCTCTGCATTGGCGGATCCCACCCAGATACATCAGATCGTGATGAACCTTTGCACCAATGCGGCCCAAGCCATGCAGGAGAAGGGCGGGCTTCTCGAGGTGCACCTGACGGATATCATCGTCGAACCAGCGGACATTCTCCAGAACTATCCGGATGCCAAGCCTGGAGAATATATCCGCCTGTCCGTCTCGGATCGGGGCCATGGGATCGATGCGCGACATCTCCACAGAATATTCGACCCTTTCTTCACCACCAAGAAGAGAGGGGAGGGTACCGGCATGGGGCTTTCGGTGGTCCATGGCATCGTCACGAGTTATGGGGGCTTCGTCTACGCTTCCAACCGGACGGGCGGGGGAAGCACCTTCGAAATATTGATTCCGGCCCAGGCACGGGCCGTGGCACACGATGCGGTCCCGGAGACGCCGATTCCCACGGGCAATGAGACCATCCTGTTTGTCGACGACGAGGACATGCTCGTGGATATCGTGAAAAGAATGCTCGAATCCCTCGGGTATCGTGTGGTGGCACGGACCAGCGCCGTAGAGGCCCTGGAGGCATTCAAAAGCAACCCGGACGGGTTCGACCTCCTGATCACCGACATGACCATGCCCAAAATGTCCGGCCTGGACCTGACCGAAAGAATCCATCAGTTGCGGCCGGGCTTTCCCGTGATTCTCTGTTCGGGGTTCGGCGTCGAAATGAATGCGCGAAATATTGCCGCATATGGACTGCGGGAAATCATTCACAAACCCGTTTTAAGACGCCACATGGCCATGGCCGTTCGGAAAGCCCTGGATAACCGGTTGAAATCACAAGGTCTGGAGCGCCGCATCCCCGATTAGCCACCATCCTCCGGCGTCGGCCCCGGGGAAGAACTCCCCGATCCCTTCCTTTGATCGTGGTCCTCGACAAAGAAGTGATAAGCCCGGATATTTCGAAAAACGGGAAGATTTGGATCGCAGGCCGGGGTCAGGACTTGGGCAGGATGGCGGAAAGTTTATGGGAGAGCTGCGGCAGGTCGAAGGGTTTGTAAATGAACGCCTGCCTGTCCCGGGCGACGATCTCGTTGGCCTGGCCTTTCTGGCTGTAGCCGCTTGCCAGCAGCACCTTGATACGCGGATTGATGGTCCTGAGTCGGTTATAGGTCTCGAATCCGCTCATCTCCGGCATGATCAAATCCAGAATCACCAGATCGATATCCGCATTTCTCCGGGTGTAGATGCGTAAGGCTTCCCTGCCCTCCCGGGCGCAGATGACATGGTATCCCAAGCGTTCGATCATTTCGCTTCCCACCTGGAGGATGATGTCTTCATCGTCCACCAGCAGAATGGTACCATTTCCCTTGAGGATGCCTTGCGGCGACTCGATTTCAGCGGCCACGGTGCCTTCGGAGGCCGGCAGGTATACGAAAAAGCGGCTGCCGCGGCCGGGCGTGCTGGTGACATCGATTCTGCCGCCATGATTCTTGACGATGCCGTATGCCGAGGCCAGCCCCAGGCCGGTTCCGTGGCCCAGTTGCTTGGTGGTAAAAAAGGGTTCGAAAATGCGGTTCAGTATTGCCGGCTCCATGCCCACGCCCGTATCTTCCACGATAATGCGGATGAAACGCCCCGCATTCAGTCCCAGGCGGTGAAGCTCTTGCGATAGTGGTTCGATATTCTCCGTGACCAGCCGGATTTGTCCTCCATTGGGCATGGCCTGGTCGGCATTGATCAGTAAATTGAGCAATACCTGTTCCAACTGTCCCCGTTCGGCATCCACCACCCAGAGATCCTTCACGAGGTCCTTCTGGATGGTAATGGCTTTATGGGTGCGCGCGAACAATTGCACCGTATCGGCGACCACCCCATTGATATCGATGGTCTTGACATTGTATTTCCCGTTCTTGGCAAAGCCCAGCAGCTGCTGGGTCAGCTCGCTGCCGCGCCGGACACACTGCTCGATGTTTTCGAGTCGCTGCAGGTTGACTTCGTCTTCCCGGCTGTCCAGGCGCAGCAACGCGGCGCTGCCCTGAATCCCCATCAGCAGGTTGTTGAAGTCATGGGCGATGCCTCCCGCCAGGGTTCCGACGGCCTCCAGCTTGCGCATCTTGTGCAGCTCGGTCTCCAGTTTGCGGCGCTCGTTTTCGTTGTGTTTCCGCCGGGTGATGTCATGAGCGATTCCCTGGGTGCCGATGAACTGGCGGTCAGCCCCGTTATGGTCGGTATAAAGCCCCTCGGCGTTCACCAGAAAATAGTGGTCATCCGGTTCCACCTCGCCATCGGATGGTGAAGCGGCCTCCTTGGCCAGCAGCCGCAGTTCCAGACCGCTGGTGCTCCGATCGCCGGTCCGCTGCTCGTCGATGCGGTGCAGCGCCACACTGCGGTCTTCCGGGTGTACCAGACCCAGCATGGATTTGCCCAGCATCTCTTCCGGTTGGTAACCGTACCTCCGGATGCTTTCACTGATGAAATCGATCATCCCGTTTTGGTCCAGTCGATAAACGATATCCGGGATGGTCTTGATGATGGCGTGCAGCTTGCTTTCCGATGCCTTGAGCTTTTCTTCCGCCTGCTGTCGTCGGCCGATGTCGGTGGCCGCGATGCGGCATTGGACGATCCGCCCCTTCTCGTTCGATACCGGGATGCTGAACAATTCCACCGGCAGCGATATTCCGCCTTTTTGCATCAGGACCACTTCGGTGGAGGAAGGCTCCCCCGCCCAGATGTTGCGCAGATGGCGTTCGAAATCCGATCGGGATCCAGGTTCGATATAGAGAAAGAACGGTTTGCCGCTGATCCTGTTCCGGGAGCGTCGGATCATGCGGGCGGCGGTAAGATTGATCTCTTGAAGGATGCCTTGGGTGTCGACCAGGAAGTAGCCGATGGGCGCAAAGTCGAACAGGTCGAAGTATTTGCGCTGGGATTGGGTGATCTCTTTCTGGGCGGTGATCAGATCTTCATTCTGGGTGCGCAGTTCCTCCTGATGCACCTGCAGGTTGTGCAGCGTCTCGGTCAGTCGGGCCTCGAGGTCCTTTTGATGTTCGATCTGTATCCTCAGCCGCCGAATTTCTCGCTGCAATTCGTGGGCCTTCCGATCCCGGGTTTTTTCCTTGGTCAACTCCACGATTCCCCCTTGGCCGGGAGTTTTGCCGTCAGCCGATAAGTTCTTCTTCTTGATGCAGGTTCAGGTCCCGCACGATGCCCACGAACTTGCGCCGGCCGGACACCATCATCTCCGTTACGGCCAGATCCATGGGGAACGTACTCCCGTTTTTGCGCCGCCCGCTGACTTTCCGTCCGATTCCGATGATCTTGGCCTTTCCGGTCTTCAGATAGTTCCGGATGTATTCGTCGTGCATGCTCCGGTGGGGCTCGGCTTGCAGAAGGGTGACGTTTTGTCCCAAGGCTTCGTCGCTGGGATAGCCGAAGATCTTTTCGGCCGCCGAATTGAATTCTTCGATAATCCCGTCTTCGCCGGTGACGATGATGCCGTCGAACACATTGTCCAGCACGGCGCGCAGGGCGGCGTTGCTGTCCGTGAGCGCCAGTTCGGTCCTTTGAATGCGGGACAGGTCGGTAAAGGTCACCATGGCGCCCACCGGCCGGGAGAATTCGCTCAGGTAGGGGGTGATGCGCATCAAGTGCCGGCCGCCGTTTATATCGAGTACATGCTCGCTTTCCCTGCCATTTTCGATGACCGTCAAGAGCATGTTCCGCAGGTCGGGCAGGCTGACCTCGGCGGGTATCGAGGTGATCACCTGGCCGTAATCCGATGTGGTGAGTTGGAAGAATTGTCTCACCTTCGGGGTAAAGCGGGTGATCTTCAGTTCGTTGTTGACGATGATCATGGCGATGCCGCTGCGATTGAGAATATTTTCCAGGTCCGTGTTGGCTTCCGCCAATTCGCCCGATTTGACCTGCAGCTCTTCATTGACCGTGGTGAGCTCTTCGTTGGTGGACTGCAGCTCCTCGTTGGAGGTCTCCAGCTCTTCATTGGACGATTGCAGTTCCTCGTTGGCCGATTGCAGCTCTTCATTGAGCGACTGCAATTCTTCGTTGGTGGTTTCCAGCTCTTCCACCGTGGTTTGCAGATGTTCCCGCGCCGCCGCCAATTCCTGCTCCAGCTCCATCAGCCGCGGGTCGTTGTCCGCTCTGCCGGGAATGCTCTCATGTTCCGTTTCGGCCACCGGGCCGATTTCTTCAAACATCACCAGCGTCAGGTTCACCGAGCCGTGGAGGCCTGCCGCGGGACCGGCATGCAGAATGATCTGCCGGGTCTGATCCGAGGACTGGAAATTGATTTTGTTGCTGCGTACGAATCGGTTTTCGCGTGTGGCCTTGTGGATCAGCGCCCGCAGATCCAGGCGCAATTCGGGCCTGGCCATGTTGAGGATGCTCAACCCGATCTCTCCCTGGGCCAGGGTCAGGTAGCGCCCCACTTCGCCTTGAACGAACACGATCTCCTGGCGGTCATCGATCATTACGGCACAATTGCCCATGGCATCGATCACCGATTCGGCAAAAATCTGCTTGATGGGCACTTCCTTGTGCTTGGAAGGTATTTTCACGGGACCCTTGCCCGTGTAGCGCAGGTGCTTGCCCAGCCCGAAATCCACCACCGGCGTGCGCAGCACCCCCCGGCGCTGAAATATCTTCCATTTCTTCACCAGGGGATTGAACAGGTCGGCGAATTGGCCGATGGACTCGGATTTTCCCAGAAACAGCAGGCCTTCGGGGTTGAGAATATAATGAAACATGGGAACGATTTTCTTTTGCAGCGTGCTGTTGAAATAGATCAGCAGGTTGCGGCAGGAGATCAGGTCCAGGTGGGAAAAAGGCGGATCCTGGGTCAGGTCCTGCTTGGCGAAGACAATCATTTCCCGGATGGACTTGACCACCTGGACGGTATTGTCCGCGCGGGAGAAGAATTTGTCCAGCAGCTGGTGGTCCACGTCGACGACGGTCGCCGTCGCGTAGATTCCCTTGCGCGCCTGGGTGATGGCATCCTGATCCAGGTCGGTTCCGAAGATCTGGATATTGTATTGGTTCACCTGCTGGCCCAAGTGTTCGTAAAGGAGCATGGCGATGGAGTAGACCTCCTCGCCGGTGGCGCACCCGGGGACCCACATGCGGATGTCTTCCCCTTTGCGCTTGGTCTTGAGGATGTGCGCAAATGAGCGTTTGAGGGCCTGGAAGGCCTCCAGGTCCCGGAAGAACCCGGTGACCGAGATAAGGATATCCTTGAACAACAGGTCCAGCTCTTCCGGTACCTGTTCGATGTAGTGGAGATAATCTCCCAGCGACCGGATCTTGTGCAGGGCCATGCGGCGTCCCACACGGCGGTTGATGGTGGCCAGTTTATACTCAGTCAGGTTGGCGCCGGTACGCTCGGCGATCATCTGGAGGATCCGGTCGATGTCCTTGGGTGCTTCTGCTTCCGGGGGAACCGAGGGGACCAGGTTTGGATATTTCACGGCCACGTGCAGTTCCTTGCCGATGTCGGCCGGGTCCACCACCAGGTCGACATGTCCGGTCTCGATGGCCGCCCTGGGCATGCCGTTGTAGCGGGCGGTCTCTTCGCTCTGCACGATGGTGATCCCGCCGCCGGCCTTGATGGCGCGAATACCGTGGGCGCCGTCCGAGCCCGTGCCCGAAAGCACGATTCCCACCGCCCGCTCCCCCTTGCTTTCGGCCAGGGAGGTAAAAAAATAATCGATGGAGGGCTTGGGGCCGATGGCGGATGGCGGTTTGCTCAATGCAAGAATATTGCCGGTGATTTTGACGTCCCTTCCCGGAGGGGTGATATAGACGTGGTTGGGCTCCACCACCTGGCCGTCGACGATCTCGAGAACCTCCATGTCGGTGTGGCGATCCAGCAGGGACGCCATCATGCTGCGGTGCTTGGGATCCAGGTGCTGGACGATGACGAAGGCCATGTTGGCGTTGTTGGGCAGGCCGGGCAGCACGTGCTTGTATGCTTCCAGACCGCCGGCCGAAGCACCGATGCCGACGACGATCATATGGTTGGAGGACACGCGCTTGGCGGTCCTGGCTTTTGCTGCTGGTTTTCGTGGCTTCGCTTTGCCGATCCCGTTCTTGG
Organism: Desulfobacteraceae bacterium; assembly: GCA_050288425.1. Classification (GTDB taxonomy): domain Bacteria; phylum Desulfobacterota; class Desulfobacteria; order Desulfobacterales; family Desulfosarcinaceae; genus JARRKU01. The sequence goes on along the minus strand of JBNKDU010000148.1, from coordinate 17,408 downwards.
CATTCGGATTATCTGCTTTACGAGGTGGTTTGTTTTTTTCGGCAGTCATGAAGGGCTCTCCGTTCATCGGGTGGGTGCTGCGGGCGTTGCGGGTGCAATTTGCCGGTCTTGTTGCTCGTCGCCATCAATTTGCACCTCTATTCTACCAACAAAACCATCCAGTGCGAATGATTTGTATCTTCTCATGTTCCGTCACAAAAAAATGGCTGGTAATCGACTTTTCGGTCCTTCGGCATCGAACCTCTTTCCGTGCAGATGTCTCCGGCAGGAAAGATACAGAATTTGTAGCGCTTACACCGAAGCTTGTCAATGCTCGTATTCTCCGGCCGGGTGCAGCGGTTTCGTCTGTCTGCATGCTATCCATCTTTCCAGGATGGATAGCATGCAGACCCTGAAGAAGATAGTCGCCGCACCGTCCTGTTTTATTATCGACGAGGCAAATGGCAGAGAATAACCGGCCGCATGCGAAGCGAAACCCGAAAATGGAAGTGACCGTCCGAAGCGCCAAGCCGACATCGGAAAGCATTACCTGGCGAGTTCTCCGGTCCTTCGATCGTTTCTAAATGAAAGGGTGTCCCATGGACTTGTTGAGCTGTCAGGCAGAATGATGTTCAGTCCAGCAATACTTCCAATTCCTGCATGCATTTTTTCTTGGCATCGGCGGGTCCTTGAATATCCAGTACACGCTTGTCAAAATCCACCTTGAGAACTTCGCAGCCGTGCCTCTGGCAGACATTGGCGATGATTTGCAATGTCTGTGTCTTGTTCAGTTTGAGTTCGGCTCTGTTTTTCGATTTTCGGACCATAGACCCCCCTGGGGGACATCACCTTTTTCGGCCGTTGCGCTGCTTGCCGGCATGGGCAACTGCCCGTAAACCTGTCCGATTGAAAGACGAGGCTGATTTTCATCTATGGTATGGATTGGCTCCCTGTCTGTCAATCAAGCCGCCGTATTCGTGGCATCCATTTGCAGAGGATGGGCCAGGGGAGGATGCGATAAGGGCCTTGATTGCGACGTTTCGGCCCTTATCGCGGTTCAGGATACTCAATTGTGGATTACGTTATCATGGCATGGGTTTCGCCGGATGTGCAGATATCTGCGCAAATTTTCGATTCGGGATGGATCCTGGGAAGTGACCACTGGAAATTCTGCACGGTAGACCGGCTCAATAACGTCGTGAACGCGATGTGCGGCGTTCGAAATTCGATTGGACGCGATCGATCTCCTTTTGACGTTTTTGTTCGGCCTGAAAAACCCGGTTTCTGCATTCACCCACGCATTTGCCTGTGGTATCTCTCGTTGGCATTTTCCTCATGACATCATCTCCCTTTTTTGGGGATTTCTGATCCGCGGAGCGTATCGCTTCGCTATTTTTCAATCTATTCATCCGCGGCGATTCGTCAATTACTCAAGAGGAGCGGGGACGGTGATCAAGATCGCGGCGACCGGTAGTATTTCATGGCGGCGGCCATATGCCGCTTCAGGTCTTTGATGCGTGTGGCATGGGCGGGATGCGTGCTTAATAATTCCGGCGGTGCCTTGCCGGCCTCACTTTGCCGGGCCATTCGCTGCCAGAACGCGACGGCCTCGTGCGGGTCGTAGCCGGCCAGGGCCATGAAAATCAGACCGAGCTGATCGGCTTCCGATTCCTGAAGCCTGCTGTACGGCAACAGCAGGCCGACCTGGGCACCCATGCCGAAAGCGCCCATAAAAAGCTGGCGGGTCTGCTGGGGCCTGTCCTTCAACGCCAGGTCGAGGGCCATGCCGCCCATCTGGGCGATCAGCCCCTGGCTCATCCGTTCGTTGCCGTGCCGTGCGATGGCATGGGCGATCTCATGCCCCATCACGGTCGCCAGGCCGGCGTCATGCCCGGCCACGGGGATGATGCCGGTAAATACAACCACCTTTCCACCGGGCATGGCGAAGGCATTGACCTTCTCGTCCTTTACCAGGTTGAATGTCCACTGGTACCCGGCCAGGAGATTGGATTGGCCCTGCTCGCGGAGATATGCTTCCACCGCATGTTGGATCCTCCGGCCCACCCGCGAGACCATGGCGGCCTGTGGCGTACCGGTGATTACTTCGTGTTCGTTCAAGAATTGCTTGTACTGATCGAAACTCAGGGCAATGATCTGGTTATTGGGAATCAGGTTCAGCTGGCTGCGGCCGGTAAGCGGAACGGTGGTGCAGGCCCCCAGCAAAAGCAACAGGATCATGACCGGAAAGAATAGGTGTCTTTGCAGCATATATCGTCCTCCTCGCTTTTCATCGTTGGGATATCGGCAAACCTGCCCGGCATCATACGCCATGGCCGCGGGTGGCTACAAGTCCAATGTCGGCTTACGGACAGGGGGGGATGGAAGCCAGGCTGCGGTAAGGCAGGAGGACGGGAGCCGACGGCAGCCTGGCCGGAGGGGTCGCGTGGGATGTTAACATTCAGAAAGCACGGATTTATTCTACGATTTCGAGAATCGCCCGCTTTCTGGTTTTTGATGAGACGGCGTTCACGATGGTGCGCAGGGCCGAGGCGTTGCGTCCGTTCCGACCGATGACCTTGCCCAGGTCCGATTTCGCCACCCGCAGCTCATATACGGTGATCTGGTCGCCTTCGACACTGGAGACGTCCACGTCATTCGGGTTGTCGACCAATTGTTGTGCAATAATGCCGATCAATTCATTCATCTTGATCCTCCTTTCATGATTCGCGTGATTCCTGCTTTTCCGCTTCTTCCGCCATTCGAGGTTGGAAACCGGCTATTTATCGGAACTCCTTCTTCCTCTTCCTGTCATCGGCCAGCAAGCACATCGCGGCCTGATTTCAGCGTATCGAGTGTTTCGACCAGCTCGTTGATGCCGAAGGGTTTGAACAGCCAGGCATCCGCCGTTTCCGAGGCCTGCAATTCAAATACCTCCGCCTGACTGCGGCCCGTCATGATGACGATCTTGGCATTTTCAGACTCTTCTTTGATTCTCTCCGCCAAAACATAGCCGTCCATATCCGGCATATCCAGATCGGTGACCACCACGTTGTGGCCGTTGGCCGCGAACTTGTGGAACGCGAGGGAGCCATTGTCGGCCCTGTCGGCTTGATGTCCGAGGGCCTCGATCATTTCGGAGACGACGTTCAGGCATACATTGTCGTCGTCCACCACCAGGCAATGAAAACTGCCGTGGTTAATTTCCGATTCCGGGTTGCCATGCCGCAATGCATCCCCGTACGTCAACCGAACGGCTTTCGGTTCGATTCGGAGCGTCTCATTCTGCATGCCATTCTCTCCCTGGCCGGCCTCGTCGACGGACATCATTCGATGTCCGAAGCGAGACCCTTTGTCCGTGTACGACGGTTTGGCGATTCGAATGGAAGTCTCATGATGAATTCACCTCTGATATCATCATGCAAGCACAGGATGCTCGTTTAGCTGGCATTCTCTTTTCAATAACACCGGATTGGAAATGCAGGTATGGGGTCAATCCCCCAAAATCGGCTGGTGGAACTCCCCACTCGCATTTATCTATTCGGTGAACCTTCCGGTTCGGCGGCAGATGTTCCAGGCGGGTCTATCGGTTGGATGCCAGCAGTCCTTTTTCAGCGGCATAGGCCGCCAGGGCGGCGGCATTGTGGGCATCGAGTTTCTTCATGAGGCTGGAACGGTGTTTGTCCACCGTCTTCGTGCTGATATTCAGCATATCGCCGATCTGCTTATTGGTATACCCCTCGGCGATAAGCTTCAGGACCTCTTTTTCGCGATGGGTGATGCTGTCCCAGGCACTCCTGGATTTCAGCTTCTTGCCGCTTTGGAGATAGCCGGCCAGGACATGTTCGGCGATTTCCGGACTGATATAGCGTTTGCCGTCCAGGACGCTGCTCACGGCCAGGCGAAGTTCTTCCAGGCTCGAATCTTTGATGCAATAGCCATCCGCTCCTTCTTCAAAGGCCTGCAGAACATAGTGATCCGAGTCGTGGATGCTGAGGACCAGCACCTTTACCTCGCTTTCGAAGGCCCTCCTGATTTCACGCAGGACGGAGTAGCCATCGATTCGGGGCATGGTCAGATCCAGGAGCACCAGGTCCGGCTTGACTTTCTGAATACGCCGTAACGCCTCGTGTCCGTCGGCGGACTCGCCGATCACCTCCACAGCCGGATTCCCGGACAACATGGCCTTGAGGCCCTCACGGAACAATTGATGATCCTCTACGATGAAGATGGTCTTTTTGGTGCCCATGAAATCGCTTCCACTCGCTCCCGCTTGCGCGATAGATTGAAGGCCAACAGACAAGTCGATTGAACGCATGTTACGCTAAAATTGTTTCCGGGCCAAGTTTTTTGTGATTTCGGGCGCTGATAATCCCTGCGATTGCCGAAAAGCGCCGCCCACAGCCCCAGAATGGGGCGTTCGCCCTATTTCCACAAGGTATGAAATAACTTATCTCTAGGTTCAGGCTCTTGGCGGAACTGCCGTCCGGCGACCTGAAAAAACAAGCCCGGCCGGCAGTCCAACTCAATTCCATCAGGAATATCGTCCCCATAGACGATGCGGTTGATTATATGCCTTCCCGATCCCGGTCTATGAAATCGCATTTCTGGCTCATGCTGGGGTTGTGGACCGGCGCCATCCTGATCATGTTCTGCCTGGACTACTGGCACCTCGACCAGACCCTGAAAAAGGTCGCCCTCATCGAGGCCAGGGCCTACCTGAAAAAGGACGAGATGACCGCCCACCTGCTGTCCTTCGGCTTGCTCTGGCTGCTGGGAATCGCGGGATTCTGGTGGGCCGGGGCCAGACTGTCGCAGGCGATGAGAAAATTCGACGAAACCCGCATCGCCGAAGAAAAACAAGCCATTTCCGAATTGAGGGCATCTGAAAAAGAGCTGAAACACTTCGCGGCCAAGCTGATGCAGCATCAGGAGAATGAGCGCCGGACCATCGCGCTGGAGATCCATGAGGATATTGCCCAATCCCTGAGTGCCATCAAATTGATTATCGAATCCTCCCTGGCCACGGATGCGCACCTCATTCAATCCGAACCCGGGGTCATGATTTCCGTCATCGAGCAGATCAATGAAATCATCGATCTCATTCGGCGGCTCACCAAGCGGTTGAATCCCGTCATGATGGAAACCCTGGGCATCAAGACCGCCATCACCGTGCTCTGCGGGGAAGTCATGAAATCCCGGAAAGGCTGCCGGATCACCGCCCGCATCGATATCGGGGAGGGGCGCATCCCCGGTGAATTGAAGATCGTGGTCTATCGTGTGCTGGAAGATATCCTGAAGATTGCCATTCCCCCCGGATGCGACGACCACTGCACCGTTACCTTGGCGGAACGCGACGGAAACCTGGTGCTGGCGGCCGGAAAGTCGGGAAGGCATGCTCTGGCACCGGCAAAAGAAGCGGTGAAAGATCCGGATTTGGTGGAGGTCAGAAACCGCATCGAATCCTTCGGCGGGTCATTGCAGATCGAAAGCGGGGCAGGGGACGGCTGTGCCATCACGGCCTTCTGGCCGCTGCCGGCGTGATCCGCAACCTACTCTTTTTTCACACCTTCCAACCCATAGATCGCCTTGAGCAGTTCGGCTGCGGAGGCGGTCTTGCTCACAAACGCATTGGCCCCCGCCTTCCGCATGGCCTGGGCGATTTGTTCGTCCTCCAGCATCGACAGGCCGACGATGCGCACCGCGGGCAGCTCCGCCCTGATCCGTCCGGCGGCCTCCACGCCGTCCATCTCCGGCATGGAGACATCCAGGACGACGACATCCGGATTCAGCTCGAGGGCCTTTTCCACGGCTTCTCTCCCGTCGGCCGCTTCCCCCACCACCTGGATTTCCGGGTGGCCGGCGATCAACTGGATCAATCCCTTGCGCATGACGTTGTGATCGTCGGCAATCAACACGCGCAGGTTCCCCGAGCCGTCCGGCGATTTCCGGTCAGGCGTGATGGCGTCCGGACGCGCGGGGCCCGATTGGACCTTCACAGGGGCTTCTTCGCTGAAGAGGTCCCGGGGGATCGACAGGGTGACCCGGCACCCCTGCCCGGGGGCGCTCTCGATTTCCAGGCGGCATCCGATATGGCGGCTGCGCTCTTTCAGGCTCAACAACCCGTATCCCGTCACGGCGTTGTGGGATGCAACGGCTTCCGGGTCGAATCCCCGGCCCTCGTCGCTGACCCGGATGGTCATGTCCTTGCCTGATTCGGCAAGAACCACCCGGGCGCTTTTCACGCCGGAATGCTTGACGGTATTGAACAGGAATTCCTGCACCGCGCGGAACAGGAACACCTTGAGGGCCGATTTGTCGAATCGTTGCTCCACGCCGGCGGCTTCCAGCGCCACCTGCAGTCCGAACTGCGATTCCATCTGCTGGACCAGCCATTTCAATGCGCTGATCAACCCGGTATGGTGCAACACCGGCGGACTGAGTTCATGGGAGAGCCGGCGGGTCTTATGGATCGAGTCCACCAGCAATTTTTCCACGCCGGCCAGTTCGGTTTTGAGTTCCAGGGTCGGACAGGCAGTCTGCAACTGCAACCGGGCCGAGGCCAGCAATTGCTGCAGGTCGTCGTGCAGCAGCTCGGCGACCCTCTGCCGCTCCCGTTCTTCGGCCTCGATCAGCTCCACCGATAGATTTTGCAGTTGCCTGGCCCTGGCCTCGGCCAACGCGGTGCGTTCGGCCACATCCCGCTCCAGGGAGGCATTCAGCTCTTTCAGCGCGGCTTCCATCCGGTTGCGCTCCGTATCGTCCCGGAAGACCACGCCCAGGCGCCCCTCTTCTATGTTGTACACCGACAGGGAGAGGTCCTTGCCAAGCTCTTCGAAGTGCAGGCTGACCCGATGGGGACCCGCTCCTCTGGAGATATCCACAAATCGTTCCAACAGGTCGGGTCTCATCAACTGCTGCAGCCGCGCCGAAGCCACGCGCAGAGGGAGGTCGTCGTCCTTGATGCCGAAAAGCCGCATCCCCGCCCGGTTGGCCTTCCGGATGATCAGGTCGGAGGGCTGGTGGTCACCGCCAACCTCCAGTTCGCATAGCATGAGGGCCTCATTCATGTTGTCCACCAGCAGCCGGTAGCGCTTTTCGCTTTTCTGCAGATCGTCGAACAACGCGGCGACTTCCTGGGACTTGGCCCGCAGCTCGTCGTTGACGGTATTGAGTTCTTCGTTGCTGGCCTGCAGCTCTTCGTTGCTGGTCTCCAATTCCTCATTGGATGCCTGCAACTCCTCGTTGGCCGATTGCATCTCTTCGTTCAGCGACTGCAACTCTTCGGTGGCGGTTCCCAGCTCTTCGACGGTGTACTGCAGGTACTCCCGTGTCGCTTCCAGCTCCTGTTCCAGCTCGAGGATGCGTTCCGTTTCGCCTGCATCGGCATGCGATTCGTCCCGGCCGTCCGGGCCGGCAGGCTCCACCGGGGTAAACACGATCATGCGGTTGCCCTCGGCATGTTCCCGGTACACCGGACCCACGGTAACCCGGACGCTCTGGTCATCCTCCCCAAAAGTGATGGCTTTGCTGGTGGCCGTGCAATTATCTTTCCTGCATCTGCCCAGCAGGGCCTGAAGAACGATCCGGATCTTCGGCCGGGCCATCTCGACGGCGTTGAGCCGCTCATTTACGCTGCCCTCTTTGAGCTGAAGGTAGGGGCTCGCCTCGCCGCGGGTGTAAACGATGTTGCCAAATTCATCGGTCATCACGGCGCAGCAGTTCATCGTAGCCAACAAAGCATCGAAAAAGGTACTTTCCCGCCATTTGCCGCGCTTGTTTTCGGTAATAACGGGACCTGCCCTGTGCGTGGCCAGTTTCTTGGCGTAGCTTTTCATCAGTAGGGCGGGGATTATTCTGGAGGCGACTTCCTTGCGTTGGTAGATTTTCCACAGGTTGTCCAGTGCGTCGAACAGATCCGTTCTCATGTTGATGGATTCGGACTTGCCGAGCAACAGGAGACCTCCCGGATTGAGGCTGAAATGAAAAAGGGAGAGCAATTGATCCTGCAGTTCGGCGTTCAGATAGATCATCAGGTTGCGGCAACTGATCAGGTCCAGGTGGAGAAAGGGCGTGTCCTTGATCACGTCCTGGCGGGCCAGCACCACCATATCGCGAATCCGCTTGTTCACCGCGACGGAATCGTCGAAACGGGAAAAATGCTGTTCGAACCGCCGGCCGTCGGTATCCATCACCGTGGCGAGGGGATAGACGTTTCTGCGCGCAGTCTGCACCGATTCCCCATCGACGTCCGTGGCGAAGATCTGGATCCGGTACTTGCGCAAATCCTTGCCCAATACCTCGGCGATCAGAATGGCAATGGAGTAGGCCTCTTCTCCGGTGGAACAACCCGGCACCCAGGCCCGGAAGCTGCTGCCTTCCGGCTTGCGCTGAAACAGGCGTCGCAGGTTTCGTTCCAGGGATGCGTAGGCCGGGGGGTCGCGAAAGAAGCGGGTGACCGAGATCAGGAGGTCCTTGTGCAGGCTGGCCACCTCCCTGGGGTGTTTTTGAATGAACGTCAAATATTCCTGCAGGTTGCCGATTTTATTGACCACCATTCGACGGCTGATCCGCCGCAGCAGCGTGGATTCCTTGTACTCGCGGAAATCCACCCCGGTCTGCTGCAGCAGCAATTCCAGGATGGTATCGATCTCATCCTGGTCCGAATCGAGATACCCCTTGGTCAACAGGTGGGGGTGCTTCAGCGCGGTTTCGAGTTCCTGCCCGATCTTGTCCGGCGTCGTCACCAGGTCGACCAGGCCGGTGTCGATGGCCGCCTGCGGCATGCTGAAGAATTTGGCGCTGTCGACGGTCTGGGCCATGGTGATGCCGTCGTTGGACTTGATGGCCCGGATGCCGTGGGCTCCATCGGACCCGCTTCCCGAGAGGATGATGCCCACCGCGTGGGCCTTTTTTTCCTCGGCCAGCGAATTGAAAAAATAGTCGATGGAAGGCTTGGGACCGATGGTCGGCACCGAGAGCAGCTTCAATCTGTCGCCGACATATTTCACATCCCGCTTGGGCGGGGTGACATATACGGTATTGGGCTCCACCCGCATGCCGTCGCTGATGGACTCGATGGGCATGGACGTTTGTTTGGACAGCAGGGAAGGGAGCAACGTATGGTGTTTGGGGGAGAGGTGCTGCACGATCACGTAGGCGATGCCGGCATCGACCGGCAATGAGGGCAGGACCTTCTTCAAGGAGTCGAGCCCGCCGGCGGAAGCGCCGATGCCGACGATAATCATGGGGCCCGTCGAGGTTGCGGATTGGTTGTCGTCGGGTTCATGGGGATCGGGAGTCAAATCGGGAGATGATTGTGACTCGTCGTTCATGGTCGTGTGCTCCTGTTATTTCCCAGCCGGTTGAGCCTAACTGAGCGGCGGCTGAATTCCGGTCGCATTCGATGCTTCCCGTTTCGATTTCGAGATGGGTGCCGGACCTCCGCCCGCCTGGCAACTTCAGGCCGGTGGGGTTCGGGGGGCTGGGAAAATCAGAATTACTATGCCATAGGATGCCATTGATTTCAATACTATGCCCGCCGGTCTGGAATACGCACCGGGACATCGCCAAGGCCGGCGCGGAGGCCGGTCCTTCGCCTCCGGCGCCGGTCGAGCGCAAAGACGATGGTCTTCGTAGGGCGGGCCTCCGTGCCCGCCGGTTTGGAATAGGCACCGGGTTACCGCGAAGTCCGGCGCAGAGGCCGGCCCTTCAAGAGCTGCTCAAATTCCAAGGAGATGGTTTTAGCGGGGGCGAGGCTCCGTCCTCACCGCATGGTGATGCCGGCGCCGTTGAAGAAGGCTGAATACGCTTTGTCGGTGTTCTGGATATGATGGATCCACCATTCCCGCAAATAGTGGAGAAGGCCCCGGGGGATCGAATCGACGCCGATCTGGGTGGCCGTGCAAAAGTCCACCGTCTTGCGGATATAGGCCATATGCTGGGCCTTGTGCGCTTCAAACCCGGGGTAGCCGTGCTCGGCCATCAGCCTTTCCTCTGCTTTCAGATGGCCCTGGGCATAGCGGGTCATCCGGTCGAGCAGTTCGGCGACCACTTCTGAATGGGCGGCCGTCTCCTGCACGTCGATCAGGCGGTTGATCATCAGGATCACCTGCTTGTGGTGCTCGTCAAAGAGATCCACGCCGACGCTCAAATCCGATGTCCAGGCGATTTTTTCCATCATGTCTCCCGATGTGATGACAGGGTCTGCCACTTTCGTCGTTTCGTTCAGCCGAGGCCGGATGCCGATGCGGCCAGCGGCGGATGAACTTGATCGTCTCTTTCCCGATATTGTTCCATTATTGCGAGGATCGTATCCTGAATCGCGAAAAAGGCCTCCACCACATCCGGGTCGAAATGCGCCCCCTTGCCTTCGGAGATGATCCGGTTGGATTTTTCGACGGAGAAAGCCTCTTTGTATGTCCGCTTGGAGGTAAGGGCGTCGAAAACATCGGCCAGGGCGACGATCCTTCCGACCAAGGGGATCTTGCGGCCCTGCAATCCACGGGGATATCCGCTGCCATCCCATTTTTCATGGTGGGTCAGGGCGATGACCCGGCCCATTTTCACCAGGTCGATGTTCGAACCCGCCAATATGTCGGCACCGATGATCGTGTGGCTCTTCATGATTTCCCATTCTTTTTCACCCAGTTTTCCCGTATTGAGCAGGATGCCGTCGGGTATGCCGATCTTGCCGATATCGTGCATGGGAGCGGCCAGGAGCAAGGTCTCCACGGCCTTCCGTTTCAGTCCCATCTTGCGCGCGATGGCGGCGGCATAGTGACTCATGCGCTTGATATGCGCGCCGGTCTCGTTGTCCCGATGTTCGGAGGCGGCCGTCAGGCGCCAGATGACCTCCAGGGAAGCCTCCTTCAAGCGGTTCAGGGCGATGGCCAGTTGGCCGGATTTGAGCGACACGGCGTCCCGGCATTCCAGTTGATCGATTTGAAGCTGGTCCAGCATGCGTTTGCGTTTCAGGTGGTACTGCATCCTGGCGATGATTTCCGATGGATCGGCGGTCTTGTTGATGAAATCGTCGGCGCAGGACCCCAGGGCGCGGGAGACCAGGTCCGAGCCGCTGTTGCCGGTAAGGATGATGATGGGGACGTGATGGGTTTTCGAGTCGGCCTTGATCCGTTCGGCCACTTCGAAGCCGTCCATGAAGGGCATGGATAGATCGAGCAGGATCAGGTCCGGCGCTACCGATTGGACGATTTCAAATGCCTCGGGGCCGCCGTGGGCGGAAAAGAGATCGCACGGCTGGCGTCTGAGAATCCTTCCGATCATGCGGTGGACGGCGGGATCGTCGTCGACAATCAGTACGTTGGCGTTGGTCGCGTTCATGGTTTCTGAATCGGCATTCCGGCGGAAAACTTTACACCGTTGAAATTGATTATTGGATGATTTTTTGATAGGCGGTTCAGCATCGATTTGAAATCCGGCCGGGAAGCTCCCGGTGAAAGGATCATAAGGTTCCAGACCAGGATACCGTCGCGATCAACGGCCTGTGGCGCCCATGGAAATCTAACCGACAAAAGGAGATCGAAAAATGACGAAAAGCGAAACATCGGAAAAAAAACCGCTCTGGTTGAGCATCGAGGAGCGAATTATTCAGCTCGATTCCCAGGGCCTGTCCGCGGGAAACCTCGAGGCATCGATTCAACGGATTGCCGGGGAACTCGATGGTGCGGGCTTCAATGTTTCGCGCCATGGGGGCAATATGATCCGGTTGAGATTCGCCGTGGACAAGGCCCACCAGGTGGGAAAGCCCCTGATGCAGGATTTCAACCAGGTGGTATCGGCGCTGACCCTGGACGATGTGGCGGATCCCTACCAGGCCACCAACACCATCATCGACTCCCTGGGAGAAACCTGGCCGGAGATGCGATGCTCGAAGCGCCGGCCGGACGTGATCAGGATTGTCGAGAAGACAAAACTGGATCTGCTCATCGCCAAAGCCAAAAGTCTGTCGGGGGATGCGGGAATCCGTCTGCTCATCGAAGAACTTGTCGATTTCGCAGTGATCACCGGGGCCCTGGAAATCAGCGACGACAAACTCAACGAAGTCAATGAACAGATCAAGAAGGAACGTGCCGAACGGGCACGGGTGGCCGGTCTGCTCGAAAAGGCGGCAGGTAAATCCGACGAAGAAAAAATCCGCCATCTTATCGATCAAAACGTCACGGAAGAATTGATCATCGAAATGGCCGGCGTCGACCAGGGCGCCATCGACGCCGTCAAAAAGGCCATGGAAGAAGAAATAAAGGAGAAACAGAGGCTGGCCGAAGAAGAGGCGGCCCGCAAGAAAGCGGAGGCCGAGGGCCCCGCGCTGGAAGACATTCCATCGGAACAGATGATCGAATACATCGATTCCATCCGCGAGATCATGGAATTCAGCGACCAGGAGAAGGAGATCCGGACGATGTGCGAGCAGAGCGCCATTCCCAAGGCGTTGGTGGACATCGCCGTCTCCGAGCCCGACAAGCTGGATGAGCTGGAGAAGAAGGCCGAAGGCTAACCGCTCGCGGACATGAAAAAATGGCAGCGGCCGGGAATGGGGTCCCGGAAATACTTTAGAAGGTGGTTTTCAAAGAGTTCGGGAAGTCCATTCCCCGCAGCCGTCGCAGCCGGATGGGCGTCTTTGGAGGGCTACGCGCCCGGTCTGGTGATTTCAGCCGGTTACCCACGGGGGCATTCCTGCCCCCTCCCCGGTCGCCGCCTGAAGGCGCCGCCGGGGTCTCCCCCATGGATAACCGGCTGAAATCACGAATACCTCCCGCATATGCCCTCCAAAGACACCCATCCGGCTGCTATCAACAAATCACTGGTAATGCGACCCGCTCCACCGGGCTGATTTAATCCCATTTTATAGACACAAGATGAGAAGCCCTAAAGATTTTTGGCGTGGGCCAGGGTGTTCTTGTTGATGGCCAGGTTGAGGCCGTCATGCACCAGTTCGTGATGGGTCTGGCGAAACGGAATATAGACGAGCAGGAAACGTCGTCCCTGGATCCGGATTTGCGGCAGCCATTCCGACTTGCGCTCGATGGGCTTGAGGAAATTGGCCAGGATCATTTTCAGGCTTTCCAGCGCCTCCTCCAGCGGCAGATTGATGGCTTGGACGGAACCCGGGGGCTGGCAGGGTCGCAGGGCGTCCTCCGGCTGGCTGAGGGTCACGCTGGTGGCGATGGTCAGGTAGCTCTGGGGGCGTACCTTGAAGGCCGGGGTCCAGAAATGGAACGGCTGTTGCTCCCATCCGGGTTGTGGCACCCTGGGCAGATTGGCCGCCTTGACCAGGTCGGCATAACTGGACAGCGGAACGCGGCTGACATCGGCCTGGATTCGCCAGAAGGGCAGGAAGACGATTCGATCGCCGTCCGAGGGGATGTGGGCGCAATTGAGCTGGGACAGCTTGCCTTTTCTGGCCCACCACACGCTTCTGCAATTGGGACAGTGCAAGGCGAGCGAATCGCGGTCGCCGTCGAGATCCCAGCCGCACTGGGGGCACAGGGTCGCCAGAAAGCGGATGGGCCAATCTGCGAAGTCGGCCCGGAGCAGGCCGTCCGGTATATCCTGCACGGATGTGTCGGAGACGGGCTGGTTCAGGATGGCGTCGTAGATCTTCGAATCCAGATAGAACGGAGCGTAGACCAGGCTGTGGACTTCGCCGATATAGTCCTGGTGAAGAATCGGTTTGGGCAGCCGGGCACTGTACTGCAGGCTCCAGCGGTCCACCAGCTTCTCGAAGGCCAGATCGGATCGCATAAAGATGTCTTCTCCATTGGAGACGGCAAAGCGCAGCTTCTGGGTCTGGCCGCGAAATCCGATGTTCCAGGGGAAGAGGGGGGATTCCAGCGCCTGGTGGCTCACGTCGAGAAACCGTGTCTCGATTTTGCGGTTGAGACAGGAGAAGAGCATGCCCTTGAACCGCCAGTAGGGGTAGTAGATCACCTGCTTTCCCGCCGGCGCATGGTGCGGCATGACATAGCGGAAGAACCCCGGTGATAACAGGTAGGAGTTGACCCGGCAGTACGGGCAGCGAAAGAGCCGGTCCGTCTCTTCCAGTTCCGCCGGCGCCCCGCATTGCGGGCATTGATGTTCGATGATGAATTGGGTCAATACGCCTCTCCGCATTCGGCACAGAACCTGGCATCTCCCAGGTTCTCGGCACCGCAATTGGCGCAACGCCTGGCCTGGGGTCTTTCTTCGACGGGTTGGCCGCAGCGTGTGCAGAACCGGGCATGGGGGGACAGATTCTTGCCGCAATTGCCGCATTCGAGGAAGACCATCTGCTGGTGGCCGCACAGGGGACAGAACTTGGCATTCAAGGGGATCTCCTGCCTGCACTCCCGGCAGGCCACCGGTCCTTCCGGCGAATCCTTGGGACTTCCGCCGGGCATCCCGCCTGTGAAGTACTGGGCGAACATGGCCGGCATCATCAGGCCCAGGCCGGCCCCCATGCCTTCGCCGCTGGCGTCTCCTTCGGCGGCTTTTTCCATGGCCATGGCGGTCTTCATCTGCATCAGCTTGTTCATGTCGTCGAAGACGCCCATGCGGCTGCGGTCGTCGATGGCCTTCTGTACTTCCGGCGGCGGCGTGATGGAGTTCATATAGAGCTGGGTCAGGCCCAGCCCGAAGTGTTTGAAATCCTCCTGCAGGCGTTTGGCCAGGCCGGCGGAAAGTTCGTCGTACTTGGCCGGCAGGTTCAGGATCGAGTCGATGGTTTCGCCCAGGTAATCGTTGAAGCGCGATACGATGACCCGGTTCAGATATTCTTCCACCCCTTCGGTGGTGAAGACTCCCTGGGTGCCCACCATGCGGTTGATGAAAAGCACCGGTTGAACCACCTGCATGTTGAAGATGCCGAAGGCGCGCAGGCGGATGAGACCCAGTTCGTTGTCCTTGAACGCCACCGGATCGCGGGTTCCCCATTTGAGGTTGGTGAAGACTTTCATGTTGACGAAGTACATCTCGGCCCGCAGCGGACTGCTCATGCCCCAGGGCAGGCTGGCGATTTTCGTCAGGATGGGAATGTTGGCGGTCTTGAGGGTGTGACGTCCGGGCCCGAAGGCTTCGACGGCCTTGCCCTTGTAGAAGAAGACCCCCACCTGGCTTTCGCGCACCGTGAGCTGGGCGCCCCACTTGATTTCCGCCGATCCGGTCTCGGGCAGCCGGTGCACCAGTTCCCGGCCGCTCTCATCGAACCACTCCAGGTTCTCCAGGAAGATGAGGTTGTTGCTACCCATGGCATTTCCTCCTTTTGTCGCATCCGTACCGGAGATGACTCCGGTTCAATTCGCAAAGCTGATTTTCGGCCTGGCGCCATCCATAATTTGTGCAACGGTAGAGACATTTATCGGAAAGGATAGATGAAGACGCCGGCGGCGTCAACATTTCTGGTCCGATTCGGGGCGAGGGGCTAAAAATACCGGGTCAGCCAGAGAAAAACGGCGTCGCCGGGTGCCAGGCGGATGGGCCGACCGGCCGTCTCGATGTCGAAGCCGCCGTATTCGGTGCCCGCCGCGCCGGAATAGAAGGTGCCGCCGGCGATGAACTGCAGGTCGGTGGCCGCGTCCCAGGCGATCTGGGGCTGGAGGAGGACCGACGGATCGTCGAGGTTGACGATAACGGCGGCGGAAGGCTGCACCAGCGGATGCAGATCGTACTGCAGGCGGCCGCCCAGGTAATTGCGGCCCAGGGTGAAGAGTTCTCCCCGTTCCAGCCGCGCGCTCAGGGCGGGGTCGCCCAACGCCCGGGCATATTGGCCGGACCGGCCCAGCCCGTTGTGAAAGTACTCCACCAGGCCGTAGACATTCTTCCCGCCCCATTGCCAGGCGTAGTCGAGGTTGACGACGAATTGCAGGAAGTCGTCGCGGCCGGTATCCTCCCGCAGCCGGGTATAGACCGCGTCGGCCCGCCAGGCGGCACCGCCCAGGTATCCAGCGGCGCCGGCACCCAGCAGGCCGTCGTCGAAGTGCCGGGCGGCCATGAAATCCATCTCCAGCGCCGAACCCGCGACGTGCCATTTCGCGGCCCAGGAGGAGGCTGCGGCTTCCACGTCGCCGCTTCCGGGATCGCGCCGGGGAACGTAGAGCAGTTGGACTTCGTCGCCCCCCACGGGCACTTGCAGGTGCAGCATGTCGTCGCCCACCTTGTAGTCCCGCAGCACCGCGGTGGGGGCGAAGGGGTTGAACAGGTCCATGGGGTTGAAAATCATTCCGTTGCCCCAGGTCAGGGCCTGGCGACCCGCTCGCAGGGTGCCCCAATGGGCGTTGTAGGACAGGTTGAGGCGGTCCAGACGGTGGTAGACGATCCGGTCGTCCTCCTCCACGAAGGCGCGGGTGAGCTGCATCAGGCGGCGGCTGTCGTCGATGATCCCCGGCCCGGCCGACCGGTCCGCGGCCTCCTCCGGCTGCAGCCGGCGCAA
This sequence comes from Desulfobacteraceae bacterium, assembly GCA_050288425.1. Classification (GTDB taxonomy): domain Bacteria; phylum Desulfobacterota; class Desulfobacteria; order Desulfobacterales; family Desulfosarcinaceae; genus JARRKU01. Next base: position 1,006 of record JBNKDU010000148.1, on the reverse strand, counting down.
GGCGCTGTCGTCGGCCAGCGTGCCCCCCTGCAAAGCCACCAGTTCATAGTGGACCTCCAAGCTCCAGGCCTTGCCCAGGAAGGTCCGGTTCTTCAGGCGCAACTCCCCCTGGAAGTCGTCCAGGGTTTCCTTGCCCTTGGATGGGTCGTCGAAATTCTCCTCCGAATAGGTGCGCACGGCGACGGCGCGCAGATAGCCGCCCCATTGAGCATCCGGCGCGGGAACCCCGGCATTGGATGCCGCAGGATGCAGGAGAACGCCGGGCAGCAGAAACAGCAGAATGCCCAACCTTACGAAGCGCCGGACGCGTGCGGGGCACGCCGGGGTGCCGCCGAACCTCATGACCCCTTGTCCCGGTCGTCGGCGATGCGGCCGTCGCGGATGGTGACCACCCGCCGGGCGTACGACATCACCATGGGATCGTGGGTGGAGAAGATGAAGGTCACCTTGCGTTCGCGATTCATGCGCACCATCAATTGCAGCAGGCCTTCGCCGGTCTTGGAATCGAGATTGGCCGTGGGTTCGTCGGCCAGGACGATGGAGGGGTTGGAGACGATGGCCCGGGCGACGGCCACCCGCTGCTGCTGGCCGCCGGAGAGCTCGGCCGGGCGACGGTCGTACTTTTCTTCCAGGCCTACGTCGTCGAGAATGTCGCGGGCCCGCCGCCGGCGTTCGGCCGCGGCGACGCCCTGCAGCAGCATCACGTACTCCACGTTCTCCACGGCCGACAGCACGGGGATCAGGTTGTAGGACTGAAAGACGAAACCGATGTGGTGTAGACGCAGTTCGGCCAGTCGGGCCTCCTTGAGGGTCGCGTAATCATTGCCGTTGACCACGATGCGGCCCCGGTCCGGGTGATCCAGCCCGCCGATGAGATTGAGCATGGTGGTCTTGCCCGATCCGGAGGGGCCGGCCATGGCCACCAGCTCACCGCCTTCGACCCGCAAGTCGATTTCGTGCAGGGCCGTGACTTCCACCTTGCCCTGCCGGTACGTCTTGGTCACAT
>JBNKDU010000147.1:0-72541 GCA_050288425.1 Desulfobacteraceae bacterium | reverse complement strand
GTAGAAGAACTGGACATGCAGGGTATTGTCGAAGACATGGGTGCGGATCTCCTGCAGGCGGGCCACGGAAGAGACACTTTCGGCTTCGGCCCGCAGGGCGTCCACATGGTCGTGCAGCCAGTGCTCCAGGTTGACGGCCCCATCCATATCGCGGCAGAAGAAAACCGGGGCCCGCAGCATAGTCTGGCGCTGGATGTGCACCTGGATGCCACCGGCTTCGTTGCAGGCGGCCGCCCCGCGGCTGATGGAGCTTATCAGGGCGCCCTCGGTGGTGGCGATGGGTACGGGCACATGGCAGTTGGCGTAGACCCCGCGCACCAACACCGGGCCGGCCAGGCCCACGGGGATCTGTACGGCGCCGACATAGTTTTCGATATTGCCGGCCAGCGCTTCGGGTTTGAGGCTGTTGCGCACCAGGTGGTCGAGCCTGGTTCCGGAGACCTGCTCGGCCCAACGCACCCGCGCCTGGACGGCCTCGGGGGTATAGTGTTGCTGGCGGGTAAAGCGCGGAATGGAACCGGGGTCCGCCTGCCGCCGGTCCAGATCACGGCCGGGATTTTCGATGTCGGTCAGGATACGGAACAACCGGCCGGCCCGGTCGTTGCCGGCAACACGGGCGTCGATACGCCGGCCCCCGGTGCCGTCCGCAACCGAGGAAATCCGCAGGTCGGGGGCCGGGAAGGTCTGCCCGTACTTGTCCAGGTGAACCCCGGTGAGAACCTGCCCGGGTCCCAGGTCCCGGGCCTGGTCGCATTCCAGGGTCACCCCGTCATCCCCGTATGCGCGGACCAGGGCGGTGTAAAAGCGTCCGCCGGTCATGAAATGCGCCTGGGGCTGCCGTCCGGGATGGAAAAATTTGCGTGTGGTCATCGGTCCGTCTCAGCTCAAGATTGTATCCAAGTAGATAGCATAACATAGGGCAGGAATATCGAGATATTTCTGTCCTTGGGCAACACCGCCAGGCAGGATACATCGGCGCATAAAATGGGGAAGTTATTTTGCGCGAGCCCCAAGAACGGTAGAAGGATTCCGGTTTTACCGTTGATGGAGCATTTCCAGGTAGTATTTGGCGATTGGGTCGAGGTTTTCGAAGGCGTCGGCCTGGCCCTGGTTTCTTGCGGCCATTTGCCGGCGGAGGCCCGAGGCCACGGTCTTGCCCAGTTGGACGCCGAACTGGTCGAAGGAGTTGATTCCCCATGCAAAGCCTTCATACACGGTGCGTGCTTCATAGAAGGCGAGCAGGCGTCCCACGTTGGTGGGGGAGAGGTCCTGCAGCACGATGGTGGAAGAGGGGCGGTTGCCGGTGAAACGGCGGGCGCGGTCGGGATCGTCGGCTCCCACGGCCAGCGCCTGGGCCTGGGCCAGCATGTTGGCCCAAAGCTCCTGGTGATTGGTGACCCCTCCGGACAGTAGTGGATAGTCGATGTATTGGGGGCGGATCACGCCGATGAAGTCGATGGGAAACGGCCTGCCCTGGTGGGCCAGTTGGAAGAAGGAGTGCTGGGCGTTGGTGCCGGGTTCTCCGAAGATCACGGTGCCGGCCGGTTCGGCCAGGAGGTCGCCGTCGAGGTCCACGGCCTTGCCGTTGCTCTCCATGTTGAGTTGCTGGATATGGGGCGCCAGCTTGGCCAGGGGGGCAGCATAGGGGATCACGGCCTGTTGCCGGTAGCCGAGGTAGGTGGTGTTCCAGATGGAGATCAAGGCGGCCAGCAGGGGCAGGTTTTCCCGGGGCGGGGCCGCGGCCGCGTGCCGGTCCATCTCCTCGGCGCCTTTGAGCAGTTCCTCGAAGCGGTCGTAACCGAAGCAGAGGCTCAGGGGCACGCCGCCCACGGCGGAGGTGACGCTGAAGCGGCCGCCGATGAAATCGAACATGTGAAAGGAACGCAGCATGGGGTTGGAGGGATCGTCTCCCGGGCTGCCTTTGGCGGTGACGCTGACCATATGCTTGGTTGGGTCGAGACTGTGTTTGTTCAGCCATGCTTCCACCTGGCGGGCGTTGGCCATGGTTTCGGCGGTGGTGTAGCTTTTGGAAATGACGATCCAGAGGGTCGCCGGCGGATCCACGGCCCGGGATACGGCGCCGAAATCGTGGATATCCACGTTGGCCAGGTAGTGGAGGCGGATGTCCTTGTCCGCGTAAGCGCCCAGGGCCGTGGAGACGAACTCGGTGCCCAGGTAGGAGCCGCCGATCCCCACCACCACCACATGTCGAAAAGGCTTTCCGGTGCTGCCGACGATCTTGCCGTCGTGGACCTGCTCGCTGAAGGTCTTGATTTCTTTTCGGACCCGCTCGATTTCCGGACGTACATTCCCACCGTCGACCAGGATGGCTTCGGTGTCGAAACTTCGCGTGGCCGTGTGCAATACGGCACGTTTTTCAGTGACATTGAGCTTGGCACCACCGCACATCTGCTGGAAGCGGGTTTGCAGGTCGAGGCGCGAGGCCGCGTCCAGGAGCAGGTCGAGGGTCGCCCGGTCGATGCGCTGCCGGGAGAAGTCGTAGATCAGACCGCCGCCCGTGGCCGAAAAAGAGGTCAACCGGTCGGAGGCCGGCAATAAGTGTTTCAAGTGCATCTTCGGATTCGAAAATTCGGCGGCGCGGGCCTGCAGGGCTTTGTGACTGCCGATTTTGTCGAGGCGGTTCATTTGGGTGTCCTGTATTAATATTTTACGGTTGGGGCCGCGGCCAGCCTGCGATGGATATCTTTCATGGCCGCCGTATGGATCCGGCCGACGGCCAGGCTCATGGCCTCGGCCAGGGCGGACGGCGACTTTTTCCGGCATGGCGCCGTGGCCCGGTAGACTTTTTGCAGCATGACCTTGGATATGGGATCGGGGTCGAGATTGGAGATCAACGTCAGGTGGATCACGGCGGAAGCCTGCCACTGCGGGGTATCATCCTCCTCGATAAACTCCTCCACCCAGCCGTGCACGCTGTGGGTGGCGGCCGGAGCGGCGTCCGGTGTCCATACGGCCCGGAACCCATTGCTTTGCCGCAGGTCGCGGGCCAGCAGGAACGGAAGCATCAAACCGGGAGGCGCCACCCATTGATGGGAGGCATAGGCGTTGCGATGGGACTTGCTGTCGGCATAGTAGATGCGCTGGGAGTCGAAGGGCGGGCTGACGCTGAAGCGTTCCACCCGCAGGATGCACGGCAGGACGGTATCGAATTGCGGACGGTCTTCCACGGGGTTGAGGGTGTAATAGTGGATCGGTTTGGGAGGCAGGGCATTGCCCATGCAGGCCGAGAGCAGAACGGCGAACAGAACGGCGGTCGGGACGACCCGGAGCAACGGTCGCTTGCCGCCTCTTTCGGCATCAGGAGTTTCCATGTGTCCCTATCTCTCTACGGTCAATTCGCATCACGTGACGACTAACGTTTTCCGGGTCAGGGTTCGGGCGCCAGGGGCTTTTCCACCGCGGGACGGCTGAAAATCACCTGGGACGGCTGGTTGCTGATGATAGTCAGAAAACGGTCCAGGGTTTCGGTGGCGCGGTCCACACGGTTCAGGGTCAGCATCACCTGCCGCTGCAGGGAGTCCACCTGGCGATTGGAATTCTGCAGGAGCGAGGCTGCCGATTCCATCGCGGACTTGAATCGGTCGGAGGCGGCCTTGAGATCTGCGGTCACCTGCCGGATGTCGTTTCCGCTGGTGCTGTCCAGCCGTTTGACGGATTTGCGCAGCTCGCTCACTCCGCCGTCGGCATTGCGCGCCAATTGGTCGATGCTGGACGAGGCCTGTTCCACCGATTCGATCATCCCGGCTACTTTTTCGGTCTGGATGAGTTGCCGCATTTTTTTCATGGTGCTGCGCAGCTCTGCCGAGGTGCGGTCCAGCTCGGCGGCATCGATGGCCCGGTTGATCTTCTCCAGCGCCGTCTTGAGCTGGTCGGAAATGGAGGCCGTATCCAGGGCGCGGAATTTCTCGAAGATATCCTCCATTCCCTGGAAGATCTTGGAGAGGTCAGAGGCCTGCGTGGCGATCACCGGGTATTCGGGGGTGAAGTCGAAGGGGGGCGCCACCTTGGGAACGGTGTCGCCTTTGTGTTCGATTTCGATGAACATCAGGCCGGTGATGCCCACTGATTTCAACTGGGCGATGAAATCTTCGGCCTTGCCCTCGGACTTGATTTCCGATTCGATCTTCAACACCACCTCGATGAGCCGTTCGTCGGGGGCCACATGTATCTGGTGCACCCGGCCGATGTGCACACCGCGGTACTTTACCGGTGAGTCCACATCCAGGCCCTGCACCGACTCATCGAAATAGGCCACCACCAGGCGTCCCTTTTCCAGGTAATTGGACATGCCCAGCCAGATGATGGCCACGATGGCAACGCCGATCCCGCAGACGAGAAAGAGGCCCACGCTGAATTTGGTTTTCAGGCTTGCCATGCTCCTCTTTTCGATAGCTTGGCCTGGCGGTGGAAGAAGCGCTGTACGATGGGGTCGGCGCTGGTGGTTTTCAATTCCCGTGGATCTCCCTGGGCCACGACCCCCCGCACCGACTTGTCCAGCATGACGATGCGGTGGGCCACCTTGTTGATGATGTTCAGGGAGTGGGTGATGATCACCATGGTCGTGCCCATGCTGTGGTTGATGCGCAGGATCAATTCTTCGATCTCCGCCGATATTACCGGATCGAGACCCGCCGTGGGTTCGTCCAGGAACACGATCTCCGGATTCAGGGCCAGGGCCCGCGCCAGGGCGGCGCGTTTGATCATGCCGCCGCTGAGTTCCGAGGGCAGGTGGTCCTGGTAGCCCCCCAGGTCCACGCTGCACAATTTCATGCGCACCAGACTGGCAACGGCCCGGGAGGGCAAATCGGTATACTCCTGAATGGGCAGGGCCACGTTCTCGGCAATGGTCATGGAGCCGAACAGGGCCCCCCCCTGGAAGAGAATGCCGATTTTGCGCAGGGCGGCGTTGAACTCCTTTTCATCGGCCCGGGTGATGTCTTCTCCGTCGATGGTGATGGTGCCGCCGGCCGGCGGATTCAATCCCACCAGGTGTCTGAGCAGGGTGGTCTTGCCGCATCCGCTGCCTCCGACGATGGCCAGGATTTCGTTGCGCCGCACGTCCAGGTCGACGTTTTCCAGGATGACGTCGTCACCGTACTCGGCTTTGAGACCTCGCACCTGGATGGCCGTCGTCGCGTTGTCCATCACCTTACCAGTAGCTGCGGATGACCGCAAAGATGGAATCGAACAAAATGATCAGAAAAATTCCCGAGACGACGGCCGATGTGGCGGCATTGCCCACTCCGGCGGCGCCGCCGCGAACCTGGAAGCCGCGCAGGCAGCCGATCCAGGCCACCAGGGCGGCGAAAATCACGCTTTTCATAAAGCCCCAGGAGAACTCGGTCATGTCCAGGGCCTTGATGGTCTGGCTGATGTAGGTGCCGACGGTCAGGTGCAGCATGGTGACGCTGATCACCAGGCCGCCGAATATGGCGAAGAGATCGGCAAACAGGGTCAGCAGGGGCACGACGATGACGGCGGCGATGATGCGCGGCACCACCAGAAACAGCGTGGGAGAGATTCCCATGGTGAACAGGGCGTCCACCTCGTCGGAGATGCGCATGGTGCCGATTTCGGCGGCGAAGGCCGAGCCGGACCGGCCGGCCACCACGATGGCGGTCATGATGGGGCCCAGTTCGGATACCATGGACAAGGCCACCAGGGAGGCCACGTAGATCCCGGCCCCGAACTGCTCGAGCTGCATGCTGGAGACGAAGGCCATGATCAGGCCGAGCAGGAAGCCGATCATGCCCACGATGGGCACGGCGTCCACGCCGGTCTTGTACATCAGGTTGATGGTATCGCCGATCCGCAGGCTGCGGGGGTGGGTAATCACATGTATCAGGCACATGGCCACCGATCCCAGGAACGAAACCAGGTAGCGGATGTTGTCCATTTGACGGAAGAAGGCGTCTCCGAAACGGACGAATACATTGTCTCGACGAGGCGGGGTGATTTCCGGGCAGAGGGACGGATCGTAGAAGTTGGTCAGGGCCAGTACTTCACCTGCCTTGGGCGGCGGCTGGATCAGGTGGAAGGGTACGTCGCGGTCCGCGAGCTGGTTGCGCAGTTCGGTGAGGATCAGAACGCCGAAATCGTCGAAATAGGTGATGCGGTTCAGGTCGACGCTTACCTTGATCGGACGGCGGGATTCGACCTCGCGGCTCAGCTCTTTCATCATCCGGCTGGCGCAATGGTGATCAATGCGTCCGATGAACTGGATCCCGATGGCGCCGTCGGCGCTTGAAACCAACTTGTAGCTTCCGGGTTCCGGGGCAGCAGCGGGCATACGCAACCTATGCTTTGTTCAACCGTCGGTCCAGACAGATGATGAACGGCTCCAGTATGGAATGGGTATGGGTGGTGGGGATGCCGCGGGCCAGGGTGGTCTGGATCCGGTCCAGGGCCCGGCACGTGTCCACACAATCCGGAAAATCCTGCCGGCTGCCGCAGCCCTTGCACGGGCTGGCTTTCAGATGGCCAAGCTCGAAGTCAAAAATACGTTCGATGTCGTTGCGTTTGTACATGATGGTCGCGTTTCTTGTTTGCAAACAAAGGGTGTGCATGATGGATCATCGCTTTCCGACAAATAGCAGAAAGATCGAGGGGGAACAAGAAGGCATTCAAATCGGCTGGAAAGCGTCCGGGTGCGATTACCCGCCACGGGAAAGGTGTGCCTGGTATTGCACCATTTTTGAAAGAGCATACACCGCCCGTTCCGGGGTGGAGTAAAAAACGCCCTTGAAGCGGGCACCCGGGACGCGGAAGAGGGTCTGATCGTCTCCTTCGGTCATGAGATGCACGCCGATGATGGGCTTGCCGTGACGTTCCATCAGATCGACGCTGTGCCGGATATACCGCCGTTCGACCCGGTCCAGGTTTTGCCGCACCTGTCGCAGGGTCTCTTCGGACGGGCCGGCTCCGCTCTTGCGGGCGGCGTTCGTCAGCCGGGCCAGAAAAATCCGCCGGCCCAGGATCCCCAGGTTGATGACCGCATCGCATCCCGGCCAGGCGGTGAGCCGTTCGAGGATCTTGAAGGGCAGGTCCAGGTCCTGTTCCCCCACCAGATCGATGGGGTTGGCATGGCTCCAGTAGGTGGGCAGGAGCGCATCGCAGGCTTTTAGGATCGAGTCGTCCAGCGCAGGAACTTCCAGGCCGTGCATCTGGCAGAGATCGGCGGTCACCACGCCCCATCCGCCGCCCAGGGTCATGATGGCCGCCCGGGGGCCAGCGGGCAGGGGCAGGGAGGAGAATGCCGCCGCCAGGTCCAGCAGCTCCATGGGTCGCTCCACCTTGACGATTCCTGCCTGCCGGCACATGGCGTCGAATACCCGGTTGTCGGACATCAGGGCGCCGGAGTGGCTGGCGGCCGCCCGGTTGCCGGCCGATGTCTGGCCTCCTTTGAGCAGCACCACGGGTTTGGTGCGGCTGACCCGCCGGGCGCTGTCGAAAAAGCGGCGGCCGTTCTTGACGCTCTCCACATAGAGCACCACCGTGCGGGTCAGTTCGTCCACCTCGAACCCTTCCAGGTAGTCTTCGATGGTGATCATGGCCTCGTTGCCGCTGCCCGAGAAGCCGCGGATGCCGATTCCCTGTCGTTCGGCGAAGGCCAGCAATTGGGTGCCCATATTGCCTGACTGGGATACGATGGCGGTGGTGCCCGGACGGGGGGTTACGCTGGTGCCGGTGCAGAAGAGGGCCACGTGGGGGTTGGCGATCCCCATGGTGTTGGGACCCAGGATCAACAGGTTTGCCTCCCGGGCCTCTTTCACCAGTCGGGCTTCCAAATCCCGGCCGGCTTGGCCGCTTTCGCCGAATCCGGAGGTGATCAGCAGCATATAGCGGATACCGCAGGCCTTGCATTGGGGGATCAACCCCTGCACGGCGCGGGCCGGAATGGTGACCACGACCAGATCGACCGGATCGGGTATGGCGGCAAGATCGGGATAGACCTCACGGCCTGCCATGGTGCCGCCTCTGGGATTGACCAGGAAGATTTTACCGGCATATCCGCCACCGAGGGTATTCACCGGCAGCATGAACCCCCACTTGCCCAGTTGGGCCGAGGCCCCCACAAAGGCGATGGAACGGGGATGGAACAGGCGACCGATTTCTTCGGGCGCCACTGGAGGCGGAAATTCTTCCGGATTGGGGCGGTGCTGCCGGATCACCAGGGCATCCACGGCCACCAGGCGGCCGTCGGAAGTGGCCAGCAGGGGATTGATGTCCACTTCGCGCACGTCGGGACGATCCATGGCCAGCGCAGACAATCCCATCAGGACGTCGATCAATGTATCGCGGTCCACGGCCACTTCTCCGCGAAAGGCGTCCAGCAGGCGGCGGCTGCGCAGGTGGTCCAGCATCCGTCGTGCCTGGACCCGGGTCAGGGGGGCGATTCCCAAGGACACATCGTCCAGCGCTTCGGCCAATACGCCACCCAATCCAATCAGGACAACCGGACCGAACTGGGGATCGCGGAAGAGACCGGCCATCCACTCGCGCCGGCCGCGAACATGGGGCTGCACCAAAAAACCTTCCAGTTCGCCGCCGGTCTCCCTCCGGATTCGGGCGGCGGCAGACATTACCGCCTTGGCATTCTGTAAATCCAGGTGCACCAGGCCCCGCTCGGTCTTGTGCTGAAACTCGGCTCCCAAGGCCTTGAGGACCACCGGAAAGCCCATGGATCGGGCGGCGGCGGCGGCCTGGGTTGCATTGGCGGCGACGATTTCCTCCACCACCGGCAGATGGTAGGATTTCAAGAGCTGTTTGGCCTGGTGCTCGTTCAGGGGAACGGGACGATCGAGGGCCGGGTCCGCATCGGAATACACGTTTGCTCCTTGCTTGGGGGCGAGCGGGTCAGGGGATCGGGGGAGTCGAGTGGGGTCGGGACACTCGGTTACACGATGCCCCATACCACAAGATTCATTCTCGATAAACATGCTATTGCTGTACGGGGGACGGCAGGACATCGTCCACGCCGACATCCAGGCGGATACCGAAATCGTCGAAGAAGACATTGAGGGTGCCGGCCCCGAAGGCGTGGAGGCCGATTTCCGGATCCAGGTCCGGCGTGACGATCAACGGAGACACCAGATCGGGCTCGTGGCTCTGGATCACGGCATTGGTGATGAGGCCTTGGGCATTGGCGGTGAATGGGATGGCGGAGAGGCCGGGACCGCCGGCGGAATTGATTTCATCCCATTGGATCAGCCGGAAATAGTCTTCGGCAGTGGTCCAGTTGCCGTCGTCGTCGGTCCAATTGCCGTCTTCGTCCAGGTCGGGGGGCCATTGGAGTTCGACCAGGTTGGGGTCCGTACCGAGGCGGCCGTAGGGTTCGGTCTCCCGGTCCAGCGGGTTGGTGTTGCCCACATGGGTCCCGCCGCCGAGGGCGGTGGCATAGTAGGCGCGGATGATGTTGGCCCGGCGGTCCGTGGCTTCGTCGTAGCCGTCCACCTGGGCCCTTCCCGTGCCGCCGATGACCAGGAGTTCTTCCAGGTCCTCGAAGGCGGAGCCCGGGGACACGGCGGCCACGAGGTTCAACAGGATGGTTCCCCGGGCCGGATTGCCCTCGGTCCAGTCGCCTGCGGTGAGCATGGGCGGAGCGATCACCGTGCCCGAGGTGAAATGGGTGCTGCCGAAAACGCGGTCTCCCCGGCGGATCCGGACGGTGCCCTGGGCAAAGGGCACCACCAGGGCCTCTTGCAAACGCACTCCCAGGGTATCCTCCTGCACGGGCCAGGGATAGAAGACGCGCACTTCATCGACATACCAGCCCTCGAAAGCGTTGTTCAGGCTGTCCACGGTATCGAAGGCGAACTCCACCCGGATGGTCTGGCCGGCAAACGAAGACAGATCCAAGCGTTCCTGGTACCAGTCTCCGGGGGCCGGTCCGCGGTCATCGATGGTGCGGATCAGCTGGCGGGGGCCCAGATTGCCGCCGCCGAGATCCTGGCGGATGTACACCTGCTTCAGATCGTGGGTCAGCGGTCGTTGAAACTCGGTTTCATGCCAGCTCCAGAAGGTCAACACCGAATCAATGGCCGCCGGCAGGACGATGGGGTTGGACTGGATCACACCGAATTCTGTGCCGCCGAAATCGTAGTTGTGGGTGGTTTCATTGCCGAAATACCAATTTACGGTGGAACCTTCGTGTTGACGGCCGCCGATTTCAGGGTCCCAGCGGGTGCCGGTCTCCTGGAAGAACTGGTTGGTCACCTCGAAATTCTCGTTTAAGAAAAAGTCCGCCATCTCCTTGTACGCCAGCCACTGGCGATCGGCGCCGCCGTTGGTCTGCCGCCACAAGACGATGAGGCGTTGGTCCGGGAGGGGAATGATTTCGTTGGGGATACCAGTCGCGAGGCTGTCGTTCCCGCGCAGGAAAGAAAGGCCGTACATGTTGGCATTGAAGACATCGCCATTGACCGGGTCCAGATCTCCCAACCGGAAAGAGAGCCCTCCGGCCACGGCGGCCGGCAGGGGGGAGTTGGGGAAATAGCCCAGAGGCGGTTCCGACGGCGTTGCCCGGTAGCCGATTTTCAGTTGGGTCTCGTAGTTGAGGAATCCCCGCGCGGCCCGGCGGGTGGCGTTGAAATCGGCGGCCTTGGCTTCCGGCGTGGTGGGACGGAAGGCGATGAGACTGCCCTGGTCATCGCCGGATGTCGTCGTTGCCGTCACGGTCAGGGCATTGTTGTCTTCGACGGTGTCGACGGTGGTGAGATTGCCGCCCACATCCTGCCAATCCGTACGGTCGTCGAATCTGTCGGTGAAGGTGACCGTCTGGGTTGCGGTTTCCGGCAGGGTGAGGGGCGTATGGTAGGTCACCGTGCGCGTGGTCCGGTTCGGTCCGGTTCCGTAAATGCCCGTGGATTCGAGACGTACGAAGGGAGCCAGGATGACCTCGGTATCCGCCGGAGGTATGGTCAGCGAATCGAGAGCAGTATATGGTGCTTCTGGATCGCGGATGTCGATCAATTTGCCGGCATCGCGGTCGTTGTAACGATAGGTGCGGTAAACCCCGCCCACCCGGATGCGGCCGTTGCGCAGCGGGAACATGCGGGTGTGGTCGGATCGGCACACGATATTATAGGTTTTGTCCGGGCCGCTGCCGATGGTTTCCACGGATTGGGCCACGGCCACGGGATAGATGGTGGCGAACCGGGGAAAGGATGTCGCCGGACTGGTGATTACCATGGTGACGTTGTCGTCTTCATCCGCAGGGTCCTGTGACCAGGATTGCAGGTCGAAAGTCCGGTCTGCGATGTGAATTTTGAGACCCGGATCGATGCCGGTGATATCACCGGCCGGAAAGGTACCGGGGGCGTGGGCCTTGAATTGTACCTGGGAGGGTCCAATGGAATTGACGGCGAGGATTTCGTAGAAATACGAGAAGACGCGCAATTCGAAGCCGTGGTTACCGTCGGCCAGGGTGTAATTGCCGTCCAGGTTCTCCAGGGCGAGGTTTTTGGCGCGTTCCATGGTACCGGCCTGCAGGTATTGGCTCGCGCCGTAGCGAAAACCGGATTCGGCCATGAGATACGCCTGGGTCGCCGCGTCCGCAGCGCCGACCTGCCGGCCGGAGGAACCGACCATGGGCACGATGGCTGCCGCAAGTATGGAAAAGACCAGTATGGCCACCACCATGCCGATGAGCGCGCTTCCGCTCCAGGAGTGGGCCTGATGACCGCGGCTTCGGCCGAAGGGCGGAAACCTGTGGGGTGTCGTCTGGATCATGGGGTAGGACCTCCCTGCCGCAGGATGCCGATAAAGCAACCATAAACATCGCCGGCCGCCGGCCGGTTCGTGGGGGCCGCGCCGCCGAAGTTGCTGGTGTTGCGCAAGTGAACCACGGTATGAAATTGCTTCACGTGATTGCGGTCCTTGGGGCGGTACAGATCCAAAACGATTTCGATGGCCGAGAGCAGTTGCAAGTCGGAATAATTGTCCCTCCAGGGGCCGTCGCCCTCGTAGAAGTGAAACGCCAGATTGCTGACACCGTCCACCAGGATATCCCCCTGGTCGACGGTGGAGGGGCCCAGCGGAAGCGATCCGGTGAATCCCGTGTAAAGCAGAATTGTCTTGTCGCCGGGGTTGAAATGGAGGCCATAGGAGAGTGCGTCAAGGGTGTCGTCGTCCGGCATGCGCCGATAGAGGATGAAGGGATCCTGGCCGGTGGTGGAAACCGCCTCGATATCGATGAGTTCGGTTAGTTCGCGGGCCATGCGGGCCATGGCCGGCTGGGCTTTCTGGACCAGGTTCACGTTGGCGCGGCTGAACTCATGGCTCTGCATGGCGGCCACCAGCCCCATTCCGAAGATGGCCGCCAATAGTGATAGCAGTACCAACGCGGCGATGATTTCGAACAAGGTAAATGCGCGCTGGGAGCGGAGCAGTCGCCAGCCGCCGGTTGACCTTCGATTTTGCCGGATTATGGGGTTCACTGGCCTCCTCATCGGCTGAACAGCGCGGTCAGCGAGTGTTCCTCAAGTGAAATCGTAACCTTATACAAGGTATCAGATGGCTGACAATTGTCGATCGGGTTGGATTCGCCATTATGGTCGAGTTCGAAGCAGTAGCTGTCCTTCACTCGAATGGCGGATCCATATGGTTGGCCCGCCCAGTATACGCCGGAATCCACGTCGGCCTGCAGGGCCACAATGGGTGACGAATTCTCGGTGAGCAACCGGCGATAGTTGGCGTCGACGGTCTCCATGACTTCCCGCAGGGCCAGCCCGCTGTCCAATTTCTCCAAGGACCAGTAGCTCCGCGTGATATGGCCGCTCATGAACTGAGCCAGCAATACCGCCAGGATGGACGATACGATGATGGTGACGATCACCTCGATAAGGGTGAATCCGGCATGGTCCATCGCTGTTCGCATCATTCGATTGCCTGTACAGCCGAGATCTTCTTCTTTCATAAACTTAGCCGGGCAGCATGGATTGAACGAACCCTGTATTTTTTCGAACCAGCAGTTGCCGGGCGATTCCTCCGTTCTGGGTGAGACGGATCGTTATGTCGCCGGCGGCGAGCACGTCATTTAAATAGGGTCGTCCCCAACTGTCGAAACTCAGTTGAAACTCGGTGGACGATAGTCCGGGACCCTTTTCGATTGCCCACTGGACGGTGATCCCCATCTCTCCCAACGAGAGACGTTTTTCCGAGATACCGGGTATGGAAATGACATCGGCGATATTGCCCGCGTATAATTCATAATAGGTGCCATTGGGATCAAAGTGCAAACCCAATGAAGTGTCGCTGTTCATGGAACGCATCTGGATATAGCGAATATGGGATTCCAGCACCTGGGATTGGGCGAGGAGCGTGGGGTCGGTGTTGGCGTGCTGGATAACGGCCACGGCCGTAAAAATGCCGATCAATACCAAAACGACGATGATTTCGATGATGGTGAAGCCGCCGTCTGATCTGAGCTTCCAAATGGATCCGGCAAGTCGTTCCATCCCGTCGGGGGATACCTGATGGTGTCTGGCGTGATAACCTTGCACTGGTCTGCCCAATGTTACCGGCTCGCGGTTGGCATTCTTGGATTCATTCTTACTGCTCCATACCAAACGGGTGCTTATATGAAAACAGGAATCAGAATATAATATCCTGACCTTGCGGGGGTGCGACCTGATTTGCAATGCGAATCGCCCCGGGACAGAACCTTTTGATTAATATCCGGCCGGCAAACGCGGGCATTGTGCTTGTCATGAGGATATTGAACTGCTATTGATCAATATTGTTAATGATTGTAATAAGCTATCGATCATCCGGTGAGTGTGGGAGCCGATGCCGAACATGGAAGCCGATACCCGGCAGGACCAAGGACGCAGCACTCTAGTCGCCGCCGTTTGTCTGTTGGTGCTGGTGGGGTTCTGTTACGCCAACAGCCTGACCTGCTCCTGGCACTACGATGATTTTGCAAATATCGTGGAAAATCCCAGAGTCCATGTCACGAATTGGTCCTGGGATTCGTTCAAGGATATCTTTTCCGCCGGCCTGCCGCACCAGAGAGTCAGTCGCCCCCTGGCATATTTCAGTTTCGCGCTGAATTATCGGTTTGGCGGGACCCATGTCCTTGGCTTTCATGTCGTCAACCTGTTGATCCATTGGGTCGCGGGGCTGGTTTTGTTTTTGTTCGTTCGCGACACCCTGTCCCTGCCCATATTCGAAAACCGCTACGGCAGGCAGGGCGCGATCATCGCCGGGATCGCCGCGTCACTTTGGGTGACCCACCCCATTCACGTGACAGCCGTCACCTACATCGTGCAACGCATGGCCTCCATGGCGGGGCTGTTCTATATCATGGCGATGTGGTTCTATCTGAAGCTGCGCACTGCCCGAAATGGCAGGCAGCGCCTCCTGTTTTTACCCCTAATGGCGATATCGATCCTGTGCGCTTTGATGACCAAGGAGAATACGGTCCTGGTGGTGTATTCGATAGGGCTGTTTGAGGCACTGTTGCTGGTCCGGGAGTCGACAAAAGATCGGGGAGGTCGTCTCCTGGCCTGGGGATTGGGACTGACCGCTTGCATCGTTGTGATCGGATTTTTGTATACCGACCCGCGCAAATTGTTCCAGTCCTTCGAGATCAGGAATTTTACCTGGCTGGAAAGGCTGATTTCCCAGCCTCGGGTGCTGTTTTTCTATTTATCCCTGCTGGCGGTACCGATGACTTCCCGCATGAGCCTGGTTCACGACATCGAGGTGTCGAGATCCTTGTGGGATCCCTGGACGACGGCGGCGTCTCTTGCAGGGCTGCTGCTTTTGATGGTTTTTTTGTTGCTGCAAATGCGGAGGCGGCCGCTGCTGCCATTTTGCGGCCTCTTCTTTTTGCTCAACCATGCCATCGAGAGCTCTTTTCTTAACCTCGAGATGGTTTACGAACATCGCAATTATATCCCGTCCATGCTTCTGTTTGTTGCTTTGTCGGTGGCGACGGTCGAGGGAGCATCCATTTTTAAGGGGAGGCATGGATTCCAGGCAATGATCTTCGGCCTGGCAGCCTTTTGGTGCGTCTCTCAAATTCATACCACCGTGTCCTACAACCGGGTCTTCCAATCTGAATTGACGCTCTGGTCCGATGTCGTCGTCAAGTATCCGCGATCGAGCGTCGGGCATCTGAATCTTGGCAAAGTCTATTGGGAGGATGGGTTGTATGATGAAGCCGCTGCCAGCAATCGGCGGGCTTTACAATTCGATCGATTCAACAACCATCATCAAAAGGCGTTGGCCCACTATAACCTTGGTCTCTATCAACTCGAAAAGAATCATGCCTACGGCCGAGCGAAGCTGGAATTCCGAAGAGCCCAGTCCGAAGACAGGAATGCGTCCATTTGGAAGAAAATCGCAAAAACCTGGATGCAGGCAGGGGAACACGAAATCGCCTTGGAGTATTTACAAGATGCATTGAATCGATGGGGGCGGGATTCTGAGTTGTTCAGAATGCTTGGTCTGGCGAATCTCAAGAGCGGCAATTATCCCCAGGCCGAAGCGTATGCCAGGCAAGCCGTGGAGGAGGATGCCGACGATAAATTGTCACGCATGGTTCTCGCCCAAAGTCTTCGAAAACAAAATAGAATCGAGCCGGCCATGGACATACTGGAAAATCTGATTCGGAGCGATCCGGATAATCTTGTTTCAAAACTTGCCCTGCTGGAAATATATGTGGAACAGAAGCAGCTTGAATCGGCGGCAAGATTGATCGGACAACTACCGGTCTCCGAAAAACTAAAAAATTCCAAGATATCTGAAATCATAGCGCGTATCGAAATTGAAAGAAAGCACCAGGAGATGATGCCCTATGTGCCGGACATGGACTTGTTGAAAAAACTGATGGCAGCAACAAGCCGCGGCCTTGGAGTCAATAGGAAGCTGCGATGATAACGCAGCCATCGAACCGGCAGGTATGGATGGTTTTCTCAAAATGACCCCGATTCGATATCGTGTGGTGGCTATAACCCCGGCTTGAATACGGTCCGCGTATCCGAATATCCTTCCAGAGGTGTGTTTGCCTTCCCCTGTACGGTGATTGTAAAGACCGAGGTGCCTGAAGCAGATGCACCCCCTGCAGATACATCAAGTGTGAAATCTCCTAAATCCGTACCCAAGGTGGCATTTGTATAATCGATGGACGAGGGACTGTCACCGGATAGGATTTGCTGGGCGAAATATCCGTTGATCCTGCCGACGCCTTCGGCGAGGGCGGTTTTCAATGTTTTTTCACGAGCCTGCTCCTGAAGATCGAAATACTTGGGTACGGCCACCACCGCCATGATGCTGAGAATGACGATCACAGCAATGATCTCGAGCAGGGTAAAACCGGACTCGTCCTGATGGTATTGGTTACACGATTTGATTCTTATCCACATAGTGTTTCTCCAATAGGTTTCTTGCGACAAATCAGACGATGTTAATATGTTTATTCTATAGCACAAAATATGCCACAATTTGTAGATGGCGGCAAGTGAACAATTTGTAATAATAATTGTTTGATTTCATCATATTACAACGTCACTTCAAAATCGATGATATCCATAAGAACTTCACTAATTCAAATATTCTACAAGAAATAGATATTTTCAACAAAAATTGTAGGTGATCTTGCCCAGGATTTCACCCCTTGCTATTTTATTTTGAAAGCCGAGGCATCGATTTCATACTTCTTCAATCTGTGCCAGAGGCTACGTTCCTTGATCCCCAGCAAGCCGGCTGCCTGGTTTTGTATGCCGCTCGTCTGGGTGAGTGCCTGAATGATCATTCTGCGTTCAAGATCACGCAATTGTTGATCCAGACTATTTTCAGGCAATCGCGCGTTCGGGGTGATTTCCATCCCTGCCGGATGTTCTTGTGGATTGCGACTCAAGAATGCCGGCAAGTGGACCGGTTTTATGATATCCCCCGCCATCAGGGATGACGATTTGACGGCGTTTTTGAGTTCGCGCACATTGCCCGGCCAGTCATAGGCCATCAATGCCTGGATGGCCGCGGACGACAGCCGGCAGGGCTCGTCGGCACCTTGCAGAAAATGTTCGGCCAAAAGCGGGATATCCTCGCGTCGATGGCGCAACGGCGGCAAGGTGATGGCGAACACATGCAGACGGTAAAAAAGGTCCTGGCGGAACCGGCCGGAGCCCACCAGGTCCGGCAATTCCTTGTTGGTGGCGGCGATGAAGCGCACGTCGATGTCCACTGGATCGATTCCGCCGACCCGTTCGATTTTGCGTTCTTCCAGGGCGCGGAGTACTTTGGCCTGGGTTTCGAGGGGCATTTCGCCGATCTCGTCAAGGAAAAGGGTCCCCTTGTGCGCCAATTCGAATTTCCCTGGCTTTCGTCTGTCGGCCCCGGTGAACGCCCCCTTTTCATGCCCGAAAAGCTCGCTCTCCAGCAGCCCTTCCGGAATGGCGGCGCAATTGATGGCCACGAAGGGTGCACCCTGGCGGAGGCTGTGTTTGTGGATGCTGTTGGCTACCAGTTCTTTGCCCGTTCCGGTCTCGCCTACGATCAGAACGGTGGAATTGGTGGGCGCTACCTTCATGATCTGGTTGAATATTCCGCGCATGGCCTCGCTCTGCCCGACGATTTCAGGAAACAGTTCCCGGGCTTCTACTTTGCTCAGAATCTGGGAGACCTGTTCGAAGACGCGCGAGTATTTCTGCATTTCACCTTTGACCGGTGGCGGTGGCGGTGGATCGATGTCACGCAGCACGCCCATGGTCTGGGTCTTATCGATAAACTTGCGCACCGGATCGATCAGAAATTTGACCATGAACAGGCCGCAGCCGAATGTGAAGATGGCGATCATGATTCCCCAAAAAGCCACGGGCCATTCCGGCGGCAGATTCCGGTCCAGGTAGTATCTTGTAAGCCGATAGGCAACGAGAATGGATAAGGTCGAACAACCGGCGAAAATCAGGGGAATGATGATGTACAGGTTGATATGGAAGCGGAGATCTTTCAATGGGACCCTATTTTCGCCAAACTGCATCGATTATTGCACCATTCGGGTCAGGTCCCACATGGGCATATAAATGGCCAGTGCGAAAAAACCGATCACCGCTGCCAGTCCGATGGTCATGATGGGGCCGATGGAATCGGAAAGCCGTTTCATGGCATATTCCAGTTCATCGTCATAGTGGGTCGCGATATCGTTGAGCATCTCCTCCAAGTGGCCGGATTCTTCGCCGATGGCGGTCATGTTGATCACGATGGGTGTAAAATACTTGGCCTGGCGCAACGGACCGGAAATGCCGCGTCCCTCCTCCAGGCGTTCTGTAATACGGCCGAATTCCCGGGCCAGGGCGGTGTTGTTGATGGTGCCGGACAGAATCTGCATCGATTCCAGGACCGCGACGCCGCTGGCCTGCAGGATCGCGAAAATGCTGGCGAAACGGGACATTGCAGCCTTCTTGAACAGGGGGCCGATCAGGGGCAGGCGCAACAGCAGGGTGTCTTTCGCCAATCTGCCATTGTCGGTGCGCAAATAGTACAGCGCCAATGTGATGACGCTTGCGGCCACGATGGCGATGATCGGCCAGTAATGAAGCAAGAAATTATACATGGCAACACAAATCCGTGTAAGCAATGGCAATTCCAGTCCGGATCGTTCGAAGATCGTGGCGAACTTGGGAATGACATAGGTCAGCAAAACGAAAAAGGCCAAAACCAGGAAAGAAATCACGAATAGCGGATATTGAAGGGCGGAGCGGATATCCGATTTCATTCGATGCTCGTGTTCCATGATGTAGATCAATCGGTCCATGACTTCCGACAGGGCACCGCTGGCCTCGCCGGCCCGCACCATGCTGCAATACAACGGGGAAAAGACGCGCGAATGCCGGCTGAAGGCCTCGTACAGGCTGGCACCTTCGCTGACATCCTGGGTCATGGCAATGATGATCTTTCTCAACTTGGCATCTTCGGTCTGCGTTTCCAGGGTGTGCAGCATGACCATCATGGGGACTCCCGCCCGGATCATGGTGCGGAACTGCTTGGTGAACAGGATCAGTTCCTGGGGTTTGATCTTGCGCAGCCGCTCCACCAGGCGCGAAATTCCCGACAGAGGATGGGTTGCCGAGTAATCCACCACTTTCGTAGGAATCAATCCGCGCCCCACCAGACTCTGGGTGGCACTATCCACCGAATCCGCATCCAGGGTTCCCGACACCGTAGTGCCGGTTTCGTTGATGGCTTTGTATGAATAGGTCGGCATTGGTCTAACCTTCCATTGCATTGCACCAGGGGATGATGGCGATCACACCATCACCGCCGATGCGGCTTCATCCAGGGTGGTGATGCCCTGTCTGATCTTGTCGGCAGCATCCTCCTTCAATGTCCGTAAACGGCCGGCCTGGTGGGCCGCGCGGGTGATCTCCTGGGCCGAACGCCGGTTGAGGATCATCTCCTGCACCATCTCGTCTATCACCAGAATCTCGAAGACCCCGGTTCTGCCTTTATAGCCTTTGTCCATGCAATTGAAGCATCCGGTGCCTTTGACGAAATTGGCGTCTGTCGATTTGTCCAGCTGCCAGAATTTCAGTGCGGCCTCGGGCGGATCATAGGGTTTCTTGCAATAGGAGCAGACCTTGCGGACCAGTCGCTGGGCAATGGAGACCAGCATCACAGATGATACCAGGAACGGTTCGATGCCCATGTCGATGAAACGGGTGATGGCGCCGGCGGCATCATTGGTATGGACGGTGCTCAATACGCGGTGTCCCGTGAGTGCCGATTGGACGGAGATTCCGGCCGTTTCGGCGTCGCGGGTTTCGCCCACCATGATGACATCCGGGTCCTGACGCATGATGGAGCGCAGGCCGCTTGCGAAGGACATGCCGGCCTTGCGGTTTAGCTGGATCTGACGGATTTTGGACACGCGGTATTCCACCGGATCCTCCAGGGTGATGATATTGATGTCCGGCTGGTTGATGCGTTTGAGGATCGAGTAGAGCGTGGTGCTCTTGCCGCTTCCCGTGGGGCCGGTGCTCAGGATCATCCCGTAGGGACGAAATATCATCGATTCAAGCTTGGCGATATCCTCGCTGCACATCCCCAGGTCTTCCAGCGAATAGACGCCGCTGCTGGTATCCAGCAGCCGCAGGACCATGTTCTCGCCATAAATGGTCGGGATGGTGGAGGCCCGGATGTTGATTTCCTTGTTGTCCATGCGGATGGTGAAGCGGCCGTCCTGGGGGATCCGTGATAGCGAAATGTCCATGTTGGCCAGGATTTTCAGTCGCGATACGATGAGCAGATGCATGCTCTTGGGCGGCGCCGGCACTTCGTGTAACTTGCCGTCGACCCGGAAACGGACCTGGACCCGGTCTTTTTCCGGGCTGATATGGACATCGCTGGCGCTGTCGCGAACCGCCTGGGAGAGAATGGAGTTGACCAGTCGAATGACCGGTGCCTCCTCCGCCATATCGTGCAGGGAACGCACTTCCAGATCGTCGGCCGAACGGTCCTTTTCCCCTTCGGCGATTGAGCTCTCGATCTCCATGCCCTCCATGGATTCCAGCATCCCGCCCATGGTGGAATAGGTCCCGTACAGGCTGCCCAGCAGGTGATTCCACTCCTGGTAGGAGCAGATGATGGCCTCGACTTCCATATTGGTATGGACCTCCATGGCATCCAGGGCATCGATGTCCATGGGATCGGTCATGGCCATGGTGAGCAGGAAATTGCTTTTGGCCACGGGAACCGCCTGAAATTTCTGTGCCAGCTCCAAAGGCAGGATTTCGGCCAGGCTCATATCGATGGGGTAGCGATCGGGGTAATACTTGGTGATCTTCTGCTGTCGCGAGACCAGATCGGAAATTTGTCCGCCGCTGACGATGCCTTCTCTGACCAGGTATTGGCCCAGCTTCATGTTGTTGCGCTTGTGGTCGATGACGGCCTGCTTCAATTGCTCCTCCGACATCAGGCCGGCCTCCACCAGCATCTCTCCAAGCTTCTTCCTGCTTTTCACTTTGGCACCTCGACAAGCGACATCTAATGGTTTCCGCTGACATAGGGGTTCGCGTAGAGAATTGCCTCCTGCGGCCACTGCGACCGGACATACCCATGGGCGGCGATATCCTGGGGGAGGGCCTCGAGATAGTTCAAGGCCTCGCTGCGTTGGGCAAAATATCCTTTGACCTGCAGAAAAAACTGCAGGCCATCTGCAGGAGTCCAGGCAGGCACCAATTGCATTGGTACGCGAATATTGCTGGTGATTTCCTGCACCCGTTGCATGGCCGTCGGCAAGGTGTCCAATTGTTGCAGAACGATCCAATGGCGGGATCCGGCGAGCGGTTTGGTATCGAATGGCAGGGGTGGGAATTCGATGACCTGGCCGATATCGATGCGGTTGGGGTCGGCAATCTGGGGATTGATCTCGATGACGGCGGCCAGATACCGGTTGCGAAACGTTCCGTATACCCGATTGAGCATGCCCACCATGGTATCCCCCGGTCGGACGATGAGCTTGCCCAGCGACGTGGGCGGCTGGGATTTTGGCATCTCTGCAGTCAGAGACTGTATCGGGTCGAGGTCGGTTTCCGGCGATGGATGGAGCGTCATATCCGCCGGAATCGGCGATGTTTGCGGATCCGGACTCTCTTCGAGGGGCGAAGGGTCTGGTTCGATGGAAGCATTGGCCGCCGTTTGAAGCGATTCAAATTTCGTTGACGGCCGCGATTCCGGGGCGGCGGCGGTCGGCAGCGCTTCCGGCTTATTCTCAAGGGCGTCCATGGGCGGCGTAATCTTGAAGGCGCTTGTTTGGGTCGTAGTAACAGTGCGGCCGCCGGTTCTGGGAAGATACAGCCATACCGCCAGGACCGTGGTGAAGACCAGCAGTCCGGCCACGATGCCTTTGCGCAAAGGACGCATGCTCGGCGCCATCCTTTTTCTGCAGCTTCGGATCAATGACCAGCCGGCCCGGGTGCGGTTTTGAATGATCATGGCCAGCATGCCCTGATGGCACAGGTGGATGATCTTGCGGGGATATCCCCGGCTGGCGCGGTAGATCGCCCACATGGCCGGCAGCGTGAATAACCTGGCCGGACTGGGAAGTGAACTGGAAAGCTTTAGCCGATGTCGAACCATCCGGCGGGTGTCTTTGAAATCCATCGGCGACAGATGGTGCCAGACGTTGATCCGGTCGCAGAAATTGGCGTGTTTTCCGACCATTGCCTCAAATTCGATTTGGGCGAAAATTATGATCTGCAGCAGCTTGAAGGTATTGGTTTCGTAGTTGAGCAGTTCTCTCAATATCTCCAGGCATGGCTCGGGAATCTTCTGGCCTTCGTCGATGAGGAGCACGAGGGTCTGGTTTTGTTCCACTCCCTTGCGGAACAATGCCTGTTTGATGCCCTCTTTCAGAGCGACATCGCGGGTGGAGCCGGCCTTGTCTTCGCAGAACAGGTCGTGAATGTGCCCGAGAAAGTCATGACCGGAGGAGAAAGAGGGGTCGAGGATCAGGTGGCATTCGAAGTCGCCCTCCCGGGAAAACTTGCGGATAAGCTGGCGGCAGATGGTGGTCTTGCCCGTGCCGACGTCGCCGATGACCACATTGAGCCCCCGTTTGAGCCGCAGGGCCAGCTCCAGCTTCTGCATGCATCCCAGGTGCTGCCGGGATTGAAAAAAATAATCGGGGTCCGGTGAATTGGAAAACGGTTCCCGATCGAGTTGCAGAAGCTTGTAGTATTCCATGGGACGTTATTTTTTCTCTTCCGGCGCTATCGCCTGGGATGGTCGGGTCTTGAGAATATGGGGTGTAATGAAAATCAAGATTTCTTCCTTTGTATCCTGCTTGCTGTCATTCTTGAAAAGATATCCCAGCAGGGGAATCTTGGAAAGCAGGGGCACGCCGGCTTCGTTATCCTGCAGTGTGGATTGCTTGAGCCCACCGATGACGGTGGTCTGGCCGTCGAAAAGAATCACGTTGGTGGAGGCCTTCTTGGTCAGGATCGTGGGATTGGCGTTGGACACGCTGATGGTACCGACGTCGTCCTTGGTGGTCAGAATCTCCAATTTCAAGGCGTTGTCCTGGATGACGTGGGGGGTGACTTCCAAGCTGAGAACCGCGGATTTGTATTGGATTTCCACAGAGTTGTTCTCGATTAGCTGGATTGGAATTTCGCTGCCGCTCTCGATGGTGGCCTTCTGGTTGTCCAGGGTGGTGATGGATGGGCTCGACAAGATGTTGAGCTTGCCTTCCTCCTCCAAGGCCGAAAGCTGAAAAGAGAGGATCCGGTCAGTTCCTTCGGTGATGAATCCCAGGGTCAGTCCGGTGCCGGTCTGGGTGGCATTTCCCAGGTTGGCCGGAAAATTGATGGCCGTTCCGGCTTGTGGGTTCAGCCCGGTACCGATGGTGGCATTGTCGATGGCGCCGGTGGCATCCGGCGAGATCCAATAGTGGTTGCCCGCATCCTGATAGAGGCCGCCCCATTGGACCCCCAACTCGCGGGCCGTGCGACTGGTGGTCTCCACGATGTGGGCCTGGATCAGGATCTGGGGAGTGGGGCGGTCCAGCTCGGTAATCAGCGCGACGATGCGTTCGATATCGGTAGGGGTCGCCTGCACGACCAGGGCGTTGGTGTGGGTGTCCACCATCACGAAGCCGATGGTGTCGCCGGATTGCCGGGTGCTGAGAAGCTTCTCGACATTGGCCTTCAATTCGTCGGCCTTGGCGAAATCGATGGGGATGATCTTGGTGACCAACGGGGCCCGCCTCTCCATCTCCTGCTTTTTGGCCAGGATTTTTTCCTGGGCTTCCAGGCTCTGCAGGTTCCGGTTGCGGTCATCCATGCTGACGATGCGGATGATATCCCCCTCCCATTCATAGGCCAGGCCCTGGGAGTTGAGGATTCCGTTGAACACCTGGTTCCATTTGGCATCCTTGACATTGATGCTGATTTTGCCGGTTACGCTCTCGTTGATCATGATATTGAGATTGACCGCACGTGCCAGGGCCCGGAGCAAGACGGCCACGTCGGTTTGATTCATTTTCATGGTGATGATGCGTTCGGGCAAGGGCCGGACAGGAATGTGCCGGGCTTGCGCCGGAGCGATGGTTTCGATTCTTTTGGGTTGGAGATCCATGGTTCTCTGGCGGGGTGCCGGAGAATAGCCACGGCTCTCCTCGGCCAGTTTGCGCCAGCGCTCGAACGAATCGGATTCCGGATTTTGTTGCCCGGCGCATCCGAGTATCAAGGCCACTGCCAGCCCGATTCCCACTCCTCGATAGCATCTGCGGTTCTTGCGCATCATGATCAATTTCCAACCTGTGAGTTTAATTTCAATTTCCGGAATCGACGTCTGCAATGGGCAGCTGAATCGTTTCCCGGCTGTTTATCTTTCCGATTACAACTCGTTTCGGGTGAATTTCCTTAATATAATAATCTTCGACGCGCAGGGACTCACCCTTGGCGTATTCGATGCCGTTGACGATTGCCAGAAGGGTGCCTTCGATTTGCATGTAGCCGGTATAGATAAAATCGGGTGTCCGTTCCGCCGGTTGAGGCTCGGATACAGTAACCTGAGCTGCCCTGCTTTTTCGAAGCAGGGCCGAAGAGAGGAGGAAGGGATCTTTGGGCCAGGGATCTCCTGCCTGGGTTATCATATATTGATAGTCTTCGGAAGGTTTGTCGCCAGCCAATTTCTGAGAGATCTCCATGACGAATTGCTTCAACTCATCCATGGGGTTGGCCTGGGACGGCGGCGCCTTGGCTCTGCCACCACCCGATCCCAATAGATCGTAGGCCCCATAGGCAATGGATAAACACATGACTCCGACGATGATCTTTTCACGTGTTGTCATAGGCTTCCACGGGTGCTTGGGTTGCGGTTATTGCTGGGCGACCCTCAATCGAAAACTCATCCGTTTCTGACTTCGCTGTTGCTGGGTTTCGATTCGGATCTGATCGATGGACTCCAGATAGGGCAATTGGCATATGCCCAGCAGGAGCCGCCGCAAATTGAAAAAATCTCCGATGAAAACCACCTTCATGGAGAGATACCCCTTGTCTTCCAGATAGTTGCTGGCGTCGGGGATGGCGCTGGAAAAGGTCACATTGCTTTCGCCGGCCAGCCGATTGAACAATCCGTTCAGACGAACCAGGTCATTGGGCGGCATCTTGGTCTTTTCCGGGACAGCCAGTCTGGACGGTACCTTACGGACCACTTCCTTGATCAAACGCTGGTAAACCGGGAATAGCAGCTCCTGGGTCTGGACTTTCTGGCGCAACATTTCGATTTCGGCGTCCATTTCCTCAAGGGCAGATACGCTGGGATAGATGCCCACCAGGAAGAAAGCCAGCAGACTCGATAGGCATATCGCCAAGTAGGTCATATTGCTCGAGTGGATTCTTATCTTGGCCATGGTACACCCTGTCCGCTTCTTGTGTCGATGGTTTGCAAGCTGTCGGTGAGCACCATTATATTACCTCCAGGCGCGCGACAAAGTGCATGACCTCTTGGTAATCGTAGAATTCGATCTTCTTTTCCTTGACGCTGGGTTTGCGGAAAAGCGGTGAATTTTTCAAGCTGAGCAGATAGCCTGTCAACGAGGTCTCGAAGTCCCCGGGGTTGCCGAAGACGATTCCTTCAATCTCCAGGGTGCTTGAGACGGCCTTTTGATTCAGGGCCTTCGGCTTCCCCATCACGGCCTCTATGCTCAATAGTCGGATGCCGGCCGGCGTGATATTGGCCAATTCGGATACCATGGCCAGGGGGGCATAACGCTGAATGATCTCTGAAATGGATTTTCGTTTGTTTTTCGTCTTGGAGAACAACGCCAGGAGAATCTCCTTTTCGGCGGGCGGAGAGTAGGCAATCAATTTGTTGTCCAGTTTTTCGACCACTTCGCGTTTGGAGTCCAGTTTGTTCTGCTGCCAGGAGAACACGATTACCATGATGAATAGCAACATTGCGCATATTCTCAATATCCACAGGTTGTTGCGGCGTACATGGTTCACGGCTTCCTTGTCTTTGTGAGTGTAAAGAAAATTCGGCGTCATGGCATTGTCGGCCAGGGCCAGGCCGATGGCCGGTACATAGGCTTCGCGTTCCGAAGGGGTTTCGGGAATGCGGACCCGGGAAGAGAATCCGGTTTCGTCGATGAATGGATTCATCGGCGTAACCGGCAGATCCAATTGCTTGCCGATGTAGTCGACGATCACGGAATTGGCGATGACCTGGCCGGAGATGTAGATGCGGCTGACGCCTTCGCGGTTGAAGTTGAGGGCGTAATGTTCGAAGGTTCGCTCCACCTGGCGTACCAGTCGTTCCATGGCCGGCAGGACCATTTGAAATACCTGGGAAGGATTCGGCTTGTTTGCACCGGCAGATTCGGACGATTTGCGATCGTGTGCATCGATGAAGTCGAAGAATATCCGATGGGCCCGGGGATCGATGGCGGTGGTGTCTTGATCTTCATTCGCCTTGGCTGTCGCATTGATCCCGTGTCGCAACGAGAGGTCGATGGCTTCGATCATGCTACGCATGCCGGCGCGGATCCCCCTGGAGAGGACCAGATTTCCCTGGTGGTAAATCGCGATTCGGGACCAGTCCCGGCCGACGAACAGACTGCAGACATTCTCTGACGGCGTGGGGATGGTCTGGGTGCGAAAAAGGTTCTGGATGGCGAACGGAACGATGGAGATGCCTTGCAGGGGAAATCCGATCTGCTGGAAGGTGGATTTGAATTCGGCCACATCCTCTTTGGGCGCTTTGAAGGTGAGTACTTCGGTTTTTTTGATGCCACCGACGTTTATGTCGCCCAGGATCTCGTAATCCAGCATCTCCAGGTTTTCATTCAAGGCCACTTTTTTGGTGAAGGTCCAGTAGATGGCGTTGGCCATCTGCTTGCGCTGCAGCTTGGGGATATGGATACAGCGGATTTCCACATTGGCCGATTGAATGGCGCCCCAGATCACGCAATGGGAGTCTTTACCGCAGAAATCGACCATGGCCGACTTCAGTGTTTCTCTGACATGCGGGTCTTTCAGCGAGATGGTTTTCGTAAAGGGGATATCGCGGTAATCGACTATTTGATTGTTTTTTTCCGCCCGTTGGACTTTGGCCAGGCGGATGTTGGTATGGCCGATATCCACACCGATGGCGATCTTGCGCTTGATCGATATTCTTTTTGCGAGCGACGTGCCCCGGCCGGCAACCTTGTCCGCCACGGATTCGGTCGATGCCGGGGGAGGGGAGGTACTGTCCTTGTCTCGTATGATATCCAGGAGCTTTTCAGTGGAGCGGATGTCGTTATGGTGTTTGGCCAACTCGGATCTCCTACTCTCGGCACCAGGCAACGGGTCACAATTCATCGAACGGCAATCGATTTCATTAATCGTGGCCATAAAGGCCTTGATTTGTCAAGGTCTAATGCGGCCCGGAGGGTGCTTTACATACTGGTATTTTTGATAATAACCCGGTTCGGTCTTCCGGGCGGACAACCGCGAAAACGGACCATCGACCCGGGAGACCACCGGGCGGTATCGGCAGGACATGGAAGAAGCGGCTTGAATTGGAGACTGGGGGGATGATATTGTTCGAAGTCCTGCATCTGCAGCAGCCATCGGCCGGGACATGAACTTCTCAGCTTGACGCGTAGGCTTCGATCCGAAGCGGGTATTATGGATACACGATCATCCAAATCCAAGAATTTGACCGGTATGTCCGCCATCACGGATCACATGGTTCTCATCGGGTTCGGTCTGGCGTTGATCTATTGGCTGCTGGATTCCTTTCTGTCCTTATTTCTATCCTATGACCATTTTCTGGAAAAAGTTTTGGGCATCGAATTGGACAATATCTGGGGGCGTATCATCGTTCTCTGCATGTTCGCCATTTTCGGTTCCCATGCCCAGTTCACCATCAACGAGCGCAAGGCGGCCGCCGAGAAGATGGAACGGGATGCCGCCACCCGCGAGAAATTCAGTCGACTCCTCTCTCCGGACCTGGCCGAGATGGTGGTCAACGGTCAGCTTACGGTGGAAAAAGGCGGCAAAAAGCGCACGGCCACGGTCATGTTCGTCGATATACGCGGTTTTACCAAACTTAGCGCGGACAACGAGGCTTCGCAGGTGTTGCAGTTGTTGAACGACTATTACGAGATCCTGGTGGACACCATCTTTCGCCATGAGGGCACCGTGGACAAGTTTATCGGCGACGGGATCATGGTGATCTGGGGGGCGCCGATCGTTCATTCCGACGACCCCCACCGCGCGGTCAGGGCGGCGTTGGATATCCACCTGGCCCTGGAGGAATTCAACTACATCCGCATGTCGAAGGGGGAGGCACCCATCGAAATCGGCATCGGTATCAACACCGGCGAGGTAGTGGCCGGCTACATCGGATCGCATCGCACCATGAGCTATTCGGTTATCGGCGATACGGTCAACATTGCCTCACGGCTTTGCGCGGCGGCGAAACCCGGAGAGATCATCATCTCGGAGTATACTCATTTTATTGTACGCAACGAGTTCCGCACCAAGCCTCGTCAGCCAGTCAATGCCAAGGGCCAACCGTACGATATCAAAGCCTTCACCGTGCGGGGCAAAAAGACGTTGATCTGACCTTCGGCATAACCCCAAGGGGAATTGTCATATGCGAATCGGTTTTGGCTATGATGTTCATCGTCTGCAGTCGGGACGCCGCCTGATCCTGGGAGGCGTGACCATTCCGTTTGAAAAGGGTTTGTTCGGTCATTCCGATGCCGACGTGCTGGTCCACGCAGCCTGCGACGCCTTGCTGGGTGCCGCCGGCTTGGGTGACCTGGGATGCCATTTTCCTGACAATGACGATGCGTTTCGGGACATCTACAGCATCGAACTTCTCGAACGATGCCATACCATGGTGCTCCGCCATGGGTTTCGCCTGGAGAACATGGATGCGACGATTCTGGCCCAGGCGCCCAAACTGCAACCGTTCCGCAGGGAGATGGAACAAAACCTGGCGAAGGCCCTCGATGTTACGGTCGATCGGATCAACATCAAGGCGACCACTACCGAAGGGTTGGGAGTCGTGGGCCGTGGCGAGGGGATGGCGGCGCACTGCGCCGTGTTGATCGAATCGATCTAGTCCGGGCCGGGCCTGGTTTGCAATTCAGCCGAAGTACCTTAATTTTTCTTTGGCGGTGGGGACAACGTGACACCGCCATTGTAATTGATCGCGTGACGGGTCACGCAATATCCAACACAGGGAAATATGGCGACGGTTGCAATGGAACGATTTCATCTGGTTTCCGAGTTCTCACCCAAGGGGGATCAGCCCAGGGCCATCGATGCACTTTGCAAGGGGGTCGAAGAGGGGCATTCCCATCAGGTGCTGCTAGGGGTCACCGGTTCGGGAAAGACGTTCACCATGGCCCAGGTGGTCGCCCAAACCAACCGACCGTCCCTGGTCATTGCACCCAATAAGACACTCGCCGCCCAGCTTTACCAGGAATTCAGACAGCTCTTTCCTGAAAACGCCGTCGAATATTTCGTCAGCTATTACGACTATTACCAACCGGAAGCGTATATCCCCACCACCGATACCTATATTCAGAAAGACTCCTCCATCAACGAGATGATCGATAAGATGCGCCATTCGGCTACCCGTTCGGTGCTATCACGGCGCGATGTGCTGGTGGTTGCCAGCGTGTCGTGCATTTTCGGTTTGGGGGCACCGGAGGATTACCTGGAGATGCGCGTCGATTTGTCCCTGGACCAGGATCTTTCCAGGGAAAGTTTGTTGCGCGATCTCGTGGCCATGCAATATCAGCGCAACGATTTGGATTTTCACCGCGGCACATTTCGCGTGCGTGGCGACCGGGTGGAAATATTCCCGGCTTACGAGGAGAGCACGGCGCTGCGCATCGACTTCTTCGGCGACACCATCGACGCCATCGCCGAAATCGATCCTTTGCGGGGGATTTCCCGTAAATCCCTGCAGGCGACCACGGTGTTTCCGGCCAGCCACTATGTCACCACGCGCACAACCTTGAAAAGGGCCATGCAGACCATCATGGACGAACTCAAGGTCGAAGTCGATCGGCTGCGCACGGAAAACCGGCTGATCGAGGCCCAACGCCTGGAAGAGCGCACCCGGTTCGATCTGGAGATGATTCAGGAGCTGGGATATTGCAACGGGATCGAAAATTATTCCCGGCATCTCACCGCCAGGGCGCCGGGCGAACCGCCGCCCACGCTGCTGGACTATTTTCCCGACGACTTTCTGATGTTCATCGACGAGAGCCACATCGGTATCCCCCAGATCCGGGCGATGTACAAGGGCGACCGGTCCCGCAAGGAGACCCTGGTTCGCTACGGTTTCCGTCTGCCGTCGGCACTGGACAATCGGCCGTTGCGATTCGATGAATGGCAAGCCCGTGCGCCACAAGTCATCTACGTATCGGCCACCCCGGCAGATTATGAAATCGAGAAGGCCGATGGCAGCCTGGTGGAGCAGATCGTCAGACCAACGGGCCTGATCGATCCGGCGATCCAGGTGAAGTCCGCGGGCAACCAGGTAGACGATCTCCATCAGGAAATCATCCAAAGCATCGAGCGAGGGGAGCGCGTTCTGGTCACCACGTTGACCAAACGCATGGCAGAGGATTTGACGGAGTATTACGCCGATCTGGGCGTGGCCATCCGGTACCTGCATTCGGATATTTCCACTCTGGAAAGGATGGATATAATCCAGGATCTGCGCGCCGGTCAGTTCGATGTCCTGGTGGGGATCAACCTGCTCCGGGAAGGGCTGGACATCCCCGAGGTCTCCCTGGTGGCGATACTGGACGCGGACAAGGAAGGATTTCTGCGTTCGACGCGGTCGTTGATCCAGACCTTCGGCCGGGCCGCCAGGAATGTCAATGGCCGGGTGGTTCTCTACGCCGATTCCGTGACCCCTTCCATGACCCGGGCCATGGAGGAGGCCGACCGTCGTCGGCAGATTCAACATCTCTATAACCAGGCCCACCATATCGTACCGACCTCCATCCGCAAGGAGGTCCGGCAGGTGTTCGACAACCTGTACGAAGAAGCGTCCGCATCGGATTTCAACGACGTCTCCCAGCCGGAGGCGGATTACCGCGATCCGGATAAAATCGACCGCACCGTCGCCGAATTGGAAGCCGAGATGCTGCAGGCGGCGCGGGACCTGGAATTCGAGAAGGCTGCCGACCTGCGTGACAAAATCAAGCGCCTGCGGGAACGCATCGTGTTCGAGCAATAGCATGGACAAAACATCACCCGCCCAGACTGCCTATCCGGAGACTTTACGGCGACAAGTGGCCGGCATTGCCAAAGCGCCAGGGGTCTATCTATTTATGAATGCGAATGGACGCATCCTGTATATCGGAAAGGCGCGGGACCTGAAAAAGCGCGTGCAAACCTATTTCCAATCCCGGCGACCCCTGGATCCCAAAACCAGGGTGCTGGTGAGCAAGGTGGCCAGGCTGGAAACCATCCTGACGCGTACCGAGAAAGAAGCCTTCATTTTAGAATCCAACCTGATCAAGAAGCATCGGCCGCGATACAATGTGGTGCTCAAGGATGACAAGCGTTATCCCTCCCTGAGGCTCGATTTGAGCCAGCCGTTTCCGGATCTGAATATCGTGCGCAGAATCAAGAATGACGGCGCGCTCTATTTCGGCCCCTATGCGTCAAGCGCGGCGGTGCGCCAGACCCTGAAATTCATTCATAAAACCTTCAAGTTGCGCAAATGCAACAGCACGACCTTTCACGGTCGGACACGTCCGTGTTTGAACTACCAACTGGGACTCTGTCTGGCGCCCTGCACCCAGGACGTGGCTCCGGAAGTATACAAAGGGATCGTCGACGAAGTGATCGCCTTTTTGCGCGGTCGTACCCCGGAGCTGATTCGCAAGATCAAGAAGGAGATGCAGGATGCCGCCCGGGAGCAGAATTTCGAAAAGGCGGCCTCCCTGCGCGATAAAATGTTTGCCCTCGAAAAGACCCTGGAGAGGCAGGTGATGGTAACCACAGACCTGAAGGATCGGGATGTGGTTGCCCTGATGAGTGAAGCGGAGACCTCCATTGCCGTAATGCTCAGGGTCCGCGGAGGTTTCCTGCTGGGCAGCCGGCCGTATTTTTTCGAGTCCGCCGTCGGATCGACCGATGTGCAGATGAATCAATTCATTCAGCAATTGTACGCGATCCGGCAGGAGATCCCCGCCGAGATACTGGTCAGCGAACTTCCCGCCAACCGGCAATATGTCCAGGAGCGTCTCAGCGAAATTCGCGGCACCCAGGTTCGCCTTCACCGGCCGCAAAGGGGGCAAAAGGCCCGACTGGTCGACATGGCCATGGAGAATGCCCGGGAGGTGCTGAAACGGGTCGCCGATGGAGATGCCTTGCAAATGGAACTGCTGGATCGTCTGCAAAAGAAGCTGCGGCTCGATCGTTCTCCAATGCGGATCGAGTGTTTCGACAATTCCAACCTGTTTGGCACCCATCAGGTGGCGGCCATGGTGGTATTTCAAAGGGGCCGTCCCTTTGGCGATGGCTACCGACGCTATCGGCTGATAAAAAGCGCGCGTCATGACGATTACGAAGGCATGGAAGAGGTGTTGCAGCGCAGATTCGGCAAGTCATCGAAGGATGCGCCGCTGCCGGATTTATTATTGGTGGACGGCGGCAAGGGACAGTTGAATGTGGCCCTGGCGGTTCTGGAGCGCTTGGGGCTGAACAATCGATTCGGCGTGGCCGCCATTGCCAAGAAGGATGAATCCCAGGGGGAAACCGCCGATAA
Source organism: Desulfobacteraceae bacterium (assembly GCA_050288425.1). Taxonomy (GTDB): domain Bacteria; phylum Desulfobacterota; class Desulfobacteria; order Desulfobacterales; family Desulfosarcinaceae; genus JARRKU01. The sequence continues at coordinate 39,775 of JBNKDU010000147.1, read as the reverse complement.
AATCTACCTTCCGTACCGGCTCAATCCGGTTCAGTTCGGCAAACAGGCCGATTTGCTGCTCTTTCTGCAACGCATTCGGGATGAGGCCCACCGAGCCGCCATATCCTATCAACGCAAGCGTCGGGGTTCGGCGTCTCTGGTATCGGTACTGGACCGGATTCCGGGAGTCGGGCCGCAGCGCAAAAAACAGTTGCTCACGCGGTTCGGCAGTGTCGCTTCCATCGAAGCCGCCAGTCTGCAAGATCTTCAGCAATTGCCCGGCATCACCCAGACACTGGCAAAGACCATCCAGTCGGAACTCGCCAAAATCCGGAAAGGACCTTCCTGATCGTTCAAAATCAAAATGGGGATGCCCGGATGGGCATCCCCATTCGTTATGGATGGCGATTTCGACTTATAGCAGATCGGCGATGGCTGCCTTTTCGCTCAACAATTCCTTTTCCGTCACAGTCAGCCGGTCCCGGCTGGCCTCGCTGACTTCAAGGCCGCTGATTTCTTTCCATTGGCCGCTTTCACAGATGATCGGAAAGGAAAAAATGATGTCCTCGTCGATATCGTAGGAGTTGCCCCGGCTGTACACTCCCATGCTGACCCACTTGCCATTGCTGCCGAGGGCCCAGTCACGCATATGATCGATGGCGGCCGAGGCGGCCGAGGCGGCGCTGGAGGCACCCCGCGCTTGGATAATCGCCGCCCCCCGTTTTTGCACCGTGGGAATAAAGTTGTCGTTGCGCCATGCATTGTCCACCAGGTCACTGGCCGGCTTGCCATCCACGGTTGCGTAACTGATATCGGGATATTGGGTGGTGCTGTGGTTGCCCCAGACGACCATTTTATCGATTCGGGTGGTTTTGCTGTCGGTCTTTTCCGCCAGTTGGGATAAGGCGCGATTGTGATCCAGACGCATCATGGCGGTTATGTTCCTGGGATTCAGGTCGGGCGCGTTTTTCAGGGTGATCAGGGCATTGGTGTTGGCCGGGTTGCCCACCACCAGGATTTTGACGTTTGGATTGGCATGGTCATTGAGTGCCTTTCCCTGAACGGAAAAGATTTCCGCGTTGGCCTTGAGCAGATCGGATCGTTCCATTCCCGGACCGCGGGGGCGTGCGCCGATCAATACCGCGTAGTCGGCTTCCTTGAAGGCAATGTTGGGATCATCGGTGGCGACCACGCCGGCAACGAGCGGAAATGCACAATCCTTGAGCTCCATGACAACGCCGTTGAGCGCGCCCATGGCCGGTGGAATTTCGAGCAATTGCAGGATGACGGGCTGGTCTTTGCCGAACATATCGCCGTTGGCGATACGGAAAATGATGGAGTAGCTGATCTGGCCGGCCGCTCCGGTGACGGTGACTCGAACGGGTGCATTCATTGAAGGTCTCCTAGGTTGGCGTTTGTGGAATGAAATCGTTTCGAGGAACGATCTCCCAAGGCAAAAGAAGGGAAAAAATTTTGCCACAAGCACTATAGGGTGTCAACCGTGAAACCGGTCTGTCGGAGTGGGCGCGGATCGCCTTTTTCGCGTCGCCGAGCGGCAGGCCGGGTCAATGCCGGCAACGACACCGGCATCCATACGGCATCCAGGTAGCTTATTTAAATAACTATTAAATATTGACTTGGTCCTGTCATGCACGGTAAAAGAAACATGACCCGCGGCACAGGTCGAGTTTCAAAAAGCCCTTCGGCCGACAGGCGGAAAGGCCATGGAAACGCCTGGAGTATTCATCCGTGGGAACCAACAACATCCTAAATCGTTGATCATGTACGAGATCGTTCATGAATATTAAGCAGCAACTCAAATCGATGCTTCAGGAGGCGGAAATCTATCGTTCCCAGGGATTGATCGCAGAAGCTTACAACAAGTACCAGGACGCCCTGAATTTCGTTGATTCTCTGCCCAGACTGAAGAACAAAAAGAGCTTGCTGAGTGCCATCAGCGAGAAGATCCAAGCTTTGGACCACACCAAGGAAAAGGTGGAAAAGGGTCCCAGTTCGCCGGAGTTGTCCAAAAAAGCCCAGGACCTGATCAAGAATTTGTTTGCATTTGCCGAAAACAAGGATGAGGATGCTGCCGCTTTGGAAGGCGCGGTGGCGCTGGCCAAGTTCGGCCAGTTCGACAGGGCCCTTGCGGAGTTGAATGCCCTTCTGGAAAAGGATGCCCTGAAAGTGGAGGTGGCCAAGAACATCCTGCGCTGCCACATGGCGGCAGGATCGCACGAGGAGGCCGTCAACCAATATCATCAATGGCATTCCCAGAATCGATTTCAGTCCAATCAGTTGGAATTGGTCCGGGTCTATCTGGAGGATGCCTTGAATAAAAAAGGCGTAAATGTGCCCCTGCTCGAGCCTGTGTCAACCGGTGAAACCATGGGGCTCGATCAGGATTCCGGTGCGGCGGCGTCAGATGAAAACGATGAGGAATTTCTGGATATCACTTCCATCGGCATCACCTTTGAGAGCGGTCCGCGCAAGGGGGAAATGGTAGAGTTCGACGTCAACTTTCAATCCGGGAACATGCTGAGCTTGATCATATCCAAACAGGATCAGAGTCTGATTGAAGATTTGAAAGCGGGCATGGAATTAAAGGATATCCAATTTTATTCACCCATTGCGATCTTTAATGGATTGGGTGTGGTCTCATCGAAAACGCAGATCAAATCAGGACCCAAACAAGGGGACTACTGCCTGGATATCCGTATCAAGAGCTCCTGATCGGACGCATGATCGAGCCAATGGAGGTCGTCCACTTCATGATTTTTCGTGAAAAGCTTTCGATGCAGTAGAGAGTTAGCAGGCCGTCATTTTGGCGGAACATAGAGACAACAACTTTCAAAGGCCATCTTTGGAGTCTTGGGTTATGGCGATTTTCAATTTAAAAAAGCGATTGATTGAGTGCAAAATTGTATTTTACGGACCTGGACGGTGCGGAAAAACCACGAACCTGGAGTACATCTTTGCGCAGTACAAGAAGCAGGTAAAGGGCGAGATGGTTTCTATCAACACGGAAGGGGACCGCACGCTTTTTTTCGACTTTTTACCCATGGGCTTGGGGCAAATCAGGGGCTGTGACGTGCGGGTCCAGTTATATACGGTTCCAGGCCAGGTCAAATACAGTTCCACTCGCAAGCTGGTATTGCGGGGCGTCGACGGAATCGTTTTCGTGGCAGACTCTTTAGAGGTCCGGCGCGAAAAGAACATGGGCTCACTAAAGGATTTGCAGTCCAATTTGAAAGAATACGGCAAAAGCATCTTCAAGGTTCCCCTGGTCATGCAATACAACAAACGCGATCTTTCGGAACAAGGCATTCCCCTGATGCCCATCGATTTGATGGAACGCGATTTGAACCGACAGTTAAAGGTGCCCTCGTTTGAAGCCAGCGCCGTAAAAGGAAACGGTGTCGGCATCACACTCAAGGCTTGCCTCAAGGAAACCTTGAAGTCGCTTCAGAAGGAATTCAAGTGGGCTCAGTAAGACAATGATGCGAGACAACGTCGTATTAGCTGGAAATCTGAAATTTCTAGCCCTGGGCGATATCATGCAGCTACTGGGGGCCAATAGCAGCACCGGCGTCTTGCGATTGATCAGTCGCTATGCCGAGGTGCCGGGCTTCATCTATTTTGAGAACGGAAATCCGATCAATGCTTCCTCAGGAAGCAAGTCCGGCCTGGACGCCGTATATACCCTGTTCGGATGGACGGATGGGGAGTTCGAGTTTTCCAAGGAGAATATCACCAGCCAACGTGTCATCACCAAGAGTCGTATGGGGATTATCCTGGAGGGCCTCAAAATGGTGGATGACGGCCAGGTAAAGAAAGTTGGCCCCAATGCATTGGGTGGGGAGCTAAAAATGCAAAAGGATACGGATGCCATTCCAATCGTGAAAGGGCCGCTGGTGGATTATATGTATGTGGCCGACGAGGAAGATTTCTTCGATGGCGAACATATCGTCGAAGAGGGCAAGCACGGAAGTTGGATTTGGGTGATTCTCGAGGGCGTCGTGGAGATTGTGCGCGACACCCCGGAAGGCACACTGCCCATCGTGCGTCTGGGAGACGGATCTTTTATCGGCAGTCTTTCTTCCTTCCTGATCCAGGGGCATATTCGGACGGCCACTGCCGTGGCCATCGGCAATGTGCAATTGGGTGTGCTGGATTCACAACGGCTGGCTCAGGAATTCGCCAAACTTTCTCCGGAATTTCGTGGATTTCTATTGAGTATGGACCGAAGGTTGAAGCAGCTCAACGAAAGGGCGGTGGAACTTCGTCAGAACAAAAGGCCCTCCGGCGATTTTGTCGAGAACAAAAAGCCGGTTATCACCCAAGGGAACACCGAGGAGAATGTCTACGTCGTCCGCGAGGGTGTTGCCTCCGTCGTCCGGTTTGCCGACTTCGGCACCGTTCCGCTGGTTCAATTATACAAGGGGGATTACTTCGGGCATTTTCCATTCATAGACCTTGGGCATGAACCTGAGCACGCGACGGTACTGGCCTCCAACGAATTCAAAGTTCGCAAAATGAATCCCGAACAACTCAAAGACGAATACAACCAATTGTCAACGACATTTAAAAATTTCGTCGATAATGTGGCCACCTGCGTAAACGTTTCGACCAAGGTCATTGGCAAGTATCATCAAACGCTTGGTGACGGGAAGTAGTCTTCCCTGCCCAAAACCATAACGAGTGAGCGCGACATGAACAACCAAGAAAAGAGAAAGCATTCAAGAATTGACTCCATGCACTTGCTGAACTACGTCTATACGGATGAAAATCAGGAAGGTGCCACGCAAGGCATGGGGCGAACATTGAACGTTTCCGAATCGGGTATTCTGCTGGAGACTCATGCGGCCATCGAAGTCGGCCATCTGGTGTCCCTGACCATTGGCCTCGAAGAAGATGTCGTTGATATCCAAGGACGTGTCGTCTATACCAAAGAGAATCACAGCGGTATGTTTGAATCCGGTATCGAGTTCTTCGAAATCGGGTCCGACGCGCTCGATATTCTCCACAAGTACATCATGGCCTTCAATGCCAAGTAACCCAGAACTCCCACGGATGAAAAACAGAGAACCATGACGGCATTATTGCAAACAGAATATCCCGGCCTTGAGCTTGTTCAGCGCGGCAAGGTCCGCGACATCTATGACCTGGGCGACAGCTTCCTGATGGTGGCGACAGACAGGATCTCCGCCTTTGATGTCATCCTGCCTCGGCCTGTGCCGGATAAAGGCAAAATACTCAATCAGATATCCCTATTCTGGTTTGACGTTATGAAACCCCTTGTCGCCAATCACGTCATTTCCGGGGATGTGGCCGAGTTTCCCGATGTGTGCCAGCCGCACGCCCAACAACTGCAGGGCCGGTCGATGCTGGTCAAAAAAACCCGTCCGTTGCCCATAGAGTGCGTGGTCCGCGGCTATATTTCCGGTTCCGGCTGGAAATCCTACCAAAAGGACCAGACGGTTTGCGGAATCAAGCTTTCGCCCGGCCTGCAGGAATCGGAAAAACTGCCCCATCCCATCTTTACGCCTTCCACCAAGGAAGAAGTGGGGATGCATGATATCAATATCGACTTTGAAGAGACCTGCCGCCGCATCGGCAAGGAGACGGCCGAGAAGGTGAGGGAACTCTCCCTGGCCATCTATGAGAGAGGTGCCGCCCTGTCGCTGGAAAAGGGCATCATCATCGCCGACACGAAGTTTGAGTTCGGCATCCTCGAAGGTGAGCTCATCCTCATCGATGAGGTCCTGACGCCCGATTCAAGCCGCTTCTGGCCCCTTGCCGACTACCGGCCCGGCGGCTCCCAAAAAAGTTTCGACAAGCAGTATCTGCGCGATTACCTCATCTCCATCCAATGGAATCAGTCCCCGCCGGCACCCCACTTGCCGGACGACGTGGTGGAAAACACGCGGGCAAAATATCTGGAGGCCCTGCGGCTTGTCACCGGCCACACCCATGGAATTTAATTGTCGCCGCGTATCGTTGGGACAAATTGATTCCGGCAACCTCGCATATCGCATCAAGACCGGCGATACCTCCGACATCCTGAAACCGTCGATCCGATCCGGCGGTGTCGTCAATCCGCCGGTTCTGATTCCGCAAGGATCATATTTCCAGATCGTAACCGGTTTCTCGAGAATTAAAGCCTGCCGCCGGCTTGGCATCGAGGCGATCTCCTGCCATCTGTTGCCTGCGAATGCAGAATCCGTCCAATGCGCCAAGATCGCCGTCATCGACAACGCCATGCAGCGCGATCTCAATCTCATGGAGCAGGCCAACGCCATTGGACTTCTGGCCCGGTTTCAATCCGGAATCGCCCCCATCGGTCAGGCAGCGCGGGAGTGTGGAATTCCCGTTCACGATACAATGGTCGCAAAACTGCTCACTGTGAGACAGATGCCGCCGCAATGGCAGGAAGCGTTGGCGGTCGGTGACATTGCCTTGCCCATTGCCTTGCAACTGCATGCCATGCCGGATAAGGAAGATGCCCAAGCGCTGGTTCAATTGTTGTTGGACCTTAATTTCGGGCTCAACCGACAAAGGGAGATCCTGGACTGGATTGTCGGCATCGCCCGCAGGGAAGGGCGTTCCATCGATGACGTGGTAAATTCCGACGATCTGCGCGACATTCGCTGTTCGGCGGATCTGGACCGCAAACAGAGAGGACAGGCGATTCGTCGGATCCTTGAAAAGCTGCGCTTCCCGCAAATCGTCCGATATCAGTCGCGGTATGACCAGGCCGTCAAATCATTGAAACTCACCAAGGGCACTCATTTGATCGCCCCATCTAATTTCGAAGGACAGACCTATAGCTTGAAATTCGATTTCCAAGACCTATCCGAGCTGCGTGCGAAACTGGTTGACTTTCGTCGAATCGTCGATTCGCAGTCCATTCAGGGCTTGTGGGCCGATAACTCTTCCCGAGATCCGGACCAAACCGAGCGCCACCCCGAATCAGATATCAATAATTCTGAATGAAAACAGTCCCGATGCTCTAAGGTTCACGCAAAATCAAGTTTGCCTTATTCGGTATTAAGGTGCCAATGGCAGTAATATCTTAATATTTCTGTACGTTGGAATCCCCATCATGAGGGATGCATCGTCCCATTATCATGCGAAGTTAGTTTGCCGGAGCCCTGACGGCCCTTCCAATCGAAATCCCTGAACGCAGCCATTCGAGGTGTTGCCGCCTCATATCGAGTGTTATTTCCATCGCATTTCTCGTATGGGCCTGATAATCGTAAGCAATTCAAGAAAAAATACCTAAAAAGAATATGGAGAGGTTAATGAAAAAAGAGTAAAAAATGGAAAAAAAATAAAAATTACTTGACAAATAAAATTCATCTAAATTAAATAGACAAGAAAAACTAAATGAAATTCATATAATTATAACCATGAGGAAAATGGGTCAGGGATAGATGGCGGGATGTCAGTCTATTTTAATTAAGGTTCAAACCCCCGCATCCATGGATTCGGCTGCATCATGGAAAAGATTTCACCAGGGAGACCAGGCGAGCGCTGGATCCGATCTGCCCTCCCTGCGCGCAAATGAATATGGGCATTACAAAAGCACCACCTGCGTTTGTCATTCGGTCGGCGGACAATTGCCGTTTAACCCGAACCACAAGGAGGGCGTGATGTAAATTGATTTCGGGGGTGCCCGGATACTGTTCTATCAACCCAAAAAGGCTTGGAGGAAATCAATGACTAAAGCAGAAGAGTATTGGCGGACGAATCTGAAACTTGTCACGGCATGCCTAATCGTCTGGTTCATCGTATCGTTTTTCTTCGGAATCATGATACACGACGTACTCAATCATATTCAAATTGGAGGGTACAAGTTAGGTTTCTGGTTTGCCCAGCAAGGTTCCATGTACATCTTCATTGCGCTGATTTTCTATTATTCCATTCGAATGAACAAAATCGACCGGCAATTTGGGGTTGAAGAAGAGGAGGGCAAATAATGGGACTCAAAGCGATGACATTTTTGGTGGTTGGCCTGACCTTTGCCATCTATATCTATATCGCCATCCGGGCCCGTGCTGCCAGTACCTCTGACTTTTATGTGGCCGGCAAGGGCGTGCACCCGGTGCTGAACGGCATGGCCACCGGCGCGGACTGGATGTCGGCGGCTTCGTTTATCTCCATGGCAGGCCTGATCGCCTTCCAGGGATACGATGCCTCCGCTTACCTGATGGGATGGACCGGCGGGTATGTGCTGTTGGCGATGTTGCTGGCCCCCTATCTGCGCAAATACGGAAAATTCACCGTACCCGAATTCATCGGCGATCGCTTCTATTCCAAGAAGGCGCGGATCGTGGCGGTGGTCTGTCTGATCGTATGCTCGCTGACTTACGTCATCGGGCAGATGAAGGGCATCGGCGTGGCTTTCTCCAGATTCCTGGAGGTGCCTTTCGCCACAGGTCTGGTGGCCGGCATGGCCATCGTCTTCGTCTATGCCGTTCTGGGCGGGATGAAGGGCATTACCTATACGCAGATCGCCCAATACTGCGTGCTGATTTTCGCCTACACGATTCCGGCGATCTTCATCGCCATCCATCTCACCGGCAATCCGATTCCCCAATTGGGACTGGGCAGTACCATGGCCGACGGCAGCGGCATGTACCTGCTGGATAAGCTGGACAAGGTCTGCGTGGATTTGGGGTTCGCGGCCTACACGGCCCAGAAGGGGTCGGGCCTCAACATCTTCCTGTTGACCTTTTCGCTGATGATCGGCACGGCCGGTCTGCCCCACGTCATTATCCGCTTCTTTACCGTTCCCCGTGTAAAGGACGCCCGTTTCTCCGCCGGTTGGGCCCTGGTATTCATCGGCATTTTGTACACCACGGCCCCTGCGGTGGGAGCCATGGCACGCCTGAACCTGCTGCACACCATCCAGATCGGCGCCGTCGGTTCTCCGGACGGAAACCTGGCCTATGACGAGCGACCCAACTGGTTCAGAAACTGGGAGACCACCGGCCTGTTGAAATTCGAGGACAAGAACGGCGACGGCAAGATCCAATACTATGGCAACAGCAAGGATTTCGCCGCCAAGGCCGAGTCTTTCGGCTGGAAGGGCAACGAGATGGTCAAGGTCGACCGTGACATCATGGTGCTGGCCAACCCTGAAATCGCCGGGCTGCCCAACTGGGTGATCGCCCTGGTGGCCGCCGGTGGTATTGCCGCGGCCTTGTCCACCGCCGCCGGACTCCTGCTGGCCATTGCCTCGTCCATTTCCCATGACCTGCTCAAAGGCGTGTTCATGCCCGACATCGACGAACGACAGGAATTGATGTACAGCCGGGTCGCCATGGCCTGTGCCATCCTGGTGGCAGGTTATCTTGGCTTGAATCCGCCCGGATTCGCCGCCCAGGTGGTGGCGCTGGCCTTCGGCCTGGCGGCCTCTTCCATCTTCCCCGCGCTGATGCTCGGCATTTTCTCCAAGCGCTGCAACAATCTGGGAGCCATGTGGGGCATGATGGCCGGGCTTGGGACGACCCTGATCTACATCTTCCTGTACAAAGGCTGGTTCTTCTTCAAAGCGACGGCCATGCTGCCGGACAACCCGGCCCACTGGTTGCTGGGGATATCGCCTGGATCCTTCGGCGCCGTCGGCGCACTGTTCAACTTCGTCGTGGCGATCCTTGTCTCCCGCGCAACGGCCCCTGTGCCGGAGCATATTGCACAGATGGTCGAAGATATTCGCGTTCCCATTGGATCCAAGGCGGCCGTAGTCGATCATTAATCGCTGACTCCGAACCCAATCACGGCGTGCCAGCCCTCGGGGCTGGCGCGCCGATCTATTTTGGGCGCTTGCAATTGGAGGAGTTGATCTGTTACACTGTCTATCAATGGACTCAAGCGCCTCGCCCAATCAGGAAAAATCCGACTGCCTGCCATTTATCGCCTCTATTCCCGTCTTTGCCACCCTTTCTGCGAAGACGCTCGAACATCTGTGCCACCAGATCGGACGGATGACCATACCAGCAGGTCATACGCTCAGCGTTCAGAACGAGACCGTCGTTGATAAGGTCCATGTCATTGAATCGGGATCGCTGGAGCTGTTCTTCGAGAAAAATGGCCGCAAGACCCTGCGCGGCACCCTGGTCCGAGGCGACATTTTCGGAGGCATCTCCATATTGATGAACAGCAGTATCTCGGTTCGTACCGTGACGGCGAGCGAGGACGCAACACTCCTCTATTTCGGCAGGGAATTGTTTCTGGACCTTTGCACCGGCAGTGGCGACTTCTACACTTTTTTCGTGCGGACCTTCCACGATCGGATGATCGATGAATCTTACAGCTCCATGTTCGAGACCTACCACGCCTCCGGCCTGCCGGTAAAAAAGCCCCCGTTTTCGCTGTTGCCGGATGAGGAGTTGGAAAAGATGGTCGCCGATTTGACCGAGGTCTACTACTCCAAGGGTACCATTCTGTTTTTTCAGGATAAATCCAAGGTGGAGTACCTCTATATCATTAAAAACGGGGCTCTGGAACGCTACTGGGAGGAGAACGGCGAAAAAAAGCTTTTCGGGGTGCTCAAGCGGGGGGACACTTACGGCGGCATCTCCATGCTGGTCAACAAGGGCACGGCCGTACGCACGGCACGGGTGGCCGAAAATACCAACTTCTACATTCTGCCGCGCAAAGCCTTCATATCCTTGTGTGACAATTATCCCGCATTTTCCGACCATTTCACCAATGCATTCGGTCGACTGATGCTCGATCGATCCTACGCCTCCATCATTCGCAAGGACGTCGGTCCCAAAGCGGAACCCTCGCAGCTTTTTTCCATGCGGGTGGAGGATGTATATCATACCGACCTGCTGACCTGCCAGGCAGATAACTCCATCCAGGCGGCGGCTGTGGAAATGAGCCGACATAATTACAGCTCGATTTTCGTCGAATCTCCTAGTGGCGAGCTCATCGGCATCGTTACCGACAATGATATCCGCCGCAAGGCGGTGGCCAGTGGCTACGATATCCAGAAGCCGGTGGCCGATATCATGTCGTCACCGTTAAACACCATCTCGGCGGGAGCCATGCTGTCCGAGGCCCTGCTGGAGATGATGGAGACCAACATCAAGCACCTGGCGGTCAAAGATACCCGCAATCGGGTGGTGGGAGTCATCACCAACGGCGATATCCTGTCGGCCCAGGAACAATCGCCCTTTTTCATGCTGCGGGAGATATCTGCCGCAGCCGGTGTGAAGGAGGTGGCCGAACTGCGACGGCGCATCCCGCGCCTGATCCGCAACATGATCAACAGTGGTGCCAAATCATCCGTCATCACCAAGCTGATTACCAGTATTTCCGACGCCATCCTGGGTAAATTGATTCGCCTGGCCCTTGAAAAGCACGGCCCGGCGCCGGTTGAATTCGCCTTTATCATTCTCGGCAGCGAGGGCCGCATGGAGCAGACCCTCAAGACCGACCAGGACAACGCCATCATTTATGCGGACGTCGATGGAGTTGCCTCTCCATCATTCCAGCCATTCTTCCTGGAATTGGGGGAGAGCGTCTGCACCTGGCTCGATGAGGTCGGCTATGCGTTTTGCCAGGGCGAGATCATGGCCAAAAACCCGCGCTGGTGCCAGCCCATTTCAAAATGGAAGGAATATTTCCATTCCTGGATCCGTACATCCACCCGGGAAGATCTGCTGCAATCGGCCATTTTTTTCGATTTCCGGGGCGCATACGGTTCCCTGGACCTGGTGGACGACCTACGCCTGTACCTTTTTCAGAAACTGGAGGGATGGACGCGTTTTTTCAAGGAATTGACCGAGAATGCGCTGGGATTCAGGCCTCCATTGAGCTTTTTCAACAATTTCGTGGTAGAAACCAAAGGGCGTCATCGCAATCAGTTCAATATCAAGAATGCCATGACACCCGTAGTGGATTTCGCCAGGATCTATGCCCTGCACTACAATATCGCCGACACCAACACCCAGGATCGACTCTACCGGTTGTTTCTCGAAAAAGTGCTGAAACCGGACGCTTACCACGACCTGGATCAAGCCTACAACTACCTGATGCAACACCGACTGCTGGCCCAGATCAACTCCATCGAGTCTGGAGAGTCTGCCGACAACTATATCAACCCCAAGAAGCTATCCAACATAGAGCAGACCCTCTTTCGCACGATATTCAAGAGTATCGAGCGAATGCAGGCCAATATGAAACTGAAGTTTACCGGCGGCGTGTAATATCCTCCATTGGATAGATTGTTTCGCCCGCCGGATCTCCGAATCCTTTTTTGAAGCTGCCGCTGTTTACCGGAAGGTACTCGATCGACTACCCGTTCCGGGACGATAATTTTGCGATTGTATGAATTAAAATAACTTGACAAACGGCAAAATAAACAATTACTCTAAACAAAAAAAATGAATATAATTCATTAATCCGGATGATCCACCATTCCTGGATGGACATTGGCGGAACCAATAGCCCATCTGGCTCTCAGGAGATGGACGGTGACCGGTGAGAATTCATAAAAAATTCTGGTGGTTTTTGACGGTGACGTCATCGGCCACCGTGGTGGTGCTTTACACCAATTTTTATCTGCTGTGGACACAGCTATCGCCGGATGATCAAGTGGCGGTGGCCGCCCTCGTCCACCAGCACCTGGGCTATTTCTGCATCGCCATTTTTTTCCTGCTCACCGTTATCGGATTTACCGTGGAATGGTTTTTTCGCTTCTATATCATTCCGGTGAATCAACTCACCCAGGAGATCCACCTGATCAATACCGTAAATTCCTCCTTGCGGGCACGTGTCCAGGGCAGTCAGGATGTGCGCTATCTGGCCAAAACCATCAATCAGCATGCAGATACCCTGGCCAACTGGAAACAATCCTACGAACAGCGGCTCGCCGAAGCCAAGACGAGATCCGAACATGAGAAAGAAATTCTGGCGGCACTGCTGGCCGATTTGCCCCAGGGGATTCTGGTATGCAACGTGGATGGTCAGATCGTTTTTTATAATCGCAAAGTGAAAGATCTGCTGGCGCGATATCGGCTGGCGGAGGAGGATCAGGACGGCGAAGGACAGTGGGTCGGCCTGGGCCGTTCGGTCTACAGCTTCGTCGACCGTTCATTGATTTCCAAGGCACTGGAACGCGTTGACGATAACCTGGCACGGAAGCAAAACTTGATCAACGAGCGTTTTCTGGTCAAAGCCAAAGACCAATCCATGCTTCCGGCCGAATTGCTGCCTGTGTTGAATCGTCAAGACCAGATCACCGGCTTCATCCTGTATATCGAGGATCTGCTGGCGGAGCGAAAGCGCAAGCAGGCGGTTTCACGACATTTGCAGACCTGGCAGCACCAGATGGTTCAAGCTGTTTCCGTCGTCAAGGCAGCGGCGGAAATCTTGAGCGATGAGGCCAACCAATCGTCCCAGGTCAGAGATCATATGATTCGACTTCTGACCGAGCAATCGAACCTGGCGGCCGAATTGCTGACGCAAAACGACGTCCAGGAAAAATGGTCCGGGAACCACAACTGGCCTTTGACACCGACACCGGTTGCCGAATGGTCCCAATTCGTCATCCAGCGGGTCCGGGAAGTTCTCGACTTCGAATTGGAGATCGATAACAGGGAGTTGGGTGTTCAGGTAAGCATTGACCGGCATCATCTCAGCGGAGTTTTGCTTTTCGTTCTCAAGAAAGCCGGACCGAACTTTCCCTTGGAAACCGTAAGAGGTCGATTTTACCAACGAAATTCCTGGCTTTACCTGGATATCACCTGGCATGGAGATGCCGTTTCCAACGATATGCTGAAGAGATGGAAAAACGAACCCCTCGAGTTGGATGACGCCAGGCTGTCTCTGCCGCTGGCCGATATTTTGGCGTACCATGGCGCTAAATTGTGGATATGCGGTGATGCCGCAGCCCTGGATCGTACCGGTATCACTCTGCTGGTGCCCATTCCGGGTGGATATGAAATCCTGCAATCCGAAGGCCAGATGACCATTTTACCGGAAGACAGGCCCGAATGCTATGACTTCAATCTGTTTCAGCAGGCCGGCCAGTCCAGTGAATTGGACAATCGGCTCCTCACGGCGTTGACCTACACGGTATTCGATACCGAAACCACCGGGCTCGACCCCAAGGGGGGCGATGAAATCATCTCCATCGGTGCCGTCCGTATCGTCAATGGCCGTTTGCTGAAAGAGGAAAAGTTCGAACAACTGGTCGATCCCCAGCGCGATGTGCCCTGGGAATCGATCAAGTGTCACGGCATCCGACCCGACATGCTCAAGGGACAGCCCACCATCGATCAAGTGATGCCTGAATTTCATCGATTTGCCCGCAACACCATTCTGGTAGGGCATAATGTCGCCTTCGACATGCGCATGCTCCAGATGAAAGAAGCCCAAACCGGAATCCGCTTCATCAATCCGATTCTGGATACATTGTTGCTCTCAGCGGTGGTCCATCCGCTGCACAAGGATCACAGCCTCGGCGTTATCGCCCAACGTTTGGGAATATCCATCGTCGGCCGCCACACGGCCCTGGGAGATGCGGTGGCGACCGCGGAGATTTTGATCAAGCTGATCGCCCTGCTCGGAGAGCTCGAAATCACCACCCTTCTCCAGGCCCGTCAGGCATCCCAGAAGACGCTGTTTTCCCGACTCAAATATTGATCGCCCAACCCCATCCCCGCACCTCGCCGGAAAAGCCGTATCCTGCGTCCCGTGTATCGCGATGATTCGAGGCCCGGAGGCGGGCCTTGTGTCGCCATCCAATGGGTGCTAATCGCAATTCGAAATTCCAACGATGAATCGATCTCGAGGTGACCTTTGAAAGTCGTGATCAGCAATCGCTTGCATCTGTCCATGGTTCCCCGGGAGATCCACCGGACCCTTACGCGGAATTTGCAATTCACCAATCCGAAATGGACGGAAAACGAACGTTTGGGGCGCTGGAACCGGGGGACGCCCAAGATACTGAAGTTTTGCCGACTTCAGGGACCGGATGGACTGGTCATTCCACGAGGGTACATGCGTCAATTGGTTTTGCTGGCGCGAAAGTCAGGCGAGAGCATCGAGATCGATGACCACCGGCGGGAATTGCCGCCGGTAGCGTACCAATTTCACGGTCAACTCAAGCCCTTTCAGCAGAAAGCGCTGGCGAAAATAATTCCAAAGGATTTCGGTACCCTGAGTGCGCCTACCGGGAGCGGTAAGACCATAATGGCCCTCCATCTGATCGCCCATCGACGACAACCCGCACTGGTCATCGTACATACCAGGGAACTGGCCCAGCAATGGGTGGAGCGGGTGCATACCTTTTTGAAAATACCCAGGGAAGAGATCGGCATGATCGGGGGCGGCAAAAAGAGCGTCGGCGACCGGATCACCATCGGGCTGGTTCAGTCGCTCTACAAATCGGCGCCCATTGTCGCCCCACATATCGGTCACCTCGTGGTCGACGAGTGTCATCGCGCACCGAGCCGGACATTTACGGAAGCGGTGACGGCCTTCGATACGCGTTTCATGCTGGGGCTTTCGGCGACGCCTTGGCGCAGGGACCGTCTCTCCCGGTTGATTTTCTGGCACTTGGGCGATGTCCATTATGAATTACGCAAAACCGATCTGGTCGCCGAAGGGCATATTCTGGACATCGAGGTGATCACACGCTCCACGGAATTCAAGCCGTACTACGATCCCATGAGCGAGTACAGCAAAATGCTTTCCGAACTGACGGCCAGTGATGCGCGCAATCGGCTGATCGCCGGAGATATCGCCGAGGAGGTTCGCCACCTGGGAACCAACGGCATTTGTCTGGTGTTGTCCGATCGGAGAAAGCATTGTGATACCCTGCAGGCCTTGCTGAAACACAAATTCCGGGTCCCGTCGACCCTGCTGACCGGGAATCTGAGCCCGACCCAGCGTCAGGAAGCCGTCGCCCGGCTCGAGCGGGGCGAAGTGCGGGTTCTCATCGCCACCGGACAGTTGATCGGGGAAGGATTCGACCATCCGGGGCTGGCTACACTATTTCTGACGACGCCGATACGGTTCAGCGGCAGGTTGTTGCAGTATCTGGGCAGGGTGTTGCGTCCTTCCCAGGGCATCGAACGAGCCCGGGTTTACGACTATGTCGATATCCAGGTCCCAGCCCTGGTGGCGGCCGCCAGGGCGCGCATGCGGGTTTATGGACGGGAAGCCGAAATGGGGGTGTTGGATCCGACATGATGCGGAGTCGAAATGAAATGCAGTCGATGACGCTCCGGCGGGTTTGCTCGTCACGCGGCAATCTTCCGGCAGCCGGACGATGGAACAAGCGCAGGGCAACAGGCGGTTATGCGCCTGCAGCTTGAGGTACTCGATGACCACAATCCGCTGCCACCGATGCCATCCACCCGGTGGATCGGGGTTTCGGCATTTGAAAGTTCACCGGAGGTGATGCGGTGACAAGCGGATGGGGCATAGATGGTTGCTCATGCTTCGCGCTAATTTCCATGATACCCTGTTTCCCTGCGCCTGTGGACGAACACTTTGAATCCTTAGGATTCCGGTACTTCACCGATGGAATATTTGTCCAGCAGCAATCCGAGTTTGAGTCTCTGCTGGGGTGTCAACTCTTGAAATTCCACCGTCATCCGTTTCATGGGAAGGGGACCAAACGGGGAATTGTGTTCCAGCGTCGTATCCTCCACCGGTCGAAATGCAATGCGGCTCAAATGAAAATCCTGGTCGGCGAATAGAATGTCCATTTCGCGGGATTTGGAGGATGCCGCCTGGTTTACGACGTAGCTGAAGGAGAGGCCTCCGAGGCTGGCTTCGATAATCTGACCCATCTTGGGAGAATTGGATTTGAGCAGGGCAAAACCGATTTCGCCCTGGCTCATATTTTTGATTTGCCTGAGTTGATGATTCTTGGAACGCACCACGGCAAAGATGCGGTCACGGACGTAGTATCGCTTATGGCGTCTCTGGTCGTTATCTCGCGGCGGTTTCTTGGTCATGGATTTCGCCCCCTCCGAAGGTTGATATTGCGGCAGGTGAGTACCCTTGTGCCAACTGCTTGCAATCACACCGGCCGGTGATCCGGTGAAAGTCGCCGGCCGGCCGTCACAAGCAGGTGCGCAGTAGCAAACCGTTGAGTAGCTTTGCCGATCAGTCTTTATCGGAGAAATATCTGGAATTCGCGAGCGGTAAGTGCGGAGATCGAACCTCGGTCCGGATAGCCACTTGGAAATCTACAATTTTGTGGCGATTGTGTCAAGGCGAAATCCAAACCAGCCAGGCCCGGAGCTTCGCATCTCCGAAAAGCCCTCCATCTTCCGGCACCGGCTTCGAAGGGACAACTCGCCGACCATTCAAACAGCTATTGATTTTCTTTCTTTGTCTCTGGTTCGCTCGGCAGCAGGGTGACTTTGCGAATGACCACCGGTTTCAGGGGAACATCGCGCTGGCCGGCCTTGACGCCGGTCTGGACGACCTCTATTTTTTTGACCACATCCATCCCCTGGATGACTTTGCCGAAGACACAATAACCCCATCCACGCTGGTTTTTCGCCGTGTGATCGAGAAAATGGTTGTCGGCGACATTGATGAAGAATTGAGATGTGGCCGAGTGGGGGGCGCCGGTACGTGCCATGGCAATGGTGCCGGCGAGGTTCTTGAGACCGTTGTCGGCTTCGTTGACGATGGGCGGCAATGTCTTTTTCTTTTGCATGTCTTCGGTCAGGCCGCCGCCTTGAATCATGAAGGCCTTGATCACCCGGTGAAATATTGTGTTGTCATAAAAGCCGTCGCGGACGTAGGCCAGAAAGTTTTCCACGGTCTTGGGGGCGGCTTGGGATTCCAGGGCGATGACGATGGTGCCCATGGAGGTTTCCATTTCCACCTGGGGCTGGTCGGCCTGTGCGAATATCGGTACGCTGAGGCAGAGCATGGTGACGAGGGTCGCGGTAAAGAGAAATCGAAACATATCCATCTTCCTTTCGATAATAGTTGCTATCGTGATACGAAGACGCGGCGGCGCTTGTCGATGCGGGTGATACCGGCGTGTCGGGTTTCCATCAGGGCGGTTTCGAATTCCGTCCTGCTGACGGCCCGGTCCAGTCCCTCTGTTTGGTAGGCTTCGCCGCAGGGCCGGTACTGGGCCATCACATTGACATAGGTACTGGACGATACCTTCTCAGCGATGAAACGCATCACCTCGGCGGTCCCGGCCATACCATCGGGCAATACCAGATGACGTACAAGCAGGCCTTGTTCGGCAAGGCCGTTATCGATCCGCAGATCCCCCACCTGGCGGTGCATCTCCATGAGCGCCCTGCGGGCCATCTCGGGATAGTCGGGCGCCCGGCAGGTCAGTTCGGCAATATCGGCGCTCCAGAATTTGAAGTCCGGCATATAAATATCGATCACTCCATCCAGCAAATTCAGCGTTTCAACCCGGTCGTAACCGCTGCTGTTGTACACCAGCGGGATGTGCAGCCCGCTTTGCGCCGCAATCACCAGGGCCGCCAGAATCTGAGGCAGCACATGGGTGGGGGTGACGAAATTGATATTGTGGCATCCCATCTTCTGCAAGTTCAACATCACCCGGGCCAACTGGTCATGGCTGACCGGATGTCCCTCCTTGCCGCGACTGATAGGAAAATTCTGACAAAAGTTGCAGCCCAGGTTGCAATGGGAGAAGAAGATCGTACCGGAACCGTATTCGCCCACAAGCGGGGATTCTTCGCCGAAATGAGCATCGAATCCTGCGATGACTGCCTGGGAACCGGTGCGGCAGAATCCCAATTCGTCCCTGGACCGATCGACATGACATTTTCGCGGACACAAGGTGCAATCGGCCAGCAGGCCGGCGGCCGCTTCGGCCCGGGATTTCAAGTCGGAATTGCGCGATAGTTCCAGATAGCGCGGTTCGAAAGTCGCCATGACGATCTTACCTTAATGATTTCGGTTGCCTGCGAAGCAGCTAATCGAACTCCATGAACAAACTGTCTTTGCGGCCTTCCGTGGTAGGTTGGTTCTGGTCCCATTCATGGATGCTGCACGAATTGCTCTGCTCCGAGGGTACCACGCAGGCGATAAACGGCATGATCGGATCGCCGGCAAAGGAATTGATGTTGACGATGACCGCTTCCTTGTCGGGAAATTGATCGAACTCGAGCAATTGGGTGATGTAGATCGTACATCGGCCGTCGAAGAATGATGTGGCGGCTTTAAAATCCGTCAACCGCCGGCGAAACGAGTCCAGGGCCTGGTTTGCGGTTTCGGCCTCCATCATCATGGAAAAATTGCCATGCCGGCGGCTATTTTCATCAGCGGCCTGCTGATCGGATACGTATTGAAAATTTCCAATAAAGTACATTTGGATTTCCTTCGTTTTTGCAGGTTCTCCACCGGAGCGCTGGTTCCGAGCCACAGTCGACGGACCATTTTTTGGATATTTTCAACCTATTGTCAACAGCCATTGTGATGCCCGGGTCATAGCGCCGCCACGGCCGCGGCCATGCGATCCAGGGCCTGAGAAAGCAACTTGCGGCTGCAGCCGAAGTTGAGGCGGATATAGCCGGGACCGTCAAAATCGCGGCCGTCGGACAGGCCCACCCCGGCTTGCTCGAAATATGCGGCCGGATCGTTGAATCCCAGATTTCGGACATCGATCCACGCCAGGTAGGTGGCTTCGGCCCGGTTCATGGACAGCCCCTCCATGGCGGAAATGGCCTGGAACACCATATCATGATTGTCGCGCAGATAATCGATCACCGCCGACAGCCAGTCATGTCCCTGCCGGTAGGCGGCCCGGGCGGCCACCATTCCCATGACATTTACATGGGGAACGATGCCGGCCATGGTGCGCTTGAATCGTCGACGAACGGTATCATCGGGGACAATGGCGAAGGAGCAGCCCAGGCCGGGAATATTGTAGGTCTTGCTGGGGGCCATCAAGGTGATGGTTTTCCGGGCGACCTCGTCGGAAAGGGTGGCGATGGGAATGTGGCCACGGTTTTCGTCCAGGATCAGGTCGCAATGGATTTCATCCGAACAGATGAACGCGTCGTGTTCCAGGCAGATTCCGGCCAGCCGTTCCAACTCCTCCCGCCGGAAGATCCGGCCGCAGGGGTTGTGCGGATTGCACAGGATGAACAGGGAGGGCTTTTGCTTCATACCGCGGGCCAGGTCTTCGAAATCCATCTGCCATCCATCGTCGCGTTGTACCATACGGGTGGTGGCCAGGCGCCGGCCGGAGTTGCCCGGAGCCGACAGGAATGGGGGATAGACGGGGGTGGTGGTCAATATGAGATCGTTCCGGACGCCCACGCTGCGACAGGCCACGTTCAGCGCGGTGACCACGCCGGGAAGCCAGACCAGCCATTGCGGTTCCACCCGCCAGCCGTAGGTGCGGTGCAGATAATCCATGACCGCCTCCCGGGAGGCGGGCAGGATCGTACCGTAGCCGAATACGCCGTGTTCCACCCGTCGCTGCAACGCCTCGATGACGGCCGGAGGCGATCGGAAATCCATATCGGCGACCCACATGGGAAGGATGTCGGTTCCGTGATATTTCTGCCATTTGATGCTGTCGGTCTCCTTACGCCATACGGGCGTGTCGAAATCGAACATCGGTTCAGGCCTCCATATCGAGGACGCGCCGCCCCATCTGGCCGCCTGCCAGGATAACGTCGATCTGTGCGCTCAATTCATCGAGCGACAGGATCGATGCGATGGATCCGAGTGGGGCCGGCTTCCACTCTCCGGCCAATTTCTTCCAGATTTCGAGCCTTCGCTCCATCTGTGTGGTCGCCGAATCGATTCCGCTGAGGGTGATGCCTCGCAGGATGAAGGGATATACGGTGAGGTCAAGCCGCGCCGAAGCCACATTGCCGCAGCAGGCCACCACGCCATGACGGTCGGTGGCGCGCAACACATAGGCGAGCACCGGACCACCCACCGTATCGATGGCGGCGGCCCATCGCTGGGGCAGCAGCGGCTTTCTGGTATCGTCGGTTACCTCCTCCCGCCCGATGATCCGCCTGGCGCCCAGACGGGTCAGGAACTCGCGGGCCTCGGGTTTACCGGATGCCGCCACCACCGGATAGCCCAGGTGGGCCAGGATGGCGACGGCCAGGCTGCCCACGCCGCCGCTGGCTCCGGTCACCAGGACATCGCCCATGTCGGGGGTGATCCCGGCCCGGGTTAATTTGGAAACCCCGAGGCCGGCCGTAAATCCGGCGGTGCCATAAGTCATGCTTTCCCGGAGCGACAGGCCGGAGGGCAGGGGAACCACCCAATCGGCCGGAACGCGGATATACTGTCCGAAACCGCCGGCAGTATTCATCCCCAGATCGTAGCCGGTCACCAGAACGCGGCTGCCGACGGGAAATCTTTCGTCTGTGCCGGCCGCGACTTCTCCGGCCGCATCGATCCCCGGCGTGTGAGGATATTTGCGTGTGACGCCCTTGTTGCCGATGGCCGACAGGGCATCCTTGTAGTTGAGGGATGAAAAATGAACCTTGATTAAAACATCGCCCTTGGGTAAGTCATCAATCGATTTGGTGCCGATTCGGCGACTGAATCTTCCTTCATCCAGTTCTTCAACCACCAACGCACGGAATGTGTTCGTAGACATGGCATTCTCCTGTCCGGCGGCGATCCGCCCGGTTCGCAAGAAAAAGAAACGATGCAGACGATGACGCCCATCATTGAAGGCATCCAGATCTGCAAGCGCTATGGCAAACTTACCGCGGTGGATCACCTCGATCTCGCGGTACCTGCCGGTGCCTGCTTTGGATTGCTGGGACCCAATGGCGCCGGCAAAACCACCCTCATCGAAATCGTCGAGGATATCATCCAGCCCACTTCCGGCCAGGTGCGCTTTCAGGGGCGGCCGAGGACGGCCGCCTTTCGGGAGCAGATCGGCATCATGTTTCAGCAGACCGCGCTGCTGGCTTTTATGACCGTACAGGAAACCCTGGTTACGTTTCAATCCTTATACAGCGACAGCCTTCTAATCGACGATCTGATCGAGCTGTGCCAGCTGAGCGAAATCCGCCACCAGCGCAACGATAAAATTTCGGGAGGGCAGCGTCAACGACTGCTCATGGCCCTGGCCCTGATCAACCGGCCCCAACTGATCTTTCTGGACGAACCGTCCACGGGGCTGGATCCCCAGGCCCGCCGTAATCTATGGGATATCGTGGATGGGATCAAGCGGCAGGGCAAAACAATTATCCTGACCACCCACTACATGGAAGAGGCTCAGCAGTTGTGTGACCAGGTGGCGATCATGGACCGGGGCAAAATCATTGCCCAGGGGCCTCCCAGTCAATTGATGCAGATGCATGGCGGAGGGACCCTGATCATGCTGCCCAGGGAGAGTTTGCGGCGGGACAGGGGGACCCTGCCGTTCGAGTTCCAGGAAGTGGGCGATCGGATTCACATCCGTATCGAAGAGATGAACAAGGCCGTGGCGGACTTGCTGCGGGCCGGTGTGGACCTCACCCATATGGACGTGCAGACGCCCAACCTGGAAGCGGTCTTTCTCAACCTCACCGGGCGCAGGCTGAGGGAGTGATGATGAATTTCAAACGCATGTGGGCCATGGTGGTGGCGCGCAATCGGGAATTTTTCCGGGATCGGGCGGCATTCGGCTGGAACTTTCTCTTTCCCTTCCTGCTGATCGGTGGATTCGCCATCATTTTCGGCGGCGAGGAGCAAAAAAATTTCAAGGTGGGCATCTTCCCTTGTCCATTGACGGCCCAAGGTCATCAAGACTCGTGCATTCCCCCCGGGTTGGAGCGGATCAGGTTCGTCGACTTCATCGCGGTCCGGGATCGAGACCGTGGGATGGACAAGCTCAAACACCATAAAATCGACCTGCTGCTGGATTTGACCCGGGTGCCTTACAAATACTGGGTCAGCGAAACCTCGCCCAAAGGCTATATCGCCGAACGCATGCTGGCGGGCAGCCTGCTTCCCGACGACCAGCGCTCCCTGCACCGGCAGGAGGCCGTCGCCGGTCGCCAGATTCGATACATCGACTGGCTGTTTCCAGGGATTCTGGGCATGAACATCATGTTCTCCGCCCTCTACGGCGTGGGGTTCGTGGTGGTGCGCTACCGCAAGAACGGCGTACTCAAGCGCCTCAACGCCACCCCGCTCACGGCCCTGGAGTACCTCAGTGCGCAGATGATCTCACGTATGTTTCTGTTGCTCTTTACCCTGACCATCCTCTGGGTGGGCTGCGACATGGTATTCGATTTCGAAGTGGAGGGGCGCTATTTCGATCTGGCCGTCCTGTTTGTGGTGGGGTGCCTCTGCCTGACGGCCATGGGGCTGGTGGTGGCCTCCCGCGGGGTCAGCGAGGAGTTCACCAACGGGGTACTCAATTTTGTCACCTGGCCCATGATGTTTTTGTCGGAGGTCTGGTTCTCCATCGAAGGCGCGCCCAAGTGGGTACGCGCCGTGGCCGACCTCTTCCCCCTGACCCATCTGCTGTCCGGTGTGCGCGAGATCATGAACGACGGGGCCGGCCTGGCCCAGGTGTATCCGCAACTGATCATCCTGAGCGGCATGACCGTTCTTTTCCTGGTGGTGGGGGCCGCCTTGTTCACCTGGCACAAATAGCCGGCAAATCCTTCCGGACCCGGCAGGCTGGATGTGGGTTGGTCCGTGCCGTCGCGGTCAATTGGTCAGGCTGTGGATGGGGGAGGGGATCAGTCCTCCCCGCCGGATGAAGGGGTTTTCGCCGCCGGCGTTGTTCACCTCCATGATTATCGATTCGCCCAGCAAGCCACCGAAGCGGGCGAAGTCTCCGGCCTTCTTCCCCGGCACGGGAATGATGCGCGTCGCGGTGGTCTTCTTGTTGATCACGCCGATGGCCATCTCGTCGGCCATGATGGCCGACAAGGTTTCCGCGCTGGTATCGCCGGGAATGGCCACCATGTCGAGTCCCACCGAACAGACCGCGGTCATGGCCTCCAGCTTCTCTATGCAGAGGTGCCCCTCCTGGGCCGCCCGGGATATGTTGAGGTCCTCGCTCACCGGGATAAACGCTCCGCTGAGGCCGCCCACATGGGAACTGGCGAAGGCGCCGCCCTTTTTCACCGCGTCGTTGAGCAGTGCCAGCACGGTGGTGGAACCGGGAACCCCGATGCTTTTCAATCCCAGGCTCTGGAAGATCTCGCCGACGCTGTCGCCCACATTGGGCGTGGGCGCCAGGGAGAGATCCACCACGCCGAAGGGAATCTGGAGGGTATCGGCCACTTCGCGGCCGATGAGTTCGCCGGCCCGGGTGACCTTGTAGGCGGTGTGCTTGATCAATTCGGACAACCGGCCCAGGTCCATGTCAGGGTCTGCCTCGAGGGCACGGTCGATGGCCTTTTTCACCACGCCCGGTCCGGAGACACCGACATTGATCACCGACTGGGCCTCGCCCACACCCAGATAGGCGCCGGCCATGAAGGGCACATCCTGGGGGATGTTGGCGAACACGCACAGCTTGGCACAGGCCAATCCATCCTTGTCGGCGGTCAGGGCGGCGGCTTGCTTGATCTGGCGTCCCAGCAGCAGCACGGCGTCCATGTTGATGCCGGCCCGGGTGGAGGCGACATTGACGGAGGCGCAAACCCGCTCGGTCTGGGCCAGGGCTTCCGGCAGGGCGGCGATCAAGGCACGGTCGCCGTTGGCCATGCCTTTTTCCACCAGGGCGGAAAAGCCCCCTAGAAAATCGACATTTACCTGCCGCGCGGCGCGATCCAGGGTCCGGGCCACGGTGACCATTTCTTCGGGACCGAAGGGTGCTGCGGCCACCGCCATGGGACTGACCGAGATCCGCTTGTTCACCACGGGAATCCCATATTTTTCGCCAACGGCATCACATATGTCCACCAGACTGGACGCCATGTGAGTGATGCGATCATAGATCTTGGTGGTGAAGCGGTGGAGATCGTCACTGGCGCAATCGAGCAGGTTCAGCCCCAGGGTGACGGTCCGCAGGTCCAGATTCTCGTTGCGCAACATCTCCAATACGGACATGATTTCATTATGGGTCAGCATGGTTCTCGGTCCTCACTCGATGCGGTTGTCTATAATCCAGGTAAAGGAAACATTTTGTCGATTGCCAGATCCATCGGCAGCGGCAGGGCCCGTCGCCGATCCACGGAAACGTCATATTCGATTGATGGCTTCAAATATCTTTTTGTGCTGAATGCTGACTTTGAGAGACAGTTTCTCGGCCTTGACCCGGAGCGCCTGCCGCAGTTTTTTCTGGTCGGTGTCCGCGGGGATGTCCACTTCGTAAATCATGAGGTTTTTGCCGGGTTCGCTGCCGCCCCGGAAAAACGCCTGCAGCCGGGACACATTGACGTTGTGGGCGCCCAATACGGCGGTAATCTGCGCCACCAGTCCCTTGCGGTCGGGACCCTGGGTGGTGATCACGAAAGGCTCGCAGTCGCACTCGGTCCATGGAGTCGCCACTTCCACCAGTTCCTGGACATGGAAATGGAGATCGAAGCCGGATGCCGAGCGGTTCATGGCCGCCTGCAGTCCCTCGCAGGAGGCATTGTCGGGACCGCCGGCAATGAAAATTCCGGAAAAATGATTCTGAAGGATGGTCTGGCTCACATCCTCGATGTTGAAATCCTCTTCCAGCAGCACCTTGGTCACGGCGGCGATAATGCCGGGCCGGTCCTGGCCCAAGATGGATATGATCATTTTTTTCATGGGCTTGACTCCTGTTCTGTTCGCAGCCAATTCGCAAGCCGCCGTAATCCTTCTTCAGTCGATACGGTAGGCCGGTAGCCCAAGTCGGTCTTGGCGGCGGTGATGTCGAACCAATGGGCCGTGGCCAATTCCCGGGCCACGAAGCGGGTCATGGGCGGTTCTGCCCGCAATCGCAGTAGCTTGTAAATAGCTTCGCACAATGCACCGGTGAACCAGGCCAGACCCGGTGAAATTTTTTTCCGGAGGGGCGCCTTTCCGCCGGCCATGAGAATGCGATTCACCATTTCCCACAGCGCGATGGGTTCGTCCTGGCTGATGAAATAGACCTTTCCCGCCAGGTCCGGGTTCTCCCCCAGTCGCGCCTCGGCCTGCACATGGGCCCGGGCCGCGTTGTCGATGTAGATGGTGTCCACCTTGTTGGCCCCGTCTCCCACCTGCCGCAGCCGGTGGGCCCGGGCCAGGATGCGCGGCGCCAGATGGTTGTCGCCCGGCCCCCAGATGAGATGGGGCCGCAGAGATACGGCGGGAAGGCCGTCCCGGGCCGCCCGGATGACCATCTGTTCGGCGATGGCCTTGGTGTGGGGGTAATGGGCATGGAAACGCCGGGGGTAGGGAACCGATTCGTCCACGCCTTCCATGTCCCGTCCGTCAAACACCACGCTGGGTGAACTGGTGTAGATCAACCGTTCGACCCCGCAATCCCGGCAGGCCTGGATGACGTTGGCGGTGCCGGTGACATTGGGCCGGTGGAACGATTCGAAGCTGCCCCAGACACCCGGTCTGGCGGCGACGTGGAAGACGGCCTCCACCCCCCGGCAGGCGTTGCGGACGGCTTCGGCATCGGCAAGATCTCCCTGGATCTGCTCCACCCCCAGCGGCTCCAATTCCGGGTAGCGATGACGCGCCAGACTGCGGATTTTCTCACCCTGCTCCCGCAGCATGCGCACGATGGCGCCGCCCAGGAACCCGCCCCCGCCGGTGACGAGAATGGTGCGGGAAGGAATCATCGATATCGGCTCCGTTGCATACAATCGTCACAGGTGATCTTCATGGATAGAATCGAACCTACTTGAGACGACGTTGGGCCCAGACCGCCAGTTTTTCCCGGAAGATCTTGGAATTGTGGCGGATGTCCACCGGGAACCCGGGATGAAACAGGAAGGTGTCCAAGGATTCCGTCAGGGGATTGTCCTGGGCCAGGGCAATCATCTCCCTGGTGATCAATTCGGGATCGTTGTCCCGGTTTTCAGGTTCCAGTTCGATGCACATTACCGGACGCTGGTGCGGCGGTTGACCCAGCCCCACCAGGGCGCTGCGAAATACGGCTGGATGCCGGTTGAAGATCGCCTCGCAGGGGATGGTGTACAAGTCCCCTTGGGCGGTAACCACCCGGTGGCTCTTGCGGCCGCAAAACCAGATTCGGCCTTTCTTGTCCAGCCAGCCCAGGTCGCCCATGCGGTGCCAGATGCGTCCTTGATCATGAATTTTTGAATGGAGGTCGTCATCGGGTCGGCGATAGTATCCCCGGGTCACTATTTCGCCGCTGACGACGATTTCACCGATTTCGCCTTCGTCCACCAGCAGATCGTCGGACCATCGTTCGATGGGATCGTCGCCGATGCGGATGATGCGCACCTCGATGTTCTGAACGGGGCGACCCACGCATATGCCGTATCCTTTTTCGCTGAGGGCGGCCGTCTCGTTCAAAATATCCGTCGATCCAAAGGAGGAGACCGGCATGGCCTCGGTGGCGCCGTATCCGGTGTGGATTTGCGCTTCTCCTTCCAGCATGACGGCAAAGGTGGCAATATTGTCCGGAGCCGCCGGCGCGCCGGCCGAGATGACCCGCTTGAGCGAAGGCAGTCGGATGCCGTTGGCTTTGCCGTGACGGCCCACGCGGTTGAGCAGCGCCGGCGAGGCGAACATATTGGTAACCCCATGATTGACCACTGCCTCGACGATTTTTTCCGGATCGACCCGGGCCGGCCGGGTGGGGTCCATGTCGGGAATCACCGCCGTCATGCCCAGGGCCGGATCGAAAAGGGCGAAGAGGGGAAAGGTGGGCAGGTCGATTTCATCCGGGGAGATGGCGAACTGGGCTCTGATATACCGCACCTGGGCGTCGAAATTGCCGTGGGTGTAAATAGCTCCCTTGGCCGGTCCGGTGCTGCCGGTGGTGAACAGGATGGCCGCAATCTCGTCCGGCCGGGTGTCGGCGATGCGGAACGGTTCCCAGGGGAGGGCGCGGATGTCGGTCAGCGTCAGACCTCCCCAGAACCACCGCCTGCCGACGGTGACGGCCACCTTCACTTCCTTGAAATATCCTGGACAGAGGGTGCGCAGCGCATGCGCGGGGGGGACGCCGATGATGGCCTCGGCCTGGCTCTCCCGAAGGCATGCCAGCATGCGGCGCACGCCCATCCCGGGGTCCACCATCACCGGAACCGCGCCGACCTTGAACATGGCGAATGTCAGGGCGAAGAACTCCAGGCTCGGCCGGACCATCAAAATCGTACGCGTACCGCGGTCGATGCCGGCCTGGCTCAGACCGTGGGCGAAACAATCCGATTCGCGATCCAACTGGCGAAACGTGAGGTGGGAATAGGCCACGCGCCCGTTGGCGTCCCTTTTGGCCGGATAGACCACCGCCCGGCGATACGGCTGCACACGGGCCATGGTCGTGAGGTAGTGGGCCACGTTGACCGAATGGGTTGTTTGGGACGTACAGCAATTATTGAAATGATTTTGCATGAATATGATGTATATATTCAAGTATAACTTTAAAATAGTGGCACAGGCGGCATTATATTTGGGCATGCCGTCGGTGCGTGGATCTGACTGCCAATATCACCCCCCAGGATGCTCTTGCAAGAACTGCCGGAGATAGGAGATGATTTTGTCCGGTATATCTTCCAGGATATAGTGGCCGGCCTCCCCGAACCAGTAAGCCGGGACTGCCGGCAGGCGACGGCGCCATTCATCGAAATAGTCGCGGGTGAAGACGAAGTCGCGGGCCCCCCAGAGAATCAGGGTCGGCCGGGAGCAGATGGTCTCCAGCCGTTTGTCCACCCGGGCCACGATGCGTCCGCTGGGATGTTTTTCGCTCAACGGGATGTCCTGGACGAACTTCAGCGTGGCCAGCCGATTGCGGCGGCTGTTGTAGGGCGCCAGCAGCCCGGCCCGTACGTCGGCCGGCAGCCGTCGTCGGGGGGCCATGTGGATGGCGGCCCGGGCGAAGAGGTTCAATCCCAGCACCATCGATTCCGCCAGGCGGCCGCCTTGGCGGATGAGTCGTAGCCGCAGGGGGATCGCCCGGCCCCGGGGCGGAAAAAAGCCGGCCGTATTCAGGAGGACGATGCGGGCCACACGATCCGGATTGTCCATGGCCCATGCCAGGCCGATCATGCCGCCCCAGTCATGCAACACCAATGTGACCGGCCGGGGCAGGGAAAGGTGGTTCAACAACGCGGTCAGGTCGGCCACCCGTCGCTGGAGGGTGAAGGAATAGCCGGTTTCATCCGGTTTGGCGGAGAGTCCGCAGCCGATGTGGTCCGGCACGATCACGCGGTGTTCCTGGCGAAATTCCGTCACCAGGGCCCGGAAATAGAAGGACCAGGTGGGATTGCCGTGCACCATGACCAGTGGCTCCCCCCGGCCTTCGTCGAGGTAGTGGTAATCCAGTCCGCCGATCTTCAGGTAGTGGGATCTGAATGGATAGAGGTGCCGGAAGGGGGCGGTTTCGATGAACGCTACCATTCCAGCCCCAGCATCAGGCAGTTGAGACCGCTGCCGATCCCCAGGAACCCGACCCGGTCGCCGGTCTCCAGGAAGCCCCGTTCCTGGGCGATGGCGGCGGTGATGGGCAGCGATACCGTGCCGATGTTGCCCAGGTAGCGGTAGGTGGTGAAATCCCTGGCCGGGTCGATCCGGATCGACTCCAGGATGGTGCGTTGGTGCGCGGAGCCCACCTGGTGGCAGATGACCTTGTCGGGAAGTTCCTGGGACCAGCCCAGGGTTTGCCGGAACACGCGAAAGGTCTCGATGCCCAGGATTACCCCATGCTGCAACACGCCCACGGAATCGGTCCGCATGACATGGGGCCGGGTGGCGGGAATGCCGGTATCCGGCCCCCAGGTGCAGAGTTTGTGATGCTGGGTGGCGTTGCGGGCCACCCCTCCCAGCAGGCGGTGACCGTTGGGCGCCAGGGAGGCGTCGCAAAGGACCACCCCCACGGCCCCTGATCCGCCGGTGAGGGTGGCGATGGTCTCCTTGAACACTTCCATGTTCGGAGAGTTCAGAAGGCGGTCGATGGTCATGTCGACGATCTGGCGGGCCGATTCGCAGGAGACCACCAGGCCGGCTTTTATCTGGCCCAGCTCGATGGCGTTGGCGATCTGGACCATGCCGTTGAGAACGCCGAGGCAGGCGTTGGAGCTGTCCTGGATCAGGACGTCCGGTCCCAGGCCGATGCCGTGGGCCACGGCACAGGCCGTGGCGGGTTCGAGGTTTTCGCGGCAGACCCCCCCGTAAATCAGCATGCCGATGGCGTCCGGGGAGATGCGGGCCGATTCCAGGGACTTCTTTCCCGCCCGGATCGCGCCCTGGGAGAGCTGAAAATCGGGATCCCAGTAGCGCCGTTCGGCGATTCCGGTAAGCGCCTCCAATTGGCCCGGTTGCAGGTGCAGGGTTTCATAGACGGGCGCCAGCCGGTCTTCCAGGTCTTCGGAGGCGACCACGTTGGGGGCCAGTTCATAGCCGAAGGAGGCGAGTCTTACGTTGGAGTATTGCATGAGCGATTCTTGGTTATCCGTTTATAAAGGGACCAGCCGCAGGCCGAAACCCTCCATCTTGTATATTGAAATTCCATCCACATGCAAGCTGCCGTCGGCAAAGAGGGCCGGCGAAGGATCCTCCTGGACGCCGGTGATGACCGCATCCACGGTAACCTTCCCATTGGACGGGATCACCTGCCCGCGGTAGGACCACTGGTGGCGATGGCCCGACACCAGTTCGAAGCGGTGGCCGGCGACCCGTCGGGGCCAGCGCTGCAGGGCGGCATATTTGAGCAGTTGCAGGAAAGATTCCACGCCCAGCGATCCTGGACAGACCGGATCCTGGTAGAAGTGGGCCTTGAAAAACCACTCGCCGGGATCCACCCGCTTGAAGCCGCGGATGAATCCCAGATCTTCGGGTCCGCCCCCGGGGTTGTATATTTCGATTCCGTCGAGCATGCAGATGGCCCTGGCCGGCATTTGTAAACCGGTCGGATGGTAAGTTCCGGTTGCCTTGGCATCTTCCGGTGTGACGGGCGCATCCGCGGGGAACGCCACATGTGCGGCGCTTTCCAGGTCCTGTTCATCGGGTGTATAGATTTTTTCCCGCAAACCGACCTGGCGGGAAAGGGCCTCGGAGGTGAAGAAGCCGAAGTAGGTGGTGCCGGTGTAAACGGGGTGTCCGTCGCGCAATACCTGGAAATCGAAATGTTCGATGATCATGTCGGCCGCTTCCGAGACCTTGGTCATGCGGGTGCGCATGGTCAGGGTCTGCTTCACGGGCAAGAGATTGGCGTGCAGGGTGGCCTGACCGCCCAGGTTGCGGAATTTGAGGTCCTTTTCACTCTTCAGCGCCGAACCGGCATAGGCCGCCAGCCAGCCGCAGGGCTGCAGGGCGATTTCCAGCAGCACGCAGAAGGGCATGCAGCCGCTGCGATCGGCGGCGAAATACCATTCGTCGGCCGGGACATCGTATTGCGCTTCCACCCATCCGTCGGCTTGCAGTACCCACGGCCGGGGTTCGATGGCGGTGATGCGGTCAATAAAACAATAGGGCGGTCCGGGCAGCCGGGCGATGGTGCGCTGTCGGTCGAACGCCGAATAGGGCTGGCCGAAAGCGGCCGAGGGACGTCCCACGGCGAACTCCAGGATATGGTGCCGGTCGAAGAGCGGTCGAAAAGTCGAGGGCTGCTCCATCGGCGACGTGCCGATAGTGAATTCTCCCTGCGACTCTGCGGGAACGAATCCCTGCCCGACAATGATCATCAGATCGGCATCTGATTGGGGATCGAGGGTAGGGCCGGCCTCCGCGCCGGCCGCATGTCTTCGCTGCCAGAAGTCTTTGCACTCTGCCTCGGACACATGGGTCATCTGCATGGACATGTCTTTGAAAAAGACGATGTAGCGGCCGTCGGCATACATGTGGGCGTCGGCGATGACATAGGGCTCGGGATGGTAGCCCATCTCCTTGATTTCCACCGCGTAGTGGACCTTCCGGGTCCGGGGGGTCACCGGCCCCCGGCATTTCAGCCGGCAGTCGATGCCTTGAACCGGTTCGTAGGCCGCATCTGCATGGTCGACGATCCATCCCATGCGCAGCAGCAGCACCCGCAGCGTATGGGCGCAACACTCGTACATCAAGGTGCCGGGCATGACCATGTCGTCCACGAAATGGCAGGTGAGGAACCAGTCGTCGGGATGGATGTCGGCCTCGGCCTTGATGTAGCCCTTGCCGAATCGCCCGCCGAGGGGTTCCAGCGCAACGATGCGATCGATGAGCCGCATGCGTCCGGAGGGAAGGCGCAAGGATTCGGGCAAGCGCAGGCCGGCGAATCTGGTGCCGAAACAGGCGCCGACATCACCTTGCCGCAGGGCATCGATTTGCCGGTCGTCGCAGGTGATGTTTTCCAGGGGCAGCAAGGGGGTGTAGGGCCTGGCGTCCAGACTGGCGCCGGGTTTGCGATCGTCGTCGGTGAGCAGGATGCCGCCGGAGTTGCGCACCTCTTCTTCGGTGAAGAACCCGGCGCAACCGTCGGTCATGGTGATCAGTTTCTGGTCGCCGATGAAACCCTCGAAGCGGAAGAAGAACAGGTAGGTCTCTTCCTGGCGGACGAACTTGTCGATGTGGATATCGTAGCGAATGGTTTCGCCGGGTCGGGGCAGCCCGCGGTGGAACCGGATTCTGGCATCCAGCAGGCGATAGGTGCGTTGGCCTTTGACCTGGTGATCGATACCGAGATAGGCGCAGAGAAACAGATCGGCCTGGCCGGCTTCCACGGAGATGCACACCGGCGCGCGGCCGCCATCTAAATACCAGGCGTCTTTCAGGACGTCGTGCTCGGTTACGACCCGGCCGGGTCCGAGGCCGAGTTTTTCGCCTTCCACCGCCATGATGCGGTCCACCAGCATCAACGGCTCGTCGGGCAGTCGCACCCGGGCCGGGTATGTGTCGATGATATCAAACTCGGGTCCCAGCATTCTGCCCACCGATCCGACGGCGAACTCCATGCACTGGTGGCGGTCGAAGGCCACTTGCCCGTCGCTTGCCTTTTCGATGGCCTCGCGGTCCGGGTTCAGGTCAAAGTTATCGATTTCATCCGTCGGCGCGGGAATGGTCGATCCGGGCCATTCCGCCTGGAGCTGGTTCTGCAGTTCCATGGCTTCGGCATACTGCCGGGACAATTGCCTGGAGAATTCGAGGAATTGCTCGTGGACCCTTGTGGTGGCCTCGACGGTTTCGTTGAGTTGCTGGATGATGGCGCTGAACTCGATGTCGGCGGTACCCGTGCTGACCGTTGGTGCTTCAACGGTCTCAACAGATGGCAGGGGAGGGGCTGGCGTTTTTCCATGGTCGCTGGAAAGCGTTCTTTCGGGGGGCGGTTTCAGCGGCAAGGGGCCCTTGCCCACGGAGATTTCGATGACCTTCCTTTTTCCATCGGCGCCCGCGGCCCTGGTTTTTTCCAGTCCCCCGTAAAACGGATCGAGATCGATATCGATGCCGGCGGCGGCCAGCGTCGCCACGGCCTTCATCAGGGTCAGGGGCTCGCTTTCCTCCCGCCGGTTGGCCGCCACGGCCAGGTGGGGGCGGTCCCCGAGGATTTCGTCGATCATGCGGGTGCAGGAACTATGCGGCCCCACCTCGAGGAAAATCCGGATGCCTTCAGCGTATGCCTTCTGGACGGTCGCGGGGAAGTCGAATCCTTCCATCGCCTGCCTGGTGATGGATGCCGCGGCGCTTTCGCTGGTAAGGTCCATGTCCTGTTCGAAGGCGCAGCTGTAATAGCGCAGGCCTTCCACCGGCGTCGTCGGGAAGCGGTGCAGTTCCCTGTAAGCATCCTCCGCAGGCCGGGCCGCGTCGCAATGAACCGTCACGACGCCGTCCAGATAGACGGCATCGCATTGCATATTGTCGATGGCCCTGGCCACCGAGTCGGCCAGTCCGCCGATGACGCATTGGGTGGGGGTGTTGACGATCAGCCGGCGCACATGGGGGATGTCGGCAATGGCGCGGTCCACCGTCTCCAGGTCACGATTTACCGCGGCCACCTGCCATCGGATCGACTGATCCTCGGGCAGGCGCCAGGCTTTCTGCAAGGCGCGACAGGGACCGGCCAGCTCGGTCTTGAAAAGATTGGATGTGGCCAGCCGCTGGAGCATCTCCCCGCGATCGGGCCAGGTGTTGGTGGCGAACAGGGCGGCCGATTCTCCCAGGCTGTAGCCGATGACCGCGTCGGGACTCAGTTTGAAGCGCTCCAAAAGCCCGGTCATCTGGCCGCCGAACATGACCTGGCCGAAGATGGTGCGCAACGGGTCGGCCACCAGCTCTTCATATGCCTGCCGGCGCCAGCCGGATTGCCAGTTCGTCCGCCAGGGCTCGTAATACCGGGGCAGCCACTGGTCCTTGAATCGGTCCGTGGCGGCTTCCATCTGCCGTAACACGTCAGGCCATAAGACGCCCAGGGTGCGGCCCATGCCGATGTAGTGGTTGCCCGATCCTGGGTATACAAATGCGATTTTTTCGGAGAAACCGGTGGGATGCGGAAAATAGCAGACTCCGCCGGCACCGCTGACCCGGGATTCCCGGTTCGCCTCCACAACCTGGCGGGCTTGACTGATTCGGGCTGCCAAATCGTCGAGGTCTTCGGCCACGATCGCCAATGCACGGGTACCGCGGGGGGTATTCGTTTTGCGATGATGCCAGGTGCCGGCCAGGCGATTCAAATCGCCCACTTCGGAATGGGGCAATGCATCGTGCAGGTTCTGGAGCGCCCTGATTTCCTGTTGCAATTGGCGCGGATCGTCGCCTCGCAACAGGAAGAGGTGGCTGGGGAGAGCACCCGGAGGACGGAGGAGAACCGGTTTGGATACGGGGGAGGAAGCCTGGAGCGGGGTCTCCACCAGGACGGCATGGGCGCAGGTCCCGTCGGAGGTCATGGCCGCCACACAGGCCGTGCGCGGCCCATCCTGGCGGTTTGCGGCCCAGTAGCCCGGTTTGACGGGCATGTGAAAGGGACCGTCCTGCCAGCGGGCATCCCTGGGGAGGGTATAGTTGATCGCCGGAGGAACGATTCGTCGATACAGGCTGAGGGCGGCCTTGGCCAGGGAAGCCAGTCCCGATGTGACGCCGGTATGGCCGACCAGCGGCTTGAGGGTGCCCACCGCGACGGCTTTTTCAATGGGCCGTGTTTCTGGACGGAAGAGGCGATGCAGCGCCTTTGCTTCGGTATCGTCCTGATCCGGTATGCCGCTGCCGTGGGTTTCCATCAGGTCGATGGTGGCTGCGGATCGATTTGCATCCTGCAGGGCTTTGGCGAAAGAACGCTCATAGGTGGATACGGCGGGTACCAGGGAGTCGGTCCCTTGTCCGCTGGCGCTGCCCATGCCTTGGATCACGGCGTAGATCCGGTCGCCGGCCTTTTTAGCATCCTCCAAGCGCTTGATGACCATGGCGACGGCGCCTTCGCCGGGCAGGGTTCCGTCGGCGGACCGGTCGAAGGGCCTCACCGCCTGGTTGCCGCTGGATTGCATTCGCGAGAAGAGGGTGGCCAGATTGCGTTCGTCGCAGTTCAGATCCACGGCGCCGATCAACATGGAATCGACATTGCCTTCTTGCAGGAGGCGCAGGCCGATTTCGGCGGCACGCAATCCCGAGGCCTCCTCGGCGGAGACCACGAAGGACGGTCCGCCGAGGCGAAATTCCCTGGCGATGCGGCTGGCCACGATGCCTCCCAGGGCGCCCAAGGTACGGGTGGCCGTCAGCGGCGGGCCGCAGCGATCTTGCGCGGCCTGCAGCCATGGATCGATCTCCTGCGCATCGACTTCCCTCCCGACGGAGGCGCGCCACTGCCTGCCCAGGCCGGGCAAGGCCCAACGCAGATGAAAATCGGTGGCTTCGTAGTCGAAGCCGATACCGATGACGGCCCCCATGCGTTCCCGGGCTTCCCGCAAAGGTAGACCGGCGTCGAGCATGGCACCGGCGGCGACTTTGAGCATCAGCAATTGCTGCAGCAGAATATCGGGGATCTCTCCCGGCGGGATCTGAAATTCTCCTAACCCGATGGCGATCTTTTCCAGGAACCCCCCTTTGGGCAACCGGCCGTGAAAGAGACTCCGCACTTCGTCCATCAGATGCCAGCGATTCTCCGGCGCATCGGCGAGGACGCTTTGGCCCTGGAAAACCGCCTCCTGGAAGGCATCCAGGGAATTCAGGGATCCCAGGGTCAGTTCCATTCCCACGATGGCCACGGGTTTCGTTGTCGAAGCCGCGCCGGAGTCGGATATCGAAAAGGTCGCTGAAGGGGCGGTTTTGTTCCGTTCGGTAAATTCCTCTAGTAATAGGTGTCCGTTGATTCCCCCGAAGCCGAAGGCGCTGACGGCGGCTTTGCGCGAGGTTGCGTCGTCCCGTCGTTGCCAGGGAGCCGCTACGGTCTGCACATGGAAGGGACCGTCCGCCAATGGGCTGTCATCCGAAGGGGCCTGGAAATTCAACGATGGCGGCAGGATCTTGTGCTGCAAAGCCAGGAGGGTTTTGATCAACCCGGCCGCACCCGCGGCGGTCAGCAGGTGACCGATGTTGGATTTCACCGAGCCGATGGCGCATTGGCCCTGGCGCCAATCGTCCTTGCGCCACAATGCGTCGAGGCTCTTCAATTCCGTTGCATCGCCCACGGGCGTACCCGTGCCGTGGCATTCGATGTAATCCACATCGCCGGGACGCCATCCGGCCTGCTCGTATGCCATGCGCATGGCCCGCAACTGGCCGGCCGATTCCGGCGCCAGAAGATTGCCGCGCATGTCGTTGGAAAGGCCGATTCCCCGGATAATGCCATACACCATGTCGCCATGGGCCACGGCATCTTCCAGCCTCTTCAACACGACCACACCGGTGCCTTCCCCCACCACCAAACCATCCGCCGATCGATCGAACGGCGCGCAGCGGCCAGTTGGCGACAAGGCCCGCAACTGGGAAAATCCGACCTGGGTATAGAGACAGGAGGGATGGGATACACCGCCGGCAAGCATGGCATCCGCCCGATGGGCCTGCAATTCGTCGCATGCCAGCTTGACCGCATAGAGCGACGAGGCACAGGCCGCATCCAAAGTGTAACTGCAGCCCCCCAGGCCGAGGGCCATGCTGGTCAATGTGGCGGGCATGCTGACCACGCGGCCGGAAAGGGCATCCGGGTTGGTTGGAAAAGAGACCCGTCGACCGGCATCCCCGGAGTCGAGATAGTGACGCCGGATCATTTCCAGGGATATGGCCGAGGACACGTCGGTGGGCAAGGCAATGGCGGCCAGGATCACCCCGATGTGTTGCCTGTCGATCGAGTCCATGCGTGTGGATTCCAATGCACGGCGGGCGGATTGCAATGCCAAGTGGACCATCGGATCGAGATCCCACAGCAGCGCTTTATCCAGATGATATCCATGCGGATCGAACGTAAACCCTTCGATCAAACAAGCCTTGTCGGAGTATGTTCTGGCCGGAGCGAGATCGCGATCCAGGACCCAATTTGCAGGAGCAATCCACCGATGGGGCGGCGTCGCGGCCACAGCGCCACGCATTTCGGAGATATTCTCCCAGAAACACACGGTATCCGGCGCCTGTGGAAATATTCCCGCCATGGCGACAATTGCGATTGGGGAACGAAAGGAAGGATTCATGATTGCCGCGTCATTAGAAAAGTTGAAAACGACCCTATAACCGAGGACTGCAAATTATGCAAGGTTCGAGTAAGTCAAAATGGCGTGCTGACATCAATCCAACCGTTTTTCCGTTGCCAATATTATTCTTATAAATAACAATAGGTTGAAGCTACATTTTTTCCACGTGAATTTCACCTTAAAAAAAACTACCAAAAAACGTACAGTAAAATACCCCCAAATTTTTAGTATTGCCTTTTTTTTTCAATACGATAGGGTGGTCCCAGCAGGAAGAGGTTGCGGCCAATATTTTCAGGCTTTCAGATGTGGAGGAGGTTAAATGCAAAAGGCTAACATGACTGTTCTAACCGCGCTAACCGTAGCACTGATGATGGCATGGGTCGTCCCCGTCTTAGCGGCGGACATGGAAAAAGTGAACATCAACACGGCAACCTTAGAGGATCTCATGACCCTCGACGGAATCGGACAGAAATACGCCGAACGCATTCTGGAATTCCGCGAGAAAAATGGACCGTTCCAAAAGCCGGAAGACCTGCTGATGGTAAAAGGAATCGGGCATAAGATTCTGGATAGGAATCTGGATCGGATTATCGTACAAAGCGAATAGCGATATTAGCAAAATTTTAATGAAAACCAGGCGTGATGGGTACCATTCACGCCTGGTTTTTTTGTGCTTTTCGTTGACAACGCAATCCCCATGTGTTCAAAGTCTGAACGGAAAATTTACCGGCTTGCCATGCTGAAGAAAGCATGAGCTGAGTTGTTGCATATGGAGAACTTTCATTGGGTGGAATTCAATCATTATCCGGTTCCAGAAAATCGGAGTAATCCACGGAACGTTCATTCAATACCCTACTTTCTCAGTACTCCGGGTTTTAGCCGCTCATCATAATTCTTTCTGCCAGCATGGTGGGTCGATGTAACTCACCAAGCGGAGCTTTTTCCGGTTCCTCATTCATTGGGTTTCTATATAGAAAGTGAATCTCCTCCCGCAGAGCCGGAGGCCTCTGGAAGCCCCCCGGAGGGGGGCGTTGGGAAAGCCCCGTTGGGGCTCTTGGTTACTCGAAATCAAACTCCAATTGTTGTTTCTCGTAATGCTCCTGCTCACGGATATACTTGCGAATCGTTTGCTCATCCAAGCCTACTGTGCTCACGCAATATCCTCGCGCCCAAAAATTGAGTCCAGAAATATTTATCTGCATTAACAACCTCCGGTGAATCAGAACGGCACTTTTCCCTTTTATGAAGCCAATTACAAACGCGATACTGAAATTTGGCTGCGCTTTTAAACACATGTGGATGCGATGATGGCCCACAACCTGTCGCGGGAAATTCAAAAGCTGGCGAAGCCTTCTGCACAGAGAGCCCTGGCCAAGCGTCCTGCGGCATGGAAATTTGAAAAACTGGATACCATCCATCACCGGATCATTCAAAGAGGTGGAAGAATTATCCGGCCTCAAGGAAACCTCACGCTGACGATGAGTGCAAATCAGGAGGTCAGAAAAGATCTTATTCATTTGCTCAGCGTGTTGCAAAAAGCTGCCTGATCATCGAAGAAAATTCGAATTTTATGCAACGTTAGGGTTAATTAACAAGGTTCCAAATCTGAATATAACCCACGGAAAGACTATTAACGCTGCCGTTGCATAAAAAATAGTCGCTTCAGCCATTTAAATTGATAGCCATATCATCTTATGTTCCCTAGGCCTGAAATCACTTTTGCCTAAAAACAGTTAAAAATTAAGTTTTTAAGTAAGGCTCATCCCGCAGAGCGGGCGGAGCCTTACTATCCTATTTTCGCGGCAGCGCAAATTGAGCATAAATTCGCTTGTTACCATACTGCTGCTCATGACGACGTATCTTCTTTTAGAAAATATTTGATTAAGATGTCACGATTAAAAAATAATGTGGCTCTTTCCACAATTGCAACACTTATGAATGCGGTTGTGGGATTATTGTCCATTCCCTTTATCACACGGCATGTAAGCTCTGAAGACTTCGGGCATATTTCCTTGATTTTGCTTATATTTTATCTATTTGCATTTTTAGATGGATTGCAACCGGTTGTCATTAATTTTACTTGTTCACGGGCCTATGAAAAGGCCGACATGGTCAGGACTTTCTCTATATTCGCCTGGTTGATGGGTGTTGCA
>JBNKDU010000146.1:0-19381 GCA_050288425.1 Desulfobacteraceae bacterium | reverse complement strand
ATACAGAGCCAGAGCAACAGTCACGCATGAAGTACAAGTGGTTTCAAAATCTTACACGCAATAAGGGAGGAAGGTATGCAAATGAGAACGAAAACCGGATTAAAATGGAACTGGGTATTGATGGCGGGGTTGATTTTCATGCTGGCGTTCACTTTGAGTCAGCCGGTGCTAGCCGCCGATA
Source organism: Desulfobacteraceae bacterium (assembly GCA_050288425.1). Lineage (GTDB taxonomy): Bacteria > Desulfobacterota > Desulfobacteria > Desulfobacterales > Desulfosarcinaceae > JARRKU01. Next base: position 19,200 of record JBNKDU010000146.1, on the reverse strand, counting down.
CCGTGGTCAAGATAGGCAACATCATCCCCCTTTCGGGCCCCTCGGCAACGGTTGGAGAGCAAGGCAAATACGCCCGGGAAATGGCCGTTGAAGAGATTAATGCAGCCGGCGGCATCAAATCCCTGGGCGGCGCAAAATTGGAATTGGTTTATGCCGACTCGGAATCCAAACCGGAAAAGGGCGTTTCCGAAGCCGAACGACTGATCAATACTGAAAAGGTCAATGTGCTCACCGGTTGCTGGAACAGCGCGGTGACTTACCCCACCACGGCGGTGGCCGAACGCTATGGGATCCCGTTTGTGGTTCCGGTGTCTGTGGCCGATAAAATCACCGACCAGGGGTTTAAGACCGTTTTCCGCATTGCGGCCAAAGACAGCTGGTGGACCCGCGACCAGTTCGATTTTCTCAAGGACATGGAAAAGGAGTACCATACCAAAGTCGAAAAACTGGCCTTTGTCTATGAAAACGGCGATTGGGGCAAGGGTTTCGCCGGCCAATGGAAAACCCTGGCTGAAAAGGGCGGCTATAAGGTCGTATTGGACGAACCCTATCCATCCACGGCCACTGATCTGAGCCCCGTGGTCCAGAAAATCCGCCGCGCCCGGCCCGATGTCCTGATGCTGGTTTCCAATGCCGCCGATGCCATCTTGTTGACCAACACCCTGGCCGAATACAAAGTCAAACTGAAGGCCATCATCGCCAGCGGCGGCGGACATGCCGACCCGTCGTTCATCAAAGCCGCCGGGAAGAACGCCCGCTATCTTTTTGATATCGTCGAATGGGAGACAGACGTCAACAAACCCGGGGCCAAGGAAGCCAACGCGAAATTCAATCAAAAATATGGCCAGAACCTTACCGGCGAAGCCGTGGACGCCTACCTGGCCATGTATGTCTTAAAGGATGCCTTGGAGCGGGCCGCATCCCTGGAACCGGCCAAAATCCGGGAAGCCCTGGCAGCGACCAATCTTACCGGCGGCCCTGGCATGATCGTGGGATACGATGCGGTCAAGTTCGACAAGACCGGTCAGAATGAGAATGCATCGCTGGTCATGGTCCAGATCAACGATATCGGCAAGGGATTGGAGCGCATCACCGTATGGCCCAAGGGAGCCCGGCGCGCCGGCTATAAACCGGTATTCCCGATGCCCTGAAATTGCGCATCGTTCACTTCGGGCAAGTTATTGAATCCCCATTTGCAAGGGCAACGCAGCAGGGAGTCCCCTCCCTTTTTTCAAAGGGGGGGACTCAGGGGGATTTTAATTGACATCGGGGTACGGGCCAACCGACGTGCCCCGATGTCGCCTTTATTTTCAGCCCCTCAAGGAGAGAACCATGCTCTACATCGTTGAGGACAGCATCAACGGAATTCTCATGGGATCAATCTACGGCCTGACCGCATTGGGCTTGACGATTATTTTCGGGGTCCTCAAAGTGATCAATTTCGCCCACGGCTCGCTTCTCATGGTGGGCATGTACGCTACCTATTGGGCCGTGACGCTCACCGGTATCAATCCCTACCTGTCCTTGGCGATCGTGGTGCCGGTGATGTTTTTCTTCGGTTATTATCTTCAGGACATTGTCATCAAACCGATTTTCAAAGCCGAGAAAAACGTCCGCGAGCCCATCACGGTGATTATCGTCACGACCGGCATCTGGTACATCCTGGACAATCTGACCCTGCTGATCTTCGGGCCGCAGTACCGCAATCTGCCGGACAACCCTTTGCGGGGCAAAATGCTCGAACTGGGCGACATGTTTATCTCGGTCCCTAAATTGTTCGGGTTCATTACGGCGGTGGTGACCGCCGCCGGGATTTACTGGTTTTTTCAGAAGACCAGGACCGGCCGCGCCATACGCGCCACCAGCCTGGATCGGGAAGCCGCCAGCCTGATGGGCATCAACCAGTACAAGATTTATAATGTGGCCTTCGGGATCGGGACCGCCACAGCCGGAATCGCCGCCGTCACCCTGATCCCCTTCAACAATGTCTTCCCCACTGTGGGTGTGCTGTTCGATATCAAGGGGTTCATCATTGTCGTCCTGGGCGGACTGGGTAGTATACCTGGTGCCCTGATCGGTGGCATCATCATCGGTTTGATCGAATCGGTGGGGCCCGAGTTTATGACCGCCACCTGGACCGAGGCCATTGTGTACGGCCTGTTCCTGGTCGTCCTGTTCGTCAAGCCATCCGGATTGTTCGGCATGAAATATGACTGGTAAAGGACTACTTAGCTTATGAATCGAAGCCAAATCAATACGGCCGCATTTGCCGGAGTGCTGCTGGTAGCCTTTGGGGTGCCGTTGGTGGTCCGTAGCGCGACCTACCTGCATATTCTGGTCCTGCTTTACTTCTATGCCTACCTGACCACCAGTTGGAACCTGGTGGGCGGCTTTGCCGGGGTGCTTCCTCTGGGACATGCGGCCTTCGTGGGGATCGGCGCTTACACGTCCACCATTTTATCCCTGCAATACGGGATCAGCCCATGGTTCGGCATGATCCTGGGCGGCGTGCTGGCCACGATCGTGGGCATCCTGATCGGCCTGCTGACCTTCAAGATGCGCGGCGCCTATTTTGCTTTGGCCACCATTGCCTTTGCCGAAGGCTTGCGGGTCATGGTGGAAAACATCGATTTTCTGGGGCCGTTTAAACTCAACGGGCCCAGGGGGTTGCAGATCCCGCCCATGAATACCGGCTTTGCCAACTTCATGTTTGCTGGCAAGGAGCCCTATTACTATATCATTCTGGTGCTTCTGATCGGCGTGCTGGTGCTGACCTGGCTGATTTCGCGCTCCAAGCTGGGCTATTATCTCAACGCCGGGGGCGAGGAGCCCGAAGCGGCCATGGCCCTGGGGGTCAACGTGGCCCGGGCCAAGCTGGCGGCCATGGCCATGAGCTCCTTTCTCACCGCATTGGCGGGGACCTTTTACGCCCAGTTCACCTTGTATATCCATCCCAAGAGCATCATCTCCCTGGACCTCTCCTTCGAAATCGCCTTCATCGCGTTGATCGGCGGCCGCGGCTCCATTGCCGGGCCGGTGCTGGGCGCCCTGCTGCTGCGGCCGGTGAGCGATTTCTCGCGTATCTACTTCGGCGACACCCTGCCGGGCATGCACCTGATCATCTTCGGCGCGGTGCTCATCCTGGTGATGCTCTATCAGCCCAGGGGTCTCCAGGAGCCCTTGACCCGGGCCTACCATGGATTGCTCAACCGCCTGACCGGGGAAAAACCGGAGGCCGCGACGAAGAGCCCGGACCGCTCCCAAGGAGGTGCAGCGCATGCAGATTCTTGACGTCACCGATATGACCAAGGACTTCGGCGGTCTGCGGGCCGTGGACAATCTGAGCCTGACCATCGGGACCGGGGAGATCCTGGGCCTCATCGGACCCAACGGGGCCGGCAAATCGACGGCCTTCAACTGCATCGCCGGTGTATTCCCGCCGACCACCGGAACCATTTCCTTCGCCGGGGAGAAGATCAACGGGAAGAAACCCTGGAACCTGTGCAAGAGCGGCCTGGCGCGTACTTTCCAGATCGTCAAACCCTTTGCTTCCAAAAGCGTATTGTACAACGTCACCGTGGGCAGTTTCATTTCCACCAACAACCGTGGCGAAGCCGAAGCAAAGGCCCTGCAGGTCCTGGAGGAGTTGAACTTCGCCCACATGAAGGATGTGCGGGCCGGCAATCTGACCATCGCCGACCGCAAACGGCTGGAGATCGCCCGCGCCCTGGCCACGGATCCCAAACTGCTGCTGCTCGACGAAGTCATGGCTGGCCTGCGGCCCTCCGAAGTGGACGAGATGGTGGCCATCATCAAGCACCTGCGCGACAGAGGCGTCACCATCTTCGTCATCGAACACATCATGCGCGCCATCATGGCGCTTTCCGACCGGATCGTCGTGATTCAATTCGGCCGAAAGATCGCCGAAGGCCCCCCCGCCCAGATCGCTTCCGACGAAAACGTGATCAAAGCCTACTTGGGAGAAGACTATGCCGTTTCTTGAAATCCAGAATCTCGACGTGTTTTACGGCGATGTCCAGGTGATCTTCGATCTTTCCCTGAATGTGGAAAAAGGCGAAGTGGTCAGCATCATCGGCGGCAACGGCGCCGGCAAATCCACCCTGCTGCGGACGATCTCGGGTCTGATGCAACCCAGTGCCGGACAAATTCTCTTCGAGGGGACTCCGATCCAGGACAGACCACCGGAAGAGATCGTGGAACACGGCATCGTCCAGGTTCCCGAGGGCCGGAGACTGTTCACCCTGATGACGGTAAAGGACAACCTCGTCGTGGGCGCATACAACCCGCGCGCCAGCCATTCGGTGGACCAGACCCTGAAAAACGTCTACGAACTGCTGCCCCGTCTGGGCGAAAGGGAAGATCAGCTGGCCATGACCCTCTCCGGCGGCGAGCAGCAGATGGTGGCCATCGGCCGCGGGTTGATGGCCATGCCCCATCTGCTGATGCTGGACGAACCCTCCCTGGGCCTGGCCCCCATCCTGATCAAGAGTATCTTCGAAACCGTTCGCAAAATCGCCGACCAGGGCACCACGGTTCTGCTGGTCGAACAGGATGTCAAACACTCCCTGAGCTTGAGCGACCGGGGGTACGTGCTGGAACACGGCCGGGTGGTCATGGAGGGCCGGGCCGGGGAGCTGATAAACGACCCCCATATCAAGGAGGCGTATCTAGGCCTCTAGACCGCGGAAAGGAAGAATCGATGTTTGGTTTTTACGGCCGCATCATGACAGTCGATCTTGCGACCCGCAAGGTTCACATCGAGTCGGTGCCGGAGCAGGTCCTCGAAGCCGGATTCGGCGGGAAGGGTCTGGCCACCCGGCTGCTGCTGGAGCGCAATCCCACCGGTGTCGACCCGCTGGCGCCCGGTAACCACCTGATCTTCGCCACCGGCCCCTTCTGCCGACAGCGCATCTGGGGCGGCAGCCGCTACGGCGTATTCACCAAATCACCCCTGACGGGTTTCTATTCCGAATCCTATTCCGGTGGCCGCGTGCCCGAAGCCATGGATGCCGCCGGGTTCGATGCCGTCCTGTTCACCGGCAGGGCGGCGGCGCCCATTGCCGTGTGCGTTCATCCCCAGGGCGCCTCCTTCTTCGATGCCGGCGACCTGTGGGGGCTGGACACCTTTCAAACGGAAACCCTGGCGCTGGAACGCTGCTGCGTGGAGCCGGCCGAAGACCACCGGCGCGGCGCCGTGGTCATCGGCCCGGCCGGTGAAAACCGGGTGAAGTTCGCCCTGATCGCCAATGACAAATGGCGTTGCGCCGGGAGGACCGGGGTGGGCACGGTGATGGGGGCCAAGAACCTCAAGGCCATTGTCTTCCAGGGCAATCGCCGGCGGAAGATGTTCGACCCCGACGGGGTAGCGGCGTACTCCAAGGTCTTCTCCAAGACGCACATGCAGCAGGCCGGCGTGAAAGCCTACCGGGCCATGGGAACCACCATGATGGTCTCGCTCATGAACACCGTGGGCGCCTTCCCGGCCAGATACTGGAGCCAGGGCCGGTGCGACCACTGGGAAAAGATCAGCGGGGAAACTTTTCACAAGGAACATGATGTCAAGCCCAATGCCTGCGCCAAATGCTTCATGGCCTGCGGCCGCCTGGCCACCATCCGCACGGGACGCCATAATGGATTGCAGCTGGAGGGACCCGAATACGAGACCATTTATGCCTTCGGCGGATTGTGCATGGTGGCGGATATGGGAGAAATCGCCTATCTCAATGACCTGTGCGACCGCCTGGGGATGGATACCATCTCCGCCGGCAACCTCTGCGCCCTGGCCATCGAAGCCAGGCGACGGGGCATCATCGATGAGGAGATCGACTACGGCGCCGCGGACCGGATCGGGGCGTTGATCGAAAAAACGGCCCGCCGGGAAGGCATCGGCGATATCCTGGCCGACGGCATCGTGAGCGCCGCACGAAAGTGGGGTCTCGAATCGCTGGCCGTCCACGTCAAGGGGTTGGAACCGGCCGGTTACGACCCGAGGGTGCTCAAGGGGATGGGCCTGGCCTTTGCCACCGCCCCGAGAGGCGCCTGCCATCTGCGGACCACCTTTTACAAACCCGAACTCGCAGGGATGATTCCGCCGGAGCAGATCGAAGGCAAGGCCGCCATGCTGGTCGATTACGAAGATCGCCTCAATATCTTCGACACGCTGATCCTGTGCCGCTTTTACCGGGACCTCTATTCCTGGGAAGAGCTGCGGAAGCTGATCGCCCTGGTCTTCGGACGGAACTGCTCAATCGATGAGTTGCGCCGCAAGGCGGCCGCCATTGCCACCATGACCCGCCGATTCAACCTGAGTGAAGGGCTCAAGCCGGAAGACGATCATCTGCCCGCCCGCCTGCTCGAGGAGCCTCTGCCTTCCGGACACGCGCTGTCAGCCGAGGAGATGAAGGCGATGCGCAAAGACTACTACGGTCACCGGGGCTGGGATGAATACGGAATTCCCTTCCCCTCGCTCTGAATTTTATCTTCCCTGGCAAGGATTTCCCGGATGCCGGATCCGAAACCGCCCCGCCTCCCGAAAAATTCCTTGGCTTGACACGTCCCGGAATCGTACAAAGGAATGTAGATAACTCGGGATTCTATCCGTTTGCTCACCACCCGTCCGCCAACCCCCCGATGACCTGCCGGATGCGCAGGCGATAAAGGAGTTGCCCATGTTCACCATCAAAGATTCCTCGCTTTTATGCAGTCAATGCTTCGTCGACGGCCGGTGGCGGGATGCGCGCTCCCGATCGGTGATTCCCGTAACCAACCCGGCAGACGGCTCGGAACTGGGCAGCGTGCCGGACCTGGGACGCGAAGAGATCGACGCCGCCATCGATGCGGCCCAGGCCGCCCTGCCCGCATGGCGCGCCCGGACCGCGGGGGACCGGGCCACCCTGCTGCGACGCTGGTACGACCTGATCATGGCCAACCAGGACGATCTGGCGGCCATCATGACGGCCGAGCAGGGCAAGCCCCTGGCGGAGTCCACAGGGGAGATCTCCTATTCCGCCTCTTTCGTGGAGTGGTTTGCCGAGGAGGGCAAACGGGTGTACGGCGACACCATTCCCGCCCACCAGCCGGACGCGCGCATCGTGGTGCTCAAGGAGCCCGTGGGGGTGTGCGCGGCCATCACGCCGTGGAACTTCCCCTCGGCCATGATCACGCGCAAGGCCGCCCCGGCCCTGGCGGCCGGATGCGTCATGCTGGTCAAGCCGGCCGGACAGACACCGCTGTCGGCCCTGGCCCTGGCCCGGCTGGCCGAACGCGCCGGCCTGCCGCCGGGCGTCTTCAACGTGGTCACCGGAAAATCATCGGTCATCGGCGAGGCGTTCACCCGGAGCCCCATCGTACGCAAACTCAGCTTCACCGGATCCACGGAGATCGGCCGCCTGCTGATGCGCGCAAGCGCCGACACCGTAAAGAAAATCTCCCTGGAACTGGGCGGCAACGCCCCCTTCATCGTATTCGACGACGCGGACCTGGAGGCGGCCGTCCAGGGCGCCATGGTCTCCAAATACCGCAACAGCGGGCAGACCTGTGTCTGCGCCAACCGCATCCTGGTGCAGAGCGGAATCTACGATGCGTTCGCCGCCGGATTGACCGACGCCGTCCAATCCCTGCAGGTCGGAGACGGATTCCGGGCCGGGACCCAGCAGGGTCCCCTCATCGACATGAATGCCGTGGAAAAAGCCGAAAGCCACATCGAAGACGCGCTGGCCAAAGGCGCCAGACTACTCACCGGAGGCGGACGCCACAAACTGGGAGGCACGTTTTTCCAGCCCACCGTGCTGGCGGATGTCACCACCGCCATGCGCGTCGCCCGGGAAGAGACCTTCGGTCCCGTGGCGCCCCTGTTCCGTTTCGATACCGAGGAGCAGGCCATCCAAATGGCCAACGACACCGAATTCGGCCTGGCCGCCTATTTTTACAGCCGCGACATGGGCCGCATCTGGCGGGTGTCGGAAGGACTGGAATACGGCATGGTGGGCATCAACACGGGGCTTATCTCCACGGCGGTCGCCCCCTTCGGCGGCATCAAGCAGTCGGGCATCGGCAGGGAAGGCTCCAAATACGGAATCGAAGATTACATCGAGACGAAATATCTCTGCATGAGGATTTAGGCCTTTAGGGGACGTTCCTAACTTATTAACTTATTTCGTAGAAATAAGTTAATAAGTTAGGAACGTCCCCTATTTAGTTCAGCCATTCGGAGGCACTGGCCATCTTCTCGGCGACCTTTTTCTTGACGTCGGCGATGGTGTTGCCTTCGGATGGCGTCTCATCGGGGGGGGATTCCTCGCCGGGCTCCGCCGATTCGTTCCGGCCGAAGGCCTCATAGCCGAGTGCCTTGGCCAGCTTGTTGGCGAAATGGACCGCCCGCAGATCTTCACTTACGGTTTCGGCGTCCCCCAGGTTGTTGTGGTAAAGCGAAATCTGAATGTATTCCTCTGCAAATTTCCATTTTTCCAGCAGTTTCGCCCCGAACACGTTGTGGTAGAGTTGAACGCTCTCCTGCACGTCATCCGGCACCGGCGCCTCATCATAATGGCCGCGCTTCTCCAGTTCGGCGACCACGTAGATCAATGCGAAGGCGCCGATGTCGTGGAACAGGCCCGCCGTGAAGGGATCGATGGAAAATCGTTTCCCCGACGTCTCCTGCAGCGCCTCCACACCATAGGCGCAGGCCAGGGAGTGCATCCACAGGTTCTGCAGGATCTCCCGATACTTACGATCCTCCACCATGAACAGGTTCTGGTTGGAAATGGCCATGACGATTTGCTCTGTTTCGGCAAAACCCAGCCGCCGGATGGCTTTGTCCAGGCTCTGCACCTTTTCATAGCCGCGATATACCGCCGAATTGGCGAGCCGGATCAACTTGGAGACGATGACCACATCCTGCTTGAGCAGATCGGTCATCTCCTTCAAGTCGGCAAAATTGTTCACCAGTTCCCGAAACTTGATGCCGATTTGGGGCATGGCCGGCAGCACCAGTTCTCCGGAACCGAGGGCCTTGTTGATCTCCTTGTAGATGCCGTCGGGGGATGCGGAAGGCGCCGGTTCCGTCGCCGCGGCTTCATCGGCCCGGCCTTCGCTGATCCCGAATTTCTTCAATTTGTTGCGGATAATGCTGATGTTGAAGGGTTTGGCGATATAGTCGTCACAGCCTTGTTGGATGCAGGAAAGCACCTGTTTCTGGCCCGCCTGGGCGGTCACCATCAAGACAACGGCGCGGTGATCGCCCTGGCTTTCCACGTCGCGGATATGGTGGAGGACTTCCGGTCCCTTCATATCCGGCATCTCGATATCCAGCATGACCAGATGATAGGGCGTGCCGTCGGTATACGCCGATGTATACATCGAAATCGCCTGGAATCCGTCTTCGGCTTTGGTGCATTCGCCGAATGTCTGCATGAGGGTTTCCATCTTGGTGCGGCTCACCAATTCATCGTCGACGACTAGAATGCGCAAGGTCCACCCTCCCGTTGACTAATTGACATTGAACTCTTGATTATCGACATAGGATTTCAACCGATTCATTTCCGACCCCAACATTTTCAGGACTTCGAAGCCGGCCTCCAGGGCTCCCGATTTTCCGATCTTCTCCAGTTCGGAAGCGATTTCCGACAGCCTGCGGGCGCATAGGTTCGCCGCGCCGCCTTTGATCGCATGGGCTTCCTTGCCCACGGCATCTCCATTGTCTTCCCGGAGTGCCGCTTCTATTTTCTCGATTTGATCGCCGGCTGTTTCCAGAAACGATGTCACCACCTGCAGCAGCAAATCCTGCTTGCCCAGAAATTCTTCCAGTGCGACGGGCCAGTCCATGGGCGACGGAATCGATTCTCCATGGTCTTGGGTCGCCCGCGGATGAGATCCCATGGCGGATGCGGCGGCGGAGCCCTCCCTGTTCGTCTTCCCCAGCCATTGGTTCACCTTGTCCAGCAATTGGTGCCGTCGCAACGGCTTGGTCAGGAAATCGTTCATTCCGCTGCGCAGGCATTTCTCCTCATGGCCTTTGAGCGCATGGGCCGTCAGCGCGATGATGGGGACCGGCGGCTTCAGGGTCAACGACGCTCCCTCGATCTGGCGAATCCGCCGGGTGGCCTCGATGCCGTCCATGACGGGCATCTCCAGGTCCATGAGGATCAAGTCGTAGCGGGACTGGGTAAACCTCTCGACGGCTTGCCGGCCGTTGTCCGCCATGTCGATCCGGTATCCCACCGAAGCCAGATGCATGTGCACCACTTGCTGGTTGGTCAAATAGTCTTCGACCAGCAAGATCCGCATATCGCCCGAAGGCCTGGATTCCTCGGGTTTTGAATTTGCTTCGGGTGTGCGCAGGCCCTCCATTTTTGAATCGCGGACGTACACGGTCTCGATGGCCGTCCTGAGTTCCTCGATTTTGACGGGCTTGGACAGACAATAATCGAACCCCATGGTATGGGTGTCTCCGGATTCCACGAGTTCCTGCAGGCCGCTCACGGCAATGATCGGAACGGATTCGAAATCTTCGTCCGCACGAATCTGCTGGCTCAATTCATAACCGCTCATGTTGGGCATGCGAAAGTCGGTCATCACCAGATCGATGGGCGCACGATCCGCCGAGGCGGTCTTCATCTTCTCCATGGCCTGGAATCCATCCTCCGCCTCGGTCACGCTGCATCCCAGGGTCCCGAGATATTTGGCCGCGATTTTGCGACTGATGTTGCAGTCATCCACCACGAGCACACGTAGATTTTCCCACCTCGGCGCCGCCTCTTCCCTGCCGTCGGCCGCATGCACAGCCTTCAAGAGAGTCAGATCGAACCAGATTCTGGTACCGCGATCCTTCTCGCTGACCAACTGCAGACGGCCCCCCATCAACTCCACCAATTGCTTGCTGATGGTGGTCCCCAGTCCGGTTCCGCCATATTTGCGCGTGGTGGAGCCGTCCAGTTGGGCGAACCCTTCGAATATTTCCCTTTGTTTGTCTTTGGGAATACCGATGCCGGTGTCTTCCACCGTAAACCTCACGGTGGCCCGGGTGGTACCCTGGCGGATCAATTCACCCTTGATGCAGATCTCACCGCGATGGGTAAATTTGAACGCGTTGGATGCCAGGTTGAGCAACACCTGGCGCAGACGGGTGGGATCTCCCACGAGACGATTGGGGGTTTGGGGAGACAAATAGACATTCAGTTCCAACCCCTTCTGGGAAGTCTGCAAGGCGATGCTCTCCCCGACTTCGTCCATCAGGTCCCGCAGGGAAAAGGCGATGGCCTCCAGCTCGAGTTTTCCGGATTCGATCTTGGAAAAGTCCAGGATATTGTTGATGATGTTGAGCAGATGGTTGGATTCGTTGTCGATTATGCCGATCAAACGGTGCTGTTTGTCATCCAGCCGGGTGGCCAGGGCGGCTTCGGCCATGCCGATGATACCGTTCAAGGGGGTACGGATTTCATGGCTCATCTTGGCCAGGAAATCGCTCTTGGCCTGGCTGGCCTCCTCGGCTTTTTCGGCCATCAATTGGGCATTCTCGATGGCCAGATGCAGCTTTTCCCGGGTTTCCATGTTTCGCAGGGCCTGGGCCACCAGCGGTGTAAATCTCCGTATCCGGCGGACCTGGCTTTCATGGAAATATCCTTGCTCATGGCGGACACAGACCAGCATGGCCCTGGAATTACGGGTTTCGATGGGCGCATGCAACGCCGAAGCGGCCCGCGACAGGATGTCCTCCGGTTGCCCCCGCCATTCGGATGTTTCCCCGGTATCGGGAATCACCACCGGGTCACCTCCCAGGACGCCCTCGGTCATGGAACCGGCCATCCATTGGATATTCTCGAAAATCGGATCCGTCGCGGCAACCACCGACAAGCGGTCGGGCTGCTCTTCCCGCAGGAGGAAGGCGTGATCGAAGGCGACGAGTTTATTCAGAATCTGCAGCAGTCGGATGAAGATCTCTCCGGAATTTTCCGACCCGGTGAGGATGTGCAGCCCTTCGAGCAGGACGTCGCTCTCCATCCGCAACCGGCTTTCCCGATGGCGGGATCGATCCAGGTCCCACAGGGATTCCCGCTGCTCTTCCCTTTGCATATTGTCTCCTTGTTTGCCAGCCCGTGTCCGAGCCGGGCCATAGCCGGTTTGTACATGGCGCCCCACCGCGAACAATCATTCCCGCTTTCCGCGGCTATCGGGGCCCGAACAAGCCGTCTATGTCATTTGTATTTATCGTCCCTCGGCGTGGAATACTTAAACAAGGAATGCAGGGATTGGACCGGAAACCCGATTCGATCTTTTTTGAATGAATCCTAGGAGGGGGAGACCGCAGGCATCCCAGCCGTCATTTGTCCAATTCCCGCCGGATGGCCTGCCCGATGGTCTGGATGTCGAAGGGTTTTTTGACATAGGCGCCTGCGCCCAGCATCTGCGCCTCCCTGACCCGTTCGGTCTCGGAATATCCGCTCACGATCAGGGTCTTTTGTTCGGGACGCAGGGTCCGGAGGCGGGCATAGGTTTCCAGTCCGTCTATCCCTGGATGCATGATCATATCGAGAATGGCCAGATCCACGGGATGGTCCTTCAGAAAGTCGATGGCCTCCTCGCCGCTGGCAACGGTATCGACATGATATCCCAGCAGGGTCAGCATTTCGCGGGTGATTTCGCGCTGGGACGGCAGGTCATCCACCACCAGGATACGCTCGCCGTTGCCCTGGAAGCTCTTGGGGGGAATCTCCTCCTCCCGGTGCATCATTTCCGCGCTTGTGGCCGGCAGGTATAGCTCGATTCGGGTGCCTCGGCCCGGCGTACTGGATACATGGATGTAGCCGTTATGATCGTGGACCGTGCCCCAGACCACCGCCAGCCCGAGGCCGGTTCCGCTGCGGCCCATTTTCTTCTTCGTGAAGAAGGGCTCGAATATCCTTGCCAGATCTTCTTCCTGGATGCCGCTGCCGTTGTCTTCCACGCCAAGCACCACATATTCGCCTGCGTTGACATCGGCGTACCCCTTAAGGGGGATATCCAGGTGCCGATTGCGGGTGGAGATGTGAACCTGTCCGCCTTCGGGCAATGCTTCGGCGGCGTTGGATACCAGGTTCATCAAGGTTTTTTTCATGTGTACGGCGGATGCCTTGATGTTCGGAAGTCGATCTTGTTTGTCGACCCGGAAGGACACCAGGGGGTGATAGGACTGGAGTTTGAGAAATTCGGGCGTCTGCAGGTATTGCTCGACGAGGTCGTTGAAATTGACGATCTCCATACTGGTAACGCCGCGTCTGGCCAGGGTGAGCAGGTCCTGGACGATGGCGGCGGCCTTTTGACCGGAATCGCGGATGAGGCCGAGGGGTTTGCGAAGATCGCTGTCGGCCGGAAGACGGATCAGCATCATATCGGGATAGCTGACGATACCGGACAGCACATTGTTCAGGTCATGGGCGACGCCGCCGGCCAGCAGACCCAGGGCCTCCATTTTCTGGGAACGCGCCAGCCGGGCTTCCAGTTCCTTCTTCTCTTCTTCGGCTTTATGCAGGGGGGTGATGTCCTGAACCACACCGATGATTTTTGGGGGCGATGTTCCGGATCCATCCTCGAGTTCCGCCCGGGCGTACCCCATCTTCTGCCGATATTCCCCTTCCCCCGGCCCGGAAAGTGTCAGCCGGAACTTGCAGGTGCCTTGCCTTCCGGTTCCGAATCCCTCGAGGAAGGCATAAAAACCGGGCGCCCTCCCTTTGATGTCGCCCAGGGGCAAACGGTTGCCGGCCGGGTCCAGGCCGAGGATGCCCAGGGCCTCCTCGGATCCCCACAGGCGGTCCGCTTCGGGATCGTATTCGAAGTTGCCCACCTGGGCAATGTTCTGGGCCTGCTTGAGGCGCTGCTCGCTTTGGGTCAGGGCGCGATTGGCCTCCTGTACCGTATGGGTCATCTCCGCCAGCTTCTGTTTTTCGGCCTTCAGATTCCTCTGCTCGCTTTCGAGGTTGGATTGATACTTTTCGCGCGCCGATTCATAGATGTAGGTAAACGAAGCGACCAGGGCGAAGGCGACGCCGAAGCGGAGCTTGAAATCCATGCTGTAGGCATGCACCCAATGGGTGTCCCACGGCCCGAAAAGGATGCCCAGGCAGAGGGCAAACAAGATGCCGGTCCAGGCCAGCCCTTCCGGGATCCCCAGGGTATAGAAGGCGATCATCGGATAACTGAACATCCACAGCAGTTTATTGCCTTCGATACCGCCCTTGGCGGCGAGAAACAGGAAGAGCAAGCCTAGCAAAGTCGTGTTGATGCGATACAACACCAGACCTTTTTTCATCATCCGCAGGCCCAGCAGACTGAAGAGCAGCCAGAGGCAGGCGAACAGATCGAGGAGTCCTTCCAGCAGGTTCCCATGAAACAGATGAAAGCATCCGAAGGTGCTGAGGATGATGATGCCGGGGACGATCAGGGCCGCGAAGAGTTTCCGCTTGCGCATCTCTTCGAATGTCAATTCCGAACCCGGCGGCAGCACCCAGTCCAGGAGAGAGATCTTCAGGACGGGACAGCGAATACCGCGGAAAAATCCGGTGGCCTGGGTACTTTTGAGATCGATCGTTTGACCGGACCTTTCCACCCCGTTTGCCGATTCTTTCGGCGGACGGACCTGGTTGCGGTCCTTTGATTGGGATGGGATGGTCATATCGGACTCACTTTATACCTGATGACACCTGGGTGTCGATCCGGTCTTTTCCTTATCGTTTCAACGATATGTGAAATGCCCGGATGTGTCACTGAAAAAACGAGCCTGGTATGGATTCTGCGGAGGAAGTGCCCGGGATGGATTTCGTGTGGCCGGGTTTGCTCCTTTCTCCATGGGGTTGCACGTTATCCGTTTCAGGCGGGTGAGGATCACGCGCCTCGTTTCCAGGCGTATTGATCATCCTGTTGTGGCGCCTCACCTGGGACGAAGAGCAAGATCGCCGGAGGTACCGATCGGCACATCCGCCCCATCGACTCTTCGTTCCAGGGAGGCACTTATTCCTTGATTAATGCCGGTTATCGATCAATGATCGGGAATTCGACCGGTTCCAGCCCGCCGCCGCGGCGTCGCACGGAATAAGGATAAAGATGGGGGCCGCTATGCGAAGCAGCATTCGCCTGGATGATTTCGACCCGCGTTTCAAGATCTTTCACGATCTGATGCGGCACAAGATCGTGAATATCCTGCTCATCTCCCGGCACTACGACGCCTGGATCATGGAAGAGGATTGCCGGATCTCCGAGACCATCGTGAAGGAGTACCGGGGGTTGAACCTGAGCCGGCCCCCGCGGCTGCGTTGGGTCACCAATACCCGGCAGGCCCTGCAGGTTCTCGGGCAGCGGCGTTTCGACCTGGTGATCATCATCGCCCGGGGCACGGATACCCGTTTCGAACAGACTGCCGCGGCCATCAAGGCCGACGGCCGGAATATTCCCGTGATCCTGATGGTCCATCAGCCGACCTCGACGACGGAGTGGTCCGCCTTTTCCAAGGCGACCTCGGCCATCGACCGCACCTTCCTGTGGACCGGCAACACCGAGGTGCTCTTCGCCCTGATCAAGAACACCGAAGATTGGATGAATGTCGAGGAAGACATCGACCTGGCCGGGATCCGGGTGATCCTGTTCGTGGAGGATTCTCCCGAGTATGCCTCGGCCATCCTGCCGATCCTTTACAAGGGGCTGGTCCTCCAGGCCCAGGCCGTGATGGATGAGGGACTGAACGAGGAGCACCGGCTGCTGGCCATGCGGGCCAGGCCCAAGATTCTGCTGGCCGAAACCTTTGAAAAGGCCATGTCCCTCTACGATACCTACAAGGACAATATCCTCGGCGTCATATCCGATATGCGCTTTCCCCGGGGGGGGAAGCCCGATGGAACGGCCGGGGTGGAACTTCTCAAAAAGATCAAGGCCGAGCGCTTCGACATCCCGTTGCTGCTGGTCAGCGCGGAGAGCGACAACCGGCAATGCGCCGAAAAGATTCCGGCCCGCTTTATCGACAAGAACTCGCCGACCCTGCCGTCGGAGATCCGCAGGTATTTCAAGGAGGACCTGGGCTTCGGCGATTTCGTGTTCCGGATGCCGGACGGCCGGGAGATCGGACGGGCGGCCAGCCTTCGGGAACTGGAAATCATGGTGGGACGAATCCCGGAGGAGGCCCTGCGGTTTCACAGCAATCGGAACGATTTTTCGCGATGGCTGTTCGCCCGCTCGGAGATCGAACTGGCGGCCAAAATGCGGCCGGTACGCGACTCGGATTTCAGCGATGTACGCAGCCACAGCGACTACCTCACCGACATCATCCACCAGCGACGGATGCAGCGTCAGAAGGGACTGGTGATCGATTTCGACGCCAAGCAGCTGGACCGGGAGACCGAATTCTGCAAGATCGGCGGCGGCTCCCTGGGCGGCAAGGCCAGGGGGCTGGCCTTCATGAACACCCTGCTGCACCAGCATGGCGAATTGCGACAGAAATACCCCGACGTGACCATCCAGGTGCCCCAGACCGTCGTCATCGCCACGGAACGATTCGAAGAGTTCGTCGAATTCAACCATCTGCATGACCTGGCCCGACTGGACCTGGACGATGGCGCCATCGCCGAACGCTTCCTCGATGCCACCATGCCGCCGGGGCTGGTGGAGCAGTTGCGGGAGTATTTGCGTGTATTCGATTACTGCCTGGCGGTGCGGTCCTCCAGCCTGCTGGAGGACGCACAATACCGGGCCTACGCCGGTTTGTACAATACTTACATGCTGGCCAACGACCACGAGGATCTGGGGTGCCGGCTGGCACAGCTCGTGGCGGCGGTCAAGATGGTCTTCGCCTCCACCTATTTTTCCGGTCCCAAGGCCTTCTCCCGACGCGTCGGCCAGCGAACGGAAGAGGAGAAGATGGCCGTCATCATCCAACAGCTCGTGGGCGACCGGTTCGGCGACTTTTTCTACCCGGACATCTCCGGCGTGGCCCAATCATACAATTACTACCCTATCGCCGAGATGACCCCCCAGGACGGGGTGGCGGCCATCGCCCTGGGGCTGGGCAAATCGGTAATGGGCGGCGAGTCCTCCCTGCGCTTTTCTCCCCGTCACCCCCATTTGCTGCCGGACCGCTCCACGGTGCCGGATCTTCTGAAAAATGCCCAGCGCTATTTCTATGCGGTCAGGATGGGGCAGACCGACTGTCCCATCGGCGTGGACGATGGCGTCACCCTGGCACGGCGGGAGGTCTTCGATGCCGTGGCCGAACCGCCGGTGCGCGCCCTGTGCAGCACCTATCTCCCCGAAGAGGGACGCGTCCGGGATTCGTTCAGACCCTCGGGAAGCCCGGTGGTGACCTTTCATCCGATATTGAAGCACGGGGCATTTCCCCTGGCGGATCTGCTGACGGACCTGCTGGGCATCGGAGAGGAGGGCATGGGATCGCCCGTGGAGATGGAATTCTGCCTGAACATGCCGGCGGACAACCATTGCAAACCCGAGTTTGCCATCCTGCAACTGAGGCCCATGGGCGCCCGGGAAGAACTCATGCGGGTGGATATCGACGAAACGGAAATCGACCACTCCCTGATCTATTCCAGCCGGGCGCTGGGAAACGCCATCTCCCGGGACATCCGGGACATCGTGCTGGTCAAACGCGACCGGTTCGATGCGGCCGAAACGGTGACCATCGCCGGCGAAATCGGAAAGATCAACGCCAGACTGGTTCAGCAGGGACGCAAATATCTCCTCATCGGACCGGGCCGCTGGGGCAGCGCCGACCGCTGGCTCGGCATCCCCGTCCGCTGGGAACAAATCTGCGGGGTCGGCGCCATCGTGGAAGCCGACCATCCCCGGCTGCAGGCCGAACCCTCCCAGGGATCCCACTTTTTTCACAACATCAGCACCCTGGGGATCAACTACCTGACGGTGCTGGAGGCCAGGGGCGACCGCATCGACTGGCAATGGCTCGAAAGCCGGCCGGCGGCCATGGATACGGGGTATGTGGCCCTGGTGCACCTGGAACAGGCGCTGGTCCTCAAGGTGGACGGCCGGCAGAGCCGCGCGGTGGTGAATATCGGCAGTCCTTAAGAAAATTCATTCATTTCCATATTTGCGGCGCCTCTCCGGCAAGACGCCGGGGCTTGGGAGACCCGCCCTGGGTCGCAAATCCTCCGACTCCCGCAACCATCCGGTGAACAATCCATGCAAGGTAGGCAGGCGTCGTACGACCACCTTCCCAGGAAGGCATCACCGGAAGACCGTGCTGGAGGGAGATCAGGAAATGAGAATACTCGCATTTTTCATGATTCTGGCGACCAGTGTCGCCGCTTATGGAGATCAAACGGCCGCTCGTCCCGTCGAGGTCGGAGACGTTCGATGGGGAAGGGATTTCGATGCGGCGTTGAAAATGAGTGCGGAAGCCGGCAAGCCCGTGCTCGTCCTTTTCCAGGAAATCCCGGGCTGCTCGGGGGTTCAAAAATTCGGTCGGGAAGTGTTGACCCATCCGCTGATCGTCCAGGCCATCGAGGAGGAATTCATTCCCATGCTGATCTATAACAATCGCACCGGCGGCATGGACCGCAAAATTCTGAAGCGCTACCGCGAGCCTGCCTGGAACTACCAGGTGATCCGCATCCTCGATGCCCAGGGCAAGGACGTGATCCCGCGAAAAGGTCGTGTCTGGACCGCGAAGGGCGTGGCGGAAAGGATGATCGAGGCCCTATCGGCGGTTCAGCGCCCGGTCCCGGATTACCTCAAGGGAATCGCCGGGATCGAATGAAGCCAATGATTGCACGGGAGGGAACCTGGAAGCCGACAGCCATGGCGGCATCCAGAATTGAATTTATTTCCAGGTGGTTAATCGTGCCCGTATCAATTTCCGATTAAAAAAGTATGAATAATCCTAAAGTCCGGCCCGGGGCCTGGGGATATAGGTAGAAGGAACCATATTCAGGAGGAATCACCATGGCCCCGAAGATCAATTGCTGGGAATACAAGAAATGCGGTCGTGAGCCGGGCGGCGCCCGGGAAGCGTTGTTGGGCACCTGCTCGGCCGCCAAAGCGAAACCGGTGGATGGTATTCATGGCGGAACCAACGGAGGCAGGGCCTGTTGGGTGGTGGCCGGCACCCTGTGCGGCGGCAAGATCCAGGGCTCCTTCGCCGAAAAAATCGGCGCCTGCGATCAGTGCGATTTCTATCGAATGGTGCGCAGCCAG
>JBNKDU010000145.1:0-3339 GCA_050288425.1 Desulfobacteraceae bacterium | reverse complement strand
AGCGAGCCGAAAATCAACTGCTGGCAATACATGCGATGCGGCCGGCAGCCCGGAGGCGCCGAAGCCGCCGTTCACGGCGTATGCCCGGCCGCCACCGATCTCTCCTATGACGGCATCCATTCGGGCAGATGCGCCGGTCGCTTCTGCTGGGCCGTAGCCGGCACCTTTTGTGGCGGGTGTGTGCAGGGAACCTATGCCCGGAAACGCGCTTCGTGTGTCAGGTGTCACTTCTACCAGCGGGTGCTGGCCGAAGAGGGTACGGCCAACCTGCGCACCAAGTTTCTTCGGTTTGTCCAACCCGGCCGTTCGTTGATCAAGGGTCTGGGATACCGTCAAATTCCCAAGGGAACGCGCTTCATTCACCAGGGAGAGGAGGGCCGGACGGCCCACATCATCCAGCGCGGCGCCTGCATCAAACTCGTCGACAAGGACGGCCGCCTCCATCCCGTCGATCACTTCAACGAAGGAGATGTCGTCGGTTTCATTGCCCTGCTGACCGGCGAACCCGAATCCGGCCACGTGGAAGCCGAAACCGATATGGAGACATGGGTCATCGATAAGCGCCGATTCGACGACCTGTCGGATAAAGACCAGGATTTGGTGACCTTTATCACCGAAATCGTCGCCGACCGGTTCGATTCCAGACGCCCCATGGCCAAGCGGACCATCGGTCCGTACATCGCCGATGACATCATCGGCCGGGGGGGATACAGCATCGTTTACAAGGGCACCTACCTCAACGCCAAACGACCGGTGGCCATCAAGATGCTGCGCCACCACATGGCCCTGCACCCCGACTTCCTGGACAATTTCCACCGGGAAGCACAGATCATTTCCACCCTGCGGCACGATCATATCATCGAAGTTTATGACATCATAGAACGGTACCGAACGGTGTTCATCATCATGGAGTATCTCGAAGGAGAAAGCGTCAAGGATCTGCTGATGAGACGGCACCGCCTCTCGCCCGCTACGGTATACGGATTTCTGCGGCAGGCTTGCGAAGCGGCGGCCCATGCCCACCATATGGGACTCGTCCATCGGGACCTCAACCCGTCCAACATGATGATCTTGCCCCACGACCAATTGAAATTGATCGATTTCGGCCTGGCGTGTCCCACCGGGACCGACGATGCCGAATTCGGCGGCAACCTGTACTACCAGGCCCCGGAGCTTCTCGATGGCGACCCGGCCGACAAGCGCAGTGATGTCTACGCGTTGGGCATTTCGGCCTATGAGATGGTTTGCGGTGAGATCCCCCATTGCGGCGGCGATACCCAGACCTTCATGCGCCGACGCAAAACCGAACCCATACCGGACCCCGGAACCGCGGTGCCGGATCTGTCCGATGTTCTGCGGCGGTTTATCGTGAAGGCCTGCCAGAAAAATCCCCAAGAACGCTACGCCGATGCGGGTCAAGCGCTGGCGCAGTTGACCCAATAGAGGCTGCGATGTGCATGATGACGAACCGAATTAAATCCCCAGCCATCGACATTGCCGCCGAATCCCATATCGGCCTGGTCCGCCAAACCAACCAGGACCGCTTCTTCCTGCGTGAATTTTCCGATGGGGCGGTGCTCACAGCCATTGCCGATGGATTGGGCGGCGTGCCGGCCGGCGATATGGCGGCCGACCTGGTCATACAAAACCTGTCCCAGGTGGAAGCGCTGGAATCCGGTACGGAAGAACACCAGCTGGCCGACCTGGCGGTCCGGCTCGACCACGCCGTCGCCGATGCCCAACAGGACGATCCCGGGCTGAGCGGCATGGGCAGCACGCTGATCCTGGTCTGGATGAAGAACGGCCGGGCCTTCTGGGCGCATGTCGGGGACAGCCGATTGTACTTGTTGCGCAACCGGCACCTGCGCCAGTTGACCAGGGACCAGACCCTGACCCGGTTCCTGGTGGCCGAAGGAGAAATCACGGCGCAACAGGCCAAGGACCACTACGGCCGCCAGGTCATGGATCAGTGTCTCGGCTGCGGCTTCTGCGAACCCGAAACCGACGGTTTGGATCTGATGCCAGGCGATCTGCTTCTGCTCTCCACCGACGGACTTCACCGCAGCATGTCGGCAGGACAATTGGAAGCATTGCTCAATGCTTGCACCGGCGTAGCCGACACGGCCCGCGCCCTCGTGAAGGCGGCATTGGGCGCCGGCGGCCGGGACAACATCACGGGGGTGATAGCAAAGTTGAACCTTCCCGGTTAATGCATACCATAGGACTTGGCCGGTTTAATGAACCGGTATCGTTCGATCTCTCAAGTGCAAAGGATGAAAACATGGCCTTGTCCATCCCCCCCGACCTGGATTTCGACCCCTACGGGTGCCGTTGGGATCCGGTCGATCCCCATGGCTGTTTCGACGACACCTCCTGCGGCTGCTACCTGAGTCCGTGCGACTATTTCAAGGTCCCGGACGCGGACTGTGAACTGGACACCAGTGACCTGTGCTGCACCCTGGTGGAAACCTGCTAGACCAGGTTCCCTGGTAACCTTTCCCGGCAGACCCCTCCTGACGGCTATCGGCGGCCGCCGCGGATGACGTTGATCAATCCGCCGGCCAGCAGCGCCTCGAGTTGGCGGCCGCTCAGGCGATACGCCGCGGCGTAGTTCTGCCGGCGGGTGGTATTGCGGACCGTCAGTCGCCCCCCGGTTTGCAGGCTCGTTCGCAGGCCCTCGATGCGCAGAACATCGTCCTGGCGGATCTTTTCCCAGTCATCCTGATTGGCAAAGGTCAACGGCAGGATGCCGAAGTTGACCAGGTTCTGGGCGTGTATCCGCGCAAAGCTCTTGCTCAGCACCACGCGAAGTCCCAGATAGCGCGGGGCCAGCGCCGCGTGCTCCCGGCTGGATCCCTGGCCGTAGTTTTCCCCGCCCACGACGAATGAATCGCCTTTCCGGCCGGCCACGGCGCGATCGTAGTAGGTCTTGTCGATGCGGCTGAAGGCAAAGCGGCTGATCTCCGGTATATTGCTGCGCAAAGGCAGGATGGCCGCACCGGCCGGCATGATTTCATCGGTGGAGACATTGTCCCCCATCTTGAGCAGCACCGGCCCTTCGATGCGGTCGGGCAGCGCCTCGAATATGGGCAACGGCTTGATATTGGGGCCCTTTTCCAGGGCCACGCCGGCATGGTCCCGGGACGGCGGCACCAACAGTTGGGTATTGATTTTCAGCTTTGCCGGTTCGATGAATTCGGGGCAGGCCATGTCCAGGCTGCGCGGATCGGTGATCATGCCCCTGAGGGCCGAAGCGGTGGCGGTTTCCGGACTGCAGAGGTAGACCTGATCCTCCACCGTTCCGGAGCGCCCCGGGAAATTGCGCGGCACCGTGCGCAG
>JBNKDU010000144.1:0-23030 GCA_050288425.1 Desulfobacteraceae bacterium | reverse complement strand
CAATACGGGAACATTTGAGAAGATGACCCACACCGAAAGGGGAGAAACCGTATAAATGATCAGGATAAATCCGATGAAAAAGAGAAGATAGAGCAGCAAATGCCTGTGCTTGACATGGCCGATCTCATGGGCGATGACCTGGTCGATTTCATCGGGAGAAAGGATTTGCAAAAGGGCGTCGGTGACCAGGATATACCGGAAGCGGCTGACCAGTCCCATCACCGCGGCGGTGATCATTCGGCCGCCGAAGATGGGCCAGTGGACGATGTCGGCATAGGCCACCCCCGCCCGCCGGCACAGGGACTCGATCCGGCGGCGGTGTTCGCCGTCTTCCAGCGGTCTGCATCGCCAGAAGCGCTGGATCAGCGCCGGGGCGAGGATGGCGGCGATGATGAGGAAGACCAGGAAATAGCTGGTATGTCCGATGGTGGAGTCGAGAATTCGTTTGGGCAGGTCGAAGGGCAGCAGCCGGACGAGGTCGGTGATGCCGAAGAGCAGGGTCCAGGGGATCAGGATCGGAATGCTGAAGGCGACATTGGAGTAGACATAGCTGCCGCGGGACAGGTCGGTGAGATAGATCCGCCGGTGGGCGTCATAGGAGAGCAGCCACAATAACGCCAGGTAACCGACGAAGAGAATCAGCAGGACCAGGGATTTGAGGGTGGGCAGCACCTGGAAGAGGCCCAGGGGGTCCATGTAGGCCGGAAGGTTCAGCCACCAGACGTCCACGGCAAAAAAGACCAGTGCCAGAACCGAGTGGCGGAGGGAAAGCTGATCGAAGCGATGGTCCAGGCGGGCGCGGCTTTCGACGGATGCCCGTTGAACCAGGCGTTGAAACCGGACGCGGGTATATATCGCGAAAACGGCTGCCGTAACGGCCAGCAGGAAGAGGGCGCCGGCGAACCCGAAGGGCAAATCTTCCGGCGGTTCGTATAGCGTAACGATCAACAGCGCGATAATGAAGTAGATGAAATTGGCGAACATATGGGTTAGCGATAATATCTTTCTTTTTCACTGAAGATGCAGCCGCAATAGCCTTGGCGGTACATGCCCATGCGCTTGGAGGTTTCGACGCCTTCTTTCCAGCCTTCCCGAAAGTCCTGATAATGGAATGGAATGCGGACCTCATCGGCCACGGCCTCCCCCATGGACCGGATGATTTCGTGCTTCTGAAACTTGCTGTACAACAGGGTGGTGGAAAAGGCGTCGAATTTGCCCCGTTTGGCCAGCAGGGCCGTGGTGCGCAGACGAAGGTGGTAGCAGATCCGGCATCGTTGTGTTTCGCGATAGACCACGCTTTGCAGAAAGCCCTCCAGGTCGTATTTATCGGCGATGATCACCTTCAGATCGATTTCCCGGGCATAGCGGGCCAGGGTCTCCTGACGTTTGAGGCATTCGGTATAGGGATGAATGTTGCTGGTATGAAAGTAACCCATCACCTGGTGGCGGGCTTCCCGCAGGATCCGGAGGGGGTAGATGCTGCAGGGGGCGCAGCAGATATGCAACAGCAATTTCATCCGCGTTCACCGAAAATGGCCGTGCCGATGCGCACCAGCGTGGCCCCTTCCTGGACGGCGACTTCAAAATCCCCCGTCATGCCCATGGAGAGATGGGGCAGATCGATATGCAGGGATGCCGCGGCATGGTCTCTCAGCCGACGCAGTTGGGCGAAGAAAGGGCGCGCCCGTTCCGGAGCATCGAAAAAGGGCGGCAGGGTCATCAGCCCCTGAAGACGAAGGTTCGGCAGCTCCGCGGTCTTTTCGATCAGCGCCAGGGCCGCATTTCGATCCACCCCGGATTTCGAGGTTTCGCCGCTGACGTTGATCTGGATGAGGACGGTCTGTTTCTTGCCGATTTTTTCGGCCTGTTTGTCGATTTCCCGCGCCAGCCGCAACGAGTCCACGCTGTGGATCATGTGGAACATGCGCACCGCATATTTGGCCTTGTTATGCTGCAGGTGGCCGATGAAGTGCCACTGAACGGTTTGGTCGACCAGGGCATCGAACTTTTCCCTCGCCTCCTGGATATAGTTTTCGCCGATCATGGCGGCACCGGCTTCAATGGCCTGTCGAACCGTTTCCGCGGGCTGGGTCTTGGTCACCGCGACGAAGGCGATTTCGGCCGGGGAACGGCCGGCCCGGCGGGCGGCATCGGCGATGCGTGCGGCCACGGCGGCCAGGCGGGTTTCGATATCGGGCTTATGGTTCATCGTGTTCATCGGGCCTGGTTCAATTCACGAATTCCGGTATCTCCAGGACCCTTTGCCCGATGAGATAGTCCATGACTTCGCATACCGGCAGCCCCACCACGTTGGTGTAAGACCCGTCGATCCGTCTGACCAGGGCGGTCCCCAACCCCTGGATGGCATAGGCACCGGCTTTGTCGAAGGGTTCGGCGGTGCGGATATACCATTCGATTTCCTCCGCCGACAGGGCCTTGAAAGTCACGTCGGTTCCGATCACCTGGGTATGGCGCAGGTCCCGGTCCAGCCGGCAGATCGTAAAGGCGGTATAGACCTGATGGGTCCGCCCGCTGAGGCGCTGCAACATGTCGCGGGCCTCTGCGCGGTCCCGGGGTTTCCCCAGGATTTCCCGGTCGATGCGCACGATGGTATCCGCCGCGATGACCCACCGCGCGGGAAAGCGGGTGCCGACGTCGTCGGCCTTGGCTTGGGAAAGGGCGGCGGCATACGATTCGGGGGCGGCGGGCGCCACCGTGCTTTCATCGACACGGCTGGGAATGACCTCGAACTGCAATCCGGCCTGGAGAAGCAGTTCTTTGCGCCTCGGCGATTTGGATGCCAGGATTACGGGTGCTTTTTGGATCAATCGATTCATGGAGGAGGTTTTAACAAATGGCGTTGGTTTTGGCAAGGTGCCCGTTCCTGATTTAATTATTAAAATTACAATTGGTTATGCTCCTGTCCACGGATAAATGACCCCCTCGTCCATGATTTTCCGGTTGGGACGGATCGCCCCGTGGCCCCTTTTTTGTTTACATTGCAGTTTTGTCCCGGTAGGCTGGGGCGCAACTGACAAATGCCGGAATCCAGGCTACCTGCCATTAGCGTACCGCGGTTTGATTCCAGACACAGGTCGACCCCAAAAAAGCCAGCGGCCCGACGAGGCGGACGGAAGCCGATTACCAACCATGTCGCGGGATCCCAGCTTATCCCGGCGGCACGGGAAGAAAGGAAAATCAATCGATGACAGTGTATACCCAATGGAAACGCCTTGTGGTGATAACCTTGATGACCGTCGCACTCTGGCCGCTGGGCAATGCCCTGGCGGAAGAAGAGACCAAGGAAAAGGCCGCCGAACAGCCGCCCACCAAAGTCGCCGAGGTCAATGGTACGGTCATTCCGTATTCGGACTTCACCTATCAGTTGAATATCATGAAGCAGCGCCTGCTCCGGGGACGCCCGGGACAGCTCCCCGAACCGATGATGCAACAGCTTCGGTCCCGGGTGGTCGATCAGATGGTGGCCGAGGAATTGCTGTTCCAGGAGAGCCAGAAAAAGGGGATCAAGATTACCCCCCAGAAGGTGGAGGCCGAATTGCTGAATCTCAAACAGCGCTTCGGCACGGAGGAGAGTTATCAGGCGGCATTGAAACGCACGGAGATGACCGAAGAGAAACTCAAGGGCCAGATCGCCCATCAGGCCGCCATCCGCGAGTTGGTGGAGTCGGAGATATCTTCCAAAGTGGAGGTCACCGAGGCGGACAGCAAAAAGTATTTCGAAGAGAATGCCGATAAATTCCGGAGTCCGGAACAGGTGCGGGCGAGCCATATCCTCATCAAGGTGGAAAAAGGGGACGACGACAAGAAGAAGGCCGCGGCCCGCAAGAAACTGGAAGACATCAAGAAAAAAGTCCTGGCGGGTGACGATTTCGGTAAACTGGCCAAGGAGAATTCGGAAGGCCCCAGCAATACCCGAGGAGGGGACCTGGGCTTTTTTACCCGTGGGCGCATGGTCAAAAACTTCGAGGAAGTTGCCTTCAAGCTGGCGCCCAACGAAGTCAGTGACATCGTAGAGACCCAATTCGGCTATCACCTGATCAAAGTCG
Organism: Desulfobacteraceae bacterium; assembly: GCA_050288425.1. Classification (GTDB taxonomy): domain Bacteria; phylum Desulfobacterota; class Desulfobacteria; order Desulfobacterales; family Desulfosarcinaceae; genus JARRKU01. The sequence goes on along the minus strand of JBNKDU010000144.1, from coordinate 18,963 downwards.
TCGACCGCAAGGAAGCGCACGAAGCGAGTTTCGACGAGGTCAAGGAACGGATCGACACCACCCTTCGTCAGGAACGGGTCCAGAATATGTTGGAACCTTATGTGGCCAAACTCAAGGAAGCGGCCAAGGTCGAGACCTTTCTGACCCCGTAGTCATTGACATGGACCGCGTCAGTCGATCGCAGAAGAAGCGCATGGCCCAGGCCCTGCAGAAGAAGGGCGAGCAATTGGTGAGCCTCGGCCATGCGGAACTGGCAGAACTGGCCCTTCCGGAGGAACTCAAAGCCGCCGTGGCCGAGGCGCGCAAGATCACCCGCCACGAGGCGCGGCGGCGGCAGCTCCAATATATCGGCCGGCTGATGCGCGAGATCGACACCGATGCCGTCGACGCGGCCCTGCAGCAGATTGCTTCCCGCGAGGCGGACAAACGGCGGCGGTTCAGAATGGTCGAAGGATGGCGGGACGAATTGGTCGCCGGCAACGACGACCGTTGGCGATGGCTGGTGGAGCAATATCCGCAAATCGACCGCCACGAATTGGAAAGACTGATTCTCGGCGTCCGAGGTCCCTCGCCCCACCATAATCCCAAGAACGCCGCCAGACAGCTTTTTCGCTTTCTGGTCCAACTGGATGCAGAGGCGGATTTGGAAAGGTTTGAAAACCACTCCTAATCGATCATCTCCACCAGTTCATCCACGATACGATCCAGGAAGAGCATTCCCTCCACGGTCAGGCGGCAGTGGCGGTCATCCAGCCGCACCCAGTTTTCGGCCTCGAACCGATCCAGGGCCGTATGGAAATAGAGCTTGAAGTCGATGTGGAAATTCTGCTGGAAGGTCTCGAAGTCGATGCCGTCGGTCTGGCGCAGGCCCAGGTAGAGTGCTTCGATCATCTGTTGCTCTTCGTCCAGTGTTTCCTGCTCCGATATGGGCTGAACGCCCTGCCGGATGTCATCCAGATAACGTGACAGCGATTGATGGTTCCACCAGCGCCGGGGCAGCAGAAAGCTGTGGGCCCCGGGTCCCAGGCCCACATAGGGAACGAAATTCCAATACTTCTGGTTGTGCGACGAACGCCAGCGCGCACCGCGCGAGAAATTGGAGATTTCGTAGTGTTCGTAGCCGGCGGCGCCGAGAAAATCGTGGGTCATGCGGAAGAGTTCGGCGGTGGTCAGTTCGGCCAGGGGCACCACACGTCCGGCCTGCATTTCGTTGTGCAGGGGGGTGTGGGGCTCGTAGGTCAGCATGTAGCAGGCGAGATGTTTGGGACCCAGCTTCATGGCCTGCAACAGGTCGCTTTTCCAGGTGCCCGGCGTCTGCCCGGGCAATCCATAGATCAGATCCAGGCCGATGTTGTTGAACCCGGCCTCCTTGGCCGAATTCACCGCCGCCAGGGCCTGTTGCGCATTGTGTTTGCGTCCCAGAAAGGTCAGATTCTGATCGTTGAAGGATTGCACCCCGATGCTGACCCGGTTGAATCCGAAGGCGGCATAATCCTGCAGATCCCGGGTGGAGGCCGTTGCCGGATTGATTTCCAGGGTCATTTCGGCCGATGCGTCCAGGTTGAAGCACAGCGCGGCCCAGTCGACGATCTGCCCCATCTGTTTGGGTGTCAGCAACGACGGGGTGCCGCCGCCGATGTAGAGCGTATCGGCCTTCATGCCGGCGATGGACGCCAGATGCATCTCCTTTTGCAGGGCACTCATGAAATCGGGAATACGGTCGAGATCGGTGATCGAATAGAAGTCGCAATATCCGCATTTGCGTTCGCAAAAGGGAATGTGAACGTAGATTCCGGCAGGTTGATCGATAGCTTCCATAGGTTTCCTGTTATTTCATGTTCAACGCGTTGCGGCTGCGCTTCACCGCGCACATATCGCCGCACATGGTGCAGACCTCCTGGTCGTACGGCGTGGACGAGCCCCTGTAGGCGCGCGCCTTTTCCGGATCGATGGCCAGCTCCATCATCTTCTCCCAGTCCAGGTCCGCCCGGGCCCGGCTCATGCGATGGTCCCACTCTACGGCACCGTCGATGCCCTTGGCGATATCGGCGGCATGGGCGGCGATCCGGGCGGCCACGATGCCTTCCCTGACGTCATTGTTGTCCGGCAGGCGCAGGTGTTCCGCCGGCGTCACGTAACAGAGAAAGTCGGCGCCATGGCTGGCGGCCAGCGCGCCGCCGATGGCCGAGGTGATATGGTCGTAGCCGGGGGCGATGTCGGTGACCACCGGGCCCAGTACATAGAATGGGGCGCCATGGCACAATTTCTTCTGGATCTCCATATTGGCGACCACTTCGTTCAGGGGCACATGGCCCGGCCCCTCGATCATCACCTGAACGTCATGCCGCCAGGCGATTCTGGTCAACTCACCCAGGAAGATCAACTCCTGGATCTGGGGGGCATCGGTGGCGTCCCGCAGGCATCCGGGACGCAGGCCGTCGCCCAGGCTCAGGGTAATATCGTATTCCCGGCAGATCTCCAGCAAGCGGTCGAAATGCTCGTAGAACGGATTCTCGCGGTCGTTGGCGATCATCCATTCCAACAGGATGGACCCGCCCCGGCTGACCACGCTGGCCAGGCGCTCGTTGATCCGCAGGCGCTCCACGGCCATCCGGTTCAGCCCGGCGTGTATGGTCATGAAATCGACGCCGTCCTCGGCGTGGGCAATCACGGTGTCGAAAAACTGGTCCACGGTGATGTCCTTGAGCTCGCAGCGACTGCCGGCCAGGGCGTCGTAAACGGGTACGGTGCCGATCATCACCGGTGCCGTTTCCACCACCTTGCGGCGAAACGCCCGGGTGTCTCCGAAAGTGCTCAGGTCCATGATGGCGTCCGCTTTGAGCGCCACCGCGTCGAGGACCTTGCGCATCTCCATGTCGAGGTTGCAGCAGTCCTGGGAAACGCCGAGGTTGACGTTGATTTTGGTGCGCAACCCTTGCCCGACGCCGCCGCCGCGCAGGCGAAGATGACGTTTATTGGCCGGAATGACGATGCGGCCCTGGGCCACTCGCTCCAGCAGGAGATCCCGGCCGATGGGTTCGTCGGCCAGCACCTGTTCCATTTGCGGGGTCACGATGCCCTGACGGGCCGCCGCCATCTGTGTCTGGTGATTGGTCATGGTTTTTGCCTCCCGATGATGTCGACACCGTCCGGCGGGACGATGGGACGCTTGTCATTGCACGGTGATCGGATATGGACGGCCGGAACGGAAACAAATATGCCGTATCCGGCCAAGAGGATACGGCGAGATATCCACCATGGGTTCCATGGAAAGGATTTGGGCAGGTAACATTGCCGGGCCGCTTCCCTTCGCCGGCATTATCCGGATCAGGTTCCAAGGGTTTTTCTCAGCGAAATCGCACCCCCAGCGCGAGGTCACTCTATGGATTGCACCCGGGAAATGCAATACCTTTTTTCCGGCCGTTACGGGCCGCCCCGGGAAGGGGGTGCGCCGGTTCCATAGCGGTTCCGCGACAACCCGGTGGGCTCGGGGCGGACCTTAAAAGGCCCCCAGTTGGCAGGGTCCGATTTTGATGCCCATTGCCTCGCACGCGGAGGAGATATCCATGCGCGCGACATTGAAATTCTCGGCGATCTGCCATGCGTTCCGGCAAGCCAGGCGACCGTCGGTCAGGTCCGCGTTGATGGCCCCGGCCAGGTCGTCTGCCACCTCGGCGGCCTTGCGGACGCGCTTTTCCCCGCTGCCATATCCAAAGAGACCCAATTGGCAGGCGTGAATGCGTCCCTCCTGGAGATCGATGGCCTTGCCGACCTCGAGTGGAGGCACCTTGAGCCGTTGGACGATTTCAAAGGCCTGGCGGCAGGCGATCCGGCCGTTTTCCAGACCATGGCCCACCTCGTCCCGCAGGCCGGCATCGACCTGGGTGCCTTCCGGATGTTTGGCGCGGTAATGTCCTTTTTGGGAACGTGTCATTCTGGTCTCCTCGCAAAGATGGTACCCTCAGGCCACCAAGCTATCATAGGACGGGACACGAGGCAAATCCGGTTCGACCGGACTGCGATGCCCGTTTCGGGGACATCGAACCCATAGGCAATATCGGAATAATATGTTACCTTCGGGCAATTCTCTGATGCCTCCCAGGCGGGTAAACATGGATCTTTCCGCGATTATCAAGGCCGTGCTGGCACCCCAGGCAGAGCGTAGTGGTGCGTCCCTGGGGGAATTCCAACCCGGCGATCGTCTGACGGGCCGGGTGCTGCAATTGGAAAGCGACGGCCGGGTGCTGGTGGATCTGGGCAAGTCCAAAGTGCTGGCCCAAATGAATTTTGCCGTCCGCAAAGGCCAAACCCTGCGTCTCGCCGTGATCGCCAACGGTCCGCCGCTCCACCTCCAGGTCGATCCACCCCCGGTGCGCCCCTCCGGGACGGCCCCCTTGCCGGCCAACCTGCCGGCCGCGTTGGATACCTCCGAGCGCCGGCAATTCCTGCGCACCATGGAGACGGTGATCCCACGACTGCTCTCCGCCGCGCAGCAGTCCGCCCCGGCCCGGACCGTCCGGCAGGCCCTGTTGCAGCTCAAGGCGGCCTTCGACCCGCTGCCCCTGGATCGACCGGTCGAGGCCATCGCCCAATGGCTGAAGCAGAGCGTGGAGAATAACGGCAGCCTGTTTGAAAAGCGGTTCGCGGAATTGGCGTCCAAGGCACCGGCGCCGGAAACCGAAGCGCTGCCCGCGGGACGTGAATCCGAGGCCGCCATCCGGAGCCTGGTCACCCGGGATGTCAAGCCCAACCTGATGGTTCTCCGGCAATTTCTTCGGGAAGAGTCGGAGATCCGGCCGGCGGACATGCACCTGGGGGATGGGGAAACGGACATGCTGCGCCGTTCCGTGGATAAGATGCTGCGGCACGTGGAGCAGCAGCAGGAGCGCGCCGTGGTTCGCAGCAGGGAAGGCGAACCCTTGCAAATGTTCGGTCATGTGCTGCCCATGGGGGATGACCGGCCGCCGGTACGGTTGAAAATCTACTATCCGCGCAAAACCAGGACCGGCGACGGCGAACCGGCTCACCGCATCGCCCTGATGCTGGATCTGGACCGCCTGGGATCGGTCCGCGGCGATATCGCCGCTTTCAACGGGTTGCTGCAAGTGCGGCTCTGGGTGCAGGATCAACCGGTGTGCGATCGCTTCCAGGCCCGGTTGGAGGAGATCGAGACGGCATTGCGGGGCTCTTTTTCGCAGGTCCGTGTGGACGTGGCGGTATCCCGGGAGCAGATCGCCGCCTTCGACGATGAGGATCGCCGCGAGAGTATGCCGGGCAGGATCGATATTCAGGTATAGCAGAGAGATACGATGACCGAAAAGAAGCCATCCAAGGCAGCCGCTTTGCGGTATGAACACGGCAAGGATCCCGCCCCCCGGGTGGTGGCCAAGGGGCGCGGCAAGGTGGCGGAAAAGATCGTCGCCCTGGCCGAGGCCCATGGCGTGCCCCTGGTGGAGGATCGGAACCTGGTGCAGGTGCTGGATGCCCTGGATGTGGATACGCAGATTCCGGCCGAACTCTACCAGGCGGTGGCCGAAGTGTTGGTCTTCGTCTACCGACTCAATCGTCAGACCTGACCCGAAGCGATGCAGCCATTCGACCTTCCAACCGCTCCCCTGAACGACGTGGTCCTGATCGAGGCCGGCGCCGGTACGGGAAAGACCTATACCCTGACGGGCCTATTCCTGCGCCTGATCGTGGAGCGCGGCCTGGGCATCGACCGGATCCTGGCCGTCACCTACACCAAAGCCGCCACGGAGGAGCTCAAGGGGCGCATCCGCGCCGCGCTGGCGGCGGCCAGGGCCGCCTTCGCCGACGAGACGCCCCGGGACGAGCTGACCGCCATGCTGCTCCGCCGTGTCGCGGACCGCGGCCGGGCGCTGCATCGCATCCAGGATGCCCTGACCGATTTCGACCGGGCCGCCATATTTACCATTCACGGATTTTGCCAGCGCCTGCTGCAGACCTTCGCCTTCGAAACCGGTCATCTCTTTCACTCTGAGTTGGTCCAGAACAGCCAGCCCCTGGTTCAGGAGCTGGCCGACGACTTCTGGCGCCGTTATATTTCCAGCGCACCGTACGAGTTCGCCCACTATGCCCACGTCAAACTCAAAGGCCCGGAAGAGCTGGCCCGTTTGCTGGTCCGCCGGCCCCATCCCGGCGTGCGCATCGTGCCGGAGACGGGCAAGCCGCTGCTGCGCGACATCGCCCCGTTCCGGTCGGCCGCGGCGGCCTGGTGCAGGCTCTGGCGCCGGGAAAAGGAGCGCATCGTGGACCTGCTGAACGATCCCGTCCTCAATGCGCGCCTCTACCGCAAATGCACCCCCGATCGCGACACCAGCCCCCGCCGGAAGTTCGTGGACGGCCTGGCGGACCGGATGGACCGCTGGAACGGCCGCTACCCGTTGTTCCCCGAGGCCCAGCGATTCGCGCAGGCCTTCCTGGAGCGGGCCACCAAGAAAAACGGCCAAACCCCGCGGCATCCATTCTTCCAAGGGGCCGATCGCCTTCTCGAACTACAGACGAAGGTCGAAACCGAGATGGCGGATTACCTTCGGTACTTGAAATTGCGCCTGCTGCGTCGGTCCCGACCCGCCCTCGACCGGAAAAAGCAGCGCCACAACATCCGCTTTTTCGACGACCTGCTGGTCCAGGTGCATCACGCCTTGGGCCAGGAACACGCCGGCGAACTGATCCGGGCGGTCCGGCGGCAATACCAGGCGGCCCTGGTGGACGAATTCCAGGACACCGATCCGTTGCAGTACGATATCTTCCGACGGCTATTCGGGCCACGGGACCACACCTGGTTCATGATCGGCGATCCCAAGCAGGCGATCTACAGTTTTCGCGGAGCCGACATCTACTCCTACCTGCGGGCCGCCGAAACAGCGCCCCGGCGCTACACCCTGACCCGCAACTGGCGTTCGACCCCCGGCCTGATTCGGGCGGTGAACACCCTGTTTTCCGGACGGACGAGGCCCTTCGTATTCCAACGGATCGCATTTCAGCCGGCGGAGCCGGCCCGCGGGGATGGGGAGGCGGAGGATGCAAGCCTGCACATCTGGCATCTCACCGATCCCGGGGAACCTCCGTCGACGAAGCCGGTGAGCATCGAAAAGGCACTGCCTTTGATCGCCGCAGGGGTGGCCGAAGAAATCGTCCGCCTGACCTCCCATCCCGGGACGGCGGTCCAGGCCAGGGACATCGCCGTGTTGACCCGGACCCACCGCCAGTCCCAGATCGTCAAGCAGGCGCTGGCCGCCAGACAGGTGCCGGCGGTGTTGCACAGTGCCGGAAGTGTGTTTCATACGCCCGAGGCCTGGGAACTGAACCAGGTCCTGGCGGCCCTGGCCGCCCCGGAGGATCATGGCCGCCTGAAGGCCGCCCTGGCGGGGGGCCTTTTCGAAGTCGGCGCCGCGGAATTCCAGCAGGCCCAGGAGGGCGAACCCGGCGCCCGATTCCAGGCGCGTTGGAATGCATTCTTCAACGACCACCAGGTCTGGGTGCGCCACGGCTTCTACCCCATGTTTCGAAGCCTGCTGGACCGGGAGAGCGTCAAGGCCCGCCTGCTGGCCCGCGTCGATGGCGAACGCGCCCTGACCAACCTGCTCCACCTGGCCGAACTGCTGCACCAGGCCGAAGTCGAATCGCATCTGGGACCCGACGGGCTGGTCAAATGGTTCACGGCCCAACGCCAGGGACCGGACACGGGCGGCGACGAGCAGCAGATGCGATTGGAAAGCGATTCCCTGGCCGTGCGCATCATCACCATGCACAAGAGCAAGGGACTGCAATTCGACGTCGTCTTTTGCCCTTTCACCTGGGGCGGCGTGCGGGTGGACGACCAGGCCGCCGTGTTCCACGATCCCCGGGCGGACGACCGCCTGACCCTGGCCATCGGTCCCGGCATCGACGCCCGCCAGCTGCACCAGGCCGGCAAGGAACTCCTCGCCGAAAATCTGCGCATGCTCTACGTGGCCCTCACCCGGGCCCGGCGACGCTGTTATCTGGTCTGGGGCCGCATCAACCGGACCGAGTTCTCCGCCCCGGCCTTTATATTCCACGACAACGGTCCGGTGGACGACGGAGGGGAGTGGATGCACCGGCTCCGGGATCGAATCAGCGGCCTGACCGACGAAGACCTTCTCCGCGATCTGGCGGCCTTGGCGCAACGATCCGGCGGCACCATCGCCGTCACTTCGCCGCCCCGGACCACTTCCCGGAACTATCCCCGGCGCGTGGCGCCGACGGAGACGCTGACTTGCCGCCGGCAGACCCGCGCCATCACCCGCCAGTGGCGCATCACCAGTTTTTCGGCCCTCGTCGTCGGGCAGGCGCATGAAATCCCGGACCCGTCCGACCGCGACGGCGGCGATCTCCAGCCTGCGCCGCCGGGTTCGCCCATCCACCGGCCGGACCTGTTCGGTTTTCCCAAGGGAGTGCGCGCCGGGTTGTTCTTTCACGACCTCCTGGAGCATTGGGACCCCAGAGAGGACGACCCGCGACGGCGCAGCGCGCTGGTGGCCCAGAAACTCCTCGCCCACGGATTCGAGTCCATCTGGCAGGTGCCCGTGGAAGAAAATCTGCGCCGGCTGGCCGGGGCCGTCCTCGATGCCGGGGAAGTGCGTTTCCGCCTGTCCCAGGTTCCGGCGGACGGCCGCATCAATGAAATGGAATTCCACTATCCGCTGAAGCCTATCACGCCCCGGGAGCTGAGATCGGTATTCGAACCCTTCGTCCCCGCCGGCCGGGCCGGAGAAATCATGACGGGCCGGCTGGAGCGGCTGGTCTTCGAACCGGTCCAGGGATTTCTCAAGGGCTATATCGACGCGGTGATCCGTTTCGAAGACCGCTATTTTCTGGTGGACTGGAAATCGAACCATCTGGGGGACCACACGGCCGATTACCGGCCGGACCGGCTGCGGCAGACCATGGCGGCGGCGGATTATTTTCTCCAATCGCATCTCTATGCCGTGGCCCTGGACCTGCTGTTGCAGCGGCAGATGGCAGATTATGATTTCGGGCGCCATTTCGGGGGCGTCTTCTACATCTTCCTGCGCGGCGTGGGCGCCGACCCCGGGGGAAAGACCGGCATCTACTTCGACCGCCCCGAAGCGGCGTTGATTCGCAACCTGGAGAAGGTGATGATCGCATCGTCATGATGAATTTGAACCGGCTATACCAAGATGAGGTCATCCGGGAGATCGATCTGGCGTTCGGCCGGATGATCCGGCGCCTGGACGCCGCCGCCGATCCCATGGTGGCCGTCGCCGCCGCCCTGGTTTCCAGGGCCACCACCCGGGGGGACGTATGCCTGGACCTGGCGGCCCTGGCCCGCGACGGCTGGCGACAGCCCGAGGCCGCCGCGACCATTCGATTCCATCTCACCCTGGACCAGTGGCAGGCAGTGCTCGCCGGCAGCCGTCTGGTCGGTGGTCCGGGGGAGGGGACGCCCATGATCCTGGAAGGCCGCCGCCTGTACCTCCAGCGCTTCTGGCAGTACGAGCAGCAGGTGGCCCGGGGGGTGCTGGCGCGCTGCCGGGCCGCGGACGGACCCCGCCGGCCCGCACCGGGAAAGCCTGCGGCCGGTGCGGAACCGGAAACCGGTGATGAAGACCAGCGGACGGCCGTGCATTCTGCCCTCCGGCGGCGGTTCACGGTGATTTCCGGGGGGCCGGGCACCGGCAAGACCTATACCATCGCCCGGATCATCTCCTTACTGCAAAGCGTTGCGGAAGAGGAACGGCCGAGGATCAAGCTGGCCGCCCCCACGGGAAAGGCGGCCGCGCGGCTCCAGGAGGCGCTGGAAGCGGCCCTGGCGGTCGGTCCGGACCCAACGGAAAGAGGCCGGGAAGCGGCCCCGCCGACATTGCCCCAGGCCATGACCCTGCATCGTCTGCTGGGCGCGGCGAGGGGCCGGTCCCGGTTCCTTCGCGATGCCCGCAACCCCGTACCGGCGGACGTGGTCATCGTAGACGAAGCCTCCATGGTGGACCTGGCCCTGATGGCCAAACTGGTCCAGGCCGTGCCGTCTGAGGCCCGGCTGATCCTGGTGGGAGACAAGGACCAGTTGGCGTCCGTGGAGGCCGGCGCCGTGCTGGCCGACATCTGCTTTGGATTGACCGACGCCGCGGGCCCCACGGATCGTTGTCCGCCGGGTGATTCCGAATCGGGAGGGAGCGGGGACCCCGACCGGGACAAAGGCGCCGCCGTGGTGGTGTTGAAAAAGAACTACCGTTCGGGAGATCGAAGCGCCATTCATCGACTGGGGCAGGCCGTCAACGAGGGTGACGGCAATGGAGCCCTGGCCCTGCTGCAGGACGGCGACCATCCGCAGCTTTCCTTTCGTTCCCTGGATGGGAACTTCGACCCGGCCACGGCCCTGGCCGGTCCCATCGAATCCGCCTACGGTCCCTTGTTTGCCGACCGGGAACCCGCGGAGGCGCTTCGCGCACTGACGGCCTTCAAGATCCTGTCGCCGGTGCGCAAGGGGCCTCTGGGCGTGGAAGCGCTCAACCAATCCGTGGAACGCCAATTGAAGCAATCGGGAAGAATTCGACTATCCTCGCAAGGATCCCCCTGGTACGCCGGCCGGCCGGTGATGGTCGACCGCAACGATTACGGCCACGACCTGTTCAACGGCGATATCGGCATCACCGTAGTGGAAAATGAGGCGGGCGGGCCGCGGGTCCGGGTGGCCTTTCCCGACGAACACCAGAGAATGAAATACCTGGCGCCGGAACAATTACCGGCCCACGAGACCGTCTACGCCATGACCGTGCACAAGAGCCAGGGCACCGAATTCGAACACGTGCTGTTGATTCTGCCGGACCGAGACCTGCCGGTGCTCTCCCGGGAGCTGATCTACACCGCCGTCACCCGGGCGAAATCTTCGGTCACCATCTGGGCGCGGGAAGAGATCTTCAAAACGGCGGTACGAAGACGCATCCGGCGGGTCTCCGGGTTGCGGGACCATCTGTATGCGGGTATCGGCACCTGCCGGCCGCACGCATAAGAGTTCTTCCCAAATTAAATTGCCAAATTTGCCTCCAAATTAAATGTACCGGCAAACTGTACGTATTGATGGACATTTTGCCAGTTGATCATCTTGCAAGGCTTTTGCAAGAATATGTAATGAGTTGTAATATCGGGACAAAATTCCATCTGGACTCGGAGCCGAGTCCTGTTCAACCAGCCTGTCTTTTAAGCCCTGCAACATACAGCAACAAGTTGACCAGGTAGTGAACCCCGGTCCCCAGAATGAAAATACCCAAGGCCTGCTGCCAGGTAGGTCTAAAAAAGACGAGCATCGTGACGAGGCAACCGACAACAGAGTCCGCCTGATCCAAAAATAGAAAGAGTATGCCTGGTGCGCCACGGGCGTTTTTGCCGGGGGGGATGCCGATTCGGCGTTTGATGTAGGAGTTGGGCAGTTCGAAAAGGACGTAGCCAAAGCCCCAGACGGCGCCGTTGAGCAGGGCCTGGAGAGGGAATCGCCAGGCGCGGTAGTCGACCACGGCCAGGTTGTGGGCCCAGTCGTGCCGGCGGGCCAGGTGGACGAAGTAGGTCATCCACAAGGCGGTGAGGACGATCATGCCGAAAAAGCCCTGCCAGGTCTTGTGGTCGCCCAGCAGGCGTTTGCCGTCCGCGGCCAGGCGGCCGTGGTCCATGGGGGCGTTCCAGCGGCGCACCGTGGGGAGTTTGACGTAGATCATGTTGCAGACGCCGGCGCAGATCACCGGTAGAAGGAAATAAAAGAGATGGAGGGCGTTCCTGATCATGGATTCAGGGTCCCGTGGTGAGGGGTTGGGCGGCGGTGGCCACGGCGGCACCGTAGCGCACCAGGGTTTCGATGCCCTGGCTGGATTTTTCCAGGATGTCGGCATCCACTGACGCCCGGTGGGGTTCCAGGATCAGCAGGACGGTGGAACCGCCGAACTGGAAATATCCTTTTTCCCCGCCCCGGCGGCAGGGGCCGCCATGGGGTTGGTTCTGGACGATGGAGCCTACAATCAGGGCGCCCACTTCCACCTGGATCATGGTGCCGAAGCAGGGGCTCTGGACGAAGCACCACTGGCGGTAGTTGGTGGCCAGGATGTCCTGTTTGTGCTGCAGGGCCAGGGGGTTGACCGAGTGCAGGGGGCCGGGGAGCGTGTGCACCGGTCCCTGGATGCCGTGGTCGGCATAGCCGAAGCGGTGGTAGTCGCAGGGCGCCAGGCGGAAGCAGAAGCACAGTCCGCCGCGGTAGCGGTCGTCCAGGGCGGTGGTGCCCAGCAGTCGGGCGAGGGACCAGCGGTTGCCCTTGACGTTCAGCCGGACGTCCCGGCTGAGCGCAAAGATCTGCAGGCGGCTGTCGGCCGGTGAGACCAGGCGGCAGGGGTCGCGGTCCACGGGGCGCGCCTCGGGTTTGAGACGACGGATGAAGAAGTCGTTGAAGCAGGCGAATCCGCCTTGGGGCACCACGGCTTCGGAGAGGTCGATGCAATATTGCTTTACAAAGCCCGGGATCTGGCGACGGCTCCAGGGGCGCTTTTGCAGCCAGCCGTAGAGTCTGGAGACCGGTTTTCGGGACAGCAGCAGGTTGGTGATCCTGCGGCCCGGGGGCGACTGGTAGCAAAGGTCCATGAAGCGGCGGCCGTAGACGTTTTCCTGCTCCATGCAGGCGTTGCCGCGGTTGTACAGGGGGATCTGCTCCTGCGGTGCGGGGTGGGTCAATTTTTCACCAGCCAGGCTAGGGTTAATCCGACGGCCAAGGCCGTGAAGAAGGCGTAGGCCTTGCCGCGGGGCTTGGGTATGGGCACCCGCAGGACGAACATCAGGGCCATGGCCGCCACTGCCGTGCGCAGGGTCCCCTGAAAGGCCTTGGGATCGAGGACGCCGGAGAGCAGCATCAGCAATGGAAACACCAGGGCGGCGTAAGTCACGGGCAGGCCGGTGTATGTTCCCATGGGCTGCCGGGCGCCGGTGCGGGCCTGGTTGAAATGTGCCAGCCGCATGGCGGCGGTGCTGACGTAGAGGCCGAAGAGAATGAAATCCGGCCCCTGGTCGAATCCGCTGTGCAGCAGGATCATCGGGGGTACAAACCCGAAAGCGGCCATGTCCGCCAGGGAGTCGATCTGCAGGCCGAAGGTTTTTTCCGCCGCGCTGCGGTTGAACCGGCGCGCCACCCAGCCGTCGAAAAGATCACAAATGCCGCTGTAGATCAAGCAGATCATGGCGGCGGGGAGTTGCTGGCGGTAGGAGAAGATGGCGGCGGCCAGGGCCAGGGTCAGGCCCAGGAAGGTGATGGCACCCGGGAGGTTGTAGGTTCCGAGGATCATTTGGTCCTGTCTCCTTGGGGAATTGCGTTGGAGCCGGCCATTTGGCCGATCGGTGCATGAATTTTCATAAAGCCTCTTATGCTTCCATTTTTTTGGTTTGGGCGAATTCGCGAAAGTCCGGTTCCCCCTCCCCTTGGTCCCCTCCCGCAAGGCGAGGGGAGAAGAGGTTGTTAAATTAAGGGATCGGGGAGTTTTTCCCCCCATCCTCCGGCTTGTGTCAAAAACAAAGAAAATTCCCCGATCCTTTGTTTGGTTACGGTTTCGTCAGCTTTTTGGGTTCGAAATGATCTCTCCTTCTTTATTCAAGGTTTTTACAGCCGTTGAAGAATCATATCCAGCATCAACGCGGCCAGGGGTAGTAGGAAGAACAGGAAGCCTGGCAAGTAGAAGGCTCTGGCGCGCTTCCGGCCGGGTCGGGCAAAAAGTCTTGCATAGAGTACGGCGAGCCAGGCTGTTGTCGCCGCCAGCGTCCAGATGAAAAGCATGGGTCGGCCCATGGCGTGCCATAATCGGATGCCTGCCAGGGTTGAGGCCAGGTTGATGGCGGCTGCGGCGGTGGTTGCATTTTGGGCGCCCCAGGCGTTGGAGAGAGACGGGTGCCCTTCGTCTTCGCCGGGGGCGTGGATGCTGTGGCTGATGTCGTGGGCCGTTACGGCCAGGCCCGTGAAGAGGGCCATCCAGATGAAATCCGCGCTCCATCCGCCGGCATGGACGGGGATGGCGAAGAAGACGGCGTTGACCGCCCAGGGATGCATGTTTTGGGGCAGATGGGTGCGGAAGCGGTAGTAGAGCCAGTATCCGACGATGAGCATGGCCACCAGGAAGTAGTGGGGACCGAAGATGTTCATTCCCGATAGAACCAGGATGCCGAGGTAGACGGTCTTTTTGATGGCAGCAGGATCGATGCGACCGGCTGCCATGCCGCGTTCGGGGTGGGTGTGGCGGTCCCCGGGCAGGTCGGCCAGGTCGTCGGCCATGCGCAGGACAATGAGGCCCAGGGCCGTGCTGAGGGCGCCGATGACGGCTTTGCGCCAGGCGAACCCGGACACCAGGGAGGGAGCGCCGTAGAGAACGGCGGCCAGGGGCAGCACGGCTTTCAGGGGACATCTTTCGGCGATGAAGGCGGTTATGCTGCGCCACATGGCTCACCCTCCCCGGTCTGGTGGATCGAGGCGTATCCGGCCGCTGTGGCCGTCCAGCGCCACTTGCATGCCGTCCCGGATCAGGCGGGTGGCGTTGTCCACGCCCGCCACGGCGGGAATGCCGAATTCGCGCGCCACGATGGCGCCGTGGGAAAGCAGTCCGCCGCGTTCCAGGATCAGGCCGCCGGCGATGGAGAACAGGGGCGTCCAGCCCGGATCGGTGGCCCGGGTGACGAGGATCTCGCCGGATCGCAGGCGGTCCCCCTGCAAAGGGTCCAGGATGACCCGCGCCCGTGCGGTCAGGCGTCCGCCGGAGACAGCCGTGCCCGCGAGGGTTCCGGGGGCGGCTTCGCTGGATGCAGCGTCCGCCGGTGGTGCGAAACAGGCATCGGCATCGCGATCCAGGAAGAAGAAGCTGGGGGGTTCGACGGCGGCGTCTTGCTCCCAGCGCTTTTTGCGGGCTTCGATGAGGTCCGGCAAGGATTCCGGTGACGGGAATCTTTTTTCGATCATATCGCGAATCTCTTCCAGGTGCAGGTAGAAAATCTCCCCTTCCCCGGTCAGATGGCCGCGATCCTGGAGCTTGCGTCCCAGGGCCAGGACCATCAGGCGCATCTCGCCGAAAAGCAGGCTTTGCAGCAGGCGCCCGCGTTCGCGCAGGCCCACGGCCTGCTGGGCCTTGCAGACGATCCATCGGTAGACTTTCCGCTTTACGGGCGGCAGGCGTTTTAGCAGGTCGCGGGTGAAGGCCCGGCGCATCTTGCGGTGGGTGCGGACCTTCTGCCTGGGGTGTTCCACCCGGGAGGCGGCATAGCTTTGCACCAGGTCCCAGAAGAGGTCATGGCGCTCCACGAAGGTGGGGGCCGCCAGCATGCAGTCGTGATAGCAGCGGCCGCCGAAGCGCTTCATGAAGCGCTCCACCAGGTCGCGCAGGTGCGGAGGCAGGACCTGCTCCAGGCGTTCGTACGCCCTCGCTTCCAGCAAGGGTTTGAGTTTGGGGTCCGCCGCGATGGCCCGGGCCGCCTCCCAGATGAGCGCCGAGGGCTGCAGGCTGATGAGGTCGAGGCCCTGATAGAGCCGGGCGGCCACGCGTTCGGGGTCCTCATGCAACCATTTGCGGGTAAGCAGGTCCAAAAGGCCGGGCAGGATCATCACCGCCACGTCGGCCATGGCCGGCGGGGCCCAGCGGCGGTCGACGAAGTCGAGCAGGGATTCGAGCCGCCGCAACAGCCGGCCGGCGGGCAATCGATGGTACGGCCGGTCGCGCAATATGCGGCGCTGTTCAAAAAATCGCTTCTCGAACTGGTCCATGTATTGCCGGCCGCGCAACACCAGATCGAGCATCCGCGGCCAGAACAAAAGGTGGGTGCGCAGGCGGTGAAGGCCTTCGGGGGCGGCGGCGGGATGGGTCTGGAACGAAAAGTCAAAGGGCACTTTCTGGCCGATGTAATGGTTCAAAAAGCGGATCAGCCAGCGGCTGCAGGGGAAAAAGCCCATCACCGCGTACCAGTTGTTCAGGTTATAGTAGACCCTGCCGGCCTGCAGGCCGGTGAGATGGTCCACCACGGCCGCACTTCGGGCCAGGGTGTGGCGGTGCCAGCCGAAATAGCGCAAAATGGCGCGCATATACGCGCCGTAGAAACGATCCACCAGGGACCAGGCCAGGGGCGTGAGGGGATGGGGAAAGTTTTCGGCCATGTTGACGTTGGTCCACACCACGGTGTTCGGGGTGACCAGCCCGGTGATGGGACGCGCCTGGAGGATGTGAACACCCCGGTCGTCCGCGGCCCACTCCATGTCCAGGGGCTGGCGGAAGAGTTGCTCGGCTTTATGGGCCCATTGCCAGAGTTTTTCGAGGACCGCTGCCAGGGGCGGCGGCAGATCCTTGGGCCGTTCGGGGTGCTCCCGGCGCATGACGACCCGGTGGGGCACCACCTGGCCGGAGACCAGGCGGTCGCCCAGCCCTTCCACCCATTCGATAATGAAATGGTCGGCGCTGCGGGTCAGGGGGTCCACGGTGAAAAGCACCCCGGCCCAGCGGGCCCGTACCTGGGACTGGACGATGACTGCCATGCGGCCGTCGGCCCGGGTGCCGGCAAGTCTGCGGCGGTAGGCGGCGGGAGCGGCGCCGAACTGGCTGGCCCAGCATTGGCCCACCCTTTCCAGCACCTCGCCCGGCGGGGTATTGAGGAAGGTATCGAACTGGCCGGCCATGGAAAGGCCCCGGCCGTCTTCGGCTACACCGGAAGAGCGCACCGCCGTCACCGGGGAGGACAGATCTGCGACGGCCCGGGCGATGCGGGCGGCGAGGGCGGGCGGCAAATCCGGTGTCGGCGGGACTTGGACGTCGCCGACGCCGCCCCGAGGCCGGTGATGCGGCGCGAATGCCTGCACGCTTACCACGAAGCCCGGCGGCACCGGGAACCCGGCCCGGGCCATGGCCGCCAGCCGGGCGGCCTTGGCGCCCACACTGCGGGCCTCCAGGGCCCGGGGGTCGGTCAACGGAATGATGGCGGGTGCATCCATTTTCATTTTCCACCGGACATGGCGTGGTGAATATAGCGCGCCAGGTTGCGGTAGACGCGCGGGAGAAAGCTGAAGTTCAGCAGGTTGTGCCCCATGAGGTAAAGATTGAACCGCACCAGGGCCAGGTCCAGGGCGTTGGGGGCCAGTCCCTGGCGAAACTCCGCCGTGGCCAACGGGCTACCGGTCCTTGCTTCCAGGTGCCGGCAATAGGTATCGACATAGCCGTCGAAGCGCGACAGGGGCGCATCCAGGTCCAAAACATAGACAAGAAATTCGATCAAATCATGCTGGGGGTTGCCGAACAGGGCCAGTTCCCAATCGTAGACCAGGGGCTGCGGAGCGTCCCCGTTGTTGCGCAGGCAGATATTGCGCGGGTTGAAGTCGTTGTGGGTCAGGGTCAGAGGCTGCTGCAACATGGCGCCGGTCAGGCCGTCCAGGTCCGCCAGGGTTTCATTGAGGATGCGCTGCAGATCGGCGTCCATCAATTGGGGATAGCGAAAGGCGTTGAAGGCCGTCAGTTCGCCCAGCAGATCGGCCGAGGCCCGATAGGCGTCGGCATTCAGGGTCTCCAGGGGCACTGTTGATGATACGCTGTCTCTCTGGTTCCAGTGGACGGCGTGGATTTCGGCCAGGGCCGCGAGTACGGCCTCGATCTGGCGGTTTTCCCAGCATTCGGGGCTGTCGACGGTGTTGAGATGGGAGCAGGCGCTCAGGTCCTCCATCAGAATGGCGTAGAACCGGCGGCGGTGGTCGCTGCGGGTGCCGTAAATCCGGGGCAGATAGGGCCGCATCCGGGCGGCGGCCTCACGGTATAGTTCGATTTCGCGCACATTGCTCTGTTCGAGATTGAAGATACGGGCCTGGGATTCGAAGAGGCCGCTGAGGGTGTCTTCGCCGGTGAGTCGCGCAACCCGGGTGCCGATCTCCACCAGCTCGCTGCCCGGCGGCTTGATCTTGAGCACGGTGTCGAGCTTCCTTTGGCCCTGGTCGGAACTCAGCGCGAGGCGGAAGCGGAAGAGGCCGCGCACGCCCGGGGTCTCCTCCCGGGCGACCTGGGAGAGGATGGCGTTGCCGGTGTCCAGGTCGCGACGCTCGAAAGCGTGCACCACCGAACGGTCGTCGTCCAGCAGGTCACTGAAAAAGCTGTTGTCGATCATGGCCCAGGAGAGGTGTTTCCGGGGCCGGTTGCGGCCGAAATGTTCGTGGGCGTGGACGAACTCGTTGCCCACAACGGCGGCGCCGGTGGAAAGGTCCAGGGCCAGGCAGGCCGCGCCGACGATCTCGGCCATTCGGAACATGCGCCCGTTGCCGTAACACCCCATGAGCTTGAGGCACTCTTTCTGGGTGGGCAGTTTGGTGCCGCCGCCCACGGTACCGATCACCAGGGCGGGCAGATAGGCTGAAACCACCACGGCATCCCCGTCCTGGCGCATTTTAAAGTAGCCGGCGGCCGATTCGTGCACGCAGGCCAGGTCCTGGCCCGTGGCAGCGAAGACGCCGGCCACCACGTTGGCGAAATTGATGTTGGAGCCCAGGATGCCGGCCTGCAGGGCGCCGACTTCCCCGGCCTGGAGCCCCTGCACGTACTGCTCCGGCGACACCCGCAGCCGCTGCCGGAGGATATCGCCGGGTATGCGGCAGGTGGCGGTGACGGCGACGCCGCGGCCCAGGGAGAAATTCTGGTGGTTGGCCTTTTTGTCCCCGGACATGTTGCCTTCCACCATATAGGACTGCAGGCCGATGGCGGCATCCTGGCGCACCTGCTTTTTGATCCAGCGGCAAGCCATCCAGGTGCAGGCCGAGGTCATGTTCTGGCCGGAGGCGTCGCCGGTGGCGTAGAAGAACTGGACATGCAGGGTATTGTCGAAGACATGGGTGCGGATCTCCTGCAGGCGGGCCACGGAAGAGACACTTTCGGCTTCGGCCCGCAGGGCGTCCACATGGTCGTGCAGCCAGTGCTCCAGGTTGACGGCCCC
>JBNKDU010000143.1:0-41245 GCA_050288425.1 Desulfobacteraceae bacterium | reverse complement strand
GGCGAACTCTTTGGCCTGGTTCTGCCAGGCCGTGCCGTAGTGGCCGTAGAAGTGCGCGTACTTCTTCAACTCCGGATAGCCGTGGGTGGGCAGCATTTCCCCGTGGGTATAGATGTTGATTCCCTTGCCCTCGGTCTGCTTGAGGATCAGTTCGAGATCCTTGAGGTCATGGCCGGAGACCAGGATGGCCTTGCCCTTCTTGGTCCCCAGGGGCACGCTGGTGGGCACGGGATGGCCGTAGGTGCCGGTATTGCCGGCATCCAGCAATTCCATGGCCCGCAGGTTGACTTCGCCGCATTTGAGGGCCAGGCCCACGAAATCATCCACGCCCAGGCTGGTGTCCAGGGTGGCGGCCATGGCTTCGTGGATAAAGGCGTACACGCCATCGTCCTCCTGCCCCAGGATGCGGGCATGATCGGCGTAGGCGGCCAGCCCCTTGACCCCGTAGATCAACAGCTCGCGGAGGCTGCGGAGATCCTCGTTCATCCCGGTGTCGGCCATGATGCCGAAGGCCTCGCCCTGGGAGACCATGGCGGCTTTGTCGCCGGCCGGGTTGAAGGCGGCCGGGCCGTCATCCAATCCGTCCGCGCCCGCCTTGGCCTTGAGCTGGTCGCGCAGCTGGACGCCCTGCTGGATCAGGGTGACGAAACGGTCGGCGTCGAAGTCCACGTTGGTCAACGTGGAGAAGATCGCCTCGCAGGTGTATTTGTTGACTTCGGCATCGTTGATGCCGGCCTTGCGGGCGGCCACGGCCACCTGGGACAACCCCTTGACCGTGTAGATTAAAAGGTCCTGAAGGGTGGCGACATCGGGTTGTTTTCCGCATACGCCGAGTTTGATGCATCCTTCGCCTTTGGCCGTCTGTTCGCATTGGTAACAAAACATGAGATTCCTCCTTGAAAAAAAGTTTGACATTATGTTTCGAAGAACGAGTCGCTGTGATCATCTTTGTCTGCATCCTCCCCCATCCCACCGCTTTTCGCATTGACCTAAGTCAACACCGCTGTTTTTTTCGTGGTCAGCGTGCAGAGTCGCTGAAAGTGTCAAACAATACCTTGACTTACGGGCCGTGCAAAAATAGATTCCGCTTCCAGGGGTCGGGGTCCGGCCCTTGGTTTCAACTCAGTCGCGCAAGCAAACAAGGGTACCCATGGACAATCTTCTGGACATCATCGCCAACGCACCGATGTTCGCCGGGTTGGCACCGGAACAACTCGAGCAGGTCGGGCGCATCGCCAAGGACAGGCACTACAAGCGCGGAGAACCCGTTTTCTGGGAAGGCGATCCGGGAACCGGTTTCTATGTGGTGGCCTCCGGAAGGGTCAAGATCTACAAATCCTCGGCCGAAGGCAAGGAGCAGATCCTGCATATTTACGGCCCCGGCCACCCCATCGGCGAAGTACCGGTTTTCTCGGGCAGCCGCTTTCCGGCCAATGCCCAGGCCATCGAGAAGAGCCATCTGCTCTTCTTTTCCCGCGAGGACTTCGTGGGCCTGATCACCGACCAACCTTCCCTGGCGCTGAACATGCTGGCCCTGCTTTCGGTGCGGTTGCGGCAGTTCACCGTCCAGGTGGAGAATCTGTCCCTCAAGGAGGTACCGGCCCGGCTGGCTTCCTATCTGATTTACCTGGCCGAAGAGCAGGAACGCCCGGACGGCGTGACCTTGCCGATATCCAAGGGCCAGCTGGCGAGTCTGTTGGGTACCATTCCGGAAACCCTCTCCCGCATTTTCAACAAGATGACCGCCCAGGGGCTGATCGCCGTCAACGGCAATGAAATCGAATTTACCGATCGGGAGGAAGTGGAGGTATTGGCGGAGAGCGGCAGGTTGACCTGACCGGCGCCGAACCGGTCCCCGGCCGCTGGCGGTCTATGATTCGTCGGTCTTGAGCTTACATTCCTTGTCCCATTCGGGGCAGGCCTCTTCCATGGAGGTGGTGTAGTGGATCATGCACTCGCCGCATTCCATTTCCACGTTGGGCACGTCGCCGTAACGCTCCTTCAATTCCTCGGCCGATAAATGGGTGGCGAAGCTGCAGCCGCACTGGGGACACGCCGTGGTGATCTGGTAGCGCTTTTTGGTCATCCTGTTCCTCCTGGTCGTCTCGCGAAATCGGGCTCTCGAAATTGGAAAGGCATCTTTCGGGGGCCTCGCCCTCTGGTTCCTACTCCACCTCCAGCAATTTATCAATCTCTTCCACCGGCAGCACCTGCTCCTCCAGGGCGACCTGGCGGATGGTCCTGCCGCTGGCGTGGGCCTTCTTGGCCAGTTCGGCCGCGCGGTCGTAACCGATACGGGGCACCAGGGAGGTAACCAGGGCAAGGCTTTTTTCGATATAGGCTTCGCACCGGGCTTGATCGGCTTCCAGCCCATGGAGGCATTTGTCGGCCAGCATGCGGCAGGCCCCGCCGAGGAGACGGACGGACTCGAGAATGTTGTGGGCCAGCAGCGGCAGGGTGACATTGAGTTCGAAAATGCCGGCCTGCCCGGCCAGGGCGATGGCGGTGTCGTTGCCCATCACCTGGTAGGCCATCTGGATCACGGCCTCGGAGACCACCGGATTCACTTTGCCCGGCATGATCGAGGAACCCGGCTGCAGGGCCGGCAGCCTGAGTTCGCCGATGCCGCAGCGCGGTCCGGATCCCAGCCAGCGGATGTCGTTGGCGATTTTCACCAGGCCGACGGCGATGACCTTCAGGGCGCCGCTGACCTCCACCACGGCGTCACGGGCCGCCTGGGCCTCGAAATGATTCTCGGCCTCCCTGAAATCGATGCCGGTATCCTCCCCCAACCTCTCGATGACGCGGCAAGCGAACTGCGGATGGGCGTTCAAACCGCTGCCGATGGCGGTGCCGCCCAGGGCCAGCTCGGCCAGCCGGGGCATGACGGCGTCGATGCGCGCCCCGGCCAGGGCTATTTGACGGGCGAAGCCGCCGAAGGATTGGCCCAGGCGCATGGGAACGGCATCCTGCAGATGGGTGCGTCCGATCTTGCGGATTCCGGCGAACGCCCGGGCTTTGTCTTCCAGGTGCCGCCGCAGGTGAGCCAATGCGGGTTTGAGGTCCTTGTCCAATTGGACGGCCGTGGCCAGGTGGAGCGCCGTGGGGACGACATCGTTGCTGGACTGGCCCAGGTTGACATGATCGTTGGGATGCACCGGGGATCGCCCCCCCGGCTTGCCGGTAAGCATTTCATTGGCCCGCGAGGCCAGGACTTCGTTCATGTTCATGTTGGTGGAGGTCCCCGATCCGGTCTGGAACAGGTCCACCACGAACTGGTCGTCCCACTTGCCCTCCAGCACCTCCCCGGCCGCCGCGGCAACGGCGCGGGACAACTCCTCGTCCAGCAAACCGAGACCGGCGTTGACCCCGGCCGCATGGCGTTTGATCCTGGCCAGGGCATGGATGAATTCAAGGGGCGGTTTCAATCCGCTGGGGAAAAAATTGTCTTTCGCCCGTTGGGTCTGGGGGCCGTAGTGGGCTTCCGCCGGGACGCGGACTTCGCCCATGCTGTCATGTTCCACTCGGAAGCCGGATGGATGTGCCGGATCGCTCATGATGGGTTCCCGAATTCTGAGGTTTCCAGGGTGACCCTCCCAAGTTCAATCATTAATCACCCGACGCGTCATTGCAACCCCGGACGGGCCGTCCCCCGGGGCCATCGCATCCAGCCGGGCGGAGGAGCCGCCGAAACGGCCAGGCTGCCCGGGCGACAAGTATACCGTCGCCCATGGAAGTGGAATCGACTGCTGATGTTTCAAGGGACGATTTCAGGCGCACCGCGGCGGTGCATCTGGCTGCAAGTAGTCTCAATTGAGTTAAAATCCTTTTGACAACAGACTGTTATAACTCTATAGTGTTGATTGCTGACGAAACGGAATCCAATCCAATTCAGGCCCGCAGGCCATCTTAACCTGTACGCATGCAAGCACAAGGCGACTTCTCACTGATGAAATTTTCTGCAAGCGCACTGGGCAGCGGCGTTAAAAATTTGTTTGGCAAGTTCCGCCGGGCTCAGGTCACGCGGGATGACCTGTTCATCGGGGAAGTGCTCAAACGCGCCGGTGTCATCACCGAACTGCAGCTCAAGACGGCCCTGGACACCCAACGGCAGACGCTGCTCCAGGAGGGACGCGCCGTTCGCCTGGGACGGCTCATCGTCGATCTCGGATATGCCGTCGAAGCCGACATCATCCAGACCATCAACGCAGAATACCAGATCGAGACCACCTCCCTTTCCGACAACATCCGCGATCTGCTTTCCAATAAATACGGCACCCACTACCAGCGCCTGCCCCAACCGCGGATCCCCATGTGGATCCAGCTGGCCGTGGCCATGACCTTCGTCATCGTGATCACCGTCATCACCCTCAGCCTGGCGGTGATGAACAAACAGAAGGAGCGGCTGTATGAACAGACGGTGCGCATCGGCACCGTGAGCCTGAATTACTTTGCCAACAACGCCAAGTTTCCCCTGCTGGAGGAAGACATCCTCCAGCTCAACACGCTGATCAAGGAGGCCTCGCGGGTGGAAGGCCTGCGTTATGCGCTGATCACCGGCACCAACGGCCGCATCAAGGCGCATACCGATGTCAATCTCATCGGCCTGCCCTTCAAGCACTTCGTCGAAAACCCGAAGCTGATGCGCAGCGGCGATGTGGTTTATTACTCCTACCGCCAGGCCGGCGGGGCCCGCATGCTCGACCTCTACCGCCCCATCAACATGAAGGAGAAGAACCTGGGACAGGTGCACGTGGGCATCTCCCTGGATTTCATCGAGGAACTGGTCCGGCAGGAACGGCTGTCCGTGATCCTGGTCACCCTGGCGGTCATCCTTGTGGGTCTCGGGGTGGCCATTGGGTACGGGTTTCGCTTCTCGAGTCCCATTTCCCAGATCGTCAAGGCGACGGATGAGATCGCACGGGGCAACTACCAATACCGCGTGCCCATGAAACGCAACGACGAATTGGGGACATTGGGCATGGCCTTCAACCGCATGGGGCAGGAGCTGTGGAAAAACGCCATGACCCAGAAATCCTTCGGCAAATATGTGGGCTCGGAAGTGCTCGACTTGATCCTGGCCAACCCGGAGACCGACTGGCTCAAGGGCACCCGCAACAACGCCACCATCATTCTCTGCGATGTGCGCGGATTTACCGCCTATGCCACCGAAAAGGCGCCCGAGCAGGTGGTGGAGGCCCTCAACGCCTATCTGGAGATCGCCACCTCGACCATCATCAAGTTCGGTGGGTACATCGACAAGTTCATCGGCGATGCCGTGATGGGCGTGTTCGGTGTCCCGGTTTTCCGCAAGGATCATGTGGAACGGGCCGTGCGCGCCGCCCTCCAGATGCAGGCCGACTTGCAGAAAGCCAGCCAGGATGGTAATCAATTGCTGGCCGCCGTGGGGATCAGCATCCACACCGGTATCGTGGTCGCCGGCAATGTAGGGTCGCAAACCAAGATGGAGTACACCGTCATCGGCGACAGCGTAAATGTCACCGCGCGGCTGAATCCCCTTGCCGGTGCTGGCGAAATCGTGGTCAGCCAACAGGTCAGGGATGAACTCGACGCGCTGATGGCGACCCAATCCCTCGGCCCCCAAACGATCAAAGGCAAATCAGAGCCTGTGGAGGCCTTCAAGGTGCTCCACATGCACCCGAAAACCTATGCGCTTCAATAATCGCCGCCGCTGCCTGCCCATGTTGATCGGCCTTTGGGCGGTCACCCTCGCCGCATGCACGGGCCACCTTCTCACTTCCCCGGGCGACTCCCCGCCGAAACCTGCCGCGAACGAACATTTTGCCATTATCGAAGCTTCCGGCGAGGATTCGCTGGCCTCCCTGGCCGGACGCTACTACGGCGACGAAGCCAAGGCCTGGCGAATCGCCGCCTTCAACGGAATCGATCGTATTGCATCCGGCCAACGCGTGGTCATCCCCCTGGTGCCCATTGCTCCGGGCGGCTTGAAACCGGAAGGGTATCAGGTGGTGCCGGTCCTGCTGTACACCAGCCTGGCCAGGGTGCCCACCAATGCCCATACGGTTTCGGAGAAATCATTCCAACGGCAGATGGACTTTTTGAAGGAGCAGGGTTTTGTCGCCGTGTCCCTGGACGCCTTCCACGGGTATCTCGATTTCAAGGATGAGCTGCCGCCCAAGGCCGTGGTGGTGTCGATCGATTCCACGCGGTCATGGGTATACGAACTGGCCTATCCCGTTCTCAAAAGGCTGGGCATGAAGGGAGCGCTTTTCATTCGAATCGGTGACGTCGGCCGCAAAGACCGGTTGACATGGGAACAACTGGCGGAGATGGCCGCCAACGGCATGACCATCGGACTCTTGGGGACCAAACCCAGCGTGTCGCCGCAGAAGGATCTCAAGGGCTACCTCGATGCCCTGGAGACCGGGTTGACCGAACCGCAGAAGGCATTCCGGAAGTACTTGAAAAAACCCTGCCGCGACTTCGCCTATGCCGATGGACGACCCGACGATCTGATGACCAGCCTGTTGAAAGAACATGGCTACCGGGCCGCTTATACCCGCCTGCGCGGCGGCAATCCGTTTTTCATGCATGCCTTCCGGATCAGACGAACGTTGATCTACGGCCATGCCGACCTGGAGCGATTTCGCCGGAACCTCTCCACCTTCCACAAGGCGAACCTGCGATGAGATGGATCGCGATCATAGCGGTGCTCATGGCCACCGCCGGTTGCGATGCCACCATGCAGCGTCTCCAGCGGATGATGGCGTCTCCCGCAGATCAGTACCAGGAAAAGGCCAAGACGTATGAAGAAACCGGTGAGCTGCGCCAGGCGTTGATCGCATGGCGGATCGCCGGGCGGATGAAGCCCGACGAGACCGCCGTCACCGATCATATTCGACGCGTCGAGAAAACAATCGCCCGTACCACCGACACGCTCTATCACCGGGGCCTGAACCTGATGGAGGCCGGCAAGCCGGCCGAGGCCCGCCAGGCCTTTCTCACCGTGCTGCGGCTGGATCCCGGCCACCGCCATGCATTGGATTGGCTGAGGATCGGTCTGGAGCCCCCCCGCCGGATTGTCTACAAGGTGCAGCCGGGGGATTCCTTTTCCAAGATCGCCTCGGAACAATATCACGATCCGACCAAGGCCTATGCCGTGGCCTATTTCAACGATCTCGATCCGAAAAAACCCCTGGCCATCGGCACCGTACTGGTCCTGCCGCGGTTGGCACCCATTTACCTCTATCCGCGTTCCGACATCGCGGACCTGCTGGCAAACACCAAAGACGCCTTCGACCGGCAGCAGTACAGCCGTGCCGTCACCCTGGCGGACAAGATCCTCGAAGAGGTTCCCGGCCATGGCGAAGCACGGCTATTGGCGGCCCAGGCCCGTTTTGCCCATGGGATGCAGCTACAGCACACAGGCCGCTACCAGGAAGCCCTGGCCCAATTCAAACTGGTGCCCCCTGGTTTCCAGGGCCGCAAGAAGGCCCTGGCGGAGATCAACCGTCTCATCGCCCAGCAGGCCTTGGACAAAAGATTGGACACGGCACGGGCGCAACTGGAGCGCGGCAACCAGGCCGGGACCGTTGCCATAACCGCCGCAATTCTCGAAGACCACCCGAAACATGCCCAGGCCAGGGCCCTGCAAAACGAAGCCGCCTACATGCTGGGCAAATCACTGATCGAGGAGGGACAGGCGGACCAGGCCATCCGCTGGCTCAAAATGGTCGAATCCACCTACGCCGACACCGCCCGGCAACTCTCCATTGCACGGGCCAGGACCAAGTCCGCCGCCGAAGAGCACTATCGCAACGGCGTCAAACATTTCATCAACGAAGATCTGGAGGCGGCCATCAAGGAGTGGCAGCTTGCACTGGATCTGAATCCCGACCATCCCAAGGCGCGCCAGGATATGGAGAATGCCATGCATTTGCTGGAAAAATGGCGTGAACTGGAGAAGACGCCTGCGAACCCGAGCGCGCCGGACTGACGGCGAGCCCTACCCAAAGCGGTTGATCGTCGTCCAGATCGAGGTCCGCAACGATGGTGAAAATGTCCCTCCCTCGACTGAGTTCCAGACACTGCGTCGAATAAAATGGATGGCGCCACCACCATGGACGCCAAGCGTGAATCCCGACGATGCCGGATTTGAGCTACAAGGTGCCGTTTCCCGGCGGGCACCCACTATTGACACAATGGCGAAGGTCGGGGTAAGACCGCTCACTCAATGCGGGCGGAACCGGATAATGACCTGATTCGAATTTACCTGTTACCCGTGTGGTATAAATGTTGCTTGATATCAAAGGCCGATGGGGATTGTCAAAAAGCGTCGGATGGACTACCCTTGATGTCTGCACGGAACCGGCAGGGATCCGACCGGTCCTTCGAAATGGGCAGCGGGTCGGTTGCATGGCAGGTTCGGCACCATGAAATATGGGGCAAACTGGAGACCGCCCGCCGATTTCAGCCGGGATCCGTGGATATAATTGATGGATACCTTACACCATAAGAAACGCCGGATGACCTGCATCCGCTCTGTCATCGGGGCCTTGCTGGTGGTCATGGCCATGGCCGGGTGCAACACCCAACTGGCGTTGAACGACGTCGAGGCGATCAAGGCCCGCGGTGAATTGGTATTCATCACGCGCAACAACGCGGCCTGCTACTTCGAAGGGCCCCATGGTCCCACCGGATTCGAGTATGATCTGGTCAAGGCCTTTGCCGATCACCTGGGCGTCAAGCTGCGGCATCTGATCATCGAAGAGGAAGCGGACATGATCGCCGCCCTGCGCAATGGAGATGCCGACCTGATCGCGGCCGGCATCCCCTTCGGCCGCCGGACGCGGCGCCTGGTGGCACTGGGTCCGGGCTACCTGGACATCCGGCAGCAGGTCGTAGGCCGGCGGGGAGATGACAGCCCGCATGATATCGGCGAAATCGACGACACCATCTGGATGGTGGGCAGCAGCGACCGCCTGGAGATCCTCAACGACCTGAAGGCCGAACATGCCGCGCTGACCTGGAAGACCTTGTCGGAATACAGCTCCGAAGAGCTGTTGCAGATGGTCTGGAATCACTCCCTGCCCCTGACCATGGTCGAATCCCACACCCTGGCCATCAATCACCGTTTCTACCCCGAACTGATGGTGCACTTCTCGTTGGGAGAACCTAAAAAACTCGCCTGGGCCATGAGCCCGCACAGCCGCCAGCTGCGCAGGGTCGTCGCCCAATGGTTCGCATCCGCGGAGACCCAGGAGAGGATCAAGGGCCTGGAGGATTACTATTTCAGCCACCTGGAGGAATTCGACTACGTGGATCTGGCGCGCTACCGCCGGCGCATCAGCAAGCGGCTGCCCAAATACCAGGCCTATTTTCAGGAAGCGGCGGAAAAATACAGTATGGACTGGCACCTGGTGGCGGCCCAGGCTTACCAGGAATCCCACTGGAACCCCCGGGCCAGGAGCTTTACGGGGGTGCGCGGCATCATGATGCTCACCCAGGATACCGCCAAGACACTCGGGTTGAAGAATCGCCTGGCCGCCCGGGATTCCATTTTCGCGGGCACACGTTATCTGGCCCGCTTACACCGCAATGTGGGCGACGAGGTCCCGGAACCCGACCGCACCCTCATGGCCCTGGCCGCGTACAATATCGGCATCGGCCACCTGCAGGATGCCCGCATCCTGGCCCGGCGCCTGGGCAAGTCGGCCGATACCTGGCACGGTGTTCGTTCGGTGCTGCCGCTGCTGCAGAAAAAGAAATTCTACCACAGCCTGCCCCATGGGTATGCCCGCGGCGACGAGGCCGTCCAGTACGTGGACCACATCCGCACCTACCACAAGGTCCTGACCATGGCCATGATTCCCCAGAATCCCCCCGGCATCGGCGGCTGATCCGAATCCGCTCAGAAATCCATTTTCGACCCCAACCCATTCACTAGACGCTCGTTCCGTACCGATGATTTTCGCAAGGTGGTCTTCCCGATTGTAGACGATACTTGAGGGAGCGGGGGGAGGCATTTCAGCATTCGGCTTATGCCTGAGGACGGGGGCTTATCGGGGCTGCATGAGCGGGAGGCCGGGAGCGTAGCAGCCCCGATAAGTCCCCGTCCTCAGGCGTCGGAATCGGGGAGGGAGGGAGGGGGGACTCCCCGATTCCGCAATTACTTCATATTCTCCTCGAGGACCTCGGAAAGATGCCGGACCCGCAGATCCATTTCCCGCCGGGAGGCCCCGCCCCGGAGCTGCAGGATGCACCCCGGGCATTCGGTAACCAGTTGCCGTGCCCCGGTGGCCTGGGCGTCTTCCAGTTTCTTGGCCAGGATCTCGGCCGAAATGGACGGAAATTTGGCCGAATAGGTGCCGCCGAAACCGCAACAGGTCTGCTCCTCGGCCGCCGGCACGAAGTCGTGGCCCGAGTTGCGGATCAGATCATGGGGCGCCTTCTTGACGCCCAATCCCCTGTGCAGGTGGCAGGGGGCATGATAGGTCATCCTGGAACCGTCGCCGCTGAAATCGTCCTTATCCAGGTGCAGCACATCGCAGCAGAAGCTGCTGAACGAAATCACCTTGTCGGCCATCCGGCGAGCTTTGGTGGCCAGGGTCGTACCGGCAAGCATCCGGGGATAGGCCTTTTTCAGATGAGAGGCACAGGAGGCGCAAAGGGTGACGATGTGATCCGCTCCGTCGGCCTCCATGGCCAGGACATTCTGCTCCGCCACCTGCCGCGCGGCTTCCGTCTCCCCCATCATCTGCACGGGCAGGCCGCAACAGGATTGGTCCATGGGAAAGGAGACCGCCACCTCATGTCGGGCAAACAGGCGGACGGCCGCCGTCAACTGCCCGGGATAGACGAAATCCTGAACGCAGCCACTGAACAGGGCAACGCGATGCCGGGGCCGTTGGACGTGCGGCCGAATCTCCGGCCAACTGTCCCGGAAAGCTTTCTGGGCGATGGCCGGCAGCCGGCGGAAGCCATGCGCCTTGGAAAAAATATGGGGCAAATGCCGCAGATAGCCCTGATCGTCGGCAATGGGTTTCTGGGCCAGTTGGGCGGAGCGCAGCAGGCGGTGAAACAGCTTGCGGCTGCGCAATACCTTGGCCAACAGGGTGGACTTCAACGGATGGCCTTCTTCGTTGAGGACGGCCGCATGAACCTGCTTGATCATCGTCGGCAGATCGATGCCGGCGGCGCATACCTCCTTGCAGGCCCCGCAGTTGATGCAATTCTGGACGAGATTGCGCGCCTCGTGGCGGCCGTGAAAGAAGTAGGTCAGGATCAGACCAATGGCGCCGATGTAGATGTGGCCCATTTTATGGCCGCCCACCATCCGGTATACCGGGCATACGTTGGCGCAGGCCCCGCAACGCACGCAGCGCAGCACCTCGCTAAAGGCGGTATCGCGGGCCAGCGCGCGGCGGCCGTTGTCGAGAAATACGATATGCATTTCCCGATCCTGCGTGGATTCCCGGTTCCAGGGACACGCGCCGGTGACCCAGGTAACGTATGACGTCAGAACCTGGCCGGTGGCATTGCGGGGCAGCACCCGCAGCACCGCCAGGGCGTCTTCCAGTGTGGGCATGAGCTTTTCCATCCCGATCAAGGCCACATGGACCCTGGGCAAGGTGGTCACCAGGCGGGCATTGCCTTCGTTGGTCACCAGACCGATGGTGGCGGTATCGGCAATGGCGAAATTGGCACCGGTAATGCCCATGTCCGCCTCGACGAATTTGCGCCGCAACTCGCGACGGGCCACCTTCACCAGCTTCTCGATATCATGGTCCTGGCGGTTGCCGGTGACATCGGTAAACAGATCGGCCACCTGGTAGCGGGAAAGGTGAATGGCGGGCATCACCATGTGGGAAGGCCCTTCGCCTCGCAACTGGACGATCCACTCTCCCAGATCGGTTTCCGTGACCTCGAAAGACTTCGACTCCAGATAGTGGTTGAGCAGCGTCTCCTCCGCGGTCATGGACTTGGACTTGACGATTTTTTTCGAATGGGTCTTTCTGGCGATATCGGCGATGATTTCATTGGCCTGGCGGGCAGTGGCGGCCACATGTACATGGATCCCTTTTTGACGCGCCGTTGCGGTGAATTTCGCCAGCAGCGCATCGAGATTGCCGACGGCCTTTTTCTTGCGCCGGGCCACATCGTCGATCAACCGCTCCTTCTCCATGCCGGCGAACACCCGTTCACGGGCCTCGCGATAGGCCACGGCGAATTTGTCCATCGCACTGCGCAGGAATTCATTCTCCAGCGCCGAGCGAACTTCTCCCTGGTAATCCTTCATGATACTTCGATTAGGCATGGTCTTCCTCGATCAGCATGATGTGTAGTTCCAACGGCCCGTGCACTCCCAGGGCCAAAACCCGCTCGATGTCGGCGGTACGGCTGGGTCCCGTGATCATGGCCGTAAAATTTCCGTTGTCCGTCATATTGGATCGCAGCCGGTCCGCGATATCCGTCGCGCTGGCGAAAATCCTCGATTTCGGCAGCAAGGCCACATGGATTTCGCTCACCATGGTAGCGAGACGCAGGTCTTCGTCGGTGGATTCGACCACCAGCGTACCGGTATCGGCGATGCCGAACCGGGCCCAGGTCAACCCGATATCGATGCCGCCGAGGTAGGCCCGCATCCCCTGTGATACGGTTTGAATGCCTTTATCGACACAGCGTCCGTCGAGCATTTCCAGTTGTTGCCGGGTCAGATTCGGCGCGGCAATGATCTTCGGGCCTTTCGAATCACATAATTCCCGCGCCTTATCCGAGAGGTCGGATTCACACCCGGATGGAATCAGGGCACAGGCCTCTTTGCGATGACAAATGTCTACGACGAGGTCGAAAGCACCGGAAACATCGCCGACCTCATGGACCGCCGCCGAGACCAGTTCGGCCTTGGATCTAAATTCATTTATGATTTCAGTCGATTGCTGCACGAGTGTTCCTCCTTCGGATTCTTTTGCCCGCGGCCGGCGGGCCGTTCTCCTGCCGATGCCGGCCTGGCGCCATCCCTGTCAAGGTAAATATTTATTACCATTATCTCATGGGTAGGTGAAAGACCTTTTTTGAGTAAATTGGATTTAGTTATTATTTATATATTTAATCAGTAAGTTAATACTATGCTCAACCATATTTTTTCTGTCGGAGACCAAATATTTCCGAATGATTTGCTATGATTTTTTTATGACCATTGTGAGGTCGGATCTATTATCTTCAAACGCGAGGTCTATGTTCTGACGCAACGAGGAGGCCTGCTTGAGCATCCGGCCCTCGTCACACATGTAATTGATCAGAAACGCAATATGGCCGCGCATGGCGTCACTCGCCGTCTCGGCGTCGCGCCGGCGGATGGCATCGCATACCCGTTGATGCTGTTCGAAGATGGCATCGAGATTTTCGGGTGCCAGGTAGAGCTGCTTCAGGCTCTCTTCGATTCCAAAGTGGAGCAAGTCATACAGATTCTTCATCAGCATGACCTGCACCTGATTCTTGGTGGCATAGGCCAGGCTCATGTGGAAGCGGACGTCCTCCTGGATCCCCAGTTCGCCTCCCTCGATAGAATCCCGCATCTCCTGCACATGCCTTTCCAGGCTGGCGACATCCGCCGCGGTGGCGCGCAGGGCCGCCGATGCGGCGGCCTGGCATTCGAGGGCCATCCTCACCTCCAATAAATCCCGCAGGCTGGCCTCCCCCCAATCGATCATCTCCCGGAGGAAATTCTGCCCTTTCGCCTGCCGGGGATGGCAGACAAAGGTCCCCTGCCCCTGGCGATTCTCGACGATGCCGCGGTCGATGAGCCTGCGGAGGGCCTGCCGGATGGTGGGACGGCTGACGGACAAAATATCTGCCAGTTCACGTTCCGATTTCAACTGCTCGCCGGGCGTAAGATCGCCTTTGAAAATCAGGTCCCGAATGCGCTCGAACACCTGGTCGGCAAGTTTTTTGGGTTTGAGGGTATTGGGAACCATCATCGGTCCTTCTGGGAATTTGTCTTTTTTTTTTACCATTCTATTATCGCATCTACCATATTTCACCGTGTGGGGAAAGACCCGGTCCTGGTCTTACTCTCCTCGCTATATAATGGTGCAGGGATGGAACCCGACGGCCAATTTTGGCATGCATCGCCCCCTTGGTGTGCAGAAATGGTAACCGGAAAACTCGTTTTCCGTAATCCACTTTGAGGGTCCCGCCAAGTGATCCCGGGATTTCCCCATCAATTCGGTCCGATTCGAAACTGGCATATGGCTTGCTTCATTACCTGGGACAGAGCCGGCAATATCCAGGAGATGGGGGAGGAGAGGCTGGCCAATTCAATGAGGACTTATTAGGGAGGAAGAAGAATGAAACGTACAGCAATCACATGCATCGCCCTGATGTTGGTAGTCGGCCTTCTGGCAGTCACCGGTGTCATGGCAGGCGACGAAAGTGTAACCGGTACTGTGGAACAGACGGATCAAGGAATTGTCATCGCCGCGGATAGTGGCGACACCTACCTGGTCAAAGGCAAGGATTTGTCTTCAATGGTCGGGAAAACGGTGAAAGCCACTGGCATGCTCGCAGAGGGTGAATCCGGGAAAACGCTCACCATTGTCAGCGTAGAGCCCGTACAAGAATAAAGAAGCTCAACATCGATTCGCCTCCCGGCTCACCCCCAGTGCCGGGGGGCGATGAGAGTTGACAGAACCCGCCGTGGCATGAGGCAGCCCATATCCCGGGATCTCCTTGGTCACCTGCCATCCTCAAGTTCTTCGCTTCGCTCCTCCGGCGCGGTATTCCCCCAGCCCGAATTCCGCGCCGGAACTTCATTTCCCGGTTTCCGGATTTTTCTCTTCAAAGAATTGAACCTGATAGGTCTCCACTTCCAGGCCATCCTTGCGCCAGCCATTGTCCGGAAGACCGGCTTTGCGGCATAGATGAGTCAGGAAGTCTTCCTTTTTCGGCAATTGATCCCAGACCTGGGGCAAAAAGGTTGCACTGGCCATGTGTTTTCGAATGGTCACGCCATCCACCCCCGGCCGCAATTTGCGCAACAAGTCTTCCCCATCCTCATAGTCCAGGGACTGCGGCGGGGTGAGCACGCTCACCTCGATGACGACACGATCCAATTCTTCATCGGACAGCGGCGCAAACCGAGGATCGTGCAAGGCCGCATGGATGGCATTGTCGCGCACACCGGCCGCCAAGGGTCCGCGGCCGGTGAGGCAACCGATACAACCTCGCAGCTGTTCGCCGATTTTCAAGGTGACGAACACCCCGCATGAGGCCTGGAATTCCGCTCCTTGAAGTCGGGATTCCAACTCGGCCCCCTTCCCCTCGGAAGGAGGCCGCCGAAAATGGGTGGCCAGGGTTTGGCGCGCCAACGATACGAGGATCTGCCCCTGCTCCTCGGTCAACTTGGAATGGGATAGCTTGGACGATGCCAATGGATACCTCCTCCGGAGAAGGCCGGCGTTCCATCGGGCAGTGGTTTCTCTTCTGTGTGGCCCGAACGTGAATCGGCCGGCGATCGGATTCTCGTATGCTCTCTTGAGTAAGGGCCCCTATCCTGGCTGTCAAATAAAAAGCGAGGCCTTTCAGGCGGGCATGGCACACCCATCCTACGGCTTCGCTTGTTTGCAGGCATCCATGGAAAACACCGGATCAACCGACGATCACCGACCCTGGATAGAATCAGGTCTCCTCATCATCATCGCAGCGCCGTGATTTTTCTCGCCGACAGATCCACCCCACCATACTGACATAGGTGAAACCTTGCGATGAAATTTGGCGTCGATCACACCCACAGCGGTCATCGACCAAGAGCACCCCTGTTTTATTGGAAGAAAAATCCAAATTGGTTTCTTTGTCCTTCATTAAACACCTCGAGAACAAATGAGTGTTCCGTCATGATGATAAAAAGACGATTTCTAAGGCATTTCGCGTGGAAATGGCAATCCGGGGAGATCCGACAATGAGAAAGAGAAATGAACTTTGGTCATGCTACGCGATAGGTTTTCATCCTAACAAGGACTCTACGGATGCCGCAAGATAAAATTAACGCCCGGGCGAAAAAACTCATCCGGTTGCCCGGGACGCTGCGGAGACGATTATTCATCCTCCTTTTCGGCTTTCCGGGCAGGCGGCGTTTCGAACAGGGACTGGAACGGATTCATGCCCTTCAAACTCTGCTGGGCGGCCTCGGACATGTTCAACCCCATCTCGATCCACCGCTGGAATTGGCCGTCCACGGCCTGTTTGTGGGTGATAAAATTCTGAAATACCTGGTAAAGGTATTTTTCGAAAAACTCCCCCAGGAGGTTGTCGCCATACCGGATAATCAGGTGAAGCAGCGGCACCGGCAGCAATGCATTGCGGTTCCGGGCCGCCTCGAGGATGATCTGGGTTAAAATGAAGGCGGTGACATCTTCCTTGCTTTTGGCATCATAAATCGTTACCTCGGCGCCGTCCTGAATATACCCGGCCAATTGGTTCAAGGTAACATATGCGCTTTTATTCGTGTCATACAACCTGCGATTGGCATATTTTTTCAGAATGATCTTGCGGCTCATCGGCCTCCTCCGGATAGGCAATCTTTTGTGTTCTGCAAAAACCAGGGTCACCATATCCATGAATAATACTTATGTAAAGATATAAGGATATTAAAGACAGCTTGGCGATTCATCCGAAGCATCGTCGACTATTTTTTGTGCACTGCAACATTTTTCGATTGACATCATGCCATTGAATCATATAATTTGGGCATAAATATCGATTCAGTGCATTATTGCACTGCAATATCAACCATCGATCAAATAGTTGCAGGAGGTTACCACATGGAGTATTCCCAGATCACCAAACAAGTCATCGATTTTCAGAAAATGTCATTCGCCAACTTGTGCAATGCCATGAACATGGCCCAGGAACAGGCCAGTTCGGCAGTCGACATGGTACTGGAACAAAACACCTGGATGCCGGAGCAGGGACGGCAGGCGCTTCAAAACTGGATCAATGTCTGCCAGACGGAGAGCGGACGCTTCCAGAGCTACGTCGAAGAGGGCTTCGCCGGTCTCGAGAAAATTCTGGGCCAGAACAAAAAGGCAGCCCCTGCCAAACCCCAAAAATAATCTTTCGAAGGAGTATGCAAAATGGATCGAAATCAAATTTTCAAACAGATGGTGGCGTTCAACCAGGCCACGTTCAACAATTCCTTCAATGCCATGGTGCTGTTGCAGGATCAGTTGGAACGCGTCTCCAAGACTGCATTGGACCAGTCCAGCTGGATTCCGGCGGAAGGGCAGAAGGCCATCTCATCGTGGGTCGAGGCATACAAAACCGGCCGGGATAATTATAAAAAGTATGTGGATGAGAGCTACGAGAAGATCGATCAATTCCTCGCCGGCTAACTTGTTCGGCAGACGAGTTCCGGGTGTGGTGGCGTGGGCGATGGGACCAGGCGATGCCCCGTCACCGTACCGGAAACATATCCATCGTACCGAAGCGAAATCGCGACTGGCCGCGGAAAGAGAAGCAGCATGACTGGTTCAGAAGATCAGAGGATGTGGGCGCAGGCCCATGCCAACCTGAATTTGCTCAGCGCCATGCAGACCGGCATGGCCACACTCACAAAATATGCCAACGCATTCTACATTCCCTTTCTGATTTCAACCAATTATTTCAGTCGTGTAGAGAGTCAACGCTTCTGGAAGCGCAGCCCCCAGGAAAATATGATGGCCTATCTGCAATTGGGTCGGATGGTCCTCGAAATGATGGACCGCGCCTTCCGGGGAGGCTATCAGGCCAGCGAGCAATTCATCCGCAGCGAATATCTTCAGGTCTTGTCCGGCCTTGCCCATGGAGATCTGCGTGAATACCAACAATTCGCCCACAAGATGGACCAGCTGATCAAGGGCGTCGCATTCGCCTATCCGGAAGCCATCGACGACATCGAAAGCGAATTCGGTTTTCATTTTGAACGCCAGCCGGCCCAGTCCAGGATCGCCGAGACCGAGCGGTTCGTTCTCTATCAGGTACTGCCCAGCGACCCGAAAATCGAGACCCGCAAAGATGGAAAACCGGTATTGATCATTCCGCCTTTCGTATTGGGTGCCAACATCCTCTCTTTCCTTCCGGCGGAAAATCGCAGTTATGCCCACGCCTTTGCCAACCAGGGAGTCCCCACATACGTTCGGATTCTCAAGGATATCCGGACGACGGAGGCGGTTCAGCGCATGACACCGGAAGACGATGCCTTGGACACCCGCCTGTTCTGCCAGCAAATAAGGAAACGCCACGATGCCCCCGTCACGCTGAACGGGTACTGCCAGGGCGGCTATGCGGCCTTGTGCGACATCCTCAGCGGCAAACTGGATGGCCTGGTGGATGCATTCATCACCTGTGTCGCCCCCATGGACGGCACGTGCAGCAAAGGTTTGTCCCAATTCCTCCAGGATTTGCCGCCGGTGTTTAACGACCTTTCCTACGGCACCAAGATGCTGGTCAACGGGATCCCGGTGGCCGACGGGACCTTGATGGGTTGGATATACAAGCTCAAGAGCATCGAAGTGGAAACGCCGCTGCTGGCCATGTGGCGCGACATGATGCTTGTCGGTCACACCAACGGCGATTCGCCGAAGATCAGCAAAACCGCGGCCGCGCTCAACTACTGGCTGATCCATGAACGCAACGATCTGCCCATGGAGATCACCCGCATCAGTTTCGCCGCGTATAACACGCCCATAACGGCGGACGGCGATTTGCCGGTGAAATTATTCGGCAGCAGACTGAATCTCGGACGGATGAAGGCCAAGGGGATCCCCTGGTTGATCTGTTACGGCATTCATGACGAGCTGGTGGAACCGGAAACCGCCATGGCCCCGCTGAAGCATGTCGATGCCGAGGTAACCGCCTTTCCCAAAGGCCATGTGGCCATCGCCACCTCCTGGAGCCATCCCACTTCCGCATATGCACTGCATACACGCCACCCGAAAACCAATGCCCGCGGGCCGGTCTGTTTTCAACTGGACCTGCAGGCCGAGCGGGACGCGGCCCACCATCCGGTCACAGCCTGATCAGCGCCGACGCCGACTAGGGATTTTGGTTTTTCCGCCCGGCATTATCCGGCGGCCGGCAGGTCGAAATGACGCATGAGAAAGTCGGCCACCCTCTCGATATCGCCGGCTCCGAAGACCGGAACGGTTTCCTCCAATGGTGCATCGGAGATCAGGGCGATCAGGCGCGAATCGCCGTGACACAGGGGGTGACGGTCTCCGGTGGCTTCGGGCCGGAATACTTCCACCTTCGGGTAGGGGCCCCGTTTGTACCCTTCGGTAATGATCAGGTCGGCGAAAGTGAGCATGGGCACCAACTCATCCGGTGTGTGATCGTAATCCGCATCCATCACCATGCCGATCTGTTTCGGGGATGAAACCATGGTGGCGACGGCACCGGCCTGCTTGTGACGATAGCTGTCTTTGCCCGGCCGATCCATCTGAAACCCGTGCACATCATGCTTGATGACCGCCAGGCGCACACCCGACCGCGTCAGCACCCGGATCAACTTTTCGACGAAAGTGGTTTTCCCGCTTCCCGAATGGCCCACGAAGGATACCACGGGCGGCATGGAATCCTCCCCGCCCGAATCCGCGGAAATCGGCGGATCGAAAATCTGTTGAAAAACATTGTCGTCGGCCGCCAGGCATCGCTGTTTCAAGAGGCGATATTTTTGCAGCAGGTCCTGACCCGCCGGTGTCAACCTCGTGCCCCGCGACCGGTCGCTGACAACGATCTTGGTCTCGAGGTGCTTTTCCGTGGAGCGGATTTTGCTCCAGGCCGATTTGTACGACATCCGCATCTTTTTGGCTGCCTGGTTGATGGAGCCGGTGGCCACGATCTGCTCCAGGAGGATCATCCGACCCTCGGCGATCACGATGCGGTTGTTTTCGTCGACAATGCGTTGCGTGGATTGAAGTTTTAGTTGCATGTCTGTTCCCGGGCCTCGCAATCAAACGGCTTCGGCTGCTGTTGTCGCGCTGGAGAGCGGATGGATGTCGACTCTTTCGAACTCATGCATTGTCGTTCAGGACTTCTTCCACCCAGGACAACGCGGCGATCATATTGGGAAACCCGGTCGTGGTCAGCCCTAACAAGATGGCGTGGACAATCTCTTCCCGCGTGGCACCGGCCGCCAGGGCTTTGCGGGTATGGCTCATCACCGCGCCGCGGGAGTTGGCCCCCAATGCAATTCCCAGCTTGATCAGGTCCTGGCTCTTTTCATCCAGCGGCCCGGCCTGGCGGGCCGCGACGCCCAGATCCTTGTATGCCTGGAAAACATCGGGATACTGCTGGATAAATTTCTCGTAAACTTTTGGCAGATACATAGGGTCTCCTTTGAAACGGCGGCACGAAATCCTTGCGGCCGGGAATGGGGTTGAAACTGTCCTTCTTGGAAAAGCGGTCGCGACGGCGGGTCTTCGGCCGCGACCATGGAAATGCTACGGAACCGGGAGTACAAAGTCAAGCCGGCGGCGCCGACCCGTCCCTAGGGCCGGTCATCGATGGAGGCCTTGAACACACTGCAGCAGCGACAGATTTCCATTTTGGATTTCCAGTTGCCATGGGTCTGTCCGTCACACAAGGTACCGTTGATGAACCAGCAGAGCCCACCGGAACGAAATTCCCAGGCGGGGCATTGTATTTTGCGATCCGAGGGACAATTCTTGATGTCCCAGCACATGGTGCGCCTATTGCCCGCCAGTCTCAGCCTCGATACCAGGAAGAGGATCTGACGTTCGGCGTGCACCGGTATGCTGCGCCAACCCTGCTCATAGCTGTGGATGGCCTTGATGGAAGTTCCCAGCAAGGCGGCCATCTGCTTCTGGGTTTTGTTCAGACGTTTCCGCAACCGAATGAATTCTTCCGCTCGCATCGATTATTTTTTTCCTTTTGTATTGTAATCCCGTCCGAATTGTGATACATTGTGGTACAAGTGTCAATGAGCCGAGTTCGCCTGGGTTTATCCCCGAGGGTGAATACGCCCGTGATCGAATCCAGGCGGCGTGCTGATTGGCCCGGAATGGCTTGTCGATCGCCATTCGGCGGATACAGCGCATGTGACCGCCGAAATCATTGGCGAGACATATATAACATCTTTATCACAGACATCCCTCCTTTGGAATCTCGCTACTTTCCAGGAAGGTTCGGCACTCGGCATGCCCGGGGGCCGAACCTTCCGCCCCGCCTCTTCGAAAACCGATGTCTTCGCGTTTCCAGCCACGGGGTCGATTATCCGGGTTTCACCCTTGCCGTCGCCCTGGCCTGCAAGGGATCGTCCGGCCAATAGTGCTTGGGGTAGCGCCCCTTGAGCTCTTTTTTCACATCATGGTAGCCATTTTGCCAGAATCCGGCCAGGTCCTGGGTGACCTGCACCGGCCGATTGGCCGGGGACAACAGATGGATGAGCAGCGGCCGGCGGCCGCCGCCCACCGTCGGCGTCTGTTCCAGTCCGAACATCTCCTGCAAACGCACGGCCAGCACCGGCAGATCCGGACCGTAGTCGATGGGAATGCGCGATCCGCTGGGTACGGTCCAATGGGTCGGGGCGAGGATGTCCAGCCTGCGCTGCTGATCGAAGGAGAGCCGCCCGAGGAGTGCCGACTTCAAATCCACCCGGACCAGATCCCGAAGCTTGCTGATGCCGGTGAGAAACGGCGCCAGCCACTGGTCCACGGTCTCCCGGAGGCATCCGTCGGTCAGGTCCGGCCAATGGTCCGCTTCGCCGGGCA
This sequence comes from Desulfobacteraceae bacterium, assembly GCA_050288425.1. Classification (GTDB taxonomy): domain Bacteria; phylum Desulfobacterota; class Desulfobacteria; order Desulfobacterales; family Desulfosarcinaceae; genus JARRKU01. Next base: position 19,496 of record JBNKDU010000143.1, on the reverse strand, counting down.
GCCGCCTCACGAAGGCGACCCGTGCTTGCCAGCGGCGCAGGGATTTGGTCCAGGGCAGGACTTCCAGCCCATGGCGGTCGATCCCCTCCAGCAGGACCGTCCGCACACGCTGCGCCGGCGGGTGGGACCAGGGCCTGGTCTCCAGGGTCAGCGCATCCATCCGCAGGATGCGCCTGGCTTCCACGGCTTTTCGTTCCTCCCGCCATTGGATATCTTCCTGCCATTGCATTCGGTCGGCGAATTGTTCGCGCAAGGCCTCCTCGCTGTAAGCGGCCGCACGATAGATGCGACCATCCTGCCGTCGGCCGTCGACATCCGCGACCACAAGCCACTCCTGCGCTGCCATGGGTTCATCCGGATCCAGACGGACTCCCTGACCGCCGGAAAGAAGATACCGTCCATGGGATCCCGGCCGCTTGCACGCGATGCGGTCGGGGTAAGCCCAGGCCAGGAGTCGGCCGGAATCGATCTGCTCCGGACCATCGCCGCCAGGCCCCAGGCGCCGGTACAATTGGTCGCTCACGGAGATGATCCTTCGGCAGACCGAAGAATCGACCCGGGCGGCGGGAAGTCGGAAATCGCTTCCCCGGCGCCGGGACTGCAGCAAATCGATCCGCAGCTGCAAGTCGACTTCCGGACGCCCGCTGTGGAAAAAGATTGGATCGCGTTCGCTCAACAACGCCGCCAGGTCGCAGGCGGGTCGGGCCGCGCCGGCGGCGTGCGCCATGATCAGCATATGGGCCAGTCGGGGGTGTGTCGGCAGCCCCGCCATACGGCGGCCATGGTCCGTAATCCTGCGCGTCGGATCCAACGCACCCAATTTCGACAGCAATTCGCAGGCGGCGGCATATGCGGCGTCCGGTGGCGGATCGAGCCAGCGGAGTTCCCTGGGATGCCGGACGCCCCATAATGCCAGTTCCAGGGCCAGGCCGGCCAGGTCGGCTTCCAGGATATCGGGTCTGCGCGCGGGGATCAGCGTGGGATGCATGTCACGGGACCAGAGACGCAGGCAGATCCCGGGACCCAGTCGACCGGCCCGGCCCCGGCGCTGGTCGGCGGAATCCCGGGAAACCGGCAGCGTCACCAGCCGGGACATGCCCCGGCGCACATCGAATCGCGGCACCCGCTGCAAGCCGCTGTCCACCACCACCCGGATCCCTTCTATGGTCAGGCTTGTTTCGGCGATGGAGGTGGCGAGAACGATTTTGCGCCGGCCCGCGGGCGGCGGGGAGATGGCGCGGTCCTGCGCGACCCGCGGCAGGTGACCGATCAGCGGCGCCACGATCCATTCCGGTCCCAGGCCGGATCGATCCAGTAACCGGCCCACCTCCTGAATCTCCCGGTTCCCCGGCAGAAATACCAGAATATTGCCGGTCTCCCGGCCAGCGGCGTTCAGCACCGCATTGGCGACGGCCGGCGGGTCGTTCCGGGGCATATGCCGGCCTACGTACCGGGTCTCCACGTCGTGGCTTTGTCCCTCGCACTGGATCACGGGGGCCGCAGCGAGCAAGTCCGCCACGGCCGAGGCTTCGATGGTGGCGGACATCACCAGCAGACGCAAGCCGGCGTTGAGCACGCCCTGCGTGTCCAGGCAGAGGGCCAGACCCAGATCCGCCTCCAGACTGCGTTCGTGGAATTCGTCGAAGATCACCAGCCCCACACGTTCCAGGGCCGGATCGCCTTGCAGCATGCGGGTAAGCACCCCTTCGGTGACGACCTCGATGCGGGTGTCGGGACCGATCCTGGTATCCATCCGCACGCGATAACCCACGGTCTGCCCGATCTCCTCGCCCAGCAGATCGGCCATGCGCCCGGCGGCGGCCCGGGCCGCCAGCCGCCGGGGCGCCAGCATCAGGATGCCGCGGCCCGCCAGCCAGGAGGCATCCAGCAGGTGCAGGGGCACCAACGTGGATTTCCCGGCGCCGGGCGGCGCCTGCAGCACCACGCTTGTGTTTCGGAAAAGCGCTTCGGTCAATGCCCCGAGAACCGAACCAATGGGTAGATCTCTGGAAATATCCGCGATCATCGTGCTTGCCGTCCCTCCCATGGATCATGTGTCCCAAATTGCGACAATTGACACAATACCGAAGGATATTTATTTTTTTTACTAATATTCAATGGACGAATATTCTGGGCTTTGTTATTTTTAAATATTCGCCATCCGGGTCGCCCGGATGCCTCCAGTACGAACAGCGCTAATTTTTAACACAAATTCGAGCAGAACCAGCTTCTCGTCAAGCAGATCCACATCCTCTCTTCCTGCTGTTCGCTGACAGCGCCGCTACGGCTTCCGGGTTTCTATCGTCAACAGGTTTGCCCAACCAAGGGGGGGGTCGAAGGATGCTGCGGAAACGAATATCCGGATTCACTTTGATGGAAGCCATGATAGTCCTGGCCATCATGACCGCCGTAATCATCGCGGTACCGCCGATCTTCAACCGGCTTGGCCGGCAAGGTGTCGGCCATGCCGCGGACCAATTGCGCTCCGACCTGCAACTGGCGCGCATGCTGGCCATCAACCGGAAACAACCCTGCGCCATCGAGACCAACATCCCCCAGGGGGACCAGTACCGGAATACCGGCAATCGCCAGGTGGTTCGCCTGGACGGCTATCGCGGCGGCGTCCGTTTTCTCGAAGAGGGACCGGACGGCAGCGACTCTTCCGGCCGGATCGTCTTCAACCGCCAGGGGATGTCCGCGTCGGCACTGCCCTCCGATCTGTTCCTGGCCGATAAGGCCGAGCAATCCATCTACCGCCTCCGGGTCATGCTGCCCGGCGGCATTTCCATCAGCCGCTGGAGCGGCAGCCGATGGCAGTAAAGGAGCGCAACATGGAACGATTCGAAGATGCCTCCTCTCCCCGGGTTGGCGATATCCGCCGAAATCAAGGGTTCACCCTGGTGGAATTGCTGATCTCCTTGGTGCTGGCCATGATCGTTACCGCGGGGGTCTACGCCGTCTATGCATTCGAACAGCGTAGTTACCGCGACCAGCAGCTTTCCCTGGAAGCCCGACAAAACCTGCGCGGCGCCATGATCATGCTGGAGCAGCAACTGCGCATGGCCGGCTACGATCCCAACGCAACCCGGCAATTCGGCATCACCGACGTTCGACGCTACGACCCGACGACGGCGAAGCCCGATGCCGCCGGACAGCCCGCCCTGGCCTATACCGTGGATTTCGATGAAAACGGCCGCCTGGACCTGCCCGACGGAGACCGCGGCAGGGAACACCCCGTCCTCAGTATCCGCCGGGATGAGGAAACCGGCCGGCCTTATCTCTCCTGGGACGCCGGGCAGGGGCCACAACCCCTCGCGCAAAACATCGAGGCCCTGGGGTTCGCCTATGCCATCGATCGGGATCGTCAGGGCCGGCCCGAGACATGGGCCGGCGGACAACACACCATCTGGGCCGTGGACACCGACAACGACAACCTGCTGGACACCCATATCGACGCCAACGATGACGGTGTCATCGACCTGAAGGACGATACCGACGGGGACAACAAGATTACGGCAGCCGATGGCGCGCCGCTGCAACCGCCGGTGCCGCTGGATCGCATCAAGGCGGTACGGGTGTGGATATTGTCGGCCAGTGCACGCCCGCTGCAGGGTCATGTCCTTGCGCGCCCTTATCTGGTGGGCGATCGGATCATACCGGCCGCCGACGACGGCATCCGCAGGGAAGTGCTGCAGACGACCATCGAATGTCGCAACTTATAGTCTCGCTATAAAAAAGGGGACCCTCCATGCAATCATCGAATACAGACCGGACAGGAAATCAACGGGGCATGACCCTGATCGAGGTCATGATCGCCTTGATGCTTTTCACGGTAGGTCTCCTGGCGGTGGCCGCCCTCCAGGGCGCAAGCATCGACGCCGAGGTCCAGGCCCAACGGAGCATGCACCACTCGGCGGCCGCCGGAGGTCAGTTGGAACAGATCCTCTCCATGGCCTACGACGATGAACGGCTGGCCGATCCAGACCGGGGGTACCATCCGGAAGAGCCGGACCACGGCCCCTTCGCCATCGACGCGGCCGGCGGCACCATGGAGTGGGAGGTGCAGGACGACTTTCCCGCCCCCCGTTTCAAACGCATCACCGTAACGGTTCGCTGGCAGAACCGGGGCGGCGCCATGCGTTCATTCAGCTATGACTACGTCAAGACCAAAGACGTCCGTTCATGACCAGAGGAGAAAGTCCATGCGCATCCCAAAGAATATCCTCCAAGAGCAATCGGGCTCGGCCCTGCTGGTGACCCTGCTGGTCCTGGTGGCCGTCACCATCCTGGGCATCCTGAGCATCAACACCAGTGCCGTGGAATTGAATATTTCCCGCAATGAACGCGAAATCCGCGAATCCTTCTATCTGGCCGAGGGCGCTGCCATGGTGGGGATTCAACGTCTCGTAGATGCGGCGACGGAGGACCTGCGCCGGCATAATATCCCGTGGCACCAGTCCCGGGTGGCGGTGGAGGCCGAAGGCATCGACTACCGCGATATCCACGACTGGCCCACCCAGGTCAAGGAGGACGAGACCTTGATCAGCAGTCCCCTGGACCCGCACAGCTATGCCACCGCCGTGGAATGGAACGTGGCACCGGGCAGTTCGCTGATCCAGACCCAGTCGCGGTTATACCAGAACCGGGTTTACGGACTTTGCGAGAAGAACGGCACCGACAGTCTGATCGAAATCGGTTATCACATGCGCTACTAAGATACGGAAGGAAACGGGTTATGAAGATCGGCTGGTTCAAGCGAAATTTGGTTATGAAAGCCGTCAGGCCGAAAACCCGGTACCTGCTGGCCATCGCCATGTTCCTGGTTTTCGTGGATCGGGCACATGCCGTGGATATCAGCGACATCCCCCTGGAAACCCAGTTCAAGACCGAAGCTGCGGCCAATCTGATGTTCGTGCTGGACAACTCCGGCAGCATGGACGCGGAGTTTTTGACCTCTGAAGACGACGGCCTGTTCGGCGGCCGCTTCTATCTTTTTGCCGACGGATCCTACTTTCCGGCCATCGATCATACCTTCGGCGCGGGCAATGCCCTGACCATGGCCATGCGTTTTCGATGGCGATCCCAATGGTCGGGGGTCAACAAAGTCTTCTACGACCCGTCTCGTTTTTACCGTCCCTGGCCTTCCACCGCCGGCCGGAACCTCGTACCCGCCGACCTGCACCAACCCTTTTCCAACCCGGTGGCCACCGATGCGCAAGGCGCCCGCCTGCGGATGACGGATACCTTCTTTACGGTTTCCGGCGGCCTGACGACCATCACCGTCCTCAATGCTCACTATTTCACCGTATTGGACGCCAATGCCAACGGCAGGGTCGATCCCGGTGAACCGGTCTACCTGGTCACCTGGGCGGACGACGATGGCGACAACCAATTGGATATCGGCGGCGCCGGCAATGACCGTCGCCTTTTCTACCGCTTCATGGATGACGGCGACGACATGGTGGAAGACGGCGAGCTGCAACCGGTAACGGACGAAGAGGAGAAGAACCTCGTCCGGCCCAGGGTGTCGGGCGAGTCGGGCGAAAACCGCCGGTTGAAGACCGACGCCGAAGATCTTCAAAACTTCGTCAACTGGTTCACCTACCACCGGCGTCGTGAATTCGCCGCCAAGGCGGTGGTGGCCGCCGCCGTGGCCGGGTTGAAAAATGTCTCCATCGGCTACTATGCCATCAACGACGCGCCGCGGATCGCGGTCCGGCCGGTCAAGCCCGCGGACGGCAACATCATCGTCGTCGACAACCAGGATGACGGCTTTGCCACCAGCGGTGTCTGGCTCGAATCCGACACCACCCCCGAGTGGAGCGGATCGGCCGTGTTCACCCGCCAGGAGGGCGCCACGGCCTCCTTCCGGCCAGACCTTCCGGTTGCGGCCCGCTATCGTGTATCGGCCTGGTGGCCCTGCTCGGCCGACCGCGACCGGCGTGCCCGTTACGAAGTCGGGTTCGCCGGCGGCACCCAGACCGCCGTGGTGGAAAAGGACCAGAGCGACGGCGGGACCTCCGGATGCGGTCAATGGGTGGAGTTGGGTGTCTGGGATTTCACCGCCGGAACGGACAACGTGGTGCAGGTGGTGCGCACGGGCGACAGTTCCCGAAACGGCAGCTCCACGGCGGCCGACGCATTGCGCTTCGAAAACCTGGACGCGACCGCTTCCCGGTCCGCCGATGGCACCGATTTTCTGCTGGACACACTCTACGACCTCGACTCCGACGGCACCACCCCGTTGCGCAGTGCCCTGGACCAGGTGGGGCGTTATTTCGATCAGGGCAGCGCATCCCCCCTGGGACCGTCGCCCTTTGCCGATGAGGAACGGGGCGGCGGATGCCAGCGGGCCTATGCCATCGTGCTCACCGATGGTTTCTGGAACGGTACGTTCACCGGAGTGGGCAATGCCGACGGCACCAAAGGCAGCCCGTTCACCGACACTGCCTCCGAGACCCTGGCCGACATCGCCATGCACTATCACGAGACCGACCTGGCCCCCGGGCTGCCGGACCTGGTGCCGCGAAAGGGCTGCGATGACGCACCTCACCAGCATATGACCACCTACTCCATCTCCTTCGGCGTCGACGGCACCATCGATATTGCCGATATCGATAACGACGGTCAGCCGGACGACCCGTCCTACCGGGGGGATCCCTGCTTCGACGATGCGGATACCCCGCGGCCCGCCTGGCCCGCGCCGACGCCCGGCACGCGGACCACCATCGACGATGTCTGGCACGCGGCGGTCAACGGCAGGGGCCTCTATTTGCAGGCCGACGATCCGGCGGGACTGATGACCGCCCTGAACGACATCCTGGCCGATATCGACGAGCCCTCTTCCGCGGCCACGGCGACGGTCGGCGGCGACCTGCTCACCTCGGACTCCGCCGTGTTTCAGACCCGCTACCGCTCGGACAGTTGGACCGGGGAAGTGCTGGCGTTCACCTTCGATCAATTCAGCGGTGAAGTGGAAGACACTCCCGGCAGCGAGGTATGGAATGCGGCCGATCGCCTGAACCAGCCCGGCGTGAACTTCGATAACCGCCGGATCGTCTCCTTCGGCGGTCTGTTCCAGCCTCCCCGGGGCATCGCCTTGCGCTATGATGACCTCTCCAATGACCAGAAAACCTCGTTGGGATCGGACCTGACACCCGACTCCGGCAAGGATAGGGAGGCCCGCAACCTGCTCGACTTCATCCGCGGCCGGGAAATTCCCGGTCTGCGCCGGCGCGACAGCAAGTTGGGCGATATCGTCCACTCCGCGTCGCTGCTGGTGGGCGGCACCCTGTTCGTCGGCGCCAATGACGGCATGCTGCACGCCTTTGATGCCCTCACCGGCGATGAACGCTTCGCCTACGTGCCCCACCTGGTCTTCGCCAATTTGAAAGCGCTGGGTTCACCGGACTACAACCAGAACCATCGCTTCTTCGTCGACGCCACTCCCTTTGCCGGCGAAGTGGACGTCGGTCCGCTCCAGCGCAACACCTACCTGGTGGGCGGTCTGGGCAAAGGCGGAAAAGGCTATTTCGTCCTGCTGGCCGGTACGAGTACCCGGACGCAGGCGGGTGGGGCGCTGGGCCCCTTCAACGTGACCTTCAGCGTGGACGATTTCGGCCCGGGCACACCCGAAAGCGATGTGAGCCGGATCGTACAATGGGAGTATCCGCGGCCCGACCCCGCCGGGGACGGCATGGATAACGACGGCGACGGACGGACCGATGAATCCGGTGAATTCGATCCCGATATCGGATTCAGTTTCGGCCAGGGCTTCGCCGTCAATGCCAACACGCCCACGGGAACCTTCCGTCCGGTGGTCATCTTCAGCAACGGCTACAACAGTTTCAGCGGCAAGGCGGTGCTGTACGTCCTGGACGCCGTCACCGGCGTGCTGGTGCGCAAAATCGACACCGGCGTGGCCGGCGACAACGGCCTCTCAATCCCGGCGATCATCGACGCCAACCTGGACCAGAAGGTGGATTATGTCTATGCCGGAGACCTCAAGGGCAATGTATGGAAATTCGATCTGACCTCGGATGATCCGGCCCGGTGGGGGGTGGCCTATGGGGAAGACCTCGACGGCGACGGCGTCATCGACGCGGCCGACGAAGATTTGCCGCGTCCCTTGTTCCAGGCCCGCAACCAGGCCATCACCGGCCGGCCGGATGTGATGTTCGCCAGCAGTGCCTGCGCGGTGCAGGCGCCCGGCTTTCTGGTGATCGTGGGCACGGGCAAGTTCCTGGGACAATCGGATCTTGCCGACACCGGCCTGCAGAGCATTTACGGATTGTGGGATTTCGGTGACGACAGCGACGACACCGAATTCCTGGGTGCCCTGGAGGATCGCAACACGGGCAGGCTCACCTCCGGATTCAACCTGGTCCGGGAGGAGATCGTGGTCACCACCGGCACCGACGGAAGTATCGGCCGCAAGCTGACCAACACCACCATCGACTTCAGCAGCCAGGACGATGATACCGATGCGGACGGCTCCGGCGCCAACAACCGCAATGCCCCCCGCGAGGCCAACCCGGTGGCCACCGCCGGCTGGTTCATCGACTTTCCCCAGCCCCGCGCCGACGACGCCGACCCGGGCGAACGGGTGACCAGCAATGTGACCATCCGCGGCGGCAGCGCCGTCGTGGTCTCCTTCGCCCCCAGCAACGCCCCCTGCACCGGCGGCGGGACCTCGCGCATCTACCTGGTCAACGGCTGCCTCAACGACAACCTGACCCAAGGCCTGGGGCCGGCCTCCGGCGTGACACGGTTGGACGGCCGGGTCAGCAACAATCCGGTGATCGTAAAGTCGGCGTCGAAGCTGCACACCGACCTCATCATGCTCAGCACCAGCACCGGGCGGATTCTCCCCCTGGAAATCCTGGGCGAATCCTGGGGCAAAGTCTTCTGGCGCCAGAACCTGCAGGAATGATGTCACCACGGAAAGGCGGATGCGAATGAAGATCGGACTCTTTGGTTATTCCTCGTTGATCGCGGCCATGGCCGTCATTTTGCTGGCGCCCGCCGTTCCAGCCGCAGAGCGGATGGATCGGCAGAACGCCGACGGCATAGGTGTCCTGCTCGAGATCCGCACGGACGGCGTCATCATCAACGATGTCTTCCGTCGCCTGGCACCGGGGGTGGCGTATAAAAATCCGGACGGCGAAGAGCAACCCCCGGAATCCTTCCATCGTGGCGATAGGGTGGCGTTTGTCAAGGACGATCAGGGGCGGATCGCCGTCATGTGGCATCTGCCGGAGAAGGAACTGGAGCGAACGAAGAAATCTTTCTGACAATTCTCCCGTGCGAAGCTCAGGGCCTGCGGATCTTCTCGTAGAAGACCAACTCCCAACGCCCGGCTTCGGGATCGTGGCGCAGGATATAGCGGCCGCCGTCGCTGCCCAGGAGTTTGAAATAGCGGTGGTCGGGCGCCAGCCACTGGTCCAGCACCTCTTGCACATCGACGCGACGTGCGTCCAACCAGAAGCGCCTGGGCGTCTGCTCGCCGCGATAGCCGCTGTAGCAATCGACTCTTATGGCATCCATGACGACAGCCTCCTGGTTCTCCCTCCATCACCCCCGGCGGAGATACAGATCCCGGCGACGAATACCTGATAATCGCCAGCCTCGAACCGGTCTATGCGGGACTGGAAAGTTTCCTGGCCGCCGTGGGTGGCATGGATACCGAGCAATCACCTTGACACCATTGTCCCATACCAGGTACCAAGGAGCTTTAGACCGCATGCGGTCGCGTTTTTCAACCCAATTCAGGTATGGTTATGAGTTGCCCCCATTGTCAGGCAGCGGCCCTTTCCAATGCGAAATTTTGCCGGCATTGCGGCAGCCGCCTCGGCAACAATTGCCCGGCCTGCGGCGCTTCCAACCCGCCGGAGAGCAAATTTTGCGGGGAATGCGGCAAGGCCCTGATCGAACCCGTGGCCGCCGGCGCCCCGGATGACGAAACCTTCACCGATGCCGGGAAATCCCATTTCATCGCCCAGGGCGAACGACGCCACCTGACCATCCTGTTCACCGACCTGACCGGGTATACACGGTTGATGGAAAAGCACGACCCCGAAGATGTCCAGGCGCTGATGGCGGCGGTCATCCGATGCAGTGTCCGGATCATCGAGGCTTACAACGGCCACATCGAACGGATCATCGGCGATGAGGTCCTGGGCCTGTTCGGCCTGCCCAAGGCCCACGAAGACGATGCCATCCGTGCCATCAAGGCCGCCCGCGAGATTCACGAAACGGTCAAGGCGCTCGAGCCCGCCAACCTGGCCCTGGACAAGCCCATCGCCATGCACACGGGCATCAATACCGGGCTGGTGGTCACGGCCCGCTCGGCTCCCGTCGACGGCACCTTCGACCTTTCCGGCGACGCGGTCAACATCGCCTCCCGGCTGTCGGACCTGGCCCGTCCCGATGAAATCCTGGTGGGTCCGGAAACCTACCACCAGGCCTTCGGCTTTTTCGATTTCGATGCCAAAGCCACCCTCCGCATCGAGGGTAAATCCAGCCCCATATCGGTTTACAGCGTAAACGGGGAGAAGAATCTGCCCCTCACCGGCCGGCGCAAACTGAAGCTCCATTCCCGATTCATCGGCCGGCAGGCCGAAATAGATACCCTGTCCAAGGCGATGATGGATCTGGAAGGCGGCAAGGGGACCGTCATCTCCATCGTGGGAGAGGCCGGCACGGGCAAGAGCCGCCTGCTGCATGAATTCCAACGGCGCACCTCCGACAAACAGGTCCAATGGATCACCGGGTACGCCTTCGCCCACACCCAGCAGGTCCCCTATTTTCCCTTGGGGCATATCGTCCGCCGGTGGCTGGACCTGGACGGCTCGGCGACGGCCGAGGAGATGAGTGCCGGCATCGCCCGGAAAGTCGGCGAACTGCTGGGACCCGATGCCGAAGAGATCCCCATCATCCAGGGCCTCATCGGGCAGGACGTCAAGGAAACCGAGGGCATGAGTCCGGAGGAGTGGCGCAAGCGCCTGAAGAGGGCCATGACCAGGTTGCTTTCCTCCATCGCCCGCCAGGCCCCTACGGTGTTTTGCATGGAGGATATCCAATGGGGGGATGCCGCCTCGTTCAAGCTGCTCAAGGATATCATCTTCGGCTTCGAACACCCCGCCATCATGATCTGCACCACCCGGCCGCACGCCAGCCTGTTCACCAGCCATGAACTGGACTTGCTGGACTCCATTTACACCGAAATCCGTCTGGGCGAGCTGTCGCCGTCCGAAACCGAAGACATGCTGGAGTCCATGCTCAATACCGAAGCGCTGCCCGAGGACCTGTACCGCCTCATTCGGCACCGGGCCGAAGGCAACCCGTTTTACCTGGAGGAAATCCTCAACGCCCTGGTGGACTCCGATGCCCTGGCATTCGTCGACGGGCGCTGGCAGATGAACCGGGCCTTCAAGGAGAGCGACATTCCTTCCACCATCCACGGCGTCATCGCTTCGCGAATGGACCAGTTGGGGCTGGAGGAGAAACGAATCCTGCAGGAAGCCGCGGTGATCGGGCGCGCCTTTCTATACGACATCCTGAAGCGCATCTCCTTCTACCGCGATTCGGTGGACTCCGGACTCTACAAGCTGGAACGGGCCGGACTGATCACTCCCCGCTCCCTGCACCCGGAGATGGAGTTCATGTTCAAGCATGCCCTGATCCAGGAAGTCAGCTACGGCAGCCTGCTGCGCCGCGAGCGCCAGCGGGTGCACGAACTCATCGGACGCACCATCGAACGCATCTACCAGGACCGTTTGTCGGAGTTCGAAGAGACCCTGGCCTTCCATTTCCGAAAGAGCGCCGACGCGGACAAGGCCACGGATTACCTGATCCGTTCCGGCACCAAGGCGTTGCGGCGTTGTGCCCTGGATGAGTCGGACCAGTATTTCAAGACGGCCAGGGCCATGCTGGAGCAACAACAGCCGTCTTCCCCCGATACCCGGAAACGCCTGCTGGACGTGGTCAACCAATGGGCCTTCGTCTTCTACTACCGGGGTCTGAACCGCAAACTGCTCGAGCTGCTGGAGCAAAAGCGACCCCTGCTGGAAGGCCTCAACGACCCGGTTCGGGAAGGCTACTACTGGGCCTGGTGCGGCTGTGCCCTCTGGCACCGCCACCGGTTTGCCGAATCCTACGAGAGCCTGGTCAAGGCACGACGCCTGGGGGAAAAAGCCCGTCACCCGTATCTGACCGCCTATGCCAGTACCTGGTTGACCTGGCCCTGCACGGAGCTGGGCCGCTTCGACGAAGCCATCGCCAACAGCGAGCAGGCCGAAAACCTGTTCGTCGGCGGCCGGGTGCAGGACCCGTATGTCTACTTCAACGGCCAGGGCGGCAAGGGCTATGCCTGCTGGCATATGGGCGACGCCCGACAGACAAAAACCATCGGCGATCGTCTCATCCAATTCGGCAAGCGGCACGGCAACGTACGCAGCCTGGTGCTGGGGCACTGCTGTCTGGGTTGGAAAGACCTGATCACCGGCGATATCGAGAGCGCCACGGCGTGCTTCAAGACCGCCGTGGAGATCTCCGCCGATCCATGGTATTCCCAATTCCCCAAATTGGCCCTGTGCTACGGATCCATCAGCAATGGCCGGATCAATGAAGCCTTGCCCCTGCTGGACGAACTGATCTTCTTCAGCGATGAGAACGGCGCCGAATTCATCGGCGAACCCGCGCGATTCTTCAAAGGGTTGACCCAGATCCTCACCGGCCGGGTGAGCGAAGGCCTGAAGGTCATGGAGACCCTGCTGGCGACCTGGCGGGCGGCCGGCAGCCGACTGCGGGTGGTGACGTGCGGGTATGTGCTGGCCCGCGTCTATGCCCAGCTCTGTGAGGGGGCGAAGCAGACCACCGGGGATCCGGCGTCTCCCCATGTGATCGCGATGGCGGACAAGAGCATGCAATGGTTCCACGCCTGTATCGCCGACGCCCGCGAAATGGGCGCCGCCGCCATGGAGGGCCAGGCAATGCTGGGTCTGGCCCATACCCTGGGCCTCATCGGCGAGACGGATCAGGCCAAGGCAATCCTGGCCCGGAGCATCGCCCTCCTCACCCGGACCCATTCCGTCCACCATCTGCAGCAGGCCGAGATGCTCTCCAGATCACTCTGATCCCGGTGCGATCCCGTCGGCCGGAGCCGGACGGATACGCAAGCGTCCAATACCATTTGCAAAAAATCAATCTCCCCTCGCTCGATTTCTCGCCACGGCCACCCATCCTCATCCCTACGGTGAAAAAAAAGTTCCAACCTGTGACCTGGATCACAGACGCATCTTGACCCATGGACCATGATGGGAACAACCGAATCAACCGAATAAAGGATGGTTCTTGGATGTTGGATCCGAACTTAATCGATCACGACCAACGCAATGACCCTGACCCTGCACATTCGGAACCGGAAAGAACCAGCCTTGGGAGCAAGGCCTATGAGTAAAGAATTGAAACAACTGGATATTGAGGAACTTCATCATCTGTGCGCCCGGATCGATGAGGACCCGCACAAGGTCGCCTGTCTGCTTTTTCCGGATAAACCCACCGACCACCTCTCCCTCACGGAAATGATCGGTCAGTGGGCGATCAACCAGACCGTCGCCCTGGAGAGCGACCAGGCAAACAAGCCGGACGTTGCCATTTTGTTCAAAAAGGTGAGCAACCGGATCTGGCAGCAGCTGCCGGCCTTTGCCCAGCGTATCCGTATCAAAATCGAATAGAGTCCCGGCATCCGGACAGGCGTACAGCCTTCGACCCGAAAATTCGGATTGAACCGGAAAGCCAAGCGGTTCGATCCGTTCCATGCGCTTACCGATATCGATCGGTAGCCCCCGGCGCCTGAGGTCCCCACCCCCCACGTAAGGACCCCAGGCGTCCTCTCTTTCGGGGAACGATCTTCCCCAAATCCCATATCCAATCGAAAGGACACACCGGGCGACGGGCCGGGATCAGAATTGATTTGATCTCCTACCAATCTGCTCTATAATAAGTTATTCGTGCAACAAATCGGACAGTTGCAACCACGCTTCCATGAACACGCAGCCGTTCCGGTATCCGGACCGCAACGCAGGTGGCATGACGTGCTGGAATTTGTCTCACTTTTTTCGGGCCTTGAACCTCGGCAGATCGCAGATCTGGAAGCCATCTGCCAGCGACGGTCCATTGGAAAAAATACCATCGTCATCAACGAAGGCGACGCCTCGGATTGCCTGTATATCCTTCAAAGCGGCAGGGCCCATGCCTTGCGTATCGATGACTCCGGCCGCCAGTTCGTGGTCAATCGGTTCGGCCCCAATGACTATTTCGGTGAAATGAGTTTCTTTGACGGCGATTTGCGCTGTGCCACGGTGATGACCAGAACCCCCTGCCGACTTTGGGTGCTCCCCCGCCGGGCCTTCCTGCAATTGGCTTCGCGCCACCCCGGGATCCTCTGGAACGTAAACAAGTCCCTGCTGGACAAACTCCGCATCGCCACCGAACAAATCGACGCCCTGGTCTTCAAGGACGTCTACAGCCGCCTGGCCCGATTCCTGACGGAACACAAGGACGAGGAGCAGATGCTCACCGAAAAGTTCACCCAGCAGGAACTGGCCGATATCGTGGGTTCCTCCCGGGAAACCATCAACCGTATCATCACCGAACTCATCGCCGACGGACATATCATCAAGAAACAAAACCGATTGCTCATCAAGGACCTGCCCTACCATCTCTAATAGAAACCCTGACGAAATCTGAACCACGGCTTTTTGCACTCTTCCAAAAAAAACGGGTCCCCGGAATGGGGACCCGATGGCTGTTCATTCTACTCGGAAAAGGGTTTAGGGAAGCACCTCACCCTTGATGACTTTCAACTGGGCAGTGGTGGGAATGGCGCCCACCTGGGCCGTCTTGGTGGCATCGTAGACCAGGTCCGGAGCCCCTACCGAATTGGTGGGGAATGTGGTTCCGGCCGGTTCCGCGATGGCCTCCATCACCAGTTCCTCTTCCGTGGCCTTGATCACGTACTGGTTGCTGTCGCCCACGGTGACGCCGTCCCTGATGTTGATCTGCGGTTCCCAATCGCCGCTTCCTTGATCATACTCCCAGGGGATATGCACGGAGGTGCCGTCGTAATCCATGCGGAACACCTTGCCGTCATACGTGCCGTCCGCATTGACGTCCTTGGCCGTGGTGTGGGTGTAGCTGAAGGAGATGGGCGCATCGAAGGAGACAAACGCATTCGAGCTGTCCTTCAGCGTGGTGAATTGGTTCCACTCGTCCTCGCCCGTGTTCCAGGAGTAAAAAACCTGCGCTTCGTGGGCCTGCCAGAAATTGCTGATGTCATAGCGGGTCGTGGTCAGTGGACCGATATGATAGCCCCATTGCAGATTGGTGCCATCCAGGGTGAGACCGTCCGGCAGGATCACCGCATTGGTCAGGGATTGATCGTAGAGCATCATCTCCGAGGCCACGAACTGGAAAGTCTTTTCCGTGGGCATCCCTCCCCAGTAGGCGTTCATGGCTACGTCGGAACCATTGACCACCGTCTGGTCGATGGGCAGGCCCAGGGTAAATTCCCAGGTATAGAGGGTCATATCGGTGGCCGTTTCCGGATCCAGTGTCTGCTCGGCATCGTAATAGACCGTGGAGGCATCTGAGGGTGTGTTGCTGTTGGCATACAGGTTGCCGATCCGCAGGAAGGCCTGCAGGCCTTCGCACCAGGCGCCGTCCCACTCGCTGAAGGTCACTACGGCATGATATTCGGGATCCGTATCGGTGTAATACTGGATTGCGCCGGTATTCTGGTTGCGCACACCGAGCTTGATGAAGTTGCTGCCGTTCCAGGTGACGATCACATCGCCGCACTGGGACTGGTCGCATTGCCAATAGGAAAGCTCCATGCCGGAGAGAGTGGCCAACGTGGTGCTGGACTGGGTGTGCTTGGTCAATTTGCCGCCGGAACGATATACCGTGTAGGTATTGCCGTCCATATCCGATACCGTGGCGCCGTTGGAAATGTCGACCCCCGGAGGCGCCCAGATGCCGTAGTATCCCACATAGCCGTGCTTGCCTTCGGCGGTTTCGATGGGGAACCCGGAGCTCAAGTCCAGATTACTGCCGTCGGCGGCGTTGAAAAGTTTGTAATTAAATATGCGGTGCCGCAAATTGGCTTTGGAATAATAGGAATCGACGCTGTTTTCGGTGACCTTGAAATAGTCGGCGTTGAAGGCGATCAACTCCTCGCTGGTTTCGGTCACCGGGTCCCCGCCTTCCCAATCCGGATGGGTTTCCGATTCCCAGACATAGGCGTTGCCCTCGGTGATGTCCTGGTTGGCCACCACCTTCACCTTGCTGTGGTTTTCAAACTCGCCGCCCTCTTCGGAATCATCCACCGTCTGGACGACCACATTGCCGCCTTCGGCCGTGATGCTCATGGCCATGTGGAACATGTCCACACTGCCGTCCAGGGTCGTGCCCTTGAAGTTGGCCGTCATCACCCCGTAGGGATAGGTGGCGCTCACCCCCTGGGTCACGGTGAAATGGCCCCGGATCAACTGGGGCTGGCCCATGGGCCCGTCATCCTCCTCCACCCAGATCTTGACGATCATGGGCGCGCTGCTGCTGGCGCGGGTCACGTCCACGTACATCTCCATGAGTTGCTCGGTGGCCTGGGAGGTGGTGTTGTTGCCCGACTTGCTCTGTTCGCTCTTGCCGACCTGCCGAACCAGGGCTTTGTAAGGCCCCTGGTTGACAAAATTGGCATACCCGGTGTCCTTGCAGACCCCCAGGATGTCATTGATCATCTCCAGGGCGTCGGTATCATCCACCCAGGACTGCTTTTCTTCATTGGAGTAATCGGTCCCGGTGTCGCTGTAGACTGCGGCCTGCCGCAGCATGGCCAGTGCGCCCACATCGCCGTCGTCTACGCTGGTCAGTTCGATGCGGCTGGGCAGAACCAGGGCCGGCACATCTGTGCCGCCGGAGCCGCTGCCGCCGCTGCCGCCTCCGCCGCAAGCCGTCAACAGGACCGAAAGAATGATCATCAAAAATGGGGCACGCCAGGTTCCACGAATCCATCTCGTCATTTTAACCTCCAGAAATAAAATTAAAAATTCCGGGCGCCGGTATCCGCTGCAAGAGGCAACCTGCGTGCGATCCATGCCGCCGACATGACGATGAATCGCGGGTACTTTTCCGTCCCTGGTCCGCTTCCGGGCCGCACATCCGAGTCATCCCACCAATCCGATCTGAATAGAGCGCAGGGGATACAGGCCGTCGCCCGCCTTCGCATTGGGAAGGTTATCGTCCGTCGAATGCCGTAACTTTAATTAAAATCGGTATCACCCGCCGAATTGCAAAAGCCATCCGACCATGATAACTGAACCTATTCTTTTAACGCCGGAACGAGGTTCATCTGCATGGGAAACCGTTTCGCCGCGAACGACCAACAGACCCACAACAAAAAGAGGAGGCCGAAATGCGTAAACTTACCGCACCCCTGGTATTGGTACTCGTCGTAACCCTGGCATTTGCAACCAACTCCTGGAGCCGCAGCCGCGAGACGGTCATCAAGGTCGGTCTGAACGCTCCCATCACCGGCGATATTCCCAAGGTGGGGGAAGGATCGAAATATGCCGCCCAGATGTGGCTGGAAGATATCAACGCCGCCGGCGGCCTGGAAGTGGGCGGTAAGAAGTATAAAGTGGAAGTCGTGGTCGAAGACAACGAGTCCAAAGCCGAATCGGCGGTCAAGGCCAACACCAAGATGATCACCGAAGACGAGGTGCTGGCCATCGTCGGCCCCCAGGCTTCCAGCCAGGCCGTTCCGGCCGGCGACGTGGCCAATAATTACCAGACTCCCATGATCAGCCCCTGGTCCACCAATCCCAACACCACCAAGGACCGTCCCTATGTTTTCCGCGGCTGCTTCCTGGATCCCTTCCAGGGTCCGGTGGTGGCCAATTTTATCAAGGAGAAATTCGGCTTTTCCAAAGCCGCCGTCCTGTTCGACGTGGCCAGCGATTACCCCAAAGGCCTGGCCGAAGTATTCAAGAAAGCCTGGGAAGACACCAACGGCGCGGGGTCGGTAGTGGCCTACGAAAGCTTCACCACCAAGGACACCGACTTCTCCTCCCAGTTGACCAAGATCATCAATTCGGGTGCCGAGTTCTTCTTTACGCCCCAATACTATAATGAAGTGGCCTTGATCGTGAAACAGGCCCATGAGCTGGGATGGAACAAGCCCATCGTGGGCAGCGACTCCTGGGGATCCGCGGAAACCGTGGCCCTGTGCGGCAAGGACTGCTACGGGCTCTACTTCAGCACCCACTACGCCGCGGCCGGCGCCAAGGGCGCCACCAAGGCCTTCATCGACCGCTACAACCAGAAATACGGCTATGTACCGGACGACGTGGCCGCCCTGACCTGGGACTCCCTGCGGCTGGTACAACAGGCCATCCAGGATGCCGGCAAGATCACCGGCAATGTGAAAAACGACCGCCAGGCCATCCGCAATGCCTTGGCCAAGATCAAGAACTTCGAAGGCATCACCGGCTCGATGACCTTCACCGAAGAAGGCGATCCGATCAAGTGTGCGGTCATCGTGCGCATCAACGAGAAGGGCGAATACGAGTTCTACCAGTCCGTATGCCCGTAATTCCCATTAAATGAATGGCGTCGCCCGATCACCGGGCGACGTGAATATTCCCCGACCTCTGGAGGGGCGCGGCCGTGACGCCCGCCCCTGACGGTTTCTGGCGCGGCAATGCAAGCGTCTTCAAGGCACCGGGAGCACCTTCATGGAATTCTTGCAGAATATTGTCAACGCCCTGCAATTCGGCAGCTTTTACGCCCTCATCGCCCTGGGCTATTCCATGGTCTACAGCATCATGATGGTCTTCAATTTCGCCCATGGCGATATCTTCATGACCGGTTCCTACATCGGTTTCGGCATCGCCACCCTGCTGCTGGCCCTGGTCGCCGCCATGGGATTGGCGCTGCCCGGATGGGTCCTGCTGGCCCTGACCATCGTCATCACCATGATCCTGACGTCCTTCCTGGGCATTCTCGTGGAGCGCGTGGGCTATCGTCCGTTGCGCGAAGCGCCCCGCGCCTCGGCGGCCATCACCGGCCTGATGATCGGGATCATCCTGGAGACCGCGAACATCCTCTTTCTCGGGGGATCGCGCCTCAAGTTTCCCCAGCTCATCGAATCGGTCACTTACAACATCGGTGGCGTCTATGTGACCAACAAGAAGATAATGATCGTGCTGGTCTCCATCGGTCTCATGCTGGCCCTGCATCAGCTGATCTCGCATACCAAGTGGGGCATGGCCATGCGTGCCATGGCCTACGACTACGTGGTGGTGCCCCTGGTGGGCGTGCCCATGAACACCATCGCCGCCATGACCTTCGCCATCGGCTCGGCCCTGGCCGCGGCGGCCGGAATCCTCTTCGGGCTGGCCTACCCGGTGCTCGATCCCTACATGGGGGTCAGCTTC
>JBNKDU010000142.1:0-7437 GCA_050288425.1 Desulfobacteraceae bacterium | reverse complement strand
TGCAGCGGTCGTCGGCCGCTTCGGTGGCGTTGTGGCTCAATCTCGAACTGGTGGCCACGGCGATTCTGGGGTGGCTGCTGTTCCGGGACCACCTGGGCCGGGGCGGCTGGTTGGGCGTGGGGGGTACGGTGCTGGCTTCGGCGTTGCTCTCGTGGCAGGAGGGCGGCGTGGGGCTGGCGGCCTTGTTGCTGGTGGGGGCGGCCTGCATTTGTTGGGGGCTGGACAACCACCTGACGGCCCTCATCGACGGCATTACGCCCCAGCAGACCACTTTCTGGAAGGGGGTCGCCGCCGGAGGGGTGAATCTTGCCATCGGGTTGAAGCTGGAACCGGTGACCGCGGGGGTGGGCACCGTGGCGGCGGGGGTCGTGGTGGGCGCGCTGGCCTATGGGGTGAGCATCACCCTCTATATCCGGTCGGCCCAGCAACTGGGCGCCACCCGCAGCCAGATGATCTTCTCCAGCGCGCCGTTCTTCGGGGTCGTTCTGGCGGCGATTTTCCTGGGCGAACGGATCGGCGGCCTTCAACTGCTGGCCGCGCTGCTGCTGATCTTCTCTTTGGTGGTTCTCTTCCGGGACCGGCACCTGCATTCCCACCTTCATGACGCCGTCCGCCATGGTCACGAGCACCGGCACGGCGACGCACACCATGATCATGACCATCCCGGCGATGCGGCCGGCGGCAACCACGCGCATTCACACGATCATCGGCCGGAGCGCCACGCCCATCCCCACTGGCCGGACATTCACCATCGACATAAGCATTAGGTTTGCGAAAGCCGGAGGACGTAAGTAACGGCGTTACCAAGGGCTTGCAGTCGGTTGACTGCGGCCGCGCCCTTGGTGCCTTGGCTCTGGAGTCCTCCGACATTCGCAATATTATGGTTTCAAGAGAATAAGAACCCTTAGGACTTGAGCATGTCTCCGTCGGCATCCATCCAGGCGGGAAACTTGGCGCGGTAATCGGTCAGGGTCTCCCGGCGGAGGGTGAGGGTGGGGGTGCAGGCCTGGTCCTGTTGTTCGAAACGTCTTTCGCCCAGGGGGTCGATGAGGGCGGAACATCCGTTGTAGCGGTGGCCGTTGCCGTCGGTGCCCACGCGGTTGACTCCTGCCACGAAGCATTGGTTCTCGATGGCCCGGGCCCGGAGCAGGCTGCGCCAGTGGGCGGCGCGCCGGGCCGGCCAGTTGGCCACGAAGAGGGCCAGGTCGTAGGCCGGTTCGAGGTTGCGCGTCCAGATGGGAAAGCGCAGGTCGTAGCAGATGAAGGGCCGGATCTTCCATCCCTTGAGTTCCACGGTGATCCGGCGGCGGCCGGCGGTGTAGATCTTCTCTTCGCCGGCGTAGCGGAACAGATGCTTCTTGTCGTAGGTGACCAGATCGCCGTCCGGGCGGGCCCAGATGAGGCGGTTGTAGAAGCGGCGGTCTTCGACGATCATCAGGCTGCCGGTGATGACGGCCTTGGTCCGGGCGGCCTTGCGGCGCATCCAGGTGACGGCCTTGCCGTCCATGGGTTCGGCCAGGGCCTGGGGGGTCATGCTGAAGCCGGTGGAGAACATCTCCGGCAGGATGATCAGGTCGGTGGGGCCTTCCAGGGCGTCGATGCGGTCGTCGAAGTGGTCCAGGTTGGCATCGATGTCCTCCCAGGCCAGTTCGGTCTGCATGAGGGTCAGGGTCAGATCCGGCATAGCACCTCCGCGGCCCGGACCAGGGTCTGGTCCTGTTTGGCGAAGCAGAACCGCAGGACCTTATGGTCCCGCTGGTCGTGGTGGAAGACCGACGGCGGGATGGCGGCCACCCCGTATTCGATGGTCATCCGGCGGGCGAAATCGAGGTCGGCTTCATCGGTGATGGCGGAATAGTCCATCATCTGGAAATAGGTGCCGGCGCAGGGCAGGGGAGTAAAACGTGAATTCTCCATGAGCTCGAGGAAGAGATCCCGTTTGCGCTGGTAGAACCGGGGAAGTTCCAGGAAGAGGTCGCTGCGCTTCATGAAGTCGGCGTAGGCGAGCTGGATGGGGGTGTTGCTGGCGAAGGTGAGGAACTGGTGGACCTTGCGGAATTCCGCGCTCAGTTCCTGGGGGGCGATGCAGTACCCGATCTTCCATCCGGTGGCATGATAGGTCTTGCCGAAGGAGCTGACCACGAAGCTGCGCCGCGCCAGTTGGGGATGGCGCAGCATGCTCTGGTGGCTGCGGCCGTCGAAGATGATGTGCTCGTATACTTCGTCGCTGAGGATGTAGAATTCGTGACCGGCGGCGATGCGCGCCAGGGCCGCGATGTCTTCGGCCGACAGGGCGGTGCCGGTGGGGTTGTGGGGCGAGTTGAGGATCAGCAGGCGCGTTCGCGGGGTGACGGCCCGTTCCACGGCCGGCCAGTCGATGTCGTAGCCGGGATAGGTCATGGGCACGTGGACCGGCACCCCCTGGCTGAGGTGGATGGCCGGCACGTAGGAGTCGTAGGCCGGTTCGATGAGGATCACTTCGTCGCCCGGATGGACCACCGCGGTGATGGCGGCAAAGAGGGCCTCCGTGGCGCCCGAGGTCACGGTCACCTCGAGGTCCGGGTCGATTTCGGCGCCGTAGAGGGCGGCGGTCTTCTCGGCGATCTGCCGCCGCAGCGCGGGCGCGCCCTGCATGGGGGCGTACTGGTTGTGGCCCTGCTGCATGGCCCGGTGAACCAGATCGATGAGGTCGGGATGGGTATCGAAATCGGGGAAGCCCTGGGAGAGGTTGACGGCCCCATGTTCGGCCGCCAGCTGCGACATGATCGTGAAGATGGTGGTGCCCACCGCGGGCAGTTTGGATGTTATGGGCATGGTGTTCCTTCCCTCTGGATCGGGGTGTCCGTCGCCGGCGGCCGGGCGCGTTTCATCCGTAGAGGCCGGCCATGGCGCCGGTCTCGGCGGCCATCTCCTCGCGCAATTGCCGGGGCGCGATGACCCGGGCGGCGGCGCCCCACTTGAGCGCCCATCGCTTGATCTCCTGGGTGCCGGCCACTTCCACGTCGAAGAGCAGCGAACCATCGGGTTCCTCGGTGAGGGTCTGCGACGGGTGCCAGATCTTCTCGCGGACATATCCGGCCACGGCCGGGTCGAAGCGGATGGTGACCTTCACCGGGTCCCCCTGGAAGACGCCGAAGGAGCGGCCCATGAAGGTTTCGGCGTCGAAGCCGTCGGGGATGTCGAATCGCTGGTCCGTGGCCTCGACATGTTCGATGCGGTCCACGGCGAAGATCCGGATGTCCCTGCGCTGGCGGCAATAGCCGATGAGGTAGAAGGTTTCGTCGTAGAACCAGACGGTATAGGGCTCCACCCGGCGGCGGGTGGTCCGGTTGCGGCTCATGGCGAAATAGTCCATGTCGATGCAGGTGCGCTCCTGCACCGCCGCCTGGACCGTCTCCAGGGTCTGCTGGTAGCGGTGATAGGGTTTGCGGGCCTTGACGCCCACCTCGAGACTGTGCTCGATCTTCTCCAGGTAGTGAATGTAATCCGGTGGCAGGGTGGCTTTGACTTTCTCGAACAGGGAGTCCAGGGAGTCGTGAATGGCGGTTCCCTCGAGCACCTTGAGCAGGTTGCGACTGAAGTAGAGGGCCATCAGCTCGGTGAGGCTCATGGGGATGGGCATCCGCCGGCTGCCGGAATCGAGCATCGACCAGTAGGTGCGGCCGTCCCGGTTCTCTGTACAGAGGGGAAAGCCGGCCTGTTGCAGTGCCTCCAGGTCGCGGTAGACGGTCCGCGAATGGCATTCCAGGCGGTCGGCCAGGGCCGCGGCCGGCATGCCCGTCCGGGACGCCGTCAGCGCCTGGATGATCTTCCATTGGCGGCTGAGTTGATCGCCGCGTGCCATGGCCCTCCTCCCGGGGGTGGCGAAGGTCGTCTACGTCAAATCCGTCGAATTGGTGAAATTCTCGAAGAAGTCGGTGATCCTCTCCTTGTTCTTCGACTCCATATGCGCCATGGCCGTGCGCGGATGCTGGTTGAGCACGCCGGTCATCATGTAGGGGATATGGTAGCCCCAATCGATCTTCTTGGTCCAGGGCATGATGTGCTTCTCGATTACCTCGATGAGCGGTTTGACCCGGAATTTGGGATTCTTCAGGAAGGAGATCAGCAATTCCAGCGGGCAGTTGCCGGCTCCCCGGCCGATGCCGTACAAGCTGGCGTCCAGGAAGTTGGCGCCGTTGATGATGGCCGAGATGGTGTTGGCGAACGCCAGCTGCTGGTTGTTGTGGGTATGGATGCCGATGGTCTTGTCCGGCAGCGCGGCCATGTACATCTGGGAGAGCATGTCGATGTCTTCGCAGTAGAAGGCGCCGAAGCTGTCCACCAGGTAGATGATGGGCACGCGGCATTGGGAGAGGTCGTCCAGGGCCTCCTTCAGGTCCCGGGGACCCACCGTGGACACGGCCATCAGGTTGATGGTGGCTTCGTAGCCCTTGTCCATGCAGTGGTGGGCCAGGGCGATGGCCTTGTCCACCTGGTGGACGTAGCAGGCCACGCGGACCATATCCAGGGAACTCTCCGTGGCGACGGGGATGTCGTCGTAGTCGATGCGGCCGATATCGGCCATGGCCGACAATTTGATTGTCTTCTCCCCGTTGTGGCCGAGGATGCGTTGCAGGTCTTCTTCGGCGCAGAATTTCCAGGGGCCGTACTCTTCGCGCGAGAAGGAAGATTCCGAACTCAGATAGCCGATCTCCATATAATCGACGCCCGCCGCGCTGTTGGCCAGGTACACCTGTTCCACGAAGTCGTCGCCAAACTGCCATTTGTTCATCAGTCCACCGTCGCGCACCGTGCAGTCCACGACTTTGATCTGGGGTCGAAACATTTTCCTCTCCTGCGCTGTGTTGCCGTTGTTGTCCCGGCGCGACTCCGGACCCGGGGGGCCTGGGGAATGTTCAATTGTGTTTTTGTAGAATCCGCGCCGTTATCCGAATGACGAACCTTGCTTATTACCCGGATGGCCATGGGATTGTCAAGACAATGGATCGAGTGGATTTATTTGCAGATCAGGCGGTTTCCCCCGTTTGACGGGCCAACGCGGCCGACGAGGGCCGCCGCCGGGGTGGGGATTGCCTGCAGGACGCGGATCAACTCGGGGCCTTGCTCTTCGGGCAGGGCCACCAGGAGACCGCCGCTGGTCTGGGGATCGAAGAGAATTTCGCGATGCCATGGGGGCAGATCGCGCTCCATGGAGAGGTGGTCGGCCACTAGTCCCTGGTTGAAGCCGTTGACCCCGGTGCCCACGCCTTTGCGGTACATCTCCAGGGCCTGGTCCATGATGGGCAGGGCATCCAGGTCGAAGGTGATGCTCACGTCCGAGGCCCTGGCCATCTCCAGGCCGTGACCGGCCAGGCCGAATCCGGTGACGTCGGTCGCCGCATGGATCTCGAAGTCCTGCATGGCCTCAGCGGCCTGGCGGTTCAGCGTCGTCAGGGCCGCGATGCATGCGCTCATGGCCTGCTCCGAGACCCAGCCCTTTAGGTTGGCGTTGAACAGCACGCCGCTGCCCAGGGGCTTGGTGAGAATCAGCATGTCCCCCGGCCGGGCACCGGCATTGGACCAGTACCGTTCCGGATGCACCACGCCTACCACCGAAAGCCCGAATTTGGGTTCGTCGTCCTCCACCGAGTGGCCGCCGGCCAGGACGGCGCCGGCCTCGGTGATCTTGGACAGGGCGCCGGACACGATGCCGTTGAGATCTTCCGCAGGCAGCTTCTTGGAGGGAAAACAGACCAGGTTGAGGCACACCCTGGGCCGGCCGCCCATGGCGTAGACGTCGCTCAGGGCGTTGGCGGCGGCGATCTGCCCGAAGATGTAGGGGTCGTTAACCGGCGGGGTGATGAAGTCGGCGGTCACCACCAGGGCCGTGTCGTCGCTGAGCCGGTATACGCCGGCATCGTCGCTGGTGTCGTACCCCACCAGCAAATTGGGATCGTCCGCCTGGGGCAGACCGGCCAACAGATATCCGAGCCCGACCGGGTCGATTTTGGCCGCTCAGCCGCAGGTCTTGGACAGGCTTTGCAGGGTCGGTTTTTGCAGAAGCTTGAAAAGCGACATGATTTTATCCTGGCATGAACCGCTGGGAGGCGCTTTTCAGTCGCGCGTCCAGCCGGCTCTCCTCCTGGTTCAGATAGTCCCAATCCACGCGGTCGACGAGCCTCGGGCGCCGGGACAGTATCAGTCGGGCGGTCAGTTCCGCCGCCCTGGCCGTTCGCCGGGCGCAGTCCCGGAACACGCCGTCTTCTCCCCGGGCGCTGATTTTGATCAGTTCGCGGCAGCAGGTGGCGCCATGGGCCTCCTTGAAGGCCTCGTGCAATTGCCGCGTGGCCTTCAGGACGGTGCGGTCTCCGGCCGCCGCCAACCGACCGTTGCCCAGGAAGAGCCCCAGGGCCAGCGCCCCGCCGCTCAGCCCGCCGCAAATGCAGCCGCCGCCCCCCAGGCCCTTGCCCAGGCCGGAGGAGAGCCGGATGGACAGGTCCTGGGTCAGGTCGCCGCCCAGTGCCCGGTTCAGCACCACGAGCACGGCACCGGAACACCACAATTGCCGGGTCATGAACAGGTTTTGCGCCCGGCGGCCGATCTGTCGGCAGATCTGCTCCGGGTGGCAAGTGCGGGTTTGGGGAGCGGACTTCATGAATTGCATTGCCTCTGGCCATTTTTCCGAGGCCGAAGTGTCGGCGGATGAATTTGGTTCAACAGACTGAAATCTAAGCACGATCCCTAGGCTGTCGATGCGGCGGGCCGACAATCGGCAAAAGAAGTCTAAAAGGGTTGGGTGGCGATGTAAAATAAAAAATCCCGATGGGTTGTGGCCGGGGAAAAGGTAATGTCGATGGATGTCGTCGGTTTGGCGGCGTCGGATTTTCCATGGCGACCGGGGAAAGCGGCTTAATATTTCGCCGGGACGTCCGATATAAGATTCGCGATCATGGCCATAGCGCCGGCAGGAGTAACCGATTCTCGCAGGAGATGATGGTGGAGACATCCGACCAAAACCCAGGCGAAGGTTCGTCACCCATCGAGGGGCGACCGGACGATGCCGATTATCTCGAAAAGGCCTTGCGCCGCATCCGGCGGACACGGGAGTTTCCGACGATCAGCCAGTATATTATCGAGATCAACCAGAAGTTGCAGGACACGTCGGTCCACGCTTCGGCGAGCGAACTGGCCAACATCATCCTCAAGGATTATGCCCTGACCAACAAGTTGCTCAAGCTGGTGAATTCCGCGTTTTACGGTTTCGTGGCCGGCAAGGTGACCACGGTGACCCGGGCGGTGGTTTTGCTGGGGCATGACAACGTGCGGATGGCGGCCCTGAGCCTGGTGCTTTTCGAGCACTTCAACGGACGGGGCGACATCGCTGAGCTGAAAGACGCCACCATCCAGTCTTTCTGGTGCGGCATCCTGGCCAAGGAGATCGCCAAGATGCAGTAC
>JBNKDU010000141.1:0-3071 GCA_050288425.1 Desulfobacteraceae bacterium | reverse complement strand
AAATTTCTCCTTGGGGGGATTGAAGTAGCCGTGTCGCAGGTGGGGAAAGGCCTGTTTTATTTGACCCAGCAGATGCCGGACCCCCGTCGGCCGGTTGTGGTGTGCGGCCGTGTTCATGGTATCCAGATAGCGCAGGGGATCAAAATTGAGGTTGCGCCATTGAATCATGTCGATGGGGTGCCGCTGGATAAAATCCATCAAGGCATCGATTTCTTCGGGCGTATCGCTGAATCCGGGGCAATTCAGGTAGTTGATGGCCAGATGGGCCCCGCGCCGCAGGGCCAGGTCGATCCCGGCGAGCACATCGGCGAATCCATAGCCCCGCGGGCGGAAATAGGCCTCGTAACAATCCTCCCGCACGCTGTTCATGCTGATGCGCAAACTGTCCAACCCGGCGTCCAGAAGCATTTCGATCTTCTCCGGCAGGCTGCCGTTGGTATTCATATTGATGGTGCCGCGGCCTGTCTTCGCCCTGATCTTGCGGATCGCCCGGGCCAGGGTATCGGCGGCCATCAGCGGGTCGCCTTCGCACCCCTGCCCGAAGCTGACCACCGCATGGCGCACCCGCCTGATATGGGTCAAGGCCACCTGGGCGATCTCTTCGGGGCTGGGCGTAAAATCGATCCGCTCCTGGCTGCAGGAGACGGCATCGTCGGGTTGCAGTGAAAGGCAACCCAGGCACCGGGCATTGCAGCTGCTCGAGGCCGGCAAGGGTGCTTCATAGCGCCCCAGGAAGAAATTCTTGCCGGCCGGGCATCCGTAGTTCAGGGCGCAATTTTCCAAATGGGCCCTGAGCCGGTTGCCGGCAAGGGTTTGTCTTAATTCCCGGACACCGGCGGCGACCTTTTCGGCCGGCATGCGGCGCAGGTCCTGACGCGGCTCCTTGTCTACCTGCACGACGGCGGAACGGAATTTTCCCCGGTGCCAGCCCACGGCCCCGTAGGAAAACAGGGGCAGGGCAACGGCTTGGGCGCGCTCTTCCCATGCCCCGGTGTGGGTGATCATATACCCCGGCGAGTTGAAGGCGGCCACCGGAAAGATCGCCTCTCCCGGTTCATATGGATTCTCCGCCAAGGCCACCACCGCATCGGATTGCAGATCGTAAACCAAGGGGATGCGGTCGGGCAAAAACATCAACTCGCTGCCGTGGGGCAGGTTGCAGGTCTCCTGGACGCTCAGGCACGCCTGCACCGGGCCGTCGCTCCCCACGGCCGCGTATCCGGCCAGATCGAAGATCTCGCCCCTTTCATTGGCCACGACGGCGGTGATCGGCCTGGAAGATGGTGTTGTCTTTTTTCCCGCAGCATTCATAAGCCACCTGTCATGGGTTAGGATTTTGGTGTGGACCGCTGATCGGTCCACAATCGATAGAGGGGCGCCAGCCTTTTGGGATCGACACCGACGAGACAGCCGGCGGCGATCAGATAGTTGATCATCGTCGCGCGCCAGACGCCGATGCGCCGCCAACGGCGACCGGAAGTAAGGGCCGCCCCTCCTGCCAGGCCGATGCGTCCCAGCCGCCCCAGTCGCCTGACCAGAAAAAGGTCCTCGGCGATGGGGGTCTCCGGAAATCCGCCGACCCGTTTAAATATCGATCGGGGCATGAACAGGGCCTGGTCGCCGTAAGGCATCTGAAAGAGGGCGGCTCGGACCTGCGTTGCCTTCTCGATCAGCCGCATGCTTCTATTGTCATAATCGCTCTTGAACCGGAAAGCGCCGGCCACGACCCGGCGGTCCATGAGGCAGGCAAAGACCTGGCGGGGATAGTCGGCCGGCAATTGCGTATCGGCGTGCAGGAAGAGCAAAATCTTTCCGCGGGCCACGGCCGCCCCCGCGTTTTGCTGCAGCGCCCTGCCGGGCCGCCCGACCAGGACGATGGCACCGGCGCTCCGTGCAATCTCCACGGTTCCATCCCGGCTGCCGCCGTCGGCCACGATGATTTCACACTCGGGTGAGCGAGCCCGGCGGATGGCCGCTTCGATGCAACCCGCCTCGTTCAGGGTCGGAATGACCACCGACAGGTACGGCTCTGCTGCCCCGGTCCAGGACCGGTCTTCTTTGAGGTCGCCAGGCGTATCGATGTCGTTGAGTTCCGTCAGGCAAGCCACTCTCAACCCCTGTCGGCGGGCGTCGGCCAGCGTCTGATCCAACACCTTTCCACCACCCCAGCGGATATTCCGAAAAATATCGGCCTTGCAACGCAATCCCACCAGCCAATATCCGCCGTCCCGGCTGGGTCCCAGAACCATCTCATGCCGGTCCATGGCATCGAAGGCCGCATGGATATGCGCCGAGGCCATCTGCGGGATATCGGTTCCCACCAGCACCACCCGTTCAAAGCCTCGGTCCAGCGCTTCGAACAGGGCATGGCGCATGCGTCGGCCCAGGTCGCCCCGTGCCTGTGGTGTCAGGCAGATCGAATCCCGGCCAATCCAGCGAAGAACTTGCTGACGCCCGCCGCCGGCATAGCAAAAGGCTATGGAATAGGCGCCCCGGCTCTCCATGGCTTTGTCGATGGTCTTTTCCGTCTGGTGCCGATGCCACTCGGCGGCGCCGACTTCGCCCAGAAGCGGTATGAGCCGGGTCTTGGCCCTTCCGGGCACGGGGTAACGCCCGAAGAGAATCAGCTGGCGATCGGAGCCGGGAGCGGATGGCGGGTGGCAGCTCATGGAAACGTTTTACACCTTGGAAATTCGGTCGTTAGCAAGAATGACAGGGATTCGACCTATCACATCCAACGCCAAAAGTACACGCATGCGGCACAGCAACGCAAGGCAATCGCAGGTAACGCTGGCGCAATAGATGCTTTGGCCCGATGCCTGTATGCGTCTTTTGAACATCGAACATCGAACGTTCAACATCGAACGTCGAAGGGTGGATTCGCTGCGCTCAGCCAATATCTGAATCGACAGAATGCCTTGTTCGACGTTGGGCGTTCGATGTTCGATGTTGGACGTTCGGATCTTTTTACATGCGCTCGCCCTGCGCACCAACGACAGAAGATGAAGGTGTCCTGGATTGTGAGGAAGGCTTGATCAGGAAGAAATTCCAATTATTTTGTTAACCATCTG
>JBNKDU010000140.1:0-1655 GCA_050288425.1 Desulfobacteraceae bacterium | reverse complement strand
GCGGCGCTCCTCGGCCGGGACCTTGGCCATGCGCAGGGGAAATTCGATGTTGCCCAGCACCGTCTTGTGCGGATAGAGCGCATAGCTCTGGAAGACCATGGCGATGTTGCGCGCCCGGGGGTGCAGGTCGTTGACCCGCCGGCCGTCGATGAGCAGGTCGCCGCTGGTGATGGATTCCAGGCCGGCGAGCATGCGCAGGGTGGTGGACTTGCCGCAGCCCGAAGGACCGACCATGACCAGCAGTTCGCCGTCCGCGATGGCCAGGTCCAGGTCGTGCATGGCCTGGAACCCGTTGGGGTAGATTTTGTTGACGCCTTGGAATGCGATGTTTGCCATAGGTTATCCCTTTACTGCGCCCTTGGTGAGCCCGGCGATGAATTCTTTTTGCAGGAGGAAGAAGAGCACCACCACCGGCAGTACGGCCAGCAGGGTGCCGGCCATCATGGCGCCGTAGTCGGTCTGGTAGACGCCGACCATCTGGTTCAGCCCGATGGGCAGGGTGAAGCGGTCGCTGGTCTGCAGGATGATCTGCGGCCAGAGAAAGCTGTTCCAGGTCCCCATGAAGGCGATCAGGCAGAAGGCGCCGATGATGGGCCGGCTGACCGGCAGCACCATGTGCCAGAAGATCTGGAATTCGTTGCAGCCGTCGATGCGGGCGGCCTGGAGCATCTCGTCGGGCACCGACAGCATGGACTGCCGGAAGAGGAACATGCCGAAGACATTGACCATGCCGGGCACGATCAGGCCCAGGTGGCTGTCGATGAGCCCCAGGTGGTAGATCAGCTCGTACATGGGCGCCAGCAGTACAGGGCCGGGAATCATCATGGTGGCGATCATCACGCCCATGATCGTCTTCTTGCCGGCGAAGTCATACTTGGCCAGGGCGAACCCGCCCAGGGCGGAGAAGAACAACTGGGCCATGACCGTCACCCCGGCGACGAAGAAGCTGTTCATCATGAAGCGCAGGAACGGCATCTGTCCGAAGAGGCTGGGAAAATTGCTTACGGTCACACGCTCCAGAGGCGGCGTAAAGGCATAGACCTGGAAGTCGGCGTTGGATTTGAAGGCCGACGCCACGAGCCAGACCATGGGCACCAGGCACAAGGCCGCCACCACGATCAGGATGCCGTAGATGATGAGCCGCCGCATATCAGGCCTCCTCTCTTCCCATGCCGGTGATGCGCAGCTGGATCAGCGACATCAGCAGAACCATGGCCGCCAGGGTCCAGCCGATGGCCGAAGCGTAGCCCAGGTCGCCGCCGAGGAAACCGTTCTGGTAAAGGTACATGACGATGGTCAGGCCGGCCTGGTCAGGACCCGAACCGTTGCCCAGCAGCAGATAGGCCAGCTCGAAGAGCTGGAACGATCCGATGGTGGAGAGCACCACCACGAAGATCAGGACCGGCTTGATGCCGGGAAGGGTGACATGCCAGAACTGCGACCAGCGGCCGGCCCCGTCGATGGTGGCGGCCTCGTAGAGTTCGGCGTCCACCGACTGCAGGGCCGCCAGGAAGTAGACCATGTTGAAGCCGGTATAGAGCCACAGGGCCACCATGATGAGCGCGGGCATGACCAGGCCGGGGGTGGAGAGCCAGCGCGTGGTGGACGGCAGTCCGAACAGCGCGTGCAGGCCGGCGTTGAGCAGGCCGAACTTG
>JBNKDU010000139.1:0-14945 GCA_050288425.1 Desulfobacteraceae bacterium | reverse complement strand
CTGCTACATGGAGTGTCCCTCCAATGTCAACATTCCCAAATTGGCCATGGAGGCCAAGGCACACTATTTTCGCCGCTTCGGGGCGCCGCTGGCTGACCGGATGACGGCCGAAGTGGAGTTGGCGGCAAAGCGCCTGCATCCGTTTGCTCCCCTCATCGGGCCCCTGGTGAGGCGTCCCCTGGTCCGCAAAGCCGCCGCACGGATGACCGGCCTTGCTGCTGAGCGGGAGATGGTGGTGTTTTCGCGCCGCTCGCTTTTTCAACGCCTGCCTGGTGAGATTCCCGGGCCGGGGCCGACGGTGCTGTTTTATGCCGGTTGTTATGCCGGCTATATCCGGCCGGAACTGGGCGAAGCCGCAGCGGGGGTGCTGGCGCATATGGGATTCCGTGTGCTTCTGCCACCGCAGTATTGCTGCGGGCTGCCCCAGCTCTCCAAGGGTATGGCGGCAGGTGCCCGGCGTAAGGTGCGCCGGAACCTGAAGGCCTGGCGGGCGCTGCTGGATGAGGCGGAACACATTGTGGTCACCTGTTCATCCTGTGGTTTCGCCCTGATGAAGGATTGGCGATACCTGCTGGAGAACGCCAAGGAAGGCGAACGGATCGGCGCCAAGACCATCCACATCTCCCGTTTGCTCAACCAATACCGGCAGCGATTGCAAATCGGCGTCTTGCCCCTCAAATTGGCCTATCATCATCCCTGCCACCTGCGCATTCAACCCCACAGCGAGAGCTCCATCGACCTCCTGGCGGGGATTGACGGTGTGGAACTGCTGGACCTGAAGAGCCATTGCTGCGGCATGGCGGGCAGTTGGGGGCTCATCGACAAGAATTACGACCTCAGCCGGGCCATCGGCACGCCCATGACCCACAGGCTGAATGCTTCCGGCGCCCGGTATGGCGTCACCGACTGCCCCACATGCCAGATGCAGATGGAACATCTCGGGCATCTGCCCGTGCGGCATCCGGTTGAAATTGTGTGGGCGGGGCTTTCCGGCCACGGGGGATGATCCGGCCAGAGGAATAATGGCGTTTCGGTCGAGTGGTCCTTGATTTTAAAAAAGGGAGCTGATACGAAAGGACCTCCGTGCAGGCCAGTAGCTCTAATTGGTAGAGCACCGGACTCCAAATCCGGGTGTTGGGGGTTCGAATCCCTCCTGGCCTGCCATGACCAGCAGGCGTTGGGGCAACATGGAGCCTGCCCGGAGCCGGCGCCATGACGCGATACAGCGATTAGGAGTGGCATGGGACGTATTCAGAAGAAAAAAGACCCCGCTAAGAAAAAGATTAAGCCGAACGATGTCAATTCGGCCGGCGGTGAGGCAGCCGCATCGGGCGTTTCCGAAGCCGTGGTGAGCAGGCCGGCCCCGGCGATCCGGAAAAGTGCGGCCGCAGACCGTTCCAAAGCGGTTTCGGGTCAACCGAGCTTCTTGCAAAAAAGCGTTCAGTTTTATCGGGAAGTCAAGATCGAACTGAAAAAGGTGACCTGGCCCTCGCGCAAGCAGACCATGGGATCGACCGTAGTGGTGGTTATCCTGGTGATAATCATTTCCCTGTTTTTAGGCTTGGTGGATCTGGGTCTCTCAAGTCTGATGCGTGCAGTGCTTCCCTAAAAACCAGGAAGGTGACGTGTGGCATTAAAATGGTATATCGTTCACGTTTATTCGGGATTCGAGAATAAGGTAAAAGCAGCCTTGGAGGAGCGCATTGCGGCCTCGCCCAATCCGGATAAATTCGACGAAGTACTGGTGCCTACGGAAGAGGTCGTCGAATTGGTCAAGGGCAAGCGGCGCACCTCCGCCCGTAAGTTTTATCCGGGCTATATCCTGGTACGCATGGAACTGGACGATGAGACATGGCACATTGTCAACGATACGGCCAAGGTAACCGGTTTCCTGGGCGGCAGGGACAAGCCCGCGCCGTTGACCGATACCGAAGCCGAACGGATCATCAACCGGATGGAAGCCGGGAAGATGAAGCCGCAGCCCAAGTATTCCTTCGACACCGGTGACGAGGTGCGCGTGATCGACGGCCCCTTTACCAATTTCAACGGGACCGTGGAAGAAGTCAATCAGGAGAAGGGCAAGATCAAGGTGCTGGTGAGTATTTTCGGACGGTCCACCCCGGTCGAACTGGATTTCGTGCAAGTCAGCAAGATGTAAATCGCATGTCAGCATACAGGAATCGTTAGGAGATTATTAGAAACCATGGCGAAAAAGGTATTGGCACAAATTAAGCTGCAGGTGGAGGCGGGCAAGGCCAACCCCTCGCCTCCCATTGGTCCGGCGCTGGGGCAGCACGGCGTCAATATTATGGATTTTTGCAAGGCCTTCAACGCGCGGACGGCCAATGACGCGGGTATGATCATTCCGGTGGTGCTGACCGTTTATCAGGATCGGTCATTTACCTTCATCACCAAGACACCACCGGCGGCCGTGTTGCTGAAGAAGGCTGCCAAGGTGGCCAAAGGCGCTGGCGATCCGAAGCGGGACCGTGTCGGAAAGGTCACCCGCGCTCAAGTCGAAGAGATCGCCAAGATCAAAATGCCCGACCTGAATACCAACGATTTGGATGCCGCCTGTTTGATCATCAGCGGAACGGCGCGCAGCATG
This sequence comes from Desulfobacteraceae bacterium, assembly GCA_050288425.1. GTDB lineage: Bacteria > Desulfobacterota > Desulfobacteria > Desulfobacterales > Desulfosarcinaceae > JARRKU01. Next base: position 12,337 of record JBNKDU010000139.1, on the reverse strand, counting down.
GGCATCGACGTCGTCTAGAGACCGGTGCAAAACATAGGTCAAGGAGTGGGAAGTCAAAATGCCGAAACGGGGTAAAAACTATATTCAGGCCAGAAGCCGGATCGATTCGCAGAAGCGGCATGACGTCGCCGAGGCGGTGGAATCGGCCATCAAGTCATCTTATGCCAAGTTTGACGAGACCATCGATATGGCGGTCCGCCTGGGCGTCGATCCACGGCATGCCGATCAGATGGTTCGCGGCACGGTGATCCTGCCGAACGGAATCGGCAAGGAAGTCCGGGTGCTCGTGTTTGCCAAGGGCGAAAAGGAAGCCGAGGCCAGGGAAGCCGGCGCCGACTTTGTCGGCAGCGAAGATCTGGTGGATAAAATCAAGGAAGGTTGGTTCGATTTCGACAAGGCAGTGGCCACGCCCGACATGATGGGCACGGTGGGCAAAATCGGCAAACTGCTCGGTCCCCGCGGGCTGATGCCCAATGCCAAGACCGGGACCGTAACCTTCGATTTGACCAAGGCGGTCACGGAACTCAAAGCCGGCAAGATCGATTTCCGGGTCGAAAAGACCGGTATCGTCCATGTGCCTTTGGGCAAGGTTTCTTTCGGGGTGGAAAAAATCGTCGAGAATGTCACCGCCTTTCTCAAAACCATCTTGCGGCTGAAACCTTCATCCAGCAAGGGGACTTATCTCAAGGCGATCGCCATCTCCACCACCATGGGGCCGGGAATCAAGATCGACACCGGCCTGGTCAAGGACTACGTGAAATAGCACGTGTCATGGCGGTGGTGTCGGTGCGGACGATGCGAGCCGATCATTGCGGCCCCGTCTTCGGAAGAGTTTCCGAAGTGGGTGGCCGGGCAGATGGGCGGGACTGTCAGATGGAACCGCCGACTGCGTAATTCATTAAATAACGCTGTCAAAGACCGTAGGTGCACGTAAGCAAGGAAATGCACGTGTTTAATCGGCATCCGCCGGCCTACCGAGACAGACCGACGGCGCCGGCACGGAACGGAAAAAACCGATTCCCGGCGCCACTCGACGTAACAGATCATATCGTTACATCCCTCGGTTGTCTGCAGTGATGGAAGGAGGTGTTAATTACGCTTTGAATCTCGAAGAAAAGAAGGTTTTCATCAAGGATCTCAAGGAGAGGCTGGACAAGAGCTGCGTGGTCATTCTGACGGACTACAAAGGTCTGAACGTCGATGCCATGACCCAGTTGCGCGCCAGGTTGCGCGAAGCCCAGATCGAATACCAGGTCATCAAGAACACCATGCTGCGCCTGGCTTCCGATGGGACGGATGTGGAGAACATCCGCGACAGCTTCGTGGGCCCCAGTGCCATTGCACTGAGCTACGACGACCCGGTGGCACCGGCGAAAATCCTCACGGAGTTTGCCAAGGACAACGATAAGCTGGAAATCAAAGCCGGCGTCATGAACGGCAAGGTGTTGGATCTGGCGGCCATCAAGGCCCTTTCCGATCTGCCGTCCCGGGAACAATTGCTGGCCACCGTGCTTGCGGCGATGAACGCCGTGCCCACGTCCCTGGTAAGGGCCCTCAGCGACGTGCCCAGAAGGATGGTCAACGTGCTGCAGGCCATCAAAGATCAGAAAGAGGCGGCGTAACATGCCGACGCCGCCCAACGAACCGATCCCCCGCATCACTGCAGTCGGGGTGTAACGAACATGTGTTGATATTGGAGGAAATGTACAATGGCTGAACTCAGCAAACAGGATGTTATCGACTTTATTGCAAATATGTCCGTATTGGAGCTCTCCGAGCTGGTGAAGGAGCTGGAAGAGAAATTTGGTGTGTCCGCGGCAGCACCGGTTGCCATGATGGCGGCCGGACCGGCCGGCGACGCCGGCGGTGCCGCCGCCGAGGAGCAGACCGAGTTCGATGTGGTCCTTCTCTCGCCGGGCGACAAGAAGATCGGCGTGATCAAGGAAGTCCGCGCCATTACCGGTCTGGGGCTCAAGGAAGCCAAGGCCCTGGTGGACGAAGCGCCCAAGCCGGTCAAGGAGGGCGTCGCCAAGGAAGAGGCTGAGCAGATCAAGGCCCAGCTCGAAGAAGCCGGTGCTCAAGTGGAACTCAAGTAGAATACCTGCCTGGAGGATAGGAAATTCGCATCCGACAGACACAACGCAATCAGCAATCAGCGAAAATGGGGTGCAAAGGCCGTCAACCTTTGATCCCATTTTCGCGTTTCCCGAATCCTGTTGAACCCGAAGGCCCACGTGACCGGAGATACCCCCCTCAGCATCGGTGGATTCACAATGATAACGCCTGGTTGATGCGAATCACATTTTGACCCTGGCCGAAGCCGACATCCGTACTTCGAGTCTGAGTCGATGATTTCAAGGGAATGCCCGGTGCCTGCCCTTGAACCGAAAACCAAGAAAAATGGAGATGCCATGGCTGAACGGTTAGCGCTTGAAAAACGTATCAGAAAGAATTTCGGCAAGATCAAAAAAATCGTCGAAATTCCTGATCTTATTGGCATGCAAAAGGAATCGTATCGACGTTTTCTGCAGATCGACGTGCCTGCGGAGAAGCGGGAGGATATCGGGCTGCAGGCGGTTTTCAAATCCGTTTTTCCCATCAAGGATTTTACCGGGAGTGCCTCTCTCGAGTTTGTCGCTTACCGCTTTTCGGAAGTCAAGCACAGTGAGGACGAATGCATCCAGCGGGGCATGACCTACGAGCTTCCCATCCGCATCACCGTTCGTCTGGTGGTCTACGATGTGGACAAGGAGACGGGCGTTTCCAACATCCGCGACATCAAGGAACAGGAGATCTATTTCGGAACCATTCCGTTGATGACCGAAAAAGGCACCTTCATCATCAACGGCACGGAACGGGTCGTGGTCAGCCAGTTGCATCGCTCATCGGGTGTCTTCTTCGATCACGACAAGGGCAAGACCCACTCTTCCGGCAAGATTATCTACAGCTCACGGATCATTCCCGTTCGCGGCTCCTGGATCGACCTGGAAATCGATCCCAAGGATATCGTTTACATCCGCATCGACCGCCGCCGCAAATTCCCGGTAACCACGCTGTTCAAGGCGCTGGGGTACAGCACCGCCGATCTGCTGGCCTATTTCTACCAGACCGAAAAGATCATCGTTCAGGGCCGCAAGGTGAGCAAGGCATTCGTCCCCGGACATCTGAAGGGGCAGCGCGCCAGCCGGGACGTGGTCCACCCGGAAACGGGCGATGTGCTGGTCAAGAAGGGTCGCATGTATACCCAGCGGGCCATCAAGCAGATGGCCGCCGCCAATATGGTAGAGATTCCCATCGCCCCCGAAGAGCTTCACAGCAAGGTGTTTGCATATTCCATCCGGGACGCCAAGTCCGAAGAGGTCCTGGTTTCGGCCAACGAGGAGGTCGATGAGGAAGCGCTGGCCCGACTGAAGGCCGCCAAAATCGATGAATTCGAGATCCTGCGCATCGATGGGGTTTCCAGCAGCGACTCCATCCGCAAGACCCTGCTGCTGGACAAGGTCTCCACCAAGGAAGACGCGCTGATCGAAATCTACCGCCTGATGCGTCCCGGCAATCCGGCCACCCCCGAGGTGGCCCAGGAATTCGTGGATCACCTCTTCTTCAAATCGGCCTACTACGATCTGTCCGGCGTCGGCCGCCTGAAGATCAATTTGCGCCTGGGGATCGATACCCCGGTGAATCTGCGCACCTTGCGCAAGGAAGACATTTTGCTGACCACCAAGACCCTGATCGAATTGCGCGACACCCAGGGCGTGGTGGACGATATCGACCATCTGGGCAATCGTCGGGTGCGTGCCGTGGGCGAATTGCTGGAGAATCAGTACCGCATCGGACTGGTGCGCATGGAACGGGCCATCAAGGAGCGCATGAGCCTCCAGGAAGTCGATGCCCTCATGCCCCACGACCTGATCAATCCCAAGCCGGTATCGGCCGTGGTCAAGGAGTTTTTCGGCACCAGCCAGCTGAGCCAGTTCATGGATCAGACCAACCCGCTCTCCGAGACCACCCACAAGCGGCGGCTGAGCGCGCTGGGTCCCGGCGGATTGACCCGGGAACGTGCCGGGTTCGAGGTGCGTGACGTGCATCCCTCCCACTACGGTCGCATCTGCCCCATCGAAACGCCGGAAGGTCCCAACATCGGTTTGATCGTCTCGTTGAGCACCTACGCCCGGGTCAACGATTTCGGTTTCATCGAGACGCCCTATCGCGAGGTCAACGAGGGCAAGGTGTCCAAGGATGTCCGGTTCCTCAGCGCATTCGAAGAGAAAGACCATCCCATCGCCCAGGCCAATGCGCCGGTGGATGCCAAGGATAACTTTGTCAATTCCCAGGTGACTTCGCGGGTGGAAGGCGAATTCATGATGGTGGAACGGGAGAGGATCGAGTTGATGGACATCTCGCCCAACCAGTTGGTGAGTGTCTCCGCCTCCCTGATTCCCTTTCTGGAAAACGACGATGCCAACCGTGCGTTGATGGGCTCCAATATGCAGCGCCAGGCCGTGCCCCTGATGATCAACGAAGCCCCCCTGGTGGGCACCGGCATCGAGGGGGTCGTGGCCAAGGACTCCGGGGTCACCGTCGTGGCCAGCCGCGACGGCGTGGTGGTGGATGTGGATGCCTCGCGCATCGTCGTCCAGCATGAGCCGGATCCCAAGGGCCACCAGAAACCGGTCACCATCCACAATTTGTCAAAATTCATCCGGTCCAATCAGAATACCTGTTTCAACCATCGACCCATCGTCAAAAAGGGCGAATACGTCACCGCCGGCCAGATCATCGCCGATGGACCGGCCACCGATCAGGGGGAACTGGCCCTGGGCAAGAACGTCACCGTAGCCTTCATGCCCTGGGGCGGGTACAACTTCGAAGACTCCATTCTCGTATCCGAACGGTTGGTACGCGACGGTGTCTATACCTCCGTGCATATCGAGGAATTCGACGTGGTGGCCCGGGATACCAAACTGGGCAAGGAGGAAATTACCCGTGACATTCCCAACGTCGGCGAAGAGGCGCTGAAAAATCTGGACGAAAGCGGCATCATCCGCCTGGGGGCCGAGGTGGTTCAGGGCGACGTGCTCGTGGGCAAGATCACGCCCAAGGGGGAAACCCAGCTGTCGCCGGAAGAAAAACTGCTGCGGGCCATCTTCGGCGAAAAGGCCGGCGACGTCAAAGACACTTCGCTACGGGTACCGCCCGGTGTCGAGGGCACCGTCATCGATGCCAAGGTGTTTGCCCGCCGGGGCACGGACAAGGACGACCGCACCCAGTCCATCGAGATGGCGGAGATTACCGAGCTGGAACGCAATCGCGACGAAGAGCTGCGCATTATCGAGAAGATCATCCGTGAACAGATCGAGGAAAAAGCGATAGGCGGTAAACTGGTCGCCTCCCTGAAAAAGGGCAAAAAGATTTACGCGACCAAGGGAGCCATCCTCAAGGCCGGCGATCTGGCCGAGGCACCCATGGCCCAGTTGGAAACGCTGGTCCTGGAGGATGCCGAACGGACGGAAGCCGTCCATGATCTGCTGGAACAGTATCGCCAGATGACCGAAGTGGTGCGCGAGGAGTTCGAGCGTCAATTGACCCGCTTCGAGCGCGGCGATGAATTGCCGCCGGGCGTGATCAAGATGGTCAAGGTTTACGTGGCCATGAAACGCAAGCTGTCGGTGGGCGACAAGATGGCCGGCCGCCACGGCAACAAGGGCGTGGTTTCACGCATTCTACCGGTGGAAGACATGCCCTATTTCGCCGATGGACGACCGGTGGATATGGTGTTGAACCCATTGGGCGTGCCTTCCCGTATGAATGTGGGCCAGATTCTGGAAATTCACCTGGGTCGCGCGGCCAAGGGACTGGGCGACCAGATCAATACCTTGCTGGAAGAGAGCCGGGTGGATGAACTGCGCAAGAAGTTCAAGACCGTTTTTGCCAAGACCCAGGCCGCCAAAGAACTCGATGATGCGCCGGAAGAGACGGTGATGGCAATGGCGGAAAACTACCGCAACGGCGTCTTCATGGCGACACCGGTTTTCGATGGTGCCAAGGAAGAGGAGATCAAGGCCCTGCTGAAGGAGGCCGGCCTGGAATCCAGCGGGCAGGCGACATTGTACAACGGACATACCGGCGAGCCGTTCAAGGAAAAGGTGACCGTGGGCACCATGTACATGCTCAAACTGCACCATCTGGTGGACGACAAGATCCATGCCCGTTCCATCGGTCCCTATTCTTTGGTCACCCAGCAGCCGCTGGGCGGCAAGGCCCAGTTCGGCGGTCAACGGCTGGGCGAGATGGAGGTCTGGGCCATGGAGGCCTACGGCGCCGCCCATGCCCTGCAGGAGTTCCTGACGGTGAAATCGGACGACATGGCCGGCCGAACCCGCATGTACGAGAAGATCGTCAAAGGCCAGAATATTCTGGAGCCGGGGCTGCCCGAATCGTTCAAGGTGCTGACCAAGGAACTCCAGGCGCTGGGGTTGGATGTTCATCTCCTGGAGCAGAAAAAAGAAAAGGCCAAACAATAGAATGCAACAGGTCGGCCGCGGCTCCGGCAGCGACGACCTTTTTCATTAATTTCCTAACCAAAGGAAATATACATGGAAACTTTATACGACTTTTTTGCCAAGCCGACCGATCCACGGCTCTACCAAGGTGTGCAGCTTTCCCTGGCCTCTCCGGAACAGATCCGACATTGGTCTCACGGCGAAATAAAAAAACCGGAAACCATCAACTATCGGACCTTCAAACCGGAACGCGATGGCCTGTTCTGCGCGAAGATCTTCGGCCCCACCAAGGATTACGAGTGCAACTGCGGCAAGTACAAACGCATGAAACACCGGGGGGTCATCTGTGAGAAATGCGGAGTGGAAGTCATCCAGTCCAAGGTGCGCCGCGAGCGCATGGGGCACATCGAACTGGCCACGCCCGTATCCCATATCTGGTTTTTGAAGAGCCTGCCCAGCAAACTCGGGAACCTGCTCGATCTGACATTGAAGGGCGTGGAAAAAGTTCTCTACTTCGACTCCTATATCGTCATCGATCCGAAGGACACGCCCTTGGCCAAATGCCAGTTGCTCACCGAGGAGAAATATCGCGAGGCACTGGAGGAATATGACGGCCAGTTCGAAGCGGGCATCGGCGCCGAGGCGGTGAAACGGTTGTTGGAAGACATCAATCTCGAAGTGCTTTACAACGAGCTTCGCGAAGAGTTGCGCAACACCAAGTCGGTGGCCAAGCGCCAGAAGCTGGCCAAGCGCCTGCGCATCGTCGATGCGTTTCGCCGCAGCGGTCTCGATCCCACCTGGATGATCATGGAAGTCATCCCGGTGCTGCCGCCCGACCTGCGGCCCCTGGTGCCCCTGGAGGGAGGGCGTTTCGCCACTTCCGACCTCAACGATCTCTACCGCCGGGTCATCAACCGCAACAACCGGCTCAAACGACTGGTGGATCTCAAGGCCCCCGATATCATCGTGCGCAATGAAAAGCGCATGTTGCAGGAATCGGTGGACGTCCTTTTCGACAACGGCCGCCACGGTCGGGTCATCACGGGAACCAACAAGCGGCCGCTCAAATCGTTGAGCGACACCCTGAAAGGCAAGCAGGGCCGTTTCCGCCAGAACCTGCTGGGCAAACGCGTGGATTACTCCGGACGAACCGTCATCACCGTGGGTCCCAACCTGCGACTGCATCAATGCGGCCTTCCCAAGAAGATGGCCCTGGAGCTCTTCAAGCCCTTCGTCTACTACCGGCTGGAACAAAAGGGGCTGGTCTCCACCGTCAAGAGTGCCAAGAAGATGGTGGAGCGCGAGGTGCCCGAGGTCTGGGATACCCTCGACGAAGTGGTCCGGGAATACCCGGTGATGCTCAACCGGGCGCCCACCCTGCACCGGTTGGGAATTCAGGCCTTCGAACCCATCCTCATCGAGGGCAAGGCCATCCAGCTTCATCCCCTGGTCTGTACGGCCTTCAACGCCGACTTCGACGGCGACCAGATGGCGGTCCACGTACCGCTGTCCGTGGAGTCCCAGATCGAAGCCCGGGTCCTGATCCTCTCCTCCAACAACATTCTTTCGCCGGCCAACGGCAGTCCCATCATCGTACCCAGCCAGGACATCGTCCTGGGGACCTATTACATGACCCGCGAGATCGACGGCCGCAAGGGCGAAGGCAAGGTCTTCGCCGATATCGAAGAAGTCCGCATGGCCTATGATTCCCGAGAAGTGGAACTGCATGCCAAAGTCAGTGTTCGCATCGACGGCCGGCGTTTCGAGACCACCGTGGGTCGGGTGCTGCTCTGGGAGATCATGCCCAAGGACAACCTGATGGCCATGCGCCACCTGCGGGTGAACGATGCCGATCTGTCCGGCCGGATTGCCGGGGAACTCGCCGGCGGAGCCGACTTCGTCGCAATGGTTCACCAGCATTCCCAAAGTGCCGACAAGGCGGACGACGGGTACATCGGACTGCTGCGCAACGATGAATTCCAGCGGGTTTTCGATGCCAGCGCCGAGGATGCCAAGCGATTGTTTGCCCTGGAGGAAGGCGATGTCAGCTCCGTCATCGTCATCGGCGAGGCCTACCACCTGTTTCAGGTGGTGGAGAAACGGCCGGCCATGCCATTTGAGGCCGTGAACAAAGTCATGGACAAAGGGGCACTGCGCGAACTGGTGGATTTTGCCTATCGCAACCTGGGTCCCAAGGCGACGGTGATCCTGTCCGACCGGCTCAAGGACACCGGCTACAAATACTCCACCAAGGGCGGTCTCTCCATTTCCATCGACGACATGATCATTCCCGATGCCAAGTGGGACCTGCTCACCCAGGCGGAGAACCAGGTGACCGAAATCGGTCGCCAATACACCGAAGGTCTGATTACCCAGGGCGAGAAATACAACAAGGTGGTGGATATCTGGGCCAAGGCAACCGACGACGTGGCCAATGAGATGATGGAAGCCATGAAGAATGCGCCGGTGTATGACGAGGACGGCAAGCCCATCACCGACGAGAAAGGCGACTACGTCATCGCCGAGAGCCTGAACCCCATTTACATGATGGCCGACTCCGGCGCCCGCGGCAGCAAGGACCAGATGCGTCAGCTGGCGGGCATGCGCGGCCTGATGGCCAAGCCCTCCGGTGAGATCATCGAGACACCCATTCAGGCCAATTTCCGCGAAGGCCTCTCGGTGCTGCAATACTTTATCTCCACCCACGGCGCGCGCAAGGGGTTGGCCGATACCGCCCTGAAGACCGCCAACTCCGGTTACCTGACCCGGCGTCTGGCCGATGTGGCCCAGGATTGCACCATTACCGAGGACGACTGCGGCACGCTGATGGGCGTGGAAGTCGAACCCCTCATGGAGGGCGGCGAGGTGATCCAGCGCCTGGCGGAACGTGTGCTCGGCCGTGTCACCGTGGAGGACATTCTCGATCCGTTCACCGATGAGGTGATTGTGCCTGTGGGGGTCGAACTGGATGAGCACCGGGTCAAGATTCTCGAAGAGGCCGGCATTTCCCAGGCGAAGATCCGCAGCGTGTTGACCTGCCAGACCAAACACGGGGTCTGCGCCGCCTGCTATGGTCGCGATCTGTCCCACGGTCGCCGGGTGGAAATCGGTCAGGCCGTCGGAATCCTGGCCGCCCAATCCATTGGCGAGCCGGGAACGCAGCTCACCATGCGGACCTTTCACATCGGCGGTACCGCCAGCCGACGGGTGGAGCAGGCCGATATCCGCGCCCGCGTCGCCGGCAAGGTGAAATTCCTGGACCTGAAACTGGTGACCAATGCCGATGGCCAGACAGTGGTCATGAACCGTCGCGGCGGAGAGTTCTCCGTGGTCGGCGATACCGGGCGCGAGCGGGAACGATTCCCGGTCATCTACGGTGCCCATATCCAGATCAAGGAGGGTCAGGAAGTGGAGCCGGGCGATTTGCTGGCCACTTGGGACCCGTTCACCACGCCGATCATCACCGAAGTCAGCGGAACGGCGAAGTTCGGGGACCTGATACCGGGCAAGACCATGCAGGAGAAGGTCGACCCGGTGACGGGCAAATCCAGCCGCACGGTCATCGAATCCAAGACCGGCGAGGAACGGCCCCGGATTTCCATCAAAGGCGAAGACGGCAAAACCGCAAAACTGCCCAGCGGCAGCGGCGTGGCCCGTTACATTCTTCCGGTGGATGCCATCCTGATGGCCGAAGAGGGCGACGATGTCCGCGCCGGCGACGTGATTGCCAAATTGCCCCGGGCCACCACCAAAACCAAGGATATCACCGGTGGTCTGCCCCGGGTGGCCGAGCTGTTCGAGGTCCGCAAGCCCAAAGAGACCGCGGTGCTCAGCGAGATCGAGGGTTACATCAGCATTGCCAAGTCCACCAAGAAGGGCAAACAGCGCGTCTCGGTGACGCCGGTGGACGTGGGGGAGAAGAAAGAGTACCTCATTCCCCGCGGCAAGCACATCAATGTCTACGAAGGGGACTATGTCAAAGCCGGCGAACCCCTGGTGGGCGGCGCCGCCGTTCCCCAGGATATTCTGCGCATCAAGGGCGAGGTGGCCCTGGCCCGGTATCTGGTGGACGAGGTCCAGGAGGTGTACCGTCTCCAGGGCGTGCGTATCAATGACAAGCATATCGAGGTCATCGTGCGCCAGATGATGCGCCGGGTGAAGATCATGGACGTGGGCGACACCGACTTCATCGTCGAGGAGCAGGTGGATCGCATGAAGTTCGAGGAGGTCAACAATGCCATCGTCACCGCCGGGGGAAAACCGGCCACGGCGGAACCATTGATCCTGGGGATCACCAAAGCTTCCCTGAGCACCGACAGCTTCATATCGGCGGCTTCGTTCCAGGAAACCACCAAGGTGCTCACCGATGCCTCCATTTCCGGATCGGTCGATTATCTGCGCGGTCTCAAGGAGAACGTGATCATGGGGCGGCTGATACCGGCGGGCACCGGACTGGCCGAGTACATGGGGCTCGAGGTGGCGGGCAGCGGGAGATCCAATTGACGGGTTCGTAAGTCGTGCCCGGATCGGCTGGATCGATGTCGGCGCAAGTTTCTGAACGGAAACCGGATCGGGGCAAAAAATCCGGTACCGATAATGAAAACTGCTTGACTTTAATTGGCTACCTATATACAAAAACGCTTTTTGCGAAGACGCACCTTTGCGCGATAAAAATCAGAACAAAATGAGGATGCAATGCCGACGATTAACCAGTTAGTCAAGAAGGGGCGCAAGCGTATCAAGAAAAAGACCAATACCCCGGCCCTGAAAGGGGCACCCCAGAAGCGGGGGGTTTGCACCCGGGTCTATACCTCGACGCCCAAGAAACCGAACTCCGCGCTGCGCAAAGTGGCCCGTGTTCGTTTGACCACCGGTATCGAAGTGACGGCCTACATTCCGGGCATCGGCCACAACCTCCAGGAGCACTCCGTGGTCCTGGTTCGCGGCGGTCGTGTCAAAGACCTTCCCGGCGTGCGTTATCATATCGTCCGCGGCACCCTGGACACGCTGGGGGTCGAGGATCGCAGGCAGGGGCGTTCCAAATACGGCGCCAAGCGACCCAAGTAAGTACGAATTGGTTCGAACGTTGACATTAATTCAGATCAGATGATGGTGTAGGATATGCCGAGAAGAAGAGAGGTCCCGCAACGGACCATAATTCCGGATGCAAAGTACAGCAGCAAGTTGGTTGCCAAATTCATCGCATCGACCATGCGCGACGGCAAAAAAAGCATTGCCGAGGCCAATTTTTACAAGGCCCTGGATATCGTCGAGCAGAAAGCCAAAGGCGAGCCGCTGAAGGTCTTCGAACAGGCGCTGGACAATGTGCGTCCGATGATCGAGGTCAAATCCCGTCGTGTCGGCGGGTCCACCTATCAGGTGCCCACCGAGATCCGCCCGTCGCGCAGGATGGCCCTGGCCATGCGTTGGCTGATCAGCTATGCGCGCAATCGCACCGAACGCGGATTTGCCAACAAGCTGGCCGGTGAACTGCTGGACGCCGCCAATCAGCGTGGCGGTGCTGTGAAGAAAAAAGAGGATACGCACAAGATGGCGGAGGCCAACAAGGCCTTTGCCCACTATCGCTGGTAGCAAGGATACGAAACAAAATCGTAATAGGTTTTAAATTCGTTACATCCCATCCGGGGCCGGCAATTTAAAGCCTATTCTTTTGTCTAATCGATAGTCCGCAATATGGGAGGACGAGATGGCAAAGGCAAAATTTGAGAGGACCAAGCCGCATGTGAACGTAGGCACGATTGGTCATATCGACCATGGCAAGACGACGTTAACGGCAGCGATCACCAAGCACAACGGGCTGCGCGGCAAGGCCG
>JBNKDU010000138.1:0-2129 GCA_050288425.1 Desulfobacteraceae bacterium | reverse complement strand
ATCGGCGAGCACGGGCACGTCGCGGTTGTGCAGCCACAAATCGGCGCTGCCCAGCGCGTCGGCCACCGCCACGTCGCTGTAGCCGCTGCGGTGCAGCAGCAAAATCAGGTGCTCCACCAGTTCGGGGTCGGTCCCGGTGGGAGCGCCCGGATCGAAGATCTGCAAATCGGGCTTGATGATGACGGCAAAGCGCTGCTTTTCCAGCCCGGCAGCGGCGCGCGCCTTTTCGATGCGCTGCCAGAACCCGGCCTCGTCCAGGGCCTTTTCCAGCAGGGTGAACTTGTCCTCTTCCGCGTGCTGGCGGATGACCACGCGGCTCTCCGCGACGCCGCCGTCCGCCTGGCTTTCGCGGTGCTGGTGGCAGCGTTGACCCCGCCGGTCTACCCGGCGCCGGCACGTCTTGCCCGTGCGCGTGGACGCTTGACAGCGAGGTCTCTCAGGTGACGGTGGCGGGTTTGTCTTCATGTCGATTTACCCTGGCAGGCGGCAAGGGGTCGCGGCCCGCAGCCCGTCACCGGAGGGGAAGTCTCCGGCGGCCGGCCGTTTAGTAAGGATTCCAATTGGGATTCGATACGCGACAGGGCCTCAAGGGGCAGGGGATGGTCCGGCGCATCGGTTGCGGGATTCAGACCGATGGCCATGCGTTTGTAATCGCCGCCGGGATGGTAGGGCCTGAGCTCGAACCGCCGGCATCCGCACTGCCTGAGAAAGGCCGCCGTTGCCTTCAGATTTTCATCGGTGGCTGTAATGCCGGGAATCAGCGGAATGGTCGGAATAACGGCAATGCCGGTTTCGTTGAGCAGGGTCTTGAAATTACGGAGTATGCGCCGGTTCGACCTGCCGGTATACCTTTGGTGGTCGCGGGACGACATCAGCTTGAGATCGAAGTAGAGCAGATCGACATAGGGCAGCAGCCGCTCCCTGAACCTGTCCATATCGAAGAGGCCGCAGGTCTGCAGGGCGATATGGACGGCGTGTCTCTTCAGGGCCGCACAGACCCCGCACAGGTAGTCCAAATGCAGGGTGGGCTCCCCGCCCGAGAAGGTCACGCCGCTGCCGCTGTCCCCATAGGGCAGGCGCTCGCTCAGCAGGAGGTCGGCAAGCTCCCCGGGGGCATAGGGGATGCCGATGCGATAGATGGCTTTGGACGGGCATTCCGCGGTGCATTCCAGGCAGAGGTCGCATCGGCCGCGGTCGATGCGCCGGGACCGGTTCAGGACGATGGCCCGGCAATGGCAGATGTCCTGGCACGTTCCGCAGCCCACGCATTTTCGGGAGTCGAACCCCAACTGCACGCCGGCATCGATGGCTTCCGGATTATGGCACCAGGCGCACGCCAGCGGGCATCCCTTCATGAATACCGTGGAGCGGATTCCCGGCCCGTCGTCCAGAGAGAAATACCGGATATGCGACACAAGGGGATATGCGTGCGATGCCTTCATGAGCCGCCCATCACCAATTGCTGCAATTGTTTCGCCATGTAGGCGAATTTGAACAGATAGTTGAGGTTGCCGTCGATGACCACATCCTGCTTCAGAACGGCATCGAGGATGTCGGGATCGGGCGAGAGCAGAAAGTCGCTGAGCACCCTGGCGTTCCGGAAGCTGATGCGGATATCGATCTCCTCGGGCTCACTGTGTTTTACGATAATGCCGTTCTCGTTGAAGCAGGCCGCCACCGAATACTTTTCCGCTTCGATCCTGAAGAGGTAGCGGCCGTGGAAGTTTTTGAGATTCTTCCTGAACGAGGCGTCCATGGAAAAGGCCAGATTCATGAGCTGCAACAAGCCGGTGAGCAGCTTGTCGCCATATTCGGCCTTGGCCATTTCCACCCATCTCGATTTGGTCAGCTCGGCGACTATGGATTCTCCCGAGGCGCCCGTCCGGCCTTTCACCCACTGGATGACGGCGGGAGCGACGGCACCGGCGATCCTGAAGATCATCGCGGCGGCCTGCTCCAGGGGCGGGGTGTCGCCGGCGGTATCGCTTTCGCCCAGGCCGGTGTCCGGCTCGCTGCCCGCGCCCACCGCGCGCCCCTCGCAGGCCGCCTCGTAGTTGGCCATGGTGCGGGAGAAAAACCGGTTGTAGGCATCGGCCACCATGGCGTCTTTGATCCCGGGAGCGTAGTCG
>JBNKDU010000137.1:0-33612 GCA_050288425.1 Desulfobacteraceae bacterium | reverse complement strand
AAATAGCCCCAAGGTGGTCTGAACTACGAAGGCGGGTGTCTAAAGTGACGCAGACACCTTCCGCGCACTGCCCGCAGAGGCGTTTTCGACCCAATTGGGCCCAGCGGATAGCTATCGGACGCATAGGCGGTGGATTTGGGGGGCCCGATGGCATTTACAATATGACCGATCGCTGATATATTTATGCGTTTCAGCCCGGATCCTCAACAGGCCGGGCGATTGGCAGCTCAACCGGTTAGGAGTATCCAGGTAGAATTATGGTCCGGCACCATCAGAAAGAGATCGACCGCCGAAGAACCTTCGGCATCATCAGCCATCCCGACGCGGGCAAGACCACCCTTACCGAAAAGCTGCTGCTCTTTGGCGGCGCCATTCAGACCGCCGGCGCGGTCAAGGCCAAGAAGGCCGCCCGGCATGCCACCAGCGACTGGATGTCCATCGAAAAGGAGCGGGGCATCTCGGTCACCACCTCGGTAATGAAATTCAACTACCGTGACTACGAGATCAACCTGCTGGACACACCGGGCCACCAGGACTTTTCCGAGGACACCTACCGGGTGCTCACCGCGGTGGACAGCACGCTGATGGTCATCGACAGCGCCAAGGGGGTCGAACCCCAGACCGAAAAGCTGATGGAGGTGTGCCGCATGCGCAACACGCCCATCATCACCTTCATCAACAAGCTGGACCGCGAGGGCATGGCGCCCCTGGATCTCCTGGACGAAATCGAAGACAAGCTGCAGGTGGAGTGCACCCCCTTGTCATGGCCCATCGGCATGGGCAGCGGCTTCCGCGGCGTATACGATCTCTACCGCAAACAGCTGCGCCTCTTCGAACCCGGCCGCAATACCCGGGGCGGGCAGAGTGTCGTCATCGACGACCTGAACGATCCGATGTTGGATGAATTGCTGGGCAGCCGTGCCGGGCAATTGCGCGAAGACGTGGATCTCATCGAGGGCGCCACCGATCCCCTGGACATGGCCCAATACCTCAGGGGCAGTCAGACCCCGGTCTTCTTCGGCAGTGCCATCAATAATTTCGGAGTCCAGGAGATGCTGGATGCCTTCGTGGAGATGGCCCCTCACCCCGGTCCGCGGGCCGCCCAGTCCCGCGAAGTGTCGCCCTATGAAAAGCCGTTTTCCGGATTCGCCTTTAAGATCCAGGCCAACATGGACCCGGCTCATCGAGACCGCATCGCCTTCGTGCGCATCTGTTCGGGCAAGTTCCACCGCGGCATGAAGGTGGTCCATCACCGCATCGGCAAGGAGATGACCCTCGCCAACGCCACGGTGTTCAAGGCCCGCAGCCGACAAAACGTGGACGAGGCCTTTCCCGGAGACATCATCGGCGTCTACAACCACGGCACCATCAGGATCGGCGACACCTTTTCGGAAAAAGAACCTCTGAAATTCAGCGGCGTTCCCAATTTCGCCCCCGAACACTTCAAGCGCGTGCGGCTGAAGAACCCGCTCAAAGCCAAGCAGTTGCACAAGGGCCTGATCCAATTGTCCGAAGAGGGCGCCGTGCAGGTCTTCCGACCGGTGATGGGCAGCGACTACATTCTGGGAGCCGTGGGGGTTTTGCAGTTCGATGTGACCATGGCGCGGCTCAAGGCCGAGTACAATGTGGATGCCGTCTACGAACCCGTGGATTACCATGTGTGCCGCTGGGTGGACTGCGCCGACCACCGGAAGCTGGCGGCGTTTGAAAAGGGCAACAGCGCCAACCTGACCCGGGATGCCGAAGGCTGCCTGGCCTATTTGACCACCAGCGCGTGGCAACTCAACTATTGCCGGGAGCAGTGGCCGGAGATCGACTTTTTCAAGACCCGGGATATTGGTTGAAGGATCCGCACATCATCCGCCAAGTGCGCCCGGATGCGACCATGGTTCCGGTGCGCCGGCACGGTTTCAACCTCCACGGCCTGCGGTGCATGGGCAGGCCGGTCGCGACCGCCGGGAAGACTTCTGCCCTCCGCGGCACAGGTGGCAACGATCCTGACTGCAGTGCTGGCAGGCGAAGCAATCCGCGCAGGGATGCTTTTTCTCTTCCTTGGGGGTGTCGGCCCGGTAGACCTTGCCGACGACGCCTTCGATTTTGTGCCACGCCATGATTCCCCCGTCCGCTCGATGGGTTGGCAATACACCCAAAGACTAGCGAGAATTCCGATAATGTCAAACCGGGACGTGTCTTTCCAATAACCGCCGACGACCACATGGCAGGCCCCATCCGCCGCAAGGGGTGGTTGACAGCAAGAAAATCCGCATGAGATTGTGGAGCATCCGTCGCGACGAACTTTTGCCGCACGGGAACCATGCCATTAATCGACGACATCCAGGTACCCCGCAGGAAGCAGGACCATTGCAAGTGAACATGCCTGAAGACAAGGGGGTTTATCACGCGCTGGAGGTACTGCGCCGCAAGCTGCCGGAGGCTGCCGACGGTCTTCGCCTGGACCTGGGCAAATCCGGGGAGCATTGGCGCCGAACAATAGATCGCAAACTGCTGCCGCGGCTGAGCGACGGCTTCCCCCTGGTGGCCGCCATCTGCGGAGGGGGCTCGGCGGGCAAATCGACCCTCTTCAATACCCTGACCGGCACCCGGGTGTCTCCCACCGGCGGCCAGGCCGGCCTCAACCGGCGGGTCTTGATCGGCACCGGCGAACCGGTTGCCGACGGCACTCCGCTGTGGCAAGACCTGCAGCAGACCTTCGATGCCGCGCCGGAGGCCCTGCCGGACGGCGATGCCCTGCTGACGCCGGGCGAGCCGCTCTATACCGTGGCGGAAAATCTGCCCGCCAACCTTGTATTGCTGGACACGCCGGACATCGATACCGGCGCCCGGGGCGTCTACACCAACCGCGACCTGGCCCGCCGCAGCCTGGAGGCGGCCGACCTGTTCATCTACATTTTCACCAACGCCACCTATAACAACCGGGACATCACCGACTTCATCTCCGGGATGATCACCGACATGGGCCGACGCCCCTGCTTCCTGGTCTATCGCGTATACCCCAGTTTCACCGATAAAGAGGTGAATGCCCACGCCCAGGTGGTGGCATCCAACATCTATGGCCCGGCTGCGCAGCATCATGTGCTGGGTCTCTATCGTGTGGACGAGGACAACGCCGTGGCCGCAGATACAGCCCCCATGCATCTGCGGTCCCTCTCCCCACACCCGGAACCGCTGCTCGACGCGCTGGCCGCCCTGGATCCCGGGCCCCTGCGCCGTCGCCTGCTGGACGGCATGCTGATGGACGCCATTGCCCATGCGCGCCGGATGCACGCAACCGTTCGAGGGGCCAACGACGAGCTCGGCCGGTACGCCTGTGCCCTGCGATCCGTCCAAGGCCAGTGCGTACAGGATGCGCTTTCACATTTCCCCAGCGACCGGGTGTTGCGCCGATTTACCCGTATCTGGACCGAGAGCGATCCCGCTCACATCAAGATCATGCGCCGCACCGGTCGGGTGGTGGAATGGCCGCTGAAGACCATCGTATCCACCCTTCGCCGGCTCAAGTCGCCGGGAAAACTCCCCCAAGTCTCCCGGCCGGAAGACGCCTCGCCGGCCTCCCTCGAGATGGACCTGCTCAACGCCGCCAACAAGTTGTATCGACATTGCCTGGAGAACCGGCTGACCACCGGTGACCGGGTGGTCGAGGCGCCCGCCGTGATCGAGGCGGAACAGACCCGGCTGCAACAGGCTCCCTGGCAGGACACGCTGGAATCGATCCTGGCCCATCAGGACGAAATCGTAAGCTGGTCCCTGGATCTGGATGCCGAACTGCAGGAACTGGCCGCCGATCTGCGCAGTCGCATGGGACTGCTGGGCCAGGTGCGCCAGACCTTTGCCGCCATGCTCAACGTGATCCCGGCCACGGCGGCCGTGACCTATGTTCTGCACACCGGCGATCCCGTGGGGGCCGCCGGCATCAAGGTCAAACTCACCGGCCTTTTCGGACTCAACGACATGTATGCCCTGATCGCGATCCCGGCCACGGCCGGGATCACCCGGGCCGACCGCAGCCAACTGGTACAACTGCTCGGTCCCCTGGCGAAGGCCTGGCTGGAAAACAAGCTCAAGGTCATTCAAACCCTGTTCGAAATCCACATCAGCGGCGGGATGCTGGAACGCCTGGAGGAGGCGCACCGGCGGACCGCGGACTTGTTGACGGAGATCGAATCCGCCCTGGCCGACTGCCCGGGGCCGGCATGAACCGCGAAGGAGACACGATGGCCACCCCCCTGGTGTCCGCCCTCGATACGGTGGGTCGCATCGAAGGCCATGTCCAGGCGATCGCCAACCTGGAAAAACGCCTCGGTCGGATCCCGCTGTGGCTTCCGTCCGGGGTGCTGTCCCGTCAGGCCAACGAGGCGCGGCGCATGATTCAGAAGATGCAGGCCCGTCCGGACGGCCGCCTCGTGGCGACGCTCATCGGACCCTCGGGAGCCGGCAAGTCCACCTTGTTCAACGCCCTGGCCGGAGCGGATCACCTGTCGCCCATGGGGCGCCGGCGACCCACCACCCGCGATCTCGTGGTGCTGGCCACCGATCCCTCGGCCACCCGCGACCTGCTGGGGCCCCTGGGCCATCAACGGATCCAATTTGCTTCCGGCCCGGAATCCGACCGGCTGGAACACCTGATTCTGGTGGATACGCCGGACACCGATACCACCAAGGACGCCGATCAGATGGAGCTGCTCCGACAGGTCGTGGAACGCTCCGATGTGTTGATCTGCGTCTTCGATGGCCAGAACCCGAAACGCCGGGATCACGCCGACTTCATGGCGCCGCTGGTCCGGTGCTTCAGCGGGGATTCCCTGGTTGCCGTACTCAACAAATGCGATCGTCACGACGCCGATGAGCTGACCCGCACCATCGGCCCCGACTTCGCCGACTTCCTGCAGCAGGCGTGGCCCAGCCGCCCGGAATCGGTGCTGCTGGTCTCCGCCCGCCGCCATCTCCGGGAACCCCGTTGGGATCCCCAGGCAGGTCCACGCCACGACCTGGATCAATTCGATTGGCTGGCGAACATGATCCGGCGCACCCTGAACCGGCCGGGGGCCGGATCCGATCGCAGAATCGCCAATGCCGCCCAGATCCATGATTACCTGGCAAAGAGGGTCAGAGAGACGGCGGCCGCCCAGGCAGACACCCTGGCGACGGCCGCCGATCGAATCGCAGCAGCCGAACACCACGGCTTTCAAGCAGCCATGTCCCAGCTGCGGGCCGATGACCGGCGGCAGATCTTCGGTATCCAGGTGCGGCTCTACCAGGCCCTGGCCCAACGCTGGATCGGTCCGGTGGGCTGGATGATCGCCATCTGGTCCCGGTTGCTCGTCTTCGGCTCCGGCCTCACGGCGCTGGTACGACTGGGTAACCCCATCCGGCTGGTATGGGGGGCGGTCGCATCCTGGCGGCGTTATCGGCAGAGCCGTTCGGCCATCGCCTCCGTCTATGATCCCGCCCGCATCGATGACGCCCTGAATCGATTGCGCCGTTCCATTCTGACCCATTGGCCGGACATCGCCAATGGGTTGGTCCGGGCGGGATTCGATCCGGCCTGCCGCCATCTGGAGGAGCTCGAACCCCGAAGCGGAGATGTCCGCCAGGCCCTGGACGATCTCTGGTCGGACGCGCTGGACAGGCAAATCAACCGCCAAGCCCGAGGCCTGAGCCATCCGCTGCTGCAGTTGACCTTCAATCTGCCGGGGGTGGTGCTGATGGGATATGTCGGCTGGCTGACCGCCCGTGGATTTTTCAGCGGCCGGTACCTTGCGGCCGACTTCTTCCTCCACGCCGGCGTGACCATCGCCCTGGTGTTGCTGCTCGTTTTTTTCGTGCTGCAGGTGGTGGTGCGGATCGCGGTGGGAAGGGATCGCCTGGGACGCCGCGCCTTCGAAGAGGTCGAAAAGGGTGCAAAACGGCAGCCCCTGATGGCCACCGGCCGCATCGCCGACCAGGTGGCCCGGGTCCTGGACCTGGCCCGCTCCGATCCTGCCGGCCGGTGGGCCGCGCCGGAGACAAAAGGTTCCGCCGACGACCCCGACGGATCGGGTCGCCCGGAAGGTTCCGCCTAGGCCGAGCAGGGCTCCGTCCCTGCCTCGTTTGAAATACCGGCACCGCGTCAACCCTCCGCACCGGCCGGCGCGGAGGCCGGCCCTAGGTTCCTGTCTCTTCCCAGACGCAAAGGGCTCAATATATTGTATTCACTGGAGCCAAGTGTATAACCATAAAAATGAATTGAGGGTTCGGGGAGTTCTCGATGCTTCTGGAACAAGCCGGAGGATGGGGGTCTATCGGGGATGTATGAGCGGGAGGCCTTCGTGATTTCAACCGGTTATCCATGGGGGAGACCCCTGCGGCGCCCCTGGGCGCCGACAGGGGAGGGGGCTTTGAATGCCCCCGTGGATAACCGGTTGAAATCACCAGACCGGGAGCGGAGCAACCCCGGAAAACCCCCATCCTCCGGCGTCGGATTCGGGGGAAAATACCCCGACCCTGCAATTGATCTGCATTATTAGAGCGCGCGCAAAAATAGCTCAACATTTTCCGGTGTGGAGGCGCCCGGGATTACTTCTTCACCTTGGAAAGCTGATCCTCCACCATGCGGTAGTTGGTGTCGAGCATCTTCTTGAATTCTTCACAACCGTCCTTGTAAGCCCGCATCCAACCTTCGATGGCCTGCTTGGCCTCCGCGGGCAGGCCCGTTGTCTGGTTGAGAAAGGTGCTGAACATCAATTTGTTTTGCTCGTAGGCGCTCATCAGCATATTGTAGCTGTTATCGAACGCCAGCTTGTTCATTTGAATCATCTGTTTAAGGGCCTGCATTTGCTCCATCGGGTCGACTCCTTTTCTCTTCGAAAAATCGTTTGGCCGCCGCCGGGGTCGGCGGCATGGCGGTTAGAAGTAAGATCGGTGGCTCCAGATTTCATCTTCCAGGCTCTGCTTGTCCTCCTTGAGACGCAGATAGAGCGAGGCATTCTGGATGGCCAGCGCCCCGGTATGGGCGATGGCTTCCACGATGGTGAGGAAATCCTGGGGATATTTACGCACACAGCTGGAATAGAGCCGCATCACGCCGATGATGCTCTCCCGGGAGCGCATGGGGACGCAGACGATGGACCGGATGCCTTCCTTCAGGGTTTCCTCGGGGTACTGGAGATTCGAATCCTTGGTGATGTCTTCGATGACGACGGTTTTTCCCTGCATCACCTGTTTGATGCTTTTCTCCGCCAGAACCGGTCCTTTGGCCAGAAAATCGTCGCTGAGGCCGTAGCTGGATACAGTTTCCAGGGCTTCGGTCCGCTCATCGAGCAGCCGAATGGAAACCCCCTTCATGCCCAGTGCCTTGCAACTCTTCTCCCCCATGTTGGCCAGTACCTGTCGGATCTCCAGGCTGGAGTTGATGGCCGACGCCAGCTCCAGAAACAAATTGGAATTTTTTTCGATGCGCTCCAGCAGGCGCGCCTTTTTCAAGGTGATGCCGCCATTGGTGGCCAGGGCTTTGAGAAATTCGATCTCCCCTTTGGCAAAGGAATGCCTCTTGGCTGTATAGAGCGACAATACGCCGATGCATCGGCCATCCACCATCACGGGCACGGTCAAGATGGAGGCAATGCCTTCGGCTTTCTTGGCCTCGTGGTGCTCCAGCCGCGGGTCGCTGGTTGCGTCCTCGAAACTCAGGTGCCCTTTGCTCTTCAGCGCGGCCACCAGCTTGCGTGCCTTGATGGGGCTGGCGTGCAGGTAATCGGGGGAGAGCCCGTGCTGTGCCGTGGGGATGAAGACATCCTGCTTGCGGTCGGCCAGGAAGAGACAGGCGGCCTTTCCGTCCATGACTTCCGCGGCATTCCTCACGATCAAATCCAGCAGTTCTTCCGTTGTCGCCGCCGAACCGAAGGCTTCACTGAGCCGGCAAAAAGTGTGGAAGTAATTTTTCTCCTTTGTCATCCGCCATCTCCTTATATTCTACGGTCACCGGAGCTATCCCGGAACGGATTGGGTTTTCGGCTTGCGTATGGCCGCCTTCTTGTTGCCGGCAACACCGGATTTGGCCTTTCGCCCGGACGGATCGGCATCCCGGGCTCCGAGCCAGGAGGCGATTTTGGGAGCGAATTCGCGCTGACATTTAGAGCTGACATAGATGCCGATATGACCGGTGCGCAGGCAGATGTCTTCGGTGTCATTACTGCCCACGGCCGCGGTCAGCCGATCACATGCCTCGGGCGGCACCAGGTGATCGAACTTACCGTAAATATTGAGCAGCGGCATGGTCAATTTCTTTAAATCCACCCGCCGGCCACCGACGACCATCTTGTTTTGAATCAGCAGGTTCTGCTGGTAGCAATCCCGGATGAATTCGCGGAAGGTCTCGCCGGGGATGTCGGGGCTGTCGAAAATCCACTTTTCCATGCGGATGAAATTCTCGACGAACTGTTTGTCCTCGGCATGTTCCAGAAAACCGATATACTTGTCGATCAGCAATCGCGCCGGGTTAAGCATCAGAAAGCCGAAATTGAGAAAATCTCCGGGAATGTTGCCGTAGGTGTCGACGACATGATCCACCGGCACTTTCCGCATCCAGATGTTGAGCAGGCCCGTGTCGATGTCGAAATGGGTGGGGGTGACCGTGGTGATCAGGTTGCGCACCTTTTCGGGATGCAGGCAGGAGTAGATCACGCTGAACGTCCCGCCCATGCAGATGCCCATGATGTTGATCTTCTCGATCTTGTTCTCCCGGCGGATAAAGTCGACGATGGCATCGATATACATGTTGACGTGGTCGTCGATGCCTAGGTAACGATCCTTGCGCGTCGGGTAGCCCCAATCCACCATGTAGACATCGATCCCCTGGGCCAGGAAGTTCTGCACCACGCTGCGTCCCGGTTGAAGGTCGAGCATGGTCTCCCGGTTGATCAGTGCGTAAATCATCAGCAGGGGAGTCTGCAGGGTTTTTCGGACGGCGGGCGCATAGTGCTTCAGCTTGACCCGGTCCTGCTGCCAGACCACCTCATAGGGGGTGGCGGCGATTTCGGCGTCCAGCTCGCCCAGCAGCACATCCGCCGCCTTCTCCATGCGTTGTCGGGCATGCCCCGCCTCTTCCGCAAGGTTTTTCAAAATCAGGTCAACGGGAATTTTGGGTTGTGCCATGGTATTGCTCCCTGTGGTGCGACCTCTGGTTCGCGCTGGTTGTCCCGGTCGTTGCAATTCGAGGGTTTACCGGTCGTTGTCGGCCAGTTGCTGTTCGAAAACGCGCAGGCGTTTTTTCAGCAGGTGAATCTCCTTGTACAATTCGTCCAAATCGCCGTTGGTGGGGATGGAGTAGGACTTGAGCACGTCGTTGACCACCTCCCGCCGCGCCAGGACGAAGCTGTTCAGGGCCGTCAAAGTTTGCCCCAGCGCTTCGGAGAATCCCTCGGTCTTGAACATCTCCATGTAATGGCCTTCCAGCTCCCGGATCCACATATCGTAGTAGGTTTTGGACTTGTCGTCCAAGGGGCCGGCGGTGGCCAGCTCGGCCATCTTCTCCTGCATGGACTGGAACGATTTCTCCATGGGCAGATAGAGCAGATGCATGAATTCAGCCATTTTGGCCTGGAAACGGTTGAGCTCATCGGTGGCGCGCAGAATCCGTTCCTGATAGACCCTACCCAGACCGATCTGGGGAATCTTCAGGTACTTGCTCAATTCGTTTTCATACAGCGAGGTCCAGAGGTCGAGAAATTCACTGTCAAAGGACTGGGCGTCCATGTCCGCTGTGTCTGCCCCATGCTTGAGCACCCAGTCATGAACCCGGCTTTGGAAGTGCAGGAACCCCTGCATGCAGGTCTGGCTGAACCCCAGAAGAATGTCGGGGGTCAGGCGGGTGGCCTTTTGAAAATTCTCGATGCCGGCCGGTTCGCTCATGGCGCTGGTCATTGCCTGCCACATCTTGGTCGCGGCCTGCAGTGATTCATGCATGCGCCCTTTTTCCGCCGACTCTTTTTCGGAATCATCGGCAGGCTTCATCATGCCGCTCCAGAAATTCACCATCGGATTCCAGAATTCGGACATCATCCTGGCCCATTGCATGGTATCCGTTTCTGCTGTCGAAGCCGTTGTACCCTTTTCTGTCATCGTATCCTCTTCCTGGTTCCACCCGATTCGGCAGATCAGCCTTTGGATCCCAGCCGCAGGCCGCCGTGGATAAAGTAAACATCACCGGCCAATGCTTCATTGCGATAGAGATCGCCCACCAGGGCCGCCACTTCCTCCGGATCGACCAGCCGGCCGATGGGCACCTGGTCGATGATCTTGTCCAATACTTTCTGAGGCATGCCCTTGACCATGGGCGTCCCCACATACCCCGGCGCCACGGCGACACATCGCAACCGGTGGGACAGTCCGCGGCGGAAGAACTCCGCCGTAATGACCTTGGGCATCACCGACATGGCCGCCTTGGTGGAAGAGTAATTGATCTGACCTGCGGTTCCCAGCGACCCGGTGGAGGAGATCAGGCAGATCAATCCCTTGCAGTCATGGTTGATCATTCTTTCCGCGCATTCGCGCACGGTGAGAAACACACCGGTCAAATTGATGTCGATGACCGCCTGGAACCGGTCCAGCGACATCTTGCGATTGACCTTGCCCGTCTCACTGCTGGTGGAGACCATCATGCCGTCCTTGATGATACCGGCGAAGGGCGCCACCAAATGGATGCCGCCGAATTTATCGATGGCCGTGTCCGCCAGCCGGGCGTTGTCCTCTTCCCGGGTGACATCGCAGTGCACGGTGGCGGCATTGGGACCGAATTCTTCGGCCGCCGCCTGCAGGGCCTCTTCCGCCACATCGCCGATAACTGCTTTTCCCCCCTGTCGCACCCAGTACCTGGCCAGTTCCAGGCCGATTCCGCTGGCTCCTCCGGTGATCACGGCCACCGCATTCTTGATTTCCAGCATCTTTCCTCCTTGATCGATGGTATCCTTCGCTCATCCTCCCCCGGTCCGGCCGGATCTACCCGGACGTCCGGCGGCAACGGAGCCGATCTTCATGAAAAGGCCTTCGATACGAGATGATGCGTTCGACGGCCTGAACCGTGACTGCGAACCAATACCAATTACGTGTAAA
The DNA here is from genome assembly GCA_050288425.1 of Desulfobacteraceae bacterium. Taxonomy (GTDB): domain Bacteria; phylum Desulfobacterota; class Desulfobacteria; order Desulfobacterales; family Desulfosarcinaceae; genus JARRKU01. Next base: position 22,506 of record JBNKDU010000137.1, on the reverse strand, counting down.
CGGATTTTCAGTGCATGGGCTGTTGATGAAGCCTGAACAGAACCATGAATGTCAGCGTCGATCGAGTCGGAACAGGAAGAATAAACCGGATGAGCATCACCTTTTCGCCTGGACCGGCAGGCACAACCGGCCGTTCCGGGGAAACGGCGAATCTGCCGATGGAACAAGAGAAGCCGTCAACTACTTTTGCTTTAGCCCGATACCCAACGTATCCTTGCAGGCGCCTAATATACGGTATTTAGCCTGGATACAACTATATTATGGCGGCGAAACGATTTTTTGTCGAGGGGTTTTTGCGCATCGCCGTGCAGAAATAGATCTACAATTTTCCGCGGGTCTAAGTTTTCCTGGAAGTGTGCCCCTCCAGCAGGGCCATCATTTTTCGGGTCATGGGGCCGGGCCGACCGTCGCCGATCACATTCGAATCGACCTGCACCACCGGCACCAGCCCCTTGTTGGTTCCGGTAATAAATACCTCCCGGGCGGACAGAAGCTCGCTGTAGGCAAGATCGCGAATGTCGACTTCGACCTGACCCCGCGCGATTTCCAGCACGACTTTGCGCGTGATGCCCGACAGAATCCCCCTGCCCGGCGTGACCAGCCGGTCCTCGAGGAAGGCAAACAGATTGCTGGTGGCACCCTCCAGGGCATGGTCGGCCTCGTCCAGATAAATGACCTCGATGGCACCCTCGGCCGCGGCTTCCCTCAGCGCCATGGCGGCCGGCAGGTAATCGATGCTCTTGGCTCCCGGGAACTGGCGACTGGCCCGTGTGGTAATCACCTTGATTCCCTTGGTGTACCACCAGGCGGGCAGCTTGGGCAGGGAGGTGACCAGCACGAGGAGCCGGGGATTGCCCTGGGGGGTCATGAAATCGGGGCTCGACCCGCCGGTGACGAGGATGCGGATGTTGGCCTCGGCTGCCTGGTTGCGGTCCAGGGTTTCCAGGACCCGCGCACAGATCTCTTCCTGGGTCCAGGGCATTTCGAGCCCGATCTCCTCGGCCGAACGGCACAGCCGCTGGACATGCTCCCGGAGAAAATACGGTTTGCCGTCGTAAGTGCGCAACAGGTCGAACACGCCGATGCCGCGGATGAGGGCCAGATCATCCACCGGGATCATGGCTTGGTCGGCCGGAACAAATTTTCCGTCAACGTAGTAGATATTCATAGTGATCGGTCCGGGTCGATCGGAGATGGCCCCGGATGGGTCTTGTCCAGATGTCAATGGGTTGTCGTTTCCGGCTATCCTTACCTCAGACTGCGGCACGACTCAAGTGGGGGCTGACATCGCGAATATGGTTGGCATACGAACTATTCTGGCTTGCTTCTCCCGTCAAACTGACATAGAAATTCAGTATCACCACCCGAAACCAAGACTGCCCTCAATACAGGAGTGACCATGTCTCATCCCCTCTACCCCCACCTTCTGGAACCGTTGGACCTGGGATTCACCACCTTGAAAAACCGGGTGGTCATGGGATCCATGCATACGGGATTGGAAGAACTTTCCGATGGGCATGAACGGCTGGCCCGTTTTTACGCCGAACGGGCACGCGGCGCGGTGGCCTTGCTGGTTACCGGCGGAATCGCCCCCAACCGCCAGGGATGCGTGGCCGAAGGGGCCGCCATGCTGACCGGCGAGGGAGACCTCCGGTTCCACCGGCCCATCACCGAGGCGGTCCATGATGCCGGCGCCAAGATCTGCCTGCAGATCCTGCATGCCGGCCGCTATGGTTTCCATAAACAACTGGTGGCGCCGTCGGCCCTCCAGGCACCCATCAATATATTTACCCCCAAGGCGCTGACAGATACTGAAGTGCGCGGGCAGATCGACGACTTCGTTCGCTGTGCCCGACTGGCCCGCCGGGCCGGGTATGACGGCGTGGAGATCATGGGCTCGGAAGGCTACCTGATCAATCAGTTCCTCGTCCGGCACACCAATCGACGAACCGATGCATGGGGCGGCGCCTATGAAAACCGGATCCGATTTCCCCTGGAGATCGTCCGCCGCACCCGGGAGGCCGTGGGACCCGATTTCATCCTCATCTTCCGGCTCTCGCTGATGGATCTCATCGAAGACGGGTCGACCTGGGACGAAGTGGTTCTGCTGGCCCGGCGCCTGGTGGACGAAGGCGTCACCATCATCAACAGCGGAATCGGCTGGCACGAGGCCCGGGTCCCCACCATCGCCGGCCTGGTGCCGCGGGCGGCCTTCACCGCGGTAACCGCCAGGCTCAAGGCCGAGGTGGATATTCCCCTGGTGACCAGCAACCGGATCAACACCCCCGATGTGGCCGAAGCCGTGCTGGCCGGGTGCCAGGCCGATCTGGTCTCCATGGCCAGGCCCCTGCTGGCCGATCCCGAGTTCGTGATGAAGGCGTTTACCGGGCGCACCCATCAGATCAATACGTGCATCGCCTGCAACCAGGCGTGCCTGGACCATATTTTCGAGGGACGGACCGCCTCCTGCCTGGTCAATCCACGTGCCGGCCACGAGACCGAACTGAACTATCCACCGGCGGAACAGCCCAGGAAGCTGGCCGTCGTCGGGGCCGGTCCCGCCGGACTGGCCTGCGCCATCACGGCGGCCCGACGCGGTCATGATGTGGTCCTGTACGAGGCGGCCGACCATATCGGCGGCCAATTCCGGATGGCATTGAAAATACCGGGCAAGGAAGAATTCAACGAGACCCTGCGTTATTTTCGCAACGAGGCCGACCATCAGGGCGTCCGGCTGCGGTTGAACACCGTGGCCACGGCCGAGACCCTCTGTGGCGGCGGATACGATGCAGTGGTCGTGGCCACGGGCATAACGCCGCGCCGCCCGGATATCGAGGGCATCGACCACCCCTGCGTGCTGACCTACACGGACGTGCTGCTGCACAATGCGCCCGTGGGCCGCCGGGTGGCCATCATCGGCGCCGGCGGCATCGGGTTCGACACGGCCATTTTTCTCGCCCATGGCCCGGGCGAAGATGCCACCGACCGGGAGTCCTTTTATCGCTGCTGGGGCATCGATCCGCTGCACCACCATACCGGCGGGTTGGACCCCGACGGCCCCCGGACGCCCCGGTCTGCCCGAAAAATCTTTCTCCTGCAACGCAAAGGCACCAAGATGGGTGCCGGTCTGAGCAAGACCACCGGCTGGATCCATCGCACCCAATTGCGGCGCAGGCAGATCACCATGCTCAATGCCGTAATGTATGACCGGATTGATGATCAGGGGCTGCACATCACCCGGCAGGACAAGAAAATGGTGCTGGCCGTGGACAACGTCATTGTCTGCGCCGGTCAGAAGTCCCGGCGCGACCTGGCCGACCGCCTGGCGGAAGCCGGCATCCCCGTGCATGTGATCGGCGGTGCCCACAAGGCCGCCGAACTGGATGCCAAGCAGGCCATCGATCAGGGGACCCGGCTGGCGGCGGAGCTTTAAGACGTTGGATTTCGAGGGAACGTGAGCTTACCGGACGCCCGTTGACACCGCCTGCACTTTGGTCCATAAATTCAATACCCACACAGAACCCTCAATGAATCGACAAGGAGCGAGCATGAAAACCGGCACATGTCCCAAATGTGGTTCCACCGACATTTTCACCGCCGAAAATCTGCCTCTCAAGGGCGGTCCATTCGGCAGCAACTCCATTCCCATCACCCTCACCTCCATGGCCGCGTTGGACAATTACATCTGCGTCGCGTGCGGTCTTGTGGAGAGCTACGTGGCCGAACAGAACAAACTGGATGAAGTCGCCGCCAAATGGAATCCCGTAAAAAAAACGAATGAAACCGCCGAATAGACCCGACCCCTTCCGGTATGCGCACACCCCGGGGCAAGAGGGACCTAAATGCTATTTCCGTTCAGAAGTCGTCGCATCCGCGGACTCCGCCATTTCGGCGCTATCTCCCGTATCCTGATCCGACACGGCCTCGGCGAAATCGTCGACCGCCTGGGGGGCCGGTCCGGCGGCAAGACCCGCACAGGTCTGCCCGATCCGACCCGCATTCGACGAGCCCTGGAAGAATTGGGACCCAGCTTCATCAAACTGGGACAGTTGATGAGCACCCGCGCGGATGTATTCCCCCCTGACTATATAGAAGAATTCCGCAAACTGCAGGATCAGGTAGCGCCGGTCCCCTTCGAGCGGATCCGCACCCTGATCGAAAGCGAATTGCGCCAGCCCTTGGGCCGGCTGTTCAAGAGCTTCCAACCCGAGGCCATGGCCGCCGCCTCCGTGGCCCAGGTGCACACCGCCTATCTGCACAGCGGCGAAAAGGTGGCCGTGAAGGTGGTGCGACCGGGTATCGAAAAGCGGATCCGCAACGATATTCAGCTGATGTTCTATTTTGCCGAAAAGCTGGAAAACCGCTTCGATCTCGGACAGATGCTGGGGATCGTCAACCTGGTCAGAGAATTCGAGCGCACCATCTTCCGTGAGTTGGACATGCTCACCGAAGCCGGCCATATCGAACGCTTCGCCAAGAGCTTCGAAGACATCGAGGAAATTTACATCCCCGCAGTCCACTGGCAGTATACCTCCAAGTCCGTGCTGGTGATGGAGCACATCGAAGGCATCAAAATGGACAACGTGGACGAGATCCGGCGTCACGGGATCGACCCCGGGGAAATCGCCATGATCGGGCTGCGCTCTTTTTCCCGTCAGTTGATGGCCGCCGGTATCTTCCACGCCGACCCGCATCCCGGCAACACCATCGTAATGTATGACGGCCGCGTGAGCCTGGTGGATTTCGGCATCGTCGGCTACCTGGATGAAGAGACCATGCTGCAGATCGCCCATCTCTTTCTGGGGTATGCCGAACACGATTACGACATGGTCATGGATGCATTCGAGGCGGCAGGCCTGATTCATGAAGATGCCATCAACCTGAAAAGCTTCCGGATGGACCTCAAGGACTTGAGTGAACCTTTTTACGGCCGCTCCCTGAAGACCATCTCCGCCAAGGAAGTCTACGACCAGGTGATGCGGCTGGTATTCAAATACAGAATCCAGCTGCCGCGCAATTTACTGCTGATCCTCAAGACCTTCATCCAGACCGAATCGCTGGGAAAAATTCTCGGCTCCGACGCCAGTCTCCTGGAAGTCACCAGACCATATGCCAAAAAACTGTTGGAACAGGGCTACGAAGCCCAGAAGGTGATGAAGAATATCGGCCGTGACGTCAAAGCCACCGGCGGCTACCTGCGGATGATGCCCAAGCTGGGGCACGACATCTTCAAGCGCATGGCCCAGGGGCCGCATCGGCTGGAATTGGAGCACGGCGGCCTCGAAGACCCTTCCCGCAAGTTCGAACACGGCATCAACCGGCTGACCCTGGGCCTGGTGATCTCGGCTTCCCTCATCGCCGCATCCCTGATTCTCGACTCCACCAAACAGTTCCTGGTTATCGAAGTAAATCGATTCGGTATGCAGACCATCTCGGTCACGGAACTGCTCGGCCTGACCGGCTATACCGTCGCCACCCTGCTGGGACTCTGGCTGGTGTTTTCCATCATACGCTCAGGAAAATTATAGACCCTATCGTTGCATAAAAAAGATGGCAAAAGGACAAAGAGCCTTTATGAACCTTGAACCGAAGTCATATCCGGTGCAATTGCAAGAAATCGACCACCGGTTCACTGTAGGATCGGGTCTATTATATGCCATCTTTTTTCCCCTTCGGGAAAGCCGGAGGACTCCAGATCCGGCGTTGTCGGGGGTTTGCAGTAGCTTACTACGGCTTCACCCCCGGCGCCTTGGCTCTGAAGCCCTCCGACTTTTGCAACGTTAGGGTAGACGCACAAAAAAGGCCGGTCGCCTGACGGCGACCGGCCTTTTTGTTTCGTAACATTTTAATCGGCGAATTACTTCTCGCTAGGATGGCATTCCTTGCATTTGGTGGGCGCCTTGACATCCTTCTCTTTGTTGACCTTGCGGTGACAACCCGTGCAGTTTTCATGGACCGCATTGGCATGATACTGGCGTTTTTCTTCATCGGAAAGCCCCTTGGCTTTCTTGCCTTTCAATTCGCCCGGTTTGTTATGGCATTCGAAGCATTTCTGCACTTCGTCGCCTTCCTTCAAATCGTTCAGCGGTTTGCCATCCTTGTCGTGATGGCACTCGCCGCAATTGATTTTGTATTCTTCGATGTGCTTCTTGTGGGTGAAGGTCATCAGGCTCTTCTTGTGTTTGTAGGGCGAATTCATCTGGAACTCATCGGCCGCCTTGGTTCCGGCGTATAGCCCGGCGACCAGAAACAGGCTGGCGGCAATAGCTACCACCAATGCGATTCCCAACGTGCGTCTCTTCATCAAAACCAATCCTCCTTTGAGTATATTTCCAAAACCGAACTTATCTTCTCAATTTGAAGCGGCAATCTACCAATTCGAATTTCGGGTGTCAACGGGAATCATGCCTCGGGTGTCTCCGGATCCGGGGTCTCATCGTCTTCTTCGGCCGCATCTTCGGACTTGTCCTTGCGACCGAATATCCGTGCGCCGACGATGCTGATCTCGTACAACACCATCAACGGCAGGGCCATCATGATCTGGGTGACCACATCGGGGGGCGTCAGGATTGCCGCGCCGATAAAGAAAAGCAAAATCGCATACTTACGGTATTTTTTCAGGAAGTCGACACTGACGATGCCCAGCCGGGCGAGGAAGGTGATTACCAGGGGCAGCTCGAAGACCAGGCCGAAAGCCAGCAGCATCTTGGAGGCGAAACTGAGGTACTCGCGCATGGAGGGCATGGGCCGGATGGTCTCGGTGGCAAAGCTCAAAAAGAACTTAAACCCCCAGGGAAACACGATAAAATAGCCGAACATGGCTCCGCCCAAGAAAAAGAAAGTCGACAGGAAGAGGACCGGCACCAGCAGGCGCTTTTCGCGGTCGTACAATCCGGGTGCGATAAACATCCAGAATTGATACAAAATGATCGGAGATGCCAGCATGACCCCTGAAATCAGGGCGGTTTTGAGGAAGGTAAAAAAAGCTTCCGGCAGATGGGTGTAAATCAGCGTATCGCCGCTTTTCATGGCCTTCTGCAGGGGCGCTACCAGGATATAGAACAGCTTCTCCTTGAACGCGTAAGAAGCCACGAAACCGATACTCACCGCGACAATGCAGGTAATCAGCCGATTGCGCAGCTCTTCCAGGTGGGCCGTAAAAGGCTGTTTTTCTTCCTCTTCAGTCATTTATGGGAGTCATCCTGCGAATTGCGGGTCGTCACTTCGGAGGGACTGGAATCGCCGGTTCGTGAGAATTCCTCGGGTCCGCCTTCACCGGCATCGAATTTGTCGAAGGCTTTTTTCACCTGTGCCATGGGTTCATCCCCGGCATCGGACGCGGGTGCATCGCCGGCAGACGGCGGAGAATTCTTCTGGTGGGACGGATCGGCGGCGTCTGCCGCCTTGGCCGGTTCATTGATTTGCGTGGCCACGTCCCGGAAATTTTTGCGCACCTCTCCGATGCCGCTTTCCGCGTCGATGGTCTCTTTGAGGTCGCTGGTGGCCCGTTTGAACTCCCCCAGGGCGCGCCCGAGGGATTTGGCCAATTCGGGAAGTTTCTTGGGACCGAAGATAATGAGGGCCACAGCCAACAGCAGCAACAGCTCCGGCATACCGATTCCAAACATATAGTGCTCCTAAATATGGGAACGCTCCGTAAAGGCTTTATTTGTACGGCTTTTCTGCGACCCTGTCAAGCGGAACCCTGGCGGGCAAAACAAATAAATACTTATTGATTACAGATTGTTATATCATCTACAGGACGGCATCGGGATCGAGCACCAGAAAGTACAGCGCCCCGGTGTGCTTCAGGCGGCTGGCCGTCACCTCGGCCTGGCGCCCGCTTCCAGTGAACAGATCCACGCGATCCGGCCCCTTGATCGCCCCGCCGGCATCCTGGGCGAGCACGAACCCGCTGTGGACAACCCATGTTTCGATCCCCCCCGAAGATCCCACCCGGGGCAACGGGGTGACGATGTACGCCAGGGCCGCGGATGGAAAGATGGTACGATCCACCGCCACCGAGCGCATGGGGGTCAGGACTTCGCCCAGGGCGCCCAGGGGGCCGGATTCGGCCGGACGAAAAAAGATATAGCGGGGGTTGTGATCCATGATGTCGGCGGCGATGTCCTGGTTTTCCTGCAGAAAGGATCGAATGGCCTCCATGGACATTTTTTCGGAGGGGATGTACCCCTCGTCGATGAGCAGGCGGCCGACGCTGCGGTAGGGCCTCCCATTGGAGCCGGCATAGAGGATGTGGCGCTGGGTGCCGTCCGGCAACTGCAACCGGCCGGAACCCTGAATCTGCAGGATGAACAGGTCGGTCTCGTCCTGCAGCCATCCCACCGGCGGAGCGAGGGCGTCGAAGCCGGCGTTGCGGCGGATCTCTCCCCGGGTGGGGTACGGAACCACCCGCCCCGGCGTATACCGGCCCACGATGGTGCGTCCGGCAAGATCGACGGCAAAAGGCGTCAGATCGATCTCCACCAGATCGTGCGGAATGGAATGGATGGGAACGGTAAACCGCGCATCGGGGGTCAACCTCCCCTGGAGCAGGGGTTCGTAATAGCCGGTGAACAGGACACGGCCGTCTGCATCGCGGCCGACGGACCGGTAGACACGGAACCGTTGCCGGATGACGTCATTGAGCCGGTCGGACGAGGGCCGCTGGGCCATCAATGCCGAGAACGCCTCCAGCGTTCGGACCAGGTGGGCAACGGTGTAGACATCGTTTCCGAATCGAACCCGCCGCCCGGAGGGAAGCCGCTCGAGATACGCCAGGCTGGCCTGGATGCTGTCGGTCAGCGGCCCGGAATCGCCATCATCCACGAAGCGTGGATAAGCCTCCCGGGACAGCCGCTCCAGCGCCGCCCGTGGCAGCGGCGGCGGCACCTGCGGCGGCTTGGGCACGCAGGCCAGCAGGCCGGCGAATACGGCTCCCCAGAGTGCAATTCTGCCGACCAGCGCCGGCAGCGGTTTCATGGCGGCTCCTGCCTTACCCAGGTTCCGCTCTTGCCGCCGCTCTTCTCCAGCAGGAAGATGTCGAGGACGGCCATTCCGCGGTCGTAGGCCTTGCACATGTCGTAGATGGTCAGGGCGGCCACCGAGGCCGCGGTGAGGGCCTCCATCTCGACCCCGGTCTGGTCCATCACCCGGGCCCGGGCCTCGATGCGGATGGAGTGGGTGGCTTGGTCCGGGAAAAAATCGATCTGTACGTGGGTCAGGCTCAACGGATGACACATGGGGATCAGGTCGGCGGTCCGTTTCGCCGCCATTACGCCGGCAATCCGCGCGGTCTCCAACACATTGCCCTTTTTAACCTTGCGGTCCAGAATCAGGGCCAGCGTCTCGGGGGCCATTTTTACCCTGGCCTGCGCCAGGGCCTTGCGGTCGGTCACCGCCTTTGCGGTGACATCCACCATCCGCACCCGTCCCTGGTCATCGATGTGGGTCAATTTTGCCATGGCGACTCCCTTGGGAATTTCGGTCGGACGCCAGCATAGGCAATGCCGCCGGCAAAATCAAGTCGCCGGAGCACCCATGCCCAATGAAAAAGGCCTGCCACCATACCGGCAGGCCTCGTCATGAAAAACGGATCCTCTAACGATGAAATTCGCTGGCGTACCCTTCGGCTTCGAGACGCAGGTGATGCGAATGCCACACATTGTTTTCCTGGGCGAATTGCCCCAGCCGCAGTTCGGTCAGCCGGGTCGCCATTTCGGTGTCCTGCAGGGCCTCCTCGTTGCGTCCGATCTTGTTGAGCACCATGGCCCTGCTCTTGTACGCGGCACCGTACTCCGGATTGAGCTTCAGGGCGGTGCCCAGATCGCTCAATGCCCGATCGGCGTTGCCCTGCCGGTCGAATGCCAGGGCACGCATGTGAAACGCCCGGGGATGGTTGGGGCGAACCGTAATGGCGTGGGTGAAGTCATCGATGGCTTCCTCGATATGGTCGGTTTGCAGGTAGGCTGCGCCGCGGCTGATCCAGTAGCTGCAGCGATGATCGTCTTGCTCGATGGCCTTGGAAAAAAGAAGAATGGAATCTTTGTATTTATGTTTGATAAAAGCGGACATGCCGCTTCCAAAGTAATCACGCTCTATTTGGCGGGACATAGTGGCTACCTCCCGGATTCGGATATATTGCCCGTTGGTTCCATCAAAAAGACACAAGTGTCTCTCTAATTTGAAACACTTGCAAAATACGCATCCGGCACATGGGTGTCAATCGGCGCAAAGCCAATCCGGGGATGCGCCCGGGTCGGGCCAGAGACCCGCTTGTCCGGGATATCGTGCGGATTTGCCGCGGTCCCGCCCGAAAGAGGAGGGCATGCCGATAATTGCTTGCCATTCGCCAACGGGCTGATATAACCCATCTATCGAAACCGAACGGCCGCATTGGCAAAAATCCAAACCATCAGCCCGCAGGCGGAAGACATGGCTAAGAGCGAACAGATTCTGGACCGGGTGGGGATCGATCGCATTCTCAAACGCATGGCGTGCGAAATCCTGGAGAACCACAAAGACACTGAGCAATCGGCCCTTGTGGGTATCCATACCCGCGGTGTCTACCTGGCCCACCGCCTGCAACAGCATATCCAGAAATTCGACGGCGTCGTGCTTCCCGTCGGGGAGATCGACATCACCCTCTACCGCGACGACTGGACGCAGTTGAACGCCCAACCGGTGGTCAAAACCACGGAAATCGCCTTCTCGGTGGACAACCGCCAAATCGTCCTGGTGGACGATGTGCTCTTCACCGGCAGGACCATCCGGGCCGCCATGGATGCCGTCATCGATTTCGGCCGCCCGGCCCGCATCGAGTTGGCCGTCCTGGTGGACCGGGGCCACCGCGAACTGCCCATTCAGAGCGATTACACCGGCCATTGCATACGCACCCAACGGACCGAAGTGGTCAATGTGATGCTCGACGAATGCGACGGCAACGACCAGGTCTTGTTGATGCTGCCGGAATCGCGTGGCCGCAAAGGAACCACCGAACCTCACGGGGAATGACCATGGGACACAAGGAACATCGCGCCGGGGCCCCCACGGATTTGCGGGTCGCCGTATTGAGCGTATCCACCACGAGGACCCTGGAAAACGACGAGAGCGGCCACTGGATCGCCAAACAGACGCGCCGGGAGAAGCACCGGGTGGTGGATCACCAGGTGGTGACGGACGACGCCTCGGCCATTCGCCAGGCGCTTGGCCAGATCCTCGATACGTCCGAACCCCATGCCGTCATCATCACCGGCGGCACGGGCATCAGCCCCAAAGACGTGACCATCGAGGCGGTCAGGCCCCTGTTCGTCAAGGAGCTGACCGCTTTCGGCATCCTGTTCACCCAGCTCAGCTTCGAAGAGATCGATTCCGCCGCCCTGCTCTCGAGAGCCACGGCCGGTGTCATCGGCAATTGCGTCCTCTTTTGCATTCCCGGCAGTCTCAAAGCCTGCAAGCTGGCTTGCCGCGAATTGATTTTTCCGGAATTGGGCCACCTGGTCCGCCACGCCACCACCAATTAGGGTTCCCTCCATCCCCGTAACCGAACCGGGAAACAGCCGCATCAGGCGTTGAGAAAGGCATCCATGCGGTCATAGGTCGCCCGGCAGGCGGTCTCGGCAATATCCTCCAGATTCAAAAACGCGTGAATCATATCATTGAAATGGAGCCGTTGCGCATCCACCCCGGCGGTGCGCAATGCGGCCACATAGGCGACGGCTTCGTCACGCAGGGGACAAAACCCGGCCGTGACCACCAGCGTGGACGGTATCCCACGGGAAATGGGCATGAAAAGCGGTGAAGCCGCCTTGCGGTCTTCTCCAGGCCGAAAATAGTTGTCGAAATACCACCCGATCTTCTCCCGCTCCAGAAAATACCCCTTGCCGTTGGTGATGACCGATGGCGATGAGAGGGTATAATCCAGGCTGGGATAAATCAGTACCTGACGCCGGATCCGGACCGTCGGATCCTCCTGTGCCCTGTGGGCCAGGGTGGCACATAGGGCACCGCCGCCGCTGTCGCCGCAAATCGCCAGACGGTGCCGGAAGTCCAGCCGGTGCGCCTCCAGGGTGGTCCAGACGTTGCGCGTCACCTGCCAGGCATCTTCCACTGCGGCCGGATAGGGAAATTCCGGGGCCAGGCGATACTCCACGGAAACCACCAGATGACGGGTGCCCAGGGCAATCTTGCGGCAGATGGGATCGTAGACGGTGACGCTGCCGGCCATGTGCCCGCCGCCGTGCAGGTAAACGAGAACGGGCAGGGCCGTCCCGGGTTCCGGATGAAAGATCCGCACGGGAATCCCATGGGAGTCGCCTTCCACCGTATCGTCCCGAACCCAGGGAATGTCCGGCCATCGGGTCACGTGCTGGCGGGTCAGTTGGGCCAGCCCCTCCCGGACATCGGCAGGCATGGGCTTGAAACCGGAGGCCGCCAGATCCGCCACGCGTTGGTTGAAAACTTCGAGCCAGGCCATGATTTCGGGAGATGGACGGCGCATGCAACCTCCTTCCAATGAAGGTCCGCCGGACGGTGATCCTTCGGGATCTCCGGATCCGATCCATGGGCAGCCGAGCCCTACCCCTGCCACCCGGGTATCAATTCGTCGTTGAGCCGCAACCAGAGACGGTCGTCGGCTTTCACGGGCCGGCCGTCCACGGCCGCCACGGGCACGATGCCCATCAATGCATTGGCGGCCAGCACCTGCCGGCCATCGAACAGCGCCTCGGCAAACAGGGGGCGCCGGACGATCTCGTACCCCCACACGGCGAGTTGCCGGCAGGCCGCCCGGGCCATGACCCCTTCCAGCACGGCCGGCGAATCGGGACGCAGGACCTGCCGGCCGGCGATCAACAACAGGTTTGCGGTGTTGGTCTCGGAGAGGGATTCGTCCGGATTCAGAATCAGGGCCTCGTGGAAAGCGTGTCGCCGGGCCCATTGGCCGGCCCGCAGGTAGTAGAGGTAGTTGAGGGTCTTATGGACGGCCAGCGGGGATTGGCGCGGGTGGGGATAGGTTCCCAGATGAAGGCCGCCGGCACCGATCGATTGCAGGCGGTGGGTGTAGGGCCGCGCCGACACCAGCAGCGTGTGATCCCAGGGGGCGGCGGTGCGGCTGCCGCGGGTGGCCAGGATCTTCACCGCGGCACAGCGGCCTTCCAATCCATTGGCCCGGAGCACCTGGTCGATAACGGTGCCCCAGGTGAGATCGGGCGGCGGCGACGGCATCAGGTCCCGCCAGGTCCGCCGGAACCGTTCCAGGTGGCCTTGGAGCAGGGGCACCCGGCCCCGGTCGGCCCGCAGGGTTTCGAAAAAACCATTTCCGTAGAGTAGGCCCTCGTCTGTGACCGGAACCGCGGCCGCATCGGTGGGGACGATCCGTCCGTTGTACCATACCATGGCCTGCCGGACCAAGGGCGCCTCGGCTTCACAAGCCGACAGCAGGGTGCGACCCTTGTGCAGGGTCTCCTCGTATTCGGATACAGGGTCGGAATCGTACACGATGCCGCCGCCCACCGAAAAGCTCATCCTGCCGTTCAGGATGGTGGCCGTGCGGATGGCGATGGAAAGATCCAGGTTGTCGTCGAAGCCGATGTACCCCAGGCTGCCGCAATAAACATGTCGCCGCGCGCTCTCCAGTTCATCGATGATCTCCATGGTGCGCACCTTGGGGCAGCCGGTGATGGAGCCCCCGGGGAAGGTGGCCTCCAGCAGGTCCACGGCATCCCTGCCCTGGTCCAGCCTACCCCGGACGACGGACACCAGGTGGTACACGTTCTCATACGCCTCCAGGCGCTTGTGCTCGGCCACCTCCACCGACCCGGGCGCACATACCCGGCCGATGTCGTTGCGCATCAGGTCCACGATCATGGAAAGCTCGGCATCGTCCTTGGGGCTGGCGGCCAGCTCCTCGCGCAGGCGCCGGTCTTGCCCGGCGGTCTTGCCCCGGGGCCGCGTGCCCTTGATGGGCCGGGCCTCCACGGACACCCCCCGGCACTGGAGAAAGCGCTCCGGCGAGGTGGAAACCACCTGATGGTCGCCCGCCTGAACATAGGCGAAGAAGGGCGCCGGATTCTGCGCAAACAGGCGGCCGAAAAGTTCGAAGGCATCCCCCCGGCAGGGGACCTGGAATCGTTGGGAAAGGTTGACCTGGTATACATCGCCGGCGGCGATGTAGTCGATGACCCGGCCCACCGCCGCCTGGTAGGCTTCCGGCGTGAAATTGGAGCGGAGTCCCTGGGCATCGGCCGCGAACCGTTCCATGGCCGGCGGCGGCGCGGCGGCGATATCCCTGAATCGCCGTACCGCCGCCTCGGCCCCCTCCCGGCCATGGACGGACCGGATGGGCGCCGCCAGCCGGGTCGTCCCTTCTTCCCGGTGGTGAATCACCAGGACCGACGGCGCAAAGAGCAGCATGTGGGGCAATTGCCAAAGGTCCACACTGGTCCGGGGCAGCCGTTCCAGGTCATCCTTGAGATCATAGGCCAGGTAGCCCATCAGGCCGGCGGCCACGGGGGCCGGCCATGGTTCCGCCGGAAGCCGGAACCGCCGGGTCAGTCGCCGCAGGGCCTCGAACGGCGGAATCTCCACATCCAGGACCTGCTCCTCCACGGTCAGCCGCGTCGAACCGCTGCGTCCTTCCAGGGTCAGCCAGGGCAAGACCCCCATGAGGTGATGGCGGGCGCAATCGAGATCTCCGCCGCTGAGCAGCACCACGGTTCCGGGCGTCGGGCTGAACCGCGCGGCCAGGTCGAGGAAGGACGTCTCGAGTTCCAGCGGTTCGGTGAGTACGCCGGTCAGTCCTCCGGCACCATCAAGCAGCTTTTCCAGGGCGTCTTTGCGCATGGGCGTTCTCCATGGGACCCAGGTCGAGAAAATTTTCCACCATCCGGTACCCGTGCCGGGTGAGGAAGCTTTCGGGGTGAAACTGGATGCCGTGCAGGGGATAGCGGCGATGGGAGAGCCCCATGATGATCCGGTCGGCCGTGCGGGCGGTGATGGTCAGCGCCTCTTCCAGCGCCGCCGCATCGGGCCGCACCGCCAGGGAGTGATAGCGTGCCGCCGGGAACGGCGACGGCAGGCCGGCAAACAATCCCTCCCCGTCGTGAAACACGTCGCTGGTCCTTCCATGCAGGGGGCGGGGCGACGCCACGGTCCGGCCGTTGAAGACTTCGTTGAGGCACTGCATGCCCAGGCACACTCCCAGGATGGGCACCCGGCGATACCAGTTCTCGATCAGGGACATGGAAATACCCGCGTTCATGGGATCCTTGGGCCCCGGACTGATCAACAGGTAGTCGGGAGCCAGCCCTTCGACCTTCTGCAGGCCGATCTCGTCGCTGCGGAACACCTCGACATCCAAAGGATACTGGCGGAACATCTGCACCAGGTTGTAGGTAAAGGAGTCGTAGTTGTCGATCACCACCAATTTGGGCATCCTGCGGTCCTCCGGCGGAAAATAGAAAAGCCACCCCGGTATGAGCCTGGGTGGCCACCATTCAGCCTAGTGCATAACTCAGATCCAGCAGGCGATCTCCCCGGCCTGCGCTTGGGATGAATATCCAGGGTCATAATGAATCCCACCCACCGCGTCAAGTGGATTATCGGGGCAGGGCGACCGCGCATGGCCTGAACAGGTTGCCGCGGCCAAATGTACTTTCCGGATCAATCGTGGTAAACATGGCCTCCGACGCGTACGGGCCCCGAGGCGAGGGGCGTCCCGCATTCCATCGGAACACTGGCCATGGAAGACTGCAACCACCCAGAATCAGGCCGGCTGACCGCCCGTCCCCGGCAGCGGAGACAGGCCCGGAGACCGCCGCCATGAGCCCAGCCTTCATCCCCGGGAAGGGGCGCTTGATCCTGTTCGGCCGCTATCCGGTACCCGGCAGGACCAAGACCCGCCTCATGCCGGTCCTGGGCCATCTGGGGGCGGCCGAGCTCCAGCGGCGCCTCACCCTGCAGAGTCTGGACACCCTGCAACAACCCGGATTGCCTCCGGTCACCTTTCAATTCGCCGGCGGGAGCGCGACCCGGGTCCGGCAATGGCTGGCGGACCGGGCCATCGACTGCAGGCCGCAACAGGGCGGCGACCTGGGGACCCGCATGCGGCAGGCCCTGTACGACGCCTTGGCCCTCAACGACGGCCCGGCGGTACTGGTGGGCACCGACATCCCCCGGATGCGCGCCCATCATCTCAAAACGGCCTTCCAGGCCCTGGACCGTTACGACGTGGTCCTGGGTCCCAGCCGGGACGGAGGCTACTGGCTGGTGGGGCTGCGCCGGCCGGTGGATATTTTCGACGGCATCGCGTGGGGCACGCAACGGGTCCGGGAGCAGACCCTGGACGCCATCCGGAGCCTGGGGCTGTCCGTGGCCCCAATGGCCGAACTCGACGACATCGATACCGAAGCCGACCTGCGCCATTGGCTGCCGGAATCGGAATGGCCGCGCCCCTACCTGTCCATCATCATCCCCACCCTCAACGAGGCCGACACCATCCGGGCCACCATCGCGCGGGTGCGCGACAACGAGAGCGAGATCATCGTGGCCGACGGCGGCAGCAGAGACGCCACCATTGAATCCGCACGGACGGCCGGCGTCCGGGTGATCGCCGCCGGCCGCGGACGAGCGCGGCAACAAAACCAGGGCGCCTCGGCGGCCCGCGGCCGGGTATTGCTGTTCCTGCATGCCGATACCCGGCTGCCGGCCGACTTCGGCCGCCAGATTTTCGAGACCCTGCTGCCGCCGGACGTCATCGCCGGCGCCTTTCAGTTCAAGACCGACTATGAGCATTGGCAGATGCGCTGGGTGGAGCGGGCGGCGCACCTGCGGGCCCGCCGTTTCCAATTGCCCTATGGTGACCAGGGCCTCTTCATGACCCGGTCCACCTTCGAACGGGCGGGCGGATTCGACGATGTGCCCATCGCCGAAGACCTGTTTCTCGTGCGTCGACTGGCCAAAGCGGGCCGCATCGTCCTGGCGCCCGGCGAGGCGGTCACCTCCGGACGGCGCTGGCGCGCCATCGGCATCTGGCGCGCCACCCTGGTCAACTATCTCATCGCCGCCGGATGCCTGGCGGGGATGAATCCCGCACGACTGGCCCCACTCTACCGCTGGGGAGTCAACCCCGTGGCCCAAGGCGGCTCGCAAACGGAAGGGCATTCGATCCATGACCCGGGAAACTGACATCGTCACCGCCGTGGTGGCCAACCGCGACGGTGAAATCTTCGACCTGGAAGGCTTCGCCGCACTGGGCGGCGACGGCCCCGTCACCGACATCCTGACCTCGGAAAACACGCGGCCCCTCCCCCATGGCAGCGAATTGATGCGGCTGCCCAACCGGATGCCCCTGGTGTACGACCTGGAAGCGGACCGGGTGGTGGCGCTGGCGGAAAACCCCTATGCGCCCGGCGAGCCCGTCTACCCGGTGGCGGCCTTCAACTCCCCGGGGTACCTGCTCACCCACACCTGCGCCTACGAAGAGACCGTCGGCGCCGACGTTCTGCCCCTGTTCTCCTATGGCGCCGCCGGATGGCGGGAAGACGGTTTTCGCTCGGCCGTCATTTGCGTGGACAACGAACCGCGCCAGGATCTGCGCCGCATGCCCCCGGCCAAGGTCCGGGCCGGCATCGAGCGCATGCGCTCGCGACTGCCGGGAAACCGGTTGCGGGCCCATCTGGAAAACTGCGCCCTGACCTATGGATGCCCGGCGGGCAAAAATTTCTTCCTGGGCCGCTACGAAGCGCCCCTGCCCACCGCCACGCACTGCAACGCCCGCTGCCTGGGCTGCATTTCCCTGCAGGCCGACGGCGGCCTGCCCTGCAGCCAGGAGCGGATCGCTTTCACCCCCAGCGCCGAGGAAATCGCCGAAGTGGCCCTGGCCCACATCCGGCGCGTCTCCCGCGCCGTGGTCAGTTTCGGGCAGGGATGCGAAGGCGACCCGCTGACCGCGGCCGATACCATCGTAGCGGCCATCGCCATCATCCGCAAAGCCACTTCCCGGGGAACCATCCACATGAACACCAACGGCAGCCTGCCGAAGAAGATCGGCCGGCTCCTCGACGCCGGCCTGGACAGCCTGCGGATCAGTATGAACAGCGTACGGCCAGAGTGCTACCAGCGTTATTTCCGTCCCCGGGGGTACGATTTCAGGGACGTCGTGGCCGGCATCGACCTGGCCCTGGATCGCGGGGCCCACGTCGCCGTCAACTATCTCAATTGCCCCGGATTCACCGATACCCCCGAGGAGGCCGGCGCACTGGCGGACTTCGTCCGCGCGCATCCCATCCGGATGATCCAATGGCGCAACCTCAACTTCGACCCCCGACGTTATGTTCAAACCATGAACGCGACAGTGGAGCACGGGGAACCCATGGGCATGGCCAGGCTGTTTCACGACGTCGCCGGATCCTTTCCCCATCTGCGCCACGGCTATTTCAACCCCCCGAGGGAAAAATTCGGTTCCGGGCCACGGGAAGGCTCGTAACCGCCTTCCCGCTTCGCCTTTTGCCTTGCCAAATGCATTCGCCCTGTTGCCGGCCGTCAAAATCCTTGATTTTATTAGTCCTGCGCAAATATCATACAAGGTGGTATGTGCACACATCCTATGGCAGAAGGAAAAGAAAGGAGCCCGAAAATGAAGTCAACGTGGTTGAAAACTTTCCTGATCATCAACTTCAGCCTGCTGTTGTTCGCTCCCCCCAGCTGGGCCAAAGCCAAGGGCTATTGCTTCGTGGTCGGCTATTCCTACAAGCTTCAAAAATTCGTCCACACCCCGATATTCATGGTGAAAATCCGGAATGTCTCCTACAGCGACACCCAATACGTGGCGGACATGGAGCTCACCGACAAAATGGAATCCCAGTTCCGGGACCAATTTTACAATCAGATGCGCATCTCCCCGGAGGAATTCACCGTCACCGCCCGGGGTGCCTACAAGAGCCTGGCGCTTGCCATCAAGGGATTGGATAAAGAAAAGGACGACTATGACCGCCGGGGGTTCGAAGTGTCGGAACTGAAGGACTTTCGCTTCAGTGATTAGAAGCTCGTTCAAACAAACCGATTCTGGTCATCGCTTCTACCCCGCTCCAGGTTCCAATGCCTGTCGGATCGCACGGATCAGGCCATCCAGGTCCCTGGAAACGCGCTCTCGAGCCGGGTTGCCGGCGGACCCGGCCGGACCGGGATTCCAGTGGTGATGAATCTCGATGTTCCCGCGGCGGCAGTAGTCGAGCAGGGAGGATTTGGCCAGGCTGGCCACCAGGGTGGCGCCATGACGAGCTCCCCAGGCGAAATGGGGGCCGTCGCCGCCGCTGTCGCCGATGACCACCACGCGCCGAAGAGGGATATGGAAACGTTCGGCGACGGCGGCCGAGTGGAGGGGTTTGTCGTCCGTGGTCACGACGGGCAGAATGATGTCCGGATCCCGGGCACCGGAAGCGAAACGGATCATGGGATTGGCGGCCAGTGCCTCCGGCGGCGCCAACCGTCCCCGGGCGAAGACCCGCTGAAAATAGCCGATGGCGCCGGTGGAATTGATCATGAAAAGAATACGGTTGTCCCGGCACCATTGCCGCAACGCGGCGACATCCGCGTAGACGGCGTACTCGCTCTCCAGATAGGCATCCATCTCCTCGGGGCCGATGGGTGCGGGAAGCAGGGCCCCGATCCGCCGCATTGCTTGGTCCAGGGTCATGTCATTGCCTGTATAGGCCCGGAAGATCTGCTCCATTGGATCCCGCAGATGGGGATGGTGGAAGATCATCACGTCGAACGGCCCGCTGGGGGAGAGGCATTCGCTCCAGTCCGAAGTGACCATTCCGATATATGGTTGCATTTTCGATCTCCGATGATTGTTCAAATCGCCGATCCGATTTTACCCCCGCCTCGCCCTGCGACGCAAGAACTGCCGCAAACAGACATTGCACCGGTCCGGGTTCTCGGATATGGGAGCCCCTATGAAATGGATCGAATTCAAAGTCGCCTTCACCAGCCTCGATGACGCCCTGGCCGTGGATCTGATCGCCCAGGCCTTCTATGATCTCGACGCCAAAGGCGTGGTCGTGGACGATCCCCTTCTGGAACCGGAGGAAGGATGGGGATCGGATGCCGTTCCTCCTCCCGCCGAACCGGCGGTCACCGGCTACCTGCCGGCGGACCATCGGATGGAGGACCGCCGCCAGCACCTGGAGCAGGCCCTCTTCCGACTGGCCGCCGAGATCGGTTTGACGTACAGAATCGACCGGCGATCCATCGACGAAGAAGACTGGGCCGAGGCCTGGAAGGCCTTTTTCCAGCCCCAGGTCATCACCCCGCGATTCGCCGTCAAACCCACCTGGTGCCGATACGATCCACCGCCGGGCCGCCTGGTGATCGAAATCGATCCCGGCATGGCCTTCGGCACCGGCACCCATCCCACCACCACGCTGTGCATCCGGTTGCTGGAGCGTTATCTGCGTCCCGATGATGCCGTTCTGGATGTGGGCACCGGTTCCGGAATTCTGCTCGTTGCCGCAGATAAACTGGGCGCGGGCAGACTCGCCGGTATCGACCGAGACCCCGTGGCGGTGGAGGTGGCCGGCGGGAACCTGGCCCAGAATCGCATCGACCCGGACCGGGTCACGCTTCACTGCGGCGATCTGACCCGGAACGTGAGCGACACCTTTGACGTGGTGGTGGCCAACATCCTTGCCGAGGTGATCCTCGACCTGCTGGACGACGTGGGCCGCACCCTCCGCCCCGACGGCGTGTTCATCTGCTCGGGCATCATCACGGCGTCCCGAGCCGCCGTCGCCGACAAGCTGGTCTCCCGGGGGTTCGAAATTCTGGAAACGCGGAGTGAGGAGGGCTGGGTCGCCCTGGCCGGCCGCAAGGCAAGCCCGAACGGAATTTCGCGGCGGCGGGGCTAGCCCGAGCCGCGGGTACCGTTCAAATGGGCTTCCGTGTCGGCTTCCACCACCATGGACGCCGGCACCAGTTCCACGGCCTTCTTGAGTTCGGGCAAAAAGTCGGACAACACGCGATAGGTGACCTCGTGGGGATGGGCGATGCCCACGGCGTACCCCTGACGCCGGGCCCGCCGGATCAATTGCTTGAGTTGACTTAGGATGAAGGCTTCCTTCTCGAGATGATCGATGAAGATATCCCGCTCGGCAAAACGCAGCTGCAGCAGCCTGGCCGATGAACGGGCCACGGTTTCCGCCGTGGTGCGGCTGTCGATGTAGAACAGACTCCGCTTCTTGAGGATGGAAAAGATCTGGCGCATGCGCTCGGGCGATGTGGAAAGGCCCGAACCCATATGGTTGTTCACTCCGCTGAGGCCGGGGATCAGATCGAGATCGGCGTTCAAGGCCTGAATCAATTCATCGGGCGTCATCTGGAAGAGCAGCGCACCGGGGCCGGGATTGATTTCGGGAAATTCCGCCGGCTCCATGGGCAGGTGCAGCATGATCTCATGCCCCTTGGAGCGGGCCTCGGCCGCCAGGGAACGGCTGAACGGCCCATGGGGCAGGATGGAAAAGGTCAGCGGCGCATCCAGGGAGAGCAATTGCCGCGCCACCTTGCGATCATAGCCGATATCGTCCACCACGATGGCCACCATGGGGACCTGTCCGCCGGGCAATTGGGTCAATCTTTTGATGGGGGTGGGGGAAACGGCCTTGGGGCTGTAGACTTCGTACTTCGGCGGGCGGGGCAAGTCCGGCGGCGGCATGGGCGTGCGCACCGCCGGTGAAACATGCGTGGGTGTGGTCTTGATCATGTAGCGCGCCAACAGCCCGGTGCCCGCCACCAGCAGCAGGAGAATGGACAAGACCACCCCGGCCTTGACCGCCTGCAGGGCCATATCCGGTCGTTTGGCCTTCTTGCGCCTGGAACGCCCGCCCGATTTTCCGGGGCGCCGTTTAGCCATTTTTCAGGGTCTGGAAAATATCGTAACTCACCAGGATATCCAGCGCGCGCCGCACCTGGCTGTCTTTCAGCAACTGGTCTGAATCCAGGGGACTCAGGCGTGACGGTTGTGGCTGCTTCTTCGGCGCTATCTGGTCATCGCCTTCCTCGTCATCGGACTCCTTCTGCTTCACGCCCGGATCGGCATCCAGATGGTTGGCCAGATCGCTCTCCTTCAACATCCGCTTGGGCTCGATGGGCTCGTCTTCCAGGATCTTGTGGGCCACGACGATGTCGGGGTCCACCCCCTTGGCCTGGATGGACCGGCCGCTGGGTGTGTAGTAGCGGGCGATGGTCAGTTTGAGGGCATAGCCGTCCCGAAGGTTTTCGATGGACTGTACCGACCCTTTGCCGAAGGAGGTGGTACCGATAATCAGGGCGCGCTTGTGATCCTGCAGGGCGCCGGCCACGATTTCCGAAGCACTGGCGCTGCCGCCGTTGATCAGGACCACGATGGGATAGGTCCGTGGCTTGGCGTCGTTACGATGGGCCTTATAGGTCCGGTTGTGCCGTTTCAGGCGCCCCCTGCTGGTCATGATCACCCCGTCCTCGAGGAAGAGG